>JBIILU010000030.1:0-8940 GCA_044338315.1 Microbacteriaceae bacterium | reverse complement strand
TCAATCGCCCCGCTCTGTTGCTGCTGGACGAGCCTCTCGGTGCGCTCGACCTCAAGCTGCGACGACAAATGCAGATTGAACTCAAGGCCATCCAGTCCGAGGTCGGTCTTACCTTCCTTCACGTGACGCACGACCAAGAGGAAGCCATGACCATGGCCGACACGGTCGCGGTGATGAACAAGGGCAAGATCGAGCAGATGGGCGCCCCTGCTGAGCTCTATGAATTGCCGAAGACGCGGTTCGTTGCAACGTTCCTCGGTCAATCGAACCTTTTTGATGGAAAAGTCACCGGTGGTACGGCGTCGACCATTTCGGTCGCGGTTGGATCGCTCACCCTCGAACTGCCGACGAAGCGAAGTGCCGTCACGTCGGGGGAAATCACGGTCGGCGTTCGGCCCGAAAAGATTGCGATTACCCGCGCCAAGCCGGCGGCATCGAAATCACGCTCGCTTATCGGTCCCGGTAAAGTCCTCGACGCGTCTTTCAGCGGTGTCTCGACTCAGTACCTGGTCGAAGTTCCTGGACTCTCGACAATGACCGTCTTTGAACAGAACGACGGCGACATCGTGAAGGCTGGCACCGAGGTGTGGCTGTCATGGGACTCGGAATTCTCGTTTGGCATTCCGCTCGAGGCCCAAGACTTCCACGATTCAGATACGAGCACAACGACGCTCGCCGCTCAAGCGAAGTAGCCGGCGATGGCAATCGGAGCGTTTAGTCACGGACCGACGGGCACTGCCGTGTCGGCTGCGTCTCAGAAGAAAAGCCGCGTGGCGTGGTTCCTACTGTTGCCCGGAATTGTCTACCTGTTGCTCTTCTTCCTCACACCGCTGTTTTCGCTGGTCCTCACCTCGTTCAAGACAGCGCCCCCCGCTGCGTTCATTGGCGAATACGTTTACGCGTTCCGCTGGGAGAACTACGTCGAGGTACTCGGGATGTACGGGGAACACTCGCTTCGATCGTTCACCTACGCTGCCATCGCGACGTTGATCGCACTCGCAATCGGCTATCCGTTGGCCTATTTCATCGGCGTGAGGCTCAGGCCCTACCCGCTTTTGCAGTCCCTCGCCCTGGTTCTCGTCATCGCGCCGTTCTTTATCTCCTTCCTGTTGCGAACCGTTGCCTGGAAGCAGTTGCTTGCTGATCAGGGCTGGATAGTCGGGACGATGAAGGCGTTTGCGATTCTGCCGCCGGACGCACACATCACCGGGACATCCATCTCCGTAATCTTTGGTTTGGCCTACAACTTCATTCCCTTTATGACGCTGCCGTTGTACACGAGCATCGAACGACTCGATCTGCGGCTCATCGAGGCCAGCAACGACCTCTACGCAAACTCGCTGACCACGTTCAGGAAAGTCACCGTTCCGCTGACGCTTCCCGGAATCGTTTCCGGGACACTGTTGACGTTCATCCCCGCGGCGGGTGACTACGTCAACGCCTCCGCAAACTTCTTGGGCAGCACTCAGACGTCCATGATCGGTAACGTCATCGAATCCAACTTCCTCGTCCTCCAGAACTATCCGCACGCCGCATCGATGTCGCTTCTCCTCATGGGTGCGATCCTTATCCTGGTGTCGGCGTATGTGTTCAAGAGCGGAACGGACGACCTGCTGTGAAATTCGGAAAGCTACTCTTGCCGCTCTACGGCATTCTGGCGCTCATCTATTTGATGGTTCCCATCGCCTACACGATCATGTTTTCGTTCAACGATTCAAAGCGGACCAACATCATTTGGAACGGGTTCACCTTCAACAATTGGCTCAACGTGTGTGACGCCCAGGGCGTCTGCCAGGCCTTCGCGAACTCGATAATTATCGCGACGGTGTCGACCGTTGTGGCAACGGTGCTCGGTACCGCGATTGCCATTGCGCTTGTGCGCTACAAGTTCAAGGGCCGTGCCGCGACAACGCTGCTTCTGTTCCTGCCGATGGCTACGCCCGAGGTTGTCCTCGGGGCCGGCCTCGCGGCACAGTTCCTGAATGCGGGAATGCCCAAGGGAATGCTCACCGTGATTTTGGCTCACGTGATGTTCTGCATCTCGTTCGTGGTCGTGACGGTCCGCGCTCGCGTTGCCGGTCTTGATCCCAAGCTGGAAGAGGCTGGACGAGACCTTTACGCGAATCCGTCGCAGGTTTGGTGGAAGGTCACCTTCCCGCTGCTATTGCCGGGAATCGTTGCCGGTGCGCTGCTCGCCTTCGCACTGTCGTTTGACGACTTCATCATCACAAACTTCAACCGCGGGCCGGTCGATACGTTGCCGTCGTTCATCTACACCGCTGCGTCCCGTGGAATCCCGGCTGAAGCGAACGTCCTCGCGTCGGCCGTGTTCATCCTCGCAATTGCCGGTGTCGTGACCGCTCAGGTCGGCGGCGCCATCCGACGCAAGCGGCTGGGAATCGTCGCCTAGACACTGATTGTCAGAGAACCGACAATCGCATCGCCACCCGTGATGGGCTCCACGAGCTCGCGAATCAGGGTGTCTCGCGCTGCCGAGTCAATTACGCCGTGACGCTCGAGTAGCGTGACGGCGACCGCTGTGTTCGGGCGCTGGGATCCGTCGAGGCATTTGATGACGACGGCAATTCCGTCGCGAGCGGCGAGCAAGACACCCTCGGCACCGATCTTGGCGATGGCTCCCGTGACCTCGATGACACGCGTGTTGTCTCGACCGGGTCCGTCCAGCGCCCACGGGTTGTCACGAACAGCGTTGACAAGTTTTGTCGCGTCGGGATCTGTCCCGTCGGACATGCGGGCAAGTCCCGTGCCGAGAGCGCGGAGGCTCATTCCATAGAGGGGCGCACCGCAACCGTCTACCGCCGGCCACAACTCGGTTGTGCCGGTGAACTCTTCGATGACCTCGCGAATCGTCACCTGCAACGGGTGAGTCGCCTCGAGATACGTGGTGGTGTCCCAGCCGTTGGCAATACACGTCCGCAAGAATCCGGCGTGCTTGCCCGAACAGTTCATGGTGATTCGCTGCGGCTTCTCGCCGTTGGCAATTCGGTCTGCCTTGTCGGAAAGACCCAGCGGCCACTGCGCGGGACACCCGAGGTCATCGACGCTGAGCCCGTCCCGTGTCAGCATCGACTCGATGTGGTCGGTGTGGCGGTGCGATCCGCAGTGCGACGCGGTGGAGAGAACCAGATCGACACCCTCGAGGTCAGCCCCGGCCCGGAGGAGGGCGACGGCCTGAAGCGGTTTGAGGGTCGACCGCGGGAAAACGATCGCGTCGATGTCGCCGCCCGACTCCAGAATCTCTCCCGCAGCGTTGATGACGACGAATGCGCCGAGGTGCCGCGACTCGATTAAACCATTACGGTCGATGGCCGCAAGTTCAACGCAACCATCGACCGCAAGGGGATGCATCTAGAAGCTCGACAGCGCCTCGTCGATGACGGACACGGCGTCGAGCAAGAGCTCGTCCGACGTGACGACCGACGGGAGGAAACGGAGCACATTGCCGTAGGTTCCGGCAGAGAGGAGCAGGACGCCCTTCTGGATCGCGTACGCGGTGATTTTCGGGACGATGTCCGAAATCGGGGTATCGGTTCCGGGCTCGGTGAACTCGATGGCAATCATCGCGCCCATTCCGCGGATGTCTCCGATGACGGGGAACTTCTTCTGCAGAGTGGTCAGCGCACCCTTCAGAGTCTTCTCGATTCGCTGAGCCTCCTTGAGCAGGTCGCGCTTCTCGATTTCCTCGAAGACCTGAACGGCGGCGGCTGCGGACATCGGGTTTCCACCGAACGTTCCGCCAAGGCCACCCGCGTGACTCGCGTCCATGATTTCGGAGCGGCCGGTGACCGCGGCGATGGGGAAGCCACCGGCGACACCCTTTGCCGTGGTGACGAGGTCGGGGATGACACCGAAGTGCTCCGACGCGTAGTAGCGACCGGTGCGCATGATGCCCGACTGGACCTCATCCGAGACGTAGATGATTCCGTTCTCGTTGCACCACTTCTGCAGAGCCGGCAGGTAACCGTCGGCGGGGACAATGAATCCTCCCTCACCCTGAATCGGTTCGACGACAAGGCACGCGAGGTCCGTCGCGCCGACCTTCTTTTCGAGGTACGAGATGGTGCGTGCGGCGGCCTCTGCACCCGACAACTTGTCGTGGAACGGGTACGAGTTGGGTGCGTGGTGAATGTCACCAGCGAACGGGCCAAATCCGAGCTTGTACGGCATTGCCTTGAAGTTCATTGCCATCGTCAGGTTGGTGCGACCGTGATATCCGTGGTCGAGCACGCCGACTCCGGTGCGCCCGGTGTACTTGCGGGCAATCTTGACCGCGTTTTCAACCGCTTCGGCCCCCGAATTCACCAGAACGGACTTCTTGGCGAAATCCCCCGGGGTGTGCTGGGCGAGCAGTTCGCAGACGCGAACATACGACTCGTAACCGGCGACGGTGAACAGGGTGTGGGTGACGCGGTGCGCCTGTTCCATCGCTGCATCGACGACGGCGTCGTCCGTGTGACCAATCGTGGTGACACCGATTCCGCCGCCCATGTCGATGTACTGGTTGCCGTCGACATCGACAATGACCGAGCCTTTGGCGTGCGAGATGTAGATCGGGTAGGTCGCCGAAACTCCGGCCGAAACGACCTTCAAACGACGTGCGTGCAGGGCCTCCGAGTTGGGGCCGGGAACGGAAGTGACAATGCGGCGCTCTTGTGCGACATCGGTGGTTACGCTATTCATACCGTTAGCGTACTCCTCTGACGAACAACATTCCTATCGAAACGGGTCCCATGAGACATACTTTTGCCCTCAACCTGCGTTGGCGAAACACTCGTGCGTTCGATGGCGAACTCGTGCGCGAGTATTCGCACGAAGGCTTCGCCACGATTCCCGGCCACGCCGCACTCGTTACCTCGGCTGCGCCCGATTTCGGGGGTGACCCGAACCTGTGGAATCCCGAGGAAATGCTCATGGCCGCCATCGCCCAGTGCCACTTGTTGTCGTTCCTGTATATCGCCAATCGAGACGGTATCGAGATCATCGATTACATCGACGACGTTGAGGGCGAGATGGAGTTCTCGGGCGGAACCGGTGCCATGACGTCCGTGACGCTCAAGCCCCTCGTTGTCACCGCAGCCGACACGGCGGTGATTGGCGCAATGCACGAGGAAGCCAAAGGCATGTGCGTCCTGCGTAAATCTGTGAATTTCCCCATAAACATCGTGGGAGTCGTGCGGGCGGACGAGCCGACCGTAGACTAGTAATACGCGTCAGTTGGCGCGATTTTCCTGTCACGAAGGTGTTTCATGCGTCGTTTAGCTACTGCACTTGCACTTGTTTCCCTCTCCGCCGTCGGGCTTGCTGGTTGCGCACCGGCAAATGCCGACTGCATCGCCAACGACGGCAACGCCTCGAAGGCCGTCACCGTAGAGGGTGACTTCGGAGTCAAGCCAACGGTCACGTTTGACAAGGGATTGGCCGTTGACGCCACCCAGCGAACGGTCGTCATCCAGGGCGATGGTGAGCCCGTGACGTCGGGTTCCTCCATCCAGATGGATTACACCCTGTACAACGCGACGACCGGTGAGCTCATTGAAACGTCGGCGTACACCGCAGGCCAGGAGGTTTCCTACCCCGTTGATGCGGCAGCGACCCAGTTTGCGGGACTGTCAAAGACGCTGATTTGCTCGACCGTTGGCACGCGCGTGATTGGTGTCATCCCCAATGCCGAAGCGTTCGCCGACCAGGCGTCCTCTGCTGGGCTTGGTGCCGACGATGTGTTGTTGTTCGTCGTGGACATCTCGGGAATCGTGGCCGAGCCTCTCGCCGAGGCAACCGGCACCCCGGTCGACCCGATGCCTGGCTTCCCCGACGTTGTGTTCAACGGCGGCAAGCCGACGGTCACAATCCCCGCCGGAGCGGTACCGACCGAGTACGCGATCGAGACCCTTATCCAGGGTGACGGCGACCCCGTCGCCGACGGCGCGACGGTTGTTGTCAACTACCACGGCGTCAACTGGAACACCGGAAAAGTGTTCGACTCGAGTTTCGATCGCGGCTCGCCAGCCACCTTCTCGACGTCCGGTGTCATTCAGGGATTCCACGACGCACTGGTCGGCCAAAAGATTGGCTCACGCGTGGTTGTCATCATCCCCAGCGACCTCGGATACGGTGATGCCGGCTCGGGCGAGAACATCAGCGGTGGCGACACCCTGGTGTTTGTTATCGACATCCTCGGTCTCGGCTAGGTTTCGCAAAGGCACCTCGCTCGTAGGATGAGAGCGTGCCCGAATCGTTCGATCGTCCCGTTGAGGACTTGAGTTCGATTGACGCGCACGCCGAGGTTTCCGCGTTGCGCGACCGCATCGCCGATTATCGCGAGGCGTATTACGGCAGCGACCAATCGCTCGTCCCCGACGCCGAATATGACGCGATGGAGCGTCGATTGGCCGAACTCGAACGGGCGTTTCCCGAGGTTCAAAGCCAAGACAGCCCCACCCAGCAGGTGGGCGCGTCAACGGGATCGCAACTGTTCGACCCGGTTACTCACCGCGAACGAATGTATTCGCTGGACAATGTCTTCGCGGAATCGGAACTCACCGACTGGATGGGCAAAGTCGAACGCGATGCCGGTGAATCGATCCGGTGGCTGTGCGAGGTCAAGATCGACGGGCTCGCTCTCAACGTTCGATACGAGCACGGCGTGCTCGTTCAAGCCGCCACTCGCGGCGACGGTGTCGTGGGTGAAGACGTCACCGAAAACGTTGCGCTGATTCCCGGCATTCCCCAACGCCTGGTCGGCACCGATGTGCCCGCACTGGTCGAAATTCGCGGCGAAGTGTTCTTCTCGACCGCCGAATTCGAGGCGTTGAATCGCCGGCAGGCCGAATTGGGGGAGAAGCAATTCGCGAATCCTCGCAATGCGGCTTCGGGCAGTTTGCGGCAAAAAGCGGAATCAAAAAACGAAAAGCAGCTTGTGGCGATGCACGACCGCCTGTCGCGATTGAGCCTGTACGTTCACGGAATCGGAGCATGGGCCAACCCGCCCGTCGCCGCTCAAAGCGAGATCTACACTGTGCTCAAATCGTGGGGGATGCCGACGTCACCGCACTGGGTCGTCTCGGAATCGGTCGCTGACGTCTGGACGTTCATCGAACGCAACCGCGAACACCGCCACGACCTCGAACACGAGATTGATGGCACGGTCATCAAGGTCGATTCCCTGGCGTTGCACGACACGCTGGGAGCCACGTCACGCGCGCCGCGATGGGCGATCGCCTACAAGTACCCGCCGGAAGAGGTGTACACCGAACTGCTGGACATCGTCGTCGGCGTCGGGCGAACCGGCCGCGCGACGCCCTACGCGGTCATGAAACCGGTTCGCGTCGCCGGGTCCGTCGTGCGCCAGGCGACCCTGCACAATAAGGATGTCGTGGCAGCAAAGGGTGTCATGCTGGGCGACACGGTCATCCTGCGAAAAGCGGGCGATGTCATTCCCGAAATCCTCGGTGCAGTGGCAGAGCTTCGCACCGGAAACGAGCGCGAATGGGTGATGCCGACGGGGTGCCCCGAATGCGGCACGCCGCTTGCCCCAGCAAAAGAAGGCGACATCGACTTGCGCTGTCCCAACACCGAGCGGTGCCCCGCACAGGTCCGCGGACGAATTGAACACATCGGCTCGCGCGGCGGCCTCGATATTGAGGGACTGGGCGAGGTGACCGCCGCTGCGCTCACTCAACCACTCGTCCCCGCGACACCCCCGTTGCCGACGGAGGCAGCACTTTTTGACCTCACGCTCGAGGCGCTGTTTCCCATCGAGGTTGCGGTCAAGGACGGTGAGACGGGACTGGCAAAGCTGGACGATGCAACGGGCGAGCCCGTCACGCAAATGCCGTTCCAAGCGAAACGCGACAAAAAGAAAGACCCGTGGAACCCCGAAGCCGTTGCATTCGACGGCACCGAGGACATCGCACCATCAGCTGATGCAAAGAAATTGGTGATCGGGCTCGCCACGGCGAAGTCTGCTGACCTGTGGCGTTTCCTTGTCTCACTCAACATCCGACACGTTGGGCCCGTCGCGGCGCGAGCGGTTGCCGCACACTTTGGCTCGTTGTCCTCCATTGAGTCGGCCACCGTGGAGGAACTCGCCGCCGTTGACGGCGTCGGCGACATTATCGCGGCCAGCCTGGCCGAATGGTTCACCGTCGAATGGCACCGTGACATTGTTGAGCGCTGGCGTGCCGCCGGGGTTCCGTTCGAAATCCCCGGGCACCCCGGTCCGGGCGCACTAACGGAGTCCACCGACGGGCCGTTAGCCGGAATGACCGTCGTCGTGACGGGAGCAATCCCGGGTTACACGCGGGACGAAGCGGAAGAGGCCGTGCGCCGCGCCGGCGCGAAGACCGCCGGTTCCGTGAGCAAGAACACCGATTTGGTTTTTGCGGGTGGCGGCAAGCCAGGCTCGAAGAGAGCTGACGCAGAGAAGCACGGGGTCCGAGTGATTGAAGTCGTCGAACAGTCCGACTTCGACTCCGTTGTTAATCCGGCGTAGATTGCGCAAACACCAGGCGAATATCAACGCCGATTAAGACAAGATTGGTGCCCTCGTAGCGAACAGTGTTCGCCCGTGACAGGGCGGCGACAAATCGCGATTCGGCGTCCATCAAGCCTGCCGGTGTGTCGCACCACATTTCCGTCGTCAAAACCTCCCTCACGGCCAGCGTTGTGCCGGTGAGTGAATAGTCTGCGCTGAAGCGGTTGCACACGGACCCGCTCAGGGTCGAGTCATCCACGGTGAGCGCGGTCGTCGTCAGCGTCGTGTCGATGTCCCCGGACGCGTCACTGGCTCCGATCAGGGCCCATTGCCCCTGGAAATGCGCCGATGCCGTGTTCGACTGGTTGAGTGCCGTGACAATCCCAAACACCGACGCGATGACGGCGAGGATGGCCAGCACAATCCACGAATTGCGAGTCATGTGC
>JBIILU010000014.1:0-17833 GCA_044338315.1 Microbacteriaceae bacterium | reverse complement strand
AAGACCAACATGGACGAGTTTGCGATGGGGTCGTCGACCGAACACTCGGCGTACGGAATCACCCGCAACTCGTGGGATCGAACACGGATCCCCGGTGGGTCGGGTGGTGGCTCCGCTGCTGCCGTCGGCGCTTTTGAGGCACCCGTCGCTCTCGGTTCGGACACGGGTGGGTCGATTCGTCAGCCCGCCGCCCTGACCGGAACTGTTGGCATGAAACCGACCTACGGAGGAGTCAGCCGTTACGGCGCCATCGCCCTCGCATCGTCGCTTGATCAGGTCGGCCCCGTGTCACGAACGGTCCTCGATTCGGCACTGGTCCACGACATCATCGGTGGGCACGACCACCACGACTCGACGTCAATCCCCGAAGCGTGGCCGTCATTCGCCGAAGCGGCTCGACGCGGTGCCCGCGGCGATTCGCTCAAAGGGCTGCGTGTCGGTGTCATCAAAGAGCTCGATACGGACGGAATTCAGGCGGGAGTTCTCGCACGATTCCACGAAACGATTCGCGCGCTCGCCGACGAGGGAGCTGAAATCGTCGAGGTCAGTACCCCAAACTTCGAGTATGCGGTTGCCGCGTACTACCTGATTCTCACCGCGGAAGCGTCGAGCAACCTGGCAAAGTTCGACTCGGTGCGGTTCGGTCTGCGCGTCACCCCCAGCGGCAGTCCGACCGTCGAAGACGTCATGTCTGCTACCCGCGAAGCCGGCTTTGGCGATGAAGCGAAGCGGCGAATCATTCTGGGCACCTACGCCCTTTCGGCTGGGTATTACGACGCGTATTACGGTTCAGCACAAAAAGTTCGCACGCTCATCCAGCGAGACTTTGCAGCGGCATTCGCCAACGTCGATGTCCTTGTCTCGCCGACCGCACCGACGACGGCGTGGGAATTGGGAGCGAAACTGGCCGACCCCCTCGCGATGTGGCTGTCGGACATCACGACGATTCCCGTCAACATGGCGGGGATTCCCGGAATTTCAATTCCCATCGGCCTGGCCGATGAGGACAACCTGCCAGTGGGCCTTCAGATTATGGCTCCCGCCCGCGAGGACGCGCGACTCTACGAGGTCGGCGCAGCCATCGAAGCACTGCTGGACGCGAAACGCGGTGCCGCGTTCTCGACGCTCACCCCGAACTATGTGGGAGGCGGAAAGTAATGGCTAAAGACGCACTCGTCGACTTCGACGAAGCCCTCACGCGCTACGAACCGGTGATCGGTCTCGAAGTTCACGTCGAACTCTCAACGAAGACGAAGATGTTTTCGAGCGCCCCCAACGTGTTTGGCGCCGAGCCGAATACCGCAGTGACACCCGTCTGTCTCGGGTTGCCCGGAAGTCTGCCCGTCGTCAACGAGACCGCGGTGCGGTACTCGATTTCACTCGGCCTTGCTCTGGGTTGTGGAATCGCAGAGTCGAGCCGGTTCGCCCGAAAGAACTATTTCTATCCCGACCTTGCAAAGAACTATCAGATCTCGCAGTACGACGAACCGATCGCGTTCGACGGGTCGCTCGAAATTGAACTCGACAACGGTGACATGGTGACGATCCCGATTGAGCGCGCCCACATGGAAGAGGATGCCGGAAAACTGACGCACGTCGGCGGTGCGACCGGCCGGATTCAGGGCGCCGAGTATTCGCTTGTCGATTACAACCGAGCGGGAGTCCCACTCGTCGAGATTGTCACGCGCCCCATTTTTGGCACGGAAGAGCGAGCCGGCGAAGTCGCGCGCGCGTACGTCTCCACCATCCGCGACATCGTTCGCGGCCTGGGAATTTCTGAAGCGAAAATGGAACGCGGAAACCTGCGGTGTGACGCAAACGTTTCCCTGCGTCCGCGCGGAGACGAAAAACTCGGTACCCGAACGGAGACGAAGAACGTCAATTCGCTGCGGTCGATCGAGCGCGCAATTCGTTACGAAATTCAGCGCCAAGCCGCCCTGCTGGACAAGGGTGTTGCGATTGTCCAAGAGACCCGCCACTGGCACGAGGACACCGGGACGACCTCGCCCGGTCGCCCGAAGTCCGACGCCGATGATTACCGGTATTTCCCGGAGCCGGATTTGCTTCCCATCCGACCGTCGCGCGAACTCATCGACGAGTTGCGCGCGGCGCTGCCGGAACCGCCAGCGGCCGAGCGCCGTCGACTCAAGGCCGACTGGGGATTCTCGGACCTCGACTTCCAATCGGTGGTCAACGCAGGGCTGCTCGTCGAGGTTCGCGAAACGGTCGAAGCGGGTTCGTCGCCCGCGGCGGCGCGCAAATGGTGGTTGGGCGAGTTGAGCCGAATCGCCAACGATCAAAACGTCGACGCCTCGAGCCTGGTGGCGCCTGCGCAGGTTGCCGAACTGCAGGCAGCCGTCGACGCCGGAACCATTAACGACAAGCTTGCGCGCGAGGCTCTCGCGGGACTCATTGCGGGGGAGGGTTCGGTAGCCGAGATCATCGCCGCACGCGGACTTGCCGTCGTGTCCGACGACGGGGCACTCATCGCCGCGATCGATATCGCTCTCGCCAGCCAGCCCGACGTGTTGGGAAAAATTCGCGACGGCAAGGTTGAGGCCGCCGGCGCGGTAATTGGTGCCGTCATGAAGGCGATGGGCGGCAAGGCGGACGCCGCGCGTGTGCGCGAACTCGTCATCGAGCGCGCTAACGCATAAGGAATGGGGTTAGTATTTCCCTATGAACACAGTCGCCAAAGTACTCACCGCAGTACTTTTCGTTGGGTCATTCCCCGTCATGAGCTACGCATTCCAGGTTCCCGGTTACGAAGCACTCATCTTCGGTGGCGGTGTCCTCATGGCGTGTGCGGCCTGGATGATTCCGCTGTACATCTTGCCGCGCATCAGCAAGTAGTCGTTCGACAGGTCTTAATGCAAAAACCCCGCACCGAGGTGCGGGGTTTTTGGGTGTAACGAAGACTAGAGGGGCTTGATGTTGGAAGCCTGAGGCCCCTTGTCACCCTGAGTCACTTCGAATTCAACCTTCTGGTTGTCTGCGAGGGTTTTGAACCCGTCAGTCACGATGGACGAGAAGTGTGCGAACAAGTCGGCACCGCCCTCGTCGGGGGTGATGAAGCCATAACCCTTTTCATTGTTGAACCATTTCACGACGCCTGTGGCCATGTTTACTGCTCTCCTTGCTGTGTGAAGGGACGTACTTCGCCCGACACTGTCGCCATCCCTGTGTCCCGAAACTGTCCGAGAGTGATGTACAACTCTTCAACGCTAGCGCACAATGTTGCTTTCGACCCCGTTCCGGCGCAACGGTTTTGTCACGAACCGACAGAACCGTGAATCGGCGGTGTGGCCGAAGGGCGACGCGAGGCCGTCTCGCACACGCTAAAATCGGAACGACCCGCCGGAAGGACCGTGGTGAAGACTCTTTCAATCGTCATTCCCGCATACAACGAGGAAGCCACCATTGGCCCCTGCCTCGAATCGTGCGTTGCTCAGACAGTGGCCCCACTCGAAATCATTGTTGTCAACAACAAGTCAACGGACAAGACGGTTGCCGTCGTAAAGGAGTATCAGTCCCTGTATCCGGCCGCGCCGATCATCTTGCTTCAACAGTCGTCGGCGCAGGGAATCACGCCGACCCGTAACGCTGGCTTCGACGCAGCGGTCGGTGACGTGATCGGCCGAATCGACTCGGATTCGATTATTGAACCGAACTGGGTCGAAGAGACACTCAAGGCATTCGCAGATCCCACCGTCGCTGCCGCCACCGGCCCGGTCGTCTATTACGACATGCCCCTTCGCCGTTTTGGAAAAATCGCGGACAACACCCTTCGCAAAGCGATGTGGAAGCTGGCGCGCGACTATAAATTCTTGTTCGGATCCAACATGGCGATCTCGCGGTCGGCTTGGCTGGCCGTCCGTGACGAAACCTGTGCTGATGTCGATGACCTCATGCACGAGGACCTCGACCTCGCGGTGCACGTGAACGCTGCCGGACTCAAGATTGTGTATGCGTCCAAGATGCTCGCCGGCATGAGCGGCAGGCGGATGGATGACAGCCCGTCGGACATTGCGTCCTACTTCGGACGATTCGACCGCACCTACAACCACCACGGAGTGCGCGACCGCATGCTGCGGGTTCCCGCCGCATTTTTCCTCGCGATCTATCCGATTGCAAAGACGATGCACTGGGGCAAGCGCATCACGAAACGCATCACCAAACTTTAGGGGCGCTTGCGCGCAGCGTCGACGATTGGTTGTCGCAGGTGAACGGGCGCAATGTCCTTCTTGGTTCGCTGAGCCTGGCGTTTCTTGTACGTGATGTTGAGAGTTTCGACGACGACGGAGAACGCCATCGGACCGTAGATGAAGGCCTTGTCCAAGTGGACCCCGAAGCCTTCCGCGATGAGAGCCGCTCCGATGAGCACGAGGAATGCGAGCGCGAGCATTTTCACCGTCGGGTGACGTTCGACGAATCCGCTGACCGACTTCGCCGCGACGACCATGACCGCAGACGAAACAACCACCGCGACGACCATGATCCACAGTTCGTTCGTCATCCCGACTGCGGTGATGACTCCGTCAATCGAAAAAATGATGTCGAGGACAAGTATCTGACCGATGACCGCCCAGAACGCCCGCGACGCGCTGCCGGTTGCGTTCTGCTCGCCATCGGCGCCTTCGAGTTTCTCGTGAATCTCGTGCGTTGCCTTGTACACAAGGAAGATTCCACCGGCCAACAGAATGAGGTCGTGACCGGAGAACCCGATTCCCCCGATCGCAAAAAGGTCTTTGTCGAGTGTCATGATCCAGGCGGCGGCTACCAGGAGAGCCAAACGCGTGACGAGCGCAATGCTCAAGCCCGTTAGTTGTGCGCGATTTCGTTGCTCATCGGGGAGCTTGCTGGTCAGGATGGCGATGAAGATAACGTTGTCGATCCCCAGCACGATTTCAAGAAGGGTCAAAGTGATAAGTGACAACCATACGTTCGGGTCTGCGAGGAGTTCGAGCATGTTTTTATCCTAGGCGTGTGGAGTAGAGTGGGCTTCACCACGGGAGCTCGGTAGGGCTGAGAGGGCGCACCACGCCGACCGTCGAACCCCTTCGGGTAATGCCGACGGGGAAGGCAGGTACCAACCCGTGCACAACGGAAAGTGCACTGACATGACACGAATTTTTCCACCGTGGCGAACCGTCGACCTTGTCGTTGCCGCTGTGCTCGGCGCCGCGGCGGGGGTCGTCTTTACAGCGTGGAACGCAATCTATGCACCATTAAGCATCCCGCTCGGTGCGGTTACTCCTGGTTTGGTGGCGATGCTCGACGGAGTCTGGCTGGTCGGTGGATTGCTCGTCGGGCTCATCATTCGCCGACCGGGTGCCGCTCTATTTGGCGAACTGCTCGCGTCGTTGGTCTCTGCGGCAATCGGAAATCAGTGGGGTTTTAGTGTCTTGCTACTGGGCGCCGCACAGGGCCTTGCGATCGAAATCGGTCTCCTGTTGTGGGTTTACCGAGGATCGTTGTGGGGCTCGGCAATAACCGCGGGTGCAATCGGCGGCCTCGTTCAGGGTTTCCTTGAAGTCGCGTACTGGTACCCGGGGACAGATTCAACGTTCGTGTCGATTTATGTGTCGAGCGCGACCGCGTCGGGCGCACTGCTCGGGGCCGGCCTGTCAGCTGGTCTCGTGACGGTTCTCGCCAGGACCGGAGTCCTCGCGAACTTTGGTCGCTAACGTGACCAACACGCTCATCACGTTCACGGACTGGTCGCTGAGCCACCCTGGCAGCGACGATGCCGCGCTGCGGGACATAACGCTGCGAATCCGAGCGGGTGAACGGGTCCTCATCACGGGTCCGAGCGGTGGCGGAAAGTCGACCCTGCTTCGAGCGATGGCTGGTTTGCATGATCCTGCGTCGAGCCAGTCATCCGGAACTCTTGTCCGGTCTACGTCGGCTGTCGGATTTGTCGGACAGGAACCGGACGAGCAGATCCTCTTCCCGACCGTCGGCGAAGAAATTGAGTTCGTTGCCGAAACGACGGTATCCACCGTTCGAAAGGTTCGCCGGCGGGTTGGTGAATCTTTGCGAGCGACGGGCATCACCCACTCCCGACGGCACGCGACCGCAAACCTCTCGGGTGGCGAGAAGCAACGTCTTGCCATTGCGAGTGCGCTCGCGGGCAAGCCGCCCATCATCCTGATGGACGAGCCAACCGCGAGCCTCGACGCCATCTCGACCGCGCTCGTGTTGAACTCTGTCACACGAGTCCTGGAGAAGCGAACGGTCGCGCTCGTCCTTGTCGAGCATCACATCGAGGTCTGGCGAGAGCTCGTTGACCGCCTGATTGTCGTCGCGGACGGTCGCATCGTTGCCGATGGACCAATCGAGTCGGTCCTGACCAAGAAACGTTCGACCCTGATCGCTCTCGGAGTTTGGGTTCCGGGACATATAACCGCTCCCAAGCCCACAAGCCCCAAGCGAAATGCGAGTGTTGTGCTCCGTTCAACGGATCTTGTCGTTGGCCGGTCAGCGACGCGTTCGCGAATCAGAATTCCGGGTTTCGAGCTGTCGGAAGGCGAAGTTGTTGCTCTCGTCGGCGATAACGGATCGGGAAAATCGACGGTTCTGCGCGCACTGGGCGGACTGATCGCTCCGGAGCGCGGTGAGGTTCGTTACGCGGGGGTTGATCGCGCACCTCACCGGCTGACCGCCCTCGAACTGGTCGGGGAGGTGTCGTCGGTTTTGCAGAACCCCGCGTACGGGTTCGGTTCGGGTCGTGTTGACGACGAAGCACCGCCGCACGAACGAGCCGCAGTGGGGCTGAAGGGTCTTGACTCCCGACACCCGCAGAGCTTGTCGGGGGGCGAACGTCGTCGTCTCGGTCTTGCCTCCGCTCTTGCCCGGCACCCTCGGGTTCTCTTCCTTGATGAGCCATCGTTCGGTCAGGACGCTAACTCGTGGCTCGACCTCATCGACCGTTTGCGCGACTTCCTTGCCGGTCGAGGGGCGATTATTGTCGCGACGCACGATCAGCTCTTCATCGACGCGATGGCGCATCGTGTGATTCAGGTGGAACGCGGCAAGCGATGACCTCAACACGTCCCCATTCACTCGCGCTCCTCATCGCGAGCGTCGTTCCAGCGCTCACCGTGATCTGGACGGTTGATGTGTTTACGCCGGTAATCGTCGGGACGGGCGTCGTCGTCACGCTCGCACTTTCCGTCGAGCGTTTTCGCGTTCCGTGGTGGCGAATAGCTGTAATCACTGCTGTCGCGGCACTCATGAGCCTCACCTCCTTCCTTTACGCACGCCCCGAGGGTTCCGTTTACGCCCACTGGGGACTCGTCACCATCAGCGATGGGTCCTTCGTCGTAGCGCTTGCGGCGTTCACACGAATCCTCGCCATCGCAATACCGGCCGCTCTCATTGCTACCCAGATCGAACCGCACGAATTCATCGCAACGACCGTGGTTCGCCGGGTGGTTCCGCAGCGAGCTGCGTTGGCTTCGCTCATCGCGCTGCGACTCGTTCCCGTCATCATTTCCGATCTCGCCGAAACACGCGTGGCCCGACGAGCAGCCGGCTTGTCGACCCGATTTGCCTCCCTCGTGGTGACAACCCTTGTGATCGCCATTCGGCGTGCTATTCGAATGAGCGAGATAGCCGAGGTGCGCGGCTTTTCCCAACCTGATCGCGTCTGGACTGCGTATCGACGCTTTACGTCAAGAGACTGGGGCCTGCTGATTGCGGTGACATCGTCTGGCGTTGCCGCGCTGGCGATTACCGCACTGACGGGGGAATGGAACAGTGCAATCTAAGGCACCCCACGTCATTCTCATTGAAGGGCAGAGCGGGGTCGGAAAGACCTCGTTGTCGGCGCTGATGGCCGAAAAACTTGGCGCCACAATCTTCCACCTCGACGATGTCTACCCCGGTTGGGGCGGGCTCGAATCGGGTCGAAACGCCGTTATCGACGGAGTGCTCCGAAACCTTGTGAATGGGCGCCCCGGGCGTGTGACGGGATGGGATTGGGAAAAGAGCGCGCCCGGCGGTGACATCACCGTTACGCCGGCCGACGTCATCATCGTCGATGGTTGTGGAATCAGCACGCCCGCATCACGAGAGATGGCCAATGTGGTCATCTGGGTGGACTGCGCGGATAGCGAACGCCGCGAGCGACTGCGCCGCCGCGATGGCGAATCGTTCGCCGATCATCAGGACGAATGGGATGCGCAGGTCAGACGACACATCGGCGAGAACGACCCGATCGGCACAGCGACGGTGACGGTCAATTCCTAAAAGCGGGTGAATCAGTGGGGTGACTAACGGGGCTCGAACCCGCGACCTTCAGGACCACAACCAGACGCTCTACCAACTGAGCTATAGCCACCATGTGCGTCAGACGCAACGCGTTCTATTCTACGACAGATACTCTTGCCACTTTTGCGCTACCCGGTCTCGGGCGGTCAGCAGTGCGTCTCCGGCGAGGGGTTCGACGGCAAACAGGACAGTTCGGTAGAAGTCCAGTTCGCGAATCGATTCGACGGCGTCGGCGAGTGCGCGGTGATTACCATTTTTCGCGGGCATCGCCGCAAACACGTCGGGGAACCAGCGCATCGCAAGCTCTTTGATGGTCGAGACGTCCACGGAGCGGTAGTGCAAGTGCGCGTCGAGGGCGGGCATGTATTTCGCGAGGAACCGGCGATCCATGTGGATGGTGTTGCCACCAATCTGAGCCGACGACTGTTCGGGAACGTGCTGGGTGACATAGTCCATGACGAGCTGCTCCGCTTCGGAAACCGAGACACCGCCGGGGATTTCTTTGAGTAATCCGCTGGCCGTGTGCATGGAGCGGACATACGAGTTCATGCGTTCGAGCGCGCCGTCGGTCGGCTTGACGACGACGGTCATCCCCTTGTCAAAGGGGACGAGATTGCCGTCGGTGACGATGACACCAATCTCGCAGATCTCGTCATCGGGGTGCGCGGGGTCATCCGTGTTGATTCGCAGTCCCGTCATTTCGCAATCGAGCCACACGATACGGCGGTCAAAGCCGACAACATCAGGAAGTTTCACAGTACGAGCCTACCGAGCAGCGCGGACGCTAATCGAGTGACAGGTCGCGCACCCACTGCACCGGGTTGCCGAAACGGTGTGCGGTGATGGACACCGACTGCTCGCGGAAATAGGGCAGCAGTTCGATGTGGCCCGATTCGGTGACGTCGTGGTCGTACACCGACAAACTGACTGACGATTGGCGCATGCTGCGACGGAAGCGGCCGGGGAACCCAACGAGTCGAACCCGATTGGTGGATGCGCCGACGGTAATCGTGCCGGCCATCGCAGTTTTCGGCATAACGGTCAAACCCTTGTTGAGCATCGCGAGTGCCGACTTCAAGCCGGCCGGGACGTCTGTCGCGTAGGCGATGTGATTGTCTGGCACAAGTGCCCACGCAATGAGCGCCCGCCACCACTCGAACGGGGTTGCATCGGGGCCGAGGTAGAGCGTGCACGCCGACGAACGGTACCGCAGCACGTTGATTTCGCTTTCCAACGCCGATTCATCGTGGTGTGCGCCGAAATGCTGTGCCATCGCAGCCGTGTCGCTGAATGCGGCGCGCTTGAGGGCAGTCATGTCTTCCGGTGAAAGCTGTGTTTGTGCCATCAGCAAGAGATCGTTGACCGCCGAGGGGAATTCGTCCGGTGCATCGGTGGCCGCACTGCGCGTCACAAAGCCGAGCCCGAGCAAGTAGTGGGGTCCGCCGGCCTTCGTGCCCGGACCAACCGCTGATTTCTTCCAACCGCCGAACGGTTGGCGACGAACGATTGCTCCGGTGATTCCGCGATTCACGTAAAGGTTTCCGGCTTCGACGTTCTCGAGCCAATAGTTGACTTCGCTTGGGTCGAGAGAGTGGATTCCGGCCGTTAGTCCAAAGTCGACCTCGTTTTGAATCCGCACCGCTTCGGTGAGGTTTCGCGCGGTCATGATGGACAGATGGGGGCCGAAGAACTCGATCAGATGCGTGGACGAGCGTCGCTTGACGCCGGTGCGGATTCCCGGGCTCCACAACCGACCGCGCGCATCCACTTGTTGGGGTTCGAGCAGCCACTGCTCGCCACGATTCAGAGTCGTCAACGCCTCCAGGAGCTTGCCCCGAGCCGGCTCTATAACTGGACCAATTCGCGACTCCGGATTGGTCGGAAAGTCGACGACCATCGCGGTAACGGCATCGACGAGTTGTCGACGGAACCGGTCGCTCGAGGCCACCCCACCGACGAGAATGGCAATCGATGCGGCCGAACACTTCTGGCCGGCGTGGCCGAACGCCGAGTGGGCGAGATCTTTCGCTGCAAGGTCAAGGTCGGCGGACTCGGTGATGACCATCGCGTTCTTGCCACTGGTCTCGGCGAGGATTCGCAGGTCGGGGCGCACCTCGCGAAAGAGTTCGGCGGTTTCGAACCCGCCGGTGAGGATGACCTGGTTGACTCGTTCGTCTGCGATGAGCCGGCGCCGAAGTTCTTTGTCCGAAATCTGAATCGACTGTAGGGCATCGCGGGGCACGCCCGCCTTCCACATCAACTGCGCGAGGTAGGCACCGCAACGCGCTGCTTGACTGGCCGGTTTGAAGAGGACGGCACTTCCCGAGGCGAGGGCCGCAAGCGTTGAACCGGCGGGGATTGCGATGGGGAAGTTCCATGGTGGCGCGACGAGGGTGACGTCCGCCGAATGGAATTCTGCACCATCCAACGTTTCCAGTTCCATCGCTCGTTCCGCGTAATACCGGGCAAAGTCGATCGCCTCGGAAATCTCGGGGTCGGCCTGTTCGAGTGTTTTGCCGGTCTCCGACATGGCGATTTCAACGAGTTCGGCGCGGTGGTCCTCAAACGATGCGGCGACCATTCGCAGAACGTGCGCGCGATACTCGGCGGTGCGACGGCCCCACGCACGACCGCCCTCGACGGACGTGGAGATGACGCTCTCTAAGCGTTGTGCGTCGCGCACTGTCGCTGCGGCGACGTCCTCGACGCCGGTCTTTGATTTCCGCGACCGGCGAATGATCTCTGTTCCCCACTGGCGGTTTGCCGGCACCGCCGGGTCCGTGTCGGACGCATTGTCGAACGTATCCCAGTCAACGCGGTGACGAATGGCGGTGCGGTGAGGAGTTGGAACGGTGTCGTCGAGCGCGCGAACGGATTCCGCAAATCGTTCGGTTTCCCTCGTGAAATAGTCGTCTTCGGTGAGGAAAAAAACCGCGGACATAAAGTTGTCCTCGCTTGCGCCCTCGTCGAGTCGGCGAATCAGGTAGGCGATCGCAACGTCGAATTCCGCCGGGTGCACGACCGGTGTGTAGAGCAACAGGCTGCCCGTTGTCGCGCGAACCGCCTCGGCCTGACTCTCGGCCATCCCGAGGAGCATTTCAATTTCGATGCCACCACGCACTGTGCGTCTTCCCGCAAGGGTCCAGGCGAATGCAATGTCAAAAAGATTGTGGCCAGCCACGCCAATCTTGACGTTGGCGACGCGGGCTGGTGTGAACGCGTAGTTGAGGACACGTTTGTAATTTGTGTCGGCTTCCCGCTTGGATCGAACCGTTGCCAGTTCCCAGCCGTGAATCTCGGCGTCGACGCGTTCCATTGGCAGGTTTGCGCCCTTCACAACACGAATCTTGATCGGCGCACCGCCGCGTGCGCGCCGCGCTCCGGCCCAATCTTGCAGTCGAATCATGGCGTCGAGCGCATCCGGCAAATATGCCTGCAGCACAATTCCCGCCTCAAGACCGAGAAACTCGTCGCGGTCGAGAATGGCCCGAAATACCGTGATTGTCAGGTCGAGATCGTGGTACTCCTCCATGTCGAGATTGATGAATTTGCGAGTCTCCGACTCCGCTGCACATCGATACAGGGGGAGGAGTTCCTCGACGATGTTATCGACCGCCTCACTAAACGCCCACGGTGAATGGGGCGAAACGATGGACGAGACCTTCACGGACACATAATCGACGTCGGTCCGATTGAGAAGGTCGAGTGTTCCCTGCAATCGTTTCGCGGCTTCATCGGGACCGAGGACGGCCTCACCCAGCAGGTTGATGTTGAGGTCGACCCCGCGGTCGCGAAGTGTGCGCAGTTTACGACCGAGTCGTTTCGGGGAGGCGTCGATGATGAGGTGGCGCACCATTGTGCGCAACGCACGACGGGCAATGGGGATGACAAGCCCGGGAACAAACCGTGAGGCGAAACCGCCGAGTGAGATCAGAGCCCGCAGCACGATCGGCAAAAACGACGGAACAATTCGTGTCAGCGCGCGCAGATTT
Organism: Microbacteriaceae bacterium; assembly: GCA_044338315.1. Lineage (GTDB taxonomy): Bacteria > Actinomycetota > Actinomycetes > Actinomycetales > Microbacteriaceae > MWH-TA3. The sequence continues at coordinate 5,567 of JBIILU010000014.1, read as the reverse complement.
CGAGCGGCAACGCGAATCGACTCCGGTCGCACGACACCATCGACAAAACCAACGGTAAAAGCCAGACCGTTGGGGTCACGAAGGACACCGGCAAGGCGTTCCGATGCGCGTGATGGCGGGATGACCGCGGCCGCTTCGACCCACGCTTTCACCTGCTCGATTGATTCGTCGATGAGTTTGTCGACATCGTCGATGCGGGGGACGCGTCCGTTCCAGTCAGCCACTCGCCCGCTCCTCGTTGCTATGCCAAAAACGAGCCTATCGTGACCGCGACGGGCACGAGGGCTAGGCTCAAACGGTGGTGGTAATCTCGCGGGAACGGCAGGTGCAGGCGCAGCGCGCCATGATCCTCGTGTTTTTCCTCCAAGGGTTTGTTGTCGCTGCGATCATTCCGCGCGTGCCCGACATCATTCTCAACATTGACGTCACGTTTGCCCACTGGGGTGTCATTTCCGCATTCGGTGCCGTCGGTTCGGCTGCCGGACTCTTCCTGTCCAACCGTGTCGTCCAGAGATTCGGTGTCAAACACGTCACGATGGCAGCGTTCGGCCTGGTCGGTATCGGTACCGCATCGTATGGGTGGATCACCGACTCAACGATTTACCTTGTCGCGAACGTTCTCGTGTCGATTTCGATGAGCGTCTTCATCGTCGCCGTGAACTCGCAAACAGTGGTGCTCCAGACGCTGAGCGGCCGGGTCATCATCGGTCGGTTTCACGCCGCGTGGTCCACCGGCGCCGGTTTCTCCGCATTGATTTCAGGCTTCCTTGCAACGATTCTTCCGGTGGGCATTCACCTCACGCTCTTCACCGTGATTGGGCTGAGTCCGTTTTACGTGATTGTCCACAAACTCCTTAACCGTGACGAAGAAGTTATCGCCGAGGCGAACTCTGGCGAGAGTGATGTTCGGTGGCGGCACATGCCCAAGCGGGTCTATTTGCTGGGCATTGGGCTCGCTGTCGGAGTTTTCCCCGAGTTGGCCATGTGGGATTGGAGTTCCGTCTACGGCCGTGACGTGCTCGGGTTCGACCCGATTCGCGCCGCCATGCCGTACGCGTGTTTCGCTCTGGCGATGATCATTGGCCGCAGCCTGATTGACGTCATCGGTCGCACCGTTCACCTCAGTCAGCAGGCGGCATTCGGCGGGGCGCTGTCTGCCCTCGCGATGACGGTAAGTATTCTCGTTGGACCCGGCATTGTCGCCCACGACCCGACTCTCGGACTTGTCGTCATCGGTGCACTGTGGGCACTCGCCGGGCTCGGCACCGCCGCGATGGCCCCGGCGTTCCTCTCGTCCGCGTCAATCGTGTCGGGAATGTCCGTTTCGGCTGCGTTGACCCGAATGAGCGTCATGCAAACCGCCGTGATTTTCGGCATGAAATGGCTAATGGGCCAGACCGCCGAATCGAGCGGCATTGACCTCGCTTACTGGCTCACCGTTGTCACCTGGGTTGTCGCCGCCGTACTTGCGGCCGTCGTCATGCGCTTGACCCGTCGCCATCACGCGGGTCAGGTCAGTTCGAACTGACCGCCCTCGATCTGCCCCTGCTGGCGGTAAAGGTCGAGTTTGGCGCGTGTGTCCTGGATGTCGAGGTTGCGCATGGTCAACTGGCCTATGCGATCGGCGGGACCGAACGCAGCATCGTCCGTCCGCTCCATCGACAGTTTTTCGGGGTGGTACGAGAACCCTTCGCCGCGGGTATCGATGATCGTGTAGTCGTCGCCGCGGCGCAAGCGCACCGTGACGGAGCCGTTGATGGCTGACGCCACCCACTTCGTCAGGGATTCGCGCAGCATCAGTGTCTGCGGGTCAAGCCAGCGGCCCTCGTACAGCAGCCGGCCCATCCGGCGACCCTCGGCGTAATACGCGGTGAGGGTGTCCTCGTTGTGGACGGCGGTGAGCAGGCGTTCGTAGGCGATGTGCAGCAGGGCCATTCCGGGAGCCTCATAAATTCCACGGCTCTTCGCCTCGATAATCCGGTTCTCAATCTGGTCGGACATCCCCAGGCCATGGCGGCCGCCGATGCGGTTTGCTTCCTCGACAAGTCCGACAGCGTCCGTGAAATCCTTGTTATTGATCGCGACGGGACGCCCCTGTCGGAACGTGATCGTCACGTCTTCCTGTTCGATGGCAACCGACGAATCCCAGAATTTGACGCCCATGATTGGTTCAACGAGTTCGTAGGACTGGTCAAGTTGCTCGAGAAGTTTCGCTTCGTGGGTCGCGCCGAGCATGTTTGCGTCGGTCGAATACGCCTTTTCGACCGATGCGCGGTAGGGCAGCTCGCGGGCGAGAAGCCACTCCGACATTTCGTGGCGACCACCAAGCTCGCTGACGAACTCCTCGTCCAGCCACGGCTTGTAAATGCGCAGATTGGGATTGGCGAGCAGGCCGTAGCGGTAAAAGCGTTCGATGTCATTGCCCTTGTAAGTGCTGCCGTCACCCCAGACTTCGACGCCGTCCTCGTGCATCGCCCGCACCAGCAGGGTTCCCGTCACGACCCGACCCAGCGGAGTGGTGTTGAAGTAGACCTTGCCACCGGTGCGGATGTGGAACGCGCCACAGGCGAGCGCTGCGAGACCTTCTTCAACCAGAGATTGCCGGCAATCCACGAGTCGACCGAGTTCCGCCCCGTACTGAGCGGCGCGCTCAGGGATCGACTCAATGTCGGTTTCGTCGGGCTGACCAAGGTGTGCGGTGTACGCAAACGGCACCGCACCCTTTTCACGCATCCACGCGACCGCTACCGACGTGTCGAGCCCGCCCGAGAAGGCGATACCGACCTTTTCGCCGACGGGCAGGGCTGCGAGAACTTTCGTCATACACGCAAGCCTAAACCGTCGCTCCCGAGGGGGCGGGGTGCGCCCGAGGGACCGATCGCCGAAAACGGAGTGACGGAGGACGCCATTTTCGTCGCCGACATTTTGCCAACAGGGTTTGCCGCGGTTCAGCGGGGAAATGTGTCGAACGGTGATCTCGTCGTTGTGCTGGGCTGTGGACCGGTCGGCCTCATGGCGATTATCGCCGCCGTGGGTGTCGCTCGGCGAGTTATCGCGGTGGACGGAATCGCTGACCGGCGAAAATTGGCCGAGAGCCTTGGTGCTACCTCCGTCGAACCGGGGGAGAAGACCGCAACACTGGTCGCTCAGCTTTCGCGCGGGATCGGCGCGGATGTTGTTATTGAGGCATCCGGTTCGGTCGCTGCGATGCAGTCAGCGTTCGGACTCGCACGACCGCAGGGTGTCGTCTCCGTCGTCGGGGCCCACTTTGAGCCCGACTTCCCGCTCAACAACGGTGTGATGTTCGAAAAAGAACTCACACTTGTTTTCTCGGTGGGAAACCCCACAAAGGATCGCGAACGCATGTTTGCCGCAATCCAAGCGGGCAAGTTCACGCCGTCGACAGTACTCACGCACGTCATCCCACTCGAAGACGCCTCCATGGCCTACGCGGCCTTTGATAACAAAGAGATGACCAAGGTCGTACTTGTAACCGGCTCGTAATCAATCAGGCATCAGACTGGATTTCGAGGGTGGGCGCGTAAACTCGTGCCATGCGAAAAATTCTGGGCCTCACTCGATACGCCGTGATTGTTCCGGCGGTTGCCTCCATCATCGGGGCGTTGCTGTTGATGGCCAAAGGGTCAATCGAGATGGTGTTTGTAGTCATCGAATCGGTCTCGACGGACATCTACTTGAAGGACACAATTGTCGAGGTGCTCACCGCTGTTGACGCAATTCTCCTCGGAACGGTGCTTCTTGTTATCGGATACGGGCTATACGAACTGTTTATCGACTCGGATATCCAGGTTCCGGCGTGGCTGCAGGTTCATGACCTTGACGACTTGAAGTCAAAACTCATCGGAGTGGTCGTCGCGATTATCGCCGTCGTGTTTGTGGGCGTGTTTGTCGATTCCAATCGCGCAGACGAGGTCTTGGCATACGGACTAGGTGCCGGTGCCCTGGTGGCAGGTTTGGCAGTCTTTGCTCTCGCAACCCGCAAGCCCGAAAAACCGGCTAAGCCGCAAACACCGGTCAAGAAGTAGATTCCGAGTCTGCCCTGCTTCCGCACAGCCACGTCGAATACCCGCCTGATAAACTCCGATTGGGCTGAAACACTGGCCCGCCGCCCTCGTAGCTCAGCGGATAGAGCAGGAGCCTTCTAATCTCTTGGCCGCAGGTTCGACTCCTGCCGAGGGCACCAACTGAGTTTGCGAGAAAGGCATAAGTTGAGAAATCAGATTATTCCCGACAACCCGAGGGAATACAGAGGTTTTCCCATTGTGCGGCTGATAACGCTTGCATTCCTTTTGATCGTTGTCGCTCGCAGCGCGATCCACTTGTTCACGCCCGATGGTGGAGCAGAATCGATTGCCGGCATTGACACGAGCGTCGCGGGCGGAAACAACATCATCGCCCTATTCCACCAGTGGGGAGCCATTCAACTACTTTTCGTGGGTCTCCTGCTTGTTTTGTTCTTCTTGTACAAAGGCCTCACGCCATTGGTGATTCTTTTTCTTGCCCTTGATGCACCCATGCGAGCGCTGGCGGGGCAGATGGGCGCCGTCGAGAGTGCGCGCACTCCACCAGGGGAAGCCTTGAATTGGCCGGTCTTCTTTCTGCTGGTGATTCTGTTTGTCGCTTCGATTGTGAAGAAGAATTCGAAGCGCTGATTAACGAGCGGGCTAATTTCCTGGCCGCAGGTTCGACTCCTGCCGAGGGCACGAACAGTTAGAAGCAGGGAAAGCCGTTTAGCCCAATCTGATGTGGAATACGTGGGACCAACCCTCGTCACCACGATTGGTGGAGACAACCTCGCCTGTCGCCCCGGAGACAATAGCGAGCGCTTCTTTACCTAGATCAGCGGATTTGGGGTCGTCCTCGCGACGAGCGCTGATCCACATTCCGAGCGCGATGACGGCTGCAATCGGCGTGGCGACTATGGCGGCGATGAGCCACATTGGGAGATCAAGGAATGCCTCGAGGGCACTGAGATTCGTCTGCACTGCAAAAGTATAGCGAGAGCAGGGTGGACAGTTTGGCGGTTTTAGAGCGCCTTTATGATGTCCTCGACGCGGTCTTTTGCGTCGCCGAACAACATGAAGGCGTTTTCGCGGAAGAACAGAGGGTTCTGAACGCCCGCGTATCCGGAGCTCATGGACCGCTTGAACACGATGACCTTCGCCGCTTCCCAAACGTGTAGCACGGGCATTCCAGCGATTGGGCTGCCCGGGTCTTCGGCGGCGGCGGGGTTCACCGTGTCATTTGCGCCAATCACGAGAACGACGGAGGTGCTGGCGAAGTCGTCGTTCACTTCGTCCATTTCGAGAACGATGTCGTACGGCACCTTGGCTTCCGCGAGGAGCACGTTCATGTGTCCGGGCAGGCGACCAGCAACGGGGTGAATTCCGAACCGGACGGTCACGCCCTTGGCAATCAAGCGCTGGGTGAGTTCCGCCACGGGGTACTGCGCTTGTGCAACAGCCATTCCATAACCGGGGGTGATGATGACCGTGTCGGCAGAACTGAGCATCTCGGCAACGGCCGACGCATCAATCTCCTGAATC
>JBIILU010000005.1:0-76333 GCA_044338315.1 Microbacteriaceae bacterium | reverse complement strand
TTCTTTCCCATCTCGCAGATTCCGGACTGGCTCGAATGGATTGCCTGGGTTTCACCCCTCTGGCACGCGAGCCAGCTGGGGCGAGTCGCCAGCTACGGGATGAGTGAGCCCATCTGGATGACCGTGACGCACCTCGGGGTGCTCATCGTGTTTTCCGTCGTGGGCGCGATCCTGATGCATCGAGCATTTGTGAAGCGGCTGACAAAATGAGCGCGGTGATTGCACCCCGTCGTCGATTCGGCGGCCTCTCGGGCGGAAACGCTCGCGCCATCATCGAACGCGGACTGCGTGCGACGATGTCCAGCAACTACCTCATCATCCTCAGCGGATTCTTTGAGCCGGTTTTCTATCTTTTTTCGATGGGTGTCGGTCTGGGCGGAATCATCGGCGCGATCGATGTCGACGGCACACCGGTCCCTTATGGGGCCTACATCGCCCCCGCGTTACTCGCGGTCTCGGCGATGAACGGTGCAATCTACGACTCGACGTGGAATGTTTTCTTCAAGCTCAATTTCGGCAAGCTCTACCAGACGATGCTGCTCACCTCGTTGGGCCCGTTGGATGTCGCAATCGGCGAGATTACGCTCGCACTGTTGCGCGGTGGTGTTTACGCGGTCGGGTTCCTGATTGTCATGCAGGCCATGGGACTGGTCCTCTCGCCGTTTGCGATTCTCGCGATTCCCGCCGTGATCCTCATCGCTGCGGGTTTTGCGTCGATTGGAATGGCGTTCACGTCCTACATGAAGACGTTCCAGCAGATGGACTGGCTACCGATGGTGATGTTGCCAATGTTCCTGTTTTCGGCGACGTTTTACCCCATCACCGTGTACCCCGAGGCAATCCAGTTGATGATTCAAGCATTCCCGCTCTGGCACGGCGTTGAACTGATTCGAATGCTGACAACGGGAATGTTCACGTCGCTGATCTGGGTTCACATCGCGTATTACGTCGTGATGCTGGGCGTCGGTGTCGTCGTCGTATCCCGACGACTGCGCAAACTGTTCCTCAGTTAGCCGCGAAGTCGACGGAGTTCGAGCGCGGTCGCAACGGCCGCCGCGGCCGCTTCGGCGCCCTTGTCCTCGCGGGAACCCGGCAGTCCGGCACGGTCTATGCCCTGCGCCTCGTCGTCGAGGGTCAGCACGCCAAAGCCAACGGGTTTACCGGTGTCGAGTGCGACGCGCGTCAATCCATCTGTCGCGGCATTCGACACGAATTCGAAGTGGGGCGTTCCCCCGCGAATGATGACCCCGAGACACACGACGGCTTCCGCACCGTTCTCGAGAGCCGCCTTCGCCATTACCGGAAGCTCGAACGCGCCGGGAACGCGAATCAGCGAATGCTCGGTGCCGGCGGCCTCCAGCACGCGCTGAGCGCCCGCAATAAGCCCATCGGTGATTGTGTTATGCCACGAACCGGCAATGACGGTTACCCGCATTCCGGGCGCGGAAATCACCGCTGAAGGCTTGCCGCTTCCCGCCATTCCTCAGCCCTCCACGGGGGTGTTGGGCAGGGCCGTCGGCAGGTTGTGTCCCATGCGGTCGCGCTTCGCTCCGAGGTACGCCTTGTTCACATCACCAACCCCGACAACGAGCGGAATGAATTCGGACACCTCGATGCCGTATTCGTTCAGCTGCCGACCCTTTTCGGGGTTGTTGGACAACAGCCGAATGGTCGAGATTCCGAGGTCACGCAGGATTGCGGCAGCGACACCGTAATCGCGAGCGTCGGCGGGAAGTCCAAGTGCCAGGTTCGCGTCGAGTGTGTCGAGCCCGTCCTCTTGCAACCGGTACGCCTTGAGCTTGTTGGTCAGACCAATTCCACGACCTTCGTGACCGCGCAGATAGATGACAACACCACCGTGTTCGGCGATCTGGTCCATCGCGACTTCGAGCTGCGGGCCGCACTCACACTTGAGCGAACCCATCGCTTCACCGGTGACGCACTCCGAGTGCAGTCGAACGAGGGCTCCGTCGGTGGGTTCCCCCGCGACGATCGCGACGTGGTCGACGTGCAGTGCCGCGTCGCGGTAGGCGCGAAGTCGGAACGTGCCGTGATTTGTCGGAACAATTGTTTCGACCTCGAACGGATAGCGGTTTTCGTTGGGGTCGTGCAGGGGCAGCCATTCAGCGTCGAGGCGTTCGGTAAGTTCCTCAATCGACACAATGGTCAATCCGTGTTCCGCCGCGAAAGCGGTCAATTCGGCGCCGCGGGTCATCGAGCCGTCGTCACTGGTGATTTCCCCGATGACTCCGATCGGTTCGAGTCCGGCAAGAGTCAGCAGGTCAACGGTGGCCTCCGTGTGGCCGGCGCGCTCACGCACACCACCGGGCGCTGCCCGCAGCGGAATGATGTGACCGGGGCGCACCAGGTCGGCGGGGCCGGTCGAGGCGTTGGCGAGGACGCGAAGTGTCAGTGCACGATCGGCGGCGGAGATGCCGGTCGACATTCCATCGGCCGCATCGACACTGACGGTGTATGCCGTTCCGCGGGGGTCCTGGTTGTTTTCCACCATGAGCGGAAGCTCGAGTTCGTTCGCACGGGCGTTCGTCATGGGTGCACACAGGAACCCACTGCTGTGTCGAATGGTGAAGGCGATCCATTCCGTTGTCGCAAACTGGGCGGCCATCACGAGGTCGCCTTCGTTTTCGCGTTCGGTTGAATCGGTGACGATGATCGGTTTTCCGGCTTGCAAATCGGCAAGTGCGGTGTTCAGTGCGCTCATGATGCGCTTCCCTTCGTAAAGTGCGCGAGTCTCGCCACGTGGCGAGCAAGAATGTCGGTTTCGATGTTGACGTGCGCACCGGGTTCGAGGCGTCCGAGGGTCGTCGCGATGAGCGATTCGGGGATCAGAGATACCTCGCACCAGTCATCGCCCACGGCGGAGACCGTCAACGAGACACCGTCAACCGCGATGGAACCCTTATCGACCACGAGCGGGGCATGGGCGGGAGACAGGGCGAATCGAATGACGCGCCAGTCGCCGTTCTGGGCCGTTGAGACGACGCGAGCGGTTCCGTCGACGTGACCCTGCACGATATGCCCGCCCAGTTGTTCGCCCAGCGACATCGCCGACTCGACGTTGACCGTTCGCCCCGCAACCCACTGATCGGGGTTCGACATCGCGAGTGTTTGACCCATGACATCGGCGGTGAACGTTTCGGCGTCTTGTTCGATGACCGTAAGGCACACCCCCGAAATCGCTATCGAGTCGCCGTGCGAAGCCAGGGCCACTGCCTTCGGCGCGCGCACAACGACGCGCATCGACTCGTCGGTTGGTGTGACGGATTCCAGGGTGCCCAGTTCGGCGATGATTCCGGTGAACATCTAGTGTGCCTCCCGTGCGGTGACGACGATGTCGTCTCCGAGATGCTTGGTGTCGAGCACGGTCAGACGGCGCCCCTGAGTCAAAGTGGCAATTCCGAGGTCGCCCGTCGAGGTGCGATCCCCGCCCAACAACATGGGCGCGATGCACACGACGTATTCATCCACGAGTCCCTCACGGATGAATGAGTTCACCAGCTGGGGTCCTCCTTCGAGGAACACACTGCGGACACCGATTCCGAAGAGGCGTTCGAGAATCTCGGTCAGTTCACCCGATTCGTTGAGTACGCCGCGCGGGTGGCTCCACAGGCTCGAGCCCGATGGAATGTCCCGTTTGCCTATGACGACGGGGAGCGGTTGGTTCGGGAATAGGTTCCCGTCGGGTGTTCGCGCAGTCAGGCTGGGGTTGTCCGCCAAAACAGTTCCTGTACCCACGGCGATCGTGTCGTGCTGGGAACGCAGCAGGTGGATGTATTCGCGCGATTCCGACGAGGTGATCCACTGACTCGTGCCGTCCGTCGCCGCGATGCGGCCGTCGAGGGTCGAGCCCCACTTTGCCGTGACCCAGGGCCGCCCGAGACGGTTCGCGGTCAACCAGCGGTGCACGAGTTTTGCACCAACGGCGGGAAGGACATCTGCGATGACTTCGATTCCCGCGTCACGCAGTGTCTGGGCACCGCCACCGGCCTCGACCCCCGGGTCTTTGTGGGAATACACGACGCGCGAAATGCCGGCGGCAAGCAGCGCCTGAGAGCATGGACCGGTTCGGCCGGTGTGATTGCACGGTTCAAGAGTGACCACAGCGGTGAGCCCGTGAGCGTCTTCGATTTTGGACAACGCGTCGACCTCGGCGTGGGGGGTTCCCGCACCGCGGTGCCAACCTTCGGCCACGATTGTTCCGCTCGCATCGAGCAGGACACAGCCAACCTGCGGGTTTTCCCCGGTGCGCGGCCCGCGCAATGCAAGTTCGGCGGCGCGACGCACAGCGTCATCGTATGGTGTGGTCATCTCGGACTCCTTCTGAGCAAAGTCCGGGGATGCGACAGCGGTCGCTAACTGCCCGTCACTTAACGGCCAGCCATCCGTGCTTCCTACCATCCGGACTATAACCGTCGGTCTCGGAGTTTCACCGAGTCAACCGTGTGATCGAAACCACCCGGGTCGCGGACTTTGACCGCCGGCTCAGATTTTCACTGACCCCGGAGCACGTGCTCTCTTCAATGGTAACCCCAATTTGCTGTTGGGGGGAGTCGGGTACCCATGAATACACTGTGAACATGCCCGAAGTCGTCGTTGCGCTCGATGCGGGAACAACGTCGACGCGCGCCATGGTGTTTGACCGCCGCGGATTGCCGAAAGGCACCGTCCAGCTCGAACATCAGCAGATGTTTCCTCAGCCCGGGTGGGTCGAGCACGATGCCGCGGAAATCCTCGCAAATTCACTCGAGGTGCTCGGACGCGTTCTCGACCAGTGTGGCCTCGGTGCCGCCGATATCGCGGCGCTGGGAATCACCAATCAGCGCGAGACCGCGGTGGTGTGGAACCGCCACACCGGTGAGCCCGTCGCACCCGCGATTGTGTGGCAAGACACCCGCACGCAAACCCGCATCGATGCGCTCGCCGCCGACGGAGGCGTCAACCGATTTGCGCACCAAACCGGCCTACCGCTCGCAACGTACTTTTCGGCGACGAAGTTTGCCGAGATTCTCGATTCCACGCCGGGCGCTCGCGAACTGGCTCTGGCCGGCGACCTCCTTGCGGGAACCATCGATTCGTGGCTCGTGTGGAACCTGACCGGCGGTCCGGGTCGCGGCGTTCACGCGACGGACGTCACCAATGCCTCGCGCACAATGCTCATGAACATCGAGACGTTGGAGTGGGAACCCGAACTCTGTGCCGCGTTCGACGTACCGGTGGGCATCTTGCCCGCGATTCACCCGAGCGGTCACGTGTACGGCAAGGTCTCCGCCGTCGAGAGTTTCGCGGGAGTCCCGATCGCGGGGGTTATCGGCGACCAGCAATCGGCCACGGTGGGGCAAGCGGCATTTCATCCGGGTGAAGCAAAAAACACCTACGGAACAGGCAACTTCCTGATCGTGGCGACGGGAGAAAAACTGGTTCGCTCCGAACACGGTTTGCTGTCCACCGTTGCATTCCAGCGCGACGGAGAAGCGCCGCGCTACGCGCTGGAGGGAAGCGTGGCCGTTACCGGATCACTCATCCAGTGGTTGCGCGACAACCTCGGTGTCATCGATTCCTCGGCCGACGTAGAGGCCCTGGCGACGTCAGTTCCCGACAACGGCGGAGTCGTCGTCGTCCCCGCCTTCAGTGGGCTCTTTGCACCCTATTGGCGACCGGATGCGCGGGGAATTATCGCGGGGCTCACCCGCTTTTCCACGAAGGCCCACATCGCGCGGGCCGCACTCGAATCAGTCGCCTTTCAATCCCGTGACGTCATCAGTGCGGCCGCGGCGGACGCCGGTGTCGCGCTTGCGTCACTGAAGGTGGACGGTGGCATGGTCGCCAACGATTTCCTGATGCAGTTCCAGGCCGACATCACGGGGGTTCCCGTTATTCGCCCCGTCGTGACAGAAACGACGGCACTGGGTGCAGCGTTTGTGGCGGGGCTCACGGTCGGTCTGTGGTCGAGTGAAGACGAAATTCGCTCGCTGTGGGCCGAAGACCGTCGGTTCGAGCCAACGATGGAGGCTGCCGAAAGAGACCGGCTCCTCGCCGAATGGGCGAAGGGCATCGAACGCTCGTTCGGCTGGGTCTAGCCGCGCGGAAGAAAGCCGACGGCGTCGTAAACGCGCGCAAGAGTTGCCTCAGCAATTTCGTTTGCACGCGCTGCGTTGATCGCAAGCATCCGGTCGAGTTCTGCCGGGTCGGCCAAGAGCTCGAGCGCGCGAGCGCGAATCGGTTCGAATTCGGCGACAACCGCGTCGGCGACGGAACCCTTGAGGTCACCGTAGCCCTTTCCCGAAAACTCCGATTCCAGAGCCGGTATGGCGCTACCCGTCAGCAGCGAGAGAATCCCGAGAAGGTTGCTCACGCCGGGCTTTGTGGTCGGGTCGAACCGAATGTCGCGGTCCATGTCGGTGACGGCGGATTTGATCTTCTTCGCGGTAACCGCAGGCTCGTCCAGCAACCAGACGATTCCCTGAGGGGATTCGCCCGATTTCGACATTTTCGCGGCGGGATTCTGCAGGTCAAACACTTTTGCGGATTCCTTGAGAATGCGCACCTCGGGAACGGTCAGGGCGTCGCCGAATCGTGAGTTGAAGCGCATCGCGATGTCGCGCGTGAGTTCGATGTGCTGGCGCTGATCTTCACCGACGGGTACGACCTGTGCGTCATACAACAGAATGTCTGCCGCCTGCAAAATCGGATAGGTAAACAGCCCGACACTCGTCGAATCAGTTCCCTGCTTCGCAGACTTGTCCTTGAACTGGGTCATTCGCGACGCTTCACCGAATCCCGTGATGGTGTTGAACACCCAGGCGAGCTGGGCGTGCGCGGGAACGTGAGATTGAACGAACAGCGTCGAATTGTCGGGGTCGATTCCGGCCGCGATGTACTGAGCCGCGGTGCGGCGGGTGTTTTCACGAAGTTTTGCGGGATCCTGGGGAACGGTGATCGCGTGAAGGTCGACAACGCAGAACACCGCATCGTGAGTCGACTGCATGTCGCGCCACTGCAGCAGCGCACCCGCGTAGTTCCCGAGGTGGAGAGATTCGGCGCTGGGTTGCATTCCCGAGAACAATCGAGGCGATGTCATGGCGTCCTTAGATGTCGTAATCGATCACAACGGGGGCGTGGTCACTCCAGCGAGTATCCCACGCACTCGCTTTGTCGATGGCATAGGTGAGGGCCGTCGCGGCGAGCGCGGGTGACGCCAGGTGGTAATCGAGTCGCCAGCCGGTGTCCGTGTCGAACGCTTGTCCTCGCTGACTCCACCACGTGTAGGGCCCGGGAACCTCTCCGGCGAATCGACGCCCCAGGTCGACCCAGCCGAGTCCCGCGCCAGCGTTGTACTGTTCGTCGTCCTCAGCACCGAGGATGCGGTCAAAGTATTCCCGTTCGGCCGGCAGGAACCCCGAGTTCTTGAGGTTCCCTTTCCAGTTCTTGATGTCGAGTGTGCGGTGCCCGACGTTGAGGTCCCCGACGATCAGCGCGGTTGATCCGTTTGCTCCGAGCACGGACAGCCGGGACTCCATCGCATCGAGAAATTTGTACTTTTCGACCTGCTTCGGGGTGTTAACCTCGCCGGAGTGCACATAAACGCTGACGACGGTCACCGTGTGCGACCCGATTCGGAAGTCTGCTTCGATCCATCGCCCGGCGCTGTCAAAGTCAGCCGCTCCGAAATCGATTCGCACCGCGAGGGGCTGCTGACGCGACGCGATGGCCACACCGGCGCGACCCTTGGCCGTTGCCGCGTCGTGCGCAATGTGCCAACCGTCACCGAGAAGCGACTCGAGGTCGGTTGTTTCAGCGCGAACCTCTTGCAGGCACAGAATGTCGACGCCACGATCCGCGAGCCAGTCGCCCATTCCCTTGCGGTAGGCCGCGCGCACCCCGTTGACGTTGACGGTTGCAATCCTGGTGACCATTACCCAATCCTACTTTCCGGGTGTGCGGACACCGTGAACGGGCTGTGGCTTCCCCGGATGATCAGCAGGAGTTAGCGACGAACGCCGCGAATGGCGGCTTGCTTCACTTCGGAAATCGCCTTGGTGACCTCGATGCCACGGGGGCAGGCCTCGGAGCAGTTGAAGGTCGTGCGGCAACGCCAGACGCCTTCCTTGGAGTTGAGGATGTCGAGTCGGACCTGGGCTTCTTCATCGCGCGAATCGAAGATGAAGCGGTGCGCCGCAACAATCGCTGCTGGGCCGAAGTACTGGCCGTCGGTCCAGAAGACCGGGCACGACGTTGTGCACGCCGCGCAGAGGATGCACTTGGTCGTGTCGTCGAAGCGCTCGCGCTGCTCGACCGACTGGAGGTGCTCCTTCTTGGGCTTGGCCGACGTTTGCAAGAACGGTTGAACTTCGCGGTACGCGGCGAAGAAGGGCTCCATGTCGACGATGAGATCTTTTTCGAGCGGAAGTCCCTTGATTGCCTCAACGTAAACGGGCTTCGAAATGTCGAGGTCCTTGATGAGGGTTTTGCAGGCCAGACGGTTGCGGCCGTTGATGCGCATCGCATCCGAACCGCAAATGCCGTGCGCGCACGAGCGACGGAACGACAGCGAGCCGTCCTGGTCCCACTTGATTTTGTGAAGCCCGTCGAGAACACGGTCGGTCGAGTACATTTCGACGTCGAAGTCTTGCCAGTGCGGCTCCGAGTCCGTCTCCGGGTTGAATCGACGAACGATGAAGGTCACAGTGAACGAATCAACCACTCCCAATTCACCCATTAGTACTTCCTCTCCATCGGCGGATAGTTGGTAATGACGACGGGCTTCCAACCGAGTGCAATGTCGTCACCCTTCTTGTACGCCATCGTGTGCTGCATGTAGCCCTTGTCGTCGCGCTCGGGGAAGTCGTCGCGCATGTGCCCTCCGCGGCTCTCCTTGCGATTGCGGGCGGAGACGACGACAACCTCGGCGAGGTCAAGCAGGAAGCCGAGTTCCACCGCTTCGAGCAGGTCGGTGTTGAATCGCTGACCGCGGTCGTGAATTCCGATTTTTTCGTAACGGACGCGCAGATCATGAATGACCTTCTGTGCGTGTCCCAGCGATTTCTCGGTTCGGAACACCTGCGCGTTGCGGTCCATTTCGACCTGGAGTTCCTTGCGGATTGCGGCGACGGATTCCTTGCCGTTGGCGGTGCGCGCCGAGTCGATGAGGTCTACCACGAATTGCTCCGCCGCCTTGGGCAGTGCGGGAAGCTTCGCCTTCTTTGCGTAAGCCGCGGCGTTCTTGCCCGCGCGCTTTCCGAAGACGTTGATGTCCAGCAGCGAGTTCGTGCCCAGTCGGTTCGAGCCGTGAACGGACACGCACGCGCACTCGCCGGCTGCGTAGAGACCGGGGATTACGGTCGTGTTGTCCAGCAAAACTTCCGCGTTGACGGTGGTGGGGATGCCACCCATTGCGTAGTGCGCGGTCGGCATGACGGGGACCGGTTCGACGACGGGGTCCACACCGAGGTAGGTGCGGGCGAACTCGGTGATATCGGGAAGCTTGGTTTCGAGAACCTCGGCACCGAGGTGCGTGCAATCGAGCAGAACGTAGTCCTTGTTCGGGCCCGCCCCGCGTCCCTCCGCGACTTCTTGGACCATGCAGCGCGAAATGATGTCGCGCGGCGCGAGGTCCTTGATGGTGGGGGCGTAGCGCTCCATGAATCGCTCACCGCTGGCGTTGCGAAGGATTGCCCCTTCACCACGGGCGCCCTCGGTGAGGAGAATGCCCAGTCCCGCAAGCCCGGTCGGGTGGAACTGGAAGAATTCCATGTCCTCGAGCGGGATGCCCTTGCGCCACGCGATGCCGACACCGTCACCGGTGAGCGTGTGAGCGTTCGACGTCGTCTTGTACATCTTGCCAAAGCCGCCCGTTGCAAAGATGACGGACTTCGCGTTGAAAACGTGGATGTCACCGGTTGATAGTTCGTACGCGACGACACCGGCAGCGGTGGACTTGCCCTTGACGTCAGTCAACAGGAGGTCGAGAACGTAAAACTCGTTGTAGAACTCGACGCCGAGCTTGACGCAGTTCTGGAACAGCGTCTGCAGAATCATGTGGCCGGTGCGGTCGGCGGCGTAGCACGATCGTCGAACCGGCGCCTTGCCGTGGTCGCGGGTGTGTCCGCCGAAGCGGCGCTGGTCGATCTTGCCGTCGGGCGTTCGGTTGAAAGGGAGGCCCATGTTCTCGAGGTCGAGGACGGCGTCGATCGCTTCACGCGCGAGAATCTCGGCAGCGTCCTGGTCGACGAGGTAGTCCCCGCCCTTGACAGTGTCAAACGTGTGCCACTCCCACGAGTCTTCTTCGACGTTGGCGAGAGCAGCCGCCATTCCGCCCTGGGCCGCGCCTGTGTGCGAACGAGTGGGGTACAACTTCGAGATGACGGCGGTCTTTACATTCGGGGCAGTTTCGATGGCTGCGCGCATCCCGGCGCCACCGGCGCCAACGATGACAACGTCGTACTCGTGGTGGTGAACCGTGGTCACGAACTGCTCCTTATGTAACTGTTATCCGGCCGTGCAGAACGACGGCAGCAGGCTGGCGGCTGCGCCGGTCGGGCACGGGTCAAGCGTGAAGATGACCAGGGTTCCCAGAACGATGAGCACGGTGGTCGAGACGGCGAGGCCTCCCAGAAGGAAGCGCTTCAGTTTGACGCGGTAAACGTAGTCTTCGATGACGACCCGCATTCCGTTAGTCCCGTGAATCAGCGCAAGCCACAGCAGCGTGACATCGAACCACTGCCACATGGGGTTCGCAAGTTTTCCGGCAACAAAAGCGAAGTCGATTGCGTGGACGCCGCCGTCCTGCATCACGTTGACGATGAGGTGGGTGAAGATCAGCGCAATCAGGAAGAAGCCCGAGACGCGCATGAAGATCCAACCCACGCGCTCTAGCTTGAGGCGCCTCACTCGGCACCACCGGTGAAGACGTTGATCAGGTGACGCGGCAGGAACCCGGCCATGAGGAGCGTCCAGAGGACCAGGACGACATAAAACATCTGACGCTGGAGGCGCGTCCCCCACTTTGTCGCGTCAACCAGGATGATGCGAAGACCGTTGAGCGCGTGGAAAACAATCGCACCGACGAGGCCCGCTTCGCCGATACCCATAATCGGCGTCTTGTAAGCACCGAGAACCCCGTTGTACACCTCGGGGCTGATTCGAAGGGTCGCGGTGTCGAGCACGTGGACGAGCAAGAAAAAGTAGATTGCAATTCCGGTAATCCGGTGAAGAACCCAGGACCACATGCCTTCGTGGCCACGATAAAGGGTTCCCGCGATTACGGTTCGCGATTTGCGAGTGACGGTAGCGACCACCCGATCCTCCTTGTAATAGACAACTTTCCGTCCAGTCTAGTCCTCTCGCGTAGGCTGTTCGACATGACCGCACCGGCCGCTCCTGACTTCTATGCCGTTATTCCGGCGGGGGGAATCGGGTCTCGCCTGTGGCCGTTGTCGCGTGCCGACGAGCCAAAATTTCTGCACGATTTGGCGGGCACCGGGCACTCGCTTCTGGTCGACACATGGAATCGACTGGAGCCGCTTGCGGGGAACAACATCGTCGTTGTGTGCGGAGTAGCGCACAAAAAGACGGTCACGAGTGAATTGCCGGCGCTCGCGAAAACGAATCTTGTTCTCGAACCATCGCCGAAGGATTCGACTGCGGCAATCGCTCTTGCCGCCGCGATAATCGCGCGCCGCAACCCCGACGCCATCATCGGGTCGTTTGCCGCGGACCACGTCATCACCGACGACCGACGATTCGGCAAGGCGGTCCTCGAAGCGATTGCAACAGCCAGGGACGGATTCATTGTCACCATCGGTATTCGCCCGACCGAGGCGTCTACGGCATTTGGCTACATCGAGATTGGTGAGTCACTGGTAGTGGACGGCGCACCCCACGCGCACCGGGCGGTGACCTTTACCGAAAAACCCAAGGCGGACGTCGCGACGGAATACCTCGACGGGGACCGCCACCTGTGGAACGCAGGGATGTTCATTGCGAAAGCGTCGGTGTTGCTCGATGAACTTCGCACGAATCGACCCGACGTCGCCGGCCCGATTGATGCAATTGCCGAAGCGTGGGACACTCGCGAACGAGACGAGGTGGTCGCCGCGCAGTGGAAACTGATCCCCACCGTCGCAATTGACTACGCGATCGCGGAACCCGCAGCAGAACACGGTCGCCTTGCCGTGATTCCCGGCGAATTCGGCTGGGACGATGTCGGGGATTTCGCCGCACTGGCAAGGCTTCACAACCAGGGGCGCTCGAACGTCCTCGCAACGCTCGGGCATAATTCTCGAGTGCTCAACGAGGGCTCCAGTGGCCTCGTCGTGTCGGAGTCGAATCGCCTCATCGCGGTTGTTGGAGTGAAAGACATCGTCATCGTCGACACGGATGACGCCCTGCTGGTCACGAACGCCGCAAACGCCCAACGTGTCAAGAACATCGTCGAGTCAATTCGCCGCACCGGCTCGGACGACGTCCTATAACGTCTCCTTCGGAAACCGTCGTCTAAACCGCGAAATGTAACGATTTGAGCATGTTTTGGTGAAATCGCCGTCTATACCGATTGTGTTTGCGCGCTGCGTGAATAGGATGAACTCACTGGTGGTTCACGATGCGGTATCCGTCGCATTGGGGCCACCCCATCGAGAGGAAATTCCCCGTGAATAAAATCACAAAGCGCGCCCTTTCTGGGCTTGCACTGGCGGGAGCCGCGAGCCTGGTGCTCGCCGGCTGTGCCGCTGCCCCCGACGCAGGCGAGACGGCTGTTGAACAGCTCGACTACCTTGCTTGCGCGGTTTCGGACGAAGGCTCGTGGAACGACAAGTCGTTCAACCAGTCGGTATACGAAGGACTCACCAAGTCGCGTGACGAACTCGGTGTCCAGATTCAGGACGCAGAGTCGAACACGCCCGATGACTTCGCTCCCAACCTTCAGGCAATGATTGACGCAAGCTGCGATCTCACCATCGCTGTCGGCTTCAACCTTGTCGACGCGGTGAACGCTGCTGCCGAAGCAAACCCCGAGGTCAACTTCGTCACGATTGACGGATGGTCGAACGGTGCAACGAACCTCAAGCCCGTTGGTTACTCGATGAACCAGTCGTCGTACCTCGCTGGGTACCTCGCTGCTGCACAGTCGACGACCAAGATTGTTGGAACCTACGGCGGAATGCAGATTGACGCCGTTGTGGACTTCATGACCGGTTACTACTACGGCGCAATGGCGTGGGGTGCAGACAATGACACCACCGTCAAGGTTGTCGGCTGGGACCCGATGAAGAAGGAGGGCGACTTCATTGGCGACTTCACTCCTAACTCGGGAACCTCAAAGGCAATCGCCGCAGCACAGCTGCAGGCCGGCGCTGACGTTCTCTTCCCCGTCGGTGGAGACCAGTTCGGTGCTTCGTCAGAGGCAATCACCGAATCCGGAGTCGACGCACGCATCATCGGTGTTGACAAGGACATTGCTAACACCTCACCTGAGTACGCTGACTGGATCCTCACGTCAGCAGAGAAGCGCATGACCAGCGCGGTCTACGACATCATCAAGGGCATCGCCGTTGATGGTCTGGCCTTCTCGGGTGACTACTACATCGGAACGCTCGAAAATGGTGGAACCGCTCTGTCGGCAATCACCAACTACAGCGGATCGCAGCCACAGTCTGAGATCGAAGCCAAGCTTGAAGAACTCAAGGCTGGCATCATTTCGGGAGATATCAACCCTCTCGGATAAACTTCGGTTAGCCGAAGTCGGGGGTCGTCGAGACTGTTCTCGGCGGCCCCCGCCCTACATTTATCAAGGACACATCAATGAAGCTGGAACTCCGCGGCATCACGAAGCGATTTGGGTCGCTCGTAGCGAACGACCACATTGACCTCGTGGTCGAACCCGGAGAAATCCACAGCCTGCTCGGTGAAAATGGCGCCGGCAAGTCAACTCTGATGAACGTTCTCTACGGCCTGTATATCGCCGATGAAGGCGACATCCTGCTGGACAATGTTGTCCAGAAATTCAAAGGACCCGGCGATGCGATGGCCGCCGGCATCGGAATGGTCCACCAACACTTCATGCTCATTCCCGTTTTTACCGTTGCCGAGAACGTCGTCCTCGGCAACGAACCGACCGGCGTGCTGGGGGTTCTCGATTTAGATTCCGCACGCCAGCGAGTCATGGAAATTTCCGACCGCTTCGGTTTCGATATCGATCCCGACGCCATGGTCGAGGATCTTCCCGTCGGAGCGCAGCAGCGCGTTGAAATCATCAAGGCACTCGCGCGCGATGCAAAGGTTCTCGTCCTCGACGAACCAACCGCGGTCCTGACCCCGCAAGAGACCGATGAACTGATGGGAATCATGAAGGGCCTCGCCAAGGCAGGAACCTCAATCGTGTTCATCACGCACAAGTTGCGTGAGGTCCAGGCGGTCGCGGATCGCATCACCGTCATTCGTCTCGGAGCGGTGGTGGGTGACGCGAAGCCAACCGATTCAGCGGAAAAACTCGCAACGATGATGGTCGGTCGTGCAGTGGATCTTGGTGTCAAGAAAAAGCCACCGGTGCTCGGCTCAACAGGTCTGTCGGTGAAGGGACTCACTGTCGTCGGCGATCGCAACACGAAGGTTGTGGACGATGTTTCATTCGAGGTGCGCGGGGGAGAGGTGCTCGCCATCGCCGGTGTTCAAGGCAATGGCCAATCAGAACTGGCGGAGGCCCTCGTCGGACTGACGCACGCGACGGCCGGGACAATCATGCTGGGCGACCTCGACATCACCGGTTCGTCCGTCCGGCAGGTGATCGATGCCGGTGTCGGGTACATCCCCGAGGATCGACAGAAGGACGGCCTGGTGGGCGATTTCACTATCGCTGAAAACCTCATGCTCAACAAGTCCTTCGGGCCACCGTGGGCAAAGGGAGTCCAAATCGATTTTGCGAACCGTGACCGTTTGGCCGATGTGCTGATTGACGAGTTCGATGTGCGCACGCCCGGCCGAGAGACACTGGCCAAGCAGTTGAGTGGCGGCAATCAACAAAAGGTGGTCGTCGCGCGCGAATTGGGGCGCGAGCTCAACCTGTTCATCGCGTCGCAGCCCACTCGCGGGGTCGATGTCGGCTCGATTGAGTTCATTCACGAACGGATTATTGCAACACGCGATGCGGGAAAACCCGTCGTCATCATTTCCACCGAACTCGACGAGGTGACTGGCCTCGCCGATCGGATTGCGGTTATGTACCGCGGGAGAATCGTTGGGATTGTCGACGCGACCACTTCGCGTGAAACACTGGGCCGCATGATGGCAGGAGCAACGGTATGAGCGCCGAAACCCAGCCCACAACCTGGTCAACCGCCGCAAAGGAAATCGTCTCGGGCGGTGCGTTCCGAGCGTTTCTCTCGGTAATCCTCGGCTTCATCGTCGGTGCCCTGTTCATGGTGTTCTCCAACGAGGCATTCCTCAACGCGCTGACGTACCTCACCGCCAGGCCAACCGACGCACTCGGGGCAGGGTGGACCGCAATCTCCGACGGTTACCTCGCACTGTTCCGGGGATCGATTTACAACTACCAGGCAGACAACGTCGTCGCCGCCATGCGCCCCATCACCGAAACGCTGCGATTCGCCGGTCCGCTCATCGCCGCCGGACTGGGTGTCGCACTCGGCTTCAGAGTCGGACTGTTCAACATTGGTGCGAGCGGACAGATATTGTTCGGCGCCCTTGCCGCAACATGGGTCAGCACTCGCATTTCGTTGCCGTGGGGAGTCCACCTCGTCGTTGCCGCCATTGTGGCCATCGCCGCCGCGGCTGCGTTCGGGGCACTCGTCGGTTTCCTGAAAGCCCGGACCGGGGCCCACGAGGTCATCGTCACCATCATGCTCAACTACGTTGCCGCCGGGTTGCTCACGTTCTTCTTCCGTCAGGATTACCTGCTGCGCGAGGCCGATGGCGGGGGAACGCCCAAGTCGGATGCGCCGGCCGAGACCGCACAACTGCCCACCCTGTTTGGCGACAGCTTCACGCTGCACGCCGGCTTCCTTCTCGCTCTCGTCGGGGTTGTCATTTACTGGTGGCTCATGGAACGCTCCACGATTGGTTACCGTTTCCGAATGGTCGGACACAACATTGATGCTGCGCGCACCGCCGGAGTCAACGTCAACCGCACCTTCGTCTACGCGATGGCGGCATCCGGTGCTTTCGTCGGTATTGCGGCCGTCAACCAGGCGCTCGGTGCTCGCGCCGGGCTGACCCCCGACCTTGACGGCACGATCGGATTCGACGCGATCACGGTCGCGCTGTTGGGTTCGTCAACCGGCCCCGGCGTTCTGCTTGCCGGGCTTTTGTTTGGGGCGTTCAAAGCGGGCGCCCCCGCGATGCAGGTCATCGGGCTGTCCCCCGAAGTGACGGGTGTCGTCCAAGGTTTCATCGTGCTCTTCATTGCCGCTCCGCCACTGGTTCGCGCAATCTTCCGCCTTCCACCGCCTCAAAAGTCCACGGTCATCGCCGACTGGTGGGCGGGGCTGCGAAAGAAGGGGGTCGCGAAATGAGCGCCGCCACAAACGATTCGTTCTCGCGCGTTGACGCGCGTGCGTCCTACAAGACGCCGATAGTCATGGCTGTCTTTGCGGCTCTCGTTGGGGTTGCGTTCGGGGTGTTCGGCAAACCCGAAGAGGTCGCGTTCCAATGGTCAAACCCCGAGGATTTCATTCACATTCCCGACTTCGTCGTCGCATCGAACCTCGTCGGGATGGTCGTTGGTGTCGTTCTTTTGGTCCTCGCCGCACTCGCGTTTGTGCGAGCGCGTGCGGCACGCACCACCCCGATGTGGGTGACCCTCATTTTCGGCCTCCTCTCTGTCGTCGCGCTGCTGGGCTGGTTGGCCGCGGGCAACAGTGTCCCGTTCGCGTTCATCCTCGGCAACGCCGTTGTTTTGGCCGTCCCCATCGCGCTGGGCGCGATGGGTGGAATCATGTCCGAGCGCGTTGGCGTGGTCAACATCGCGATCGAAGGACAACTGTTGACGGGCGCGTTCCTCGCCGCGGTCGTCGGGTCGCTCACCGACAACCTCTACTTCGGGCTCATTGCAGCGATGGTCGGCGCGGCACTCCTGTCTATGGTCCTTGCCGCCTTTGCGATCGTCTATTTGGTCGACCAAATCATCGTCGGCGTTGTCCTCAACGTGTTGATTCTCGGAATCACTAACTTCCTTTATTCCCAGTGGTTGTCGTCCGACGGCCAGAACTCCAACTTCCCCGGCACGTTCGACATCATGCCCATCCCGGGTCTCTCCAGCATCCCCATCCTGGGCCCGGCACTGTTCGAGTCACGCATTACGACGTACCTGACGTACCTCATCATTCCGGCGCTGTGGTTCATCCTCTTTAAGACGAAGTTGGGTTTGCGCGCTCGTGCCGTCGGAGAACACCCGCTCGCCGCCGACACGGTCGGAATCAACGTTGCGCGCACACGGTTCTGGTGGGTCACGCTCGGCGGAGTCGTCGCTGGTCTGGGTGGCGCGGCACTGACCATCGGCTCTGTCGGAGCCTTTGGGCGCGGAATGTCCGGCGGCCAGGGGTTCATCGCACTCGCGGTCGTTATTCTTGGCCGATGGCACCCTTTTGCCGCGGCCGCCGCAGCGCTGCTCTTTGGGTTCTCCATCATTTTGCGCGTGTGGGCGAACCAGGTGAGCCCGGGAATTCCCACCGACTTCATCACGATGGTTCCTTACGTCGTGACGCTCATCGCCGTCATCGGGTTCGTCGGGCGGGTTCGCGCACCGGCTGCCGACGGTCAACCGTATATCAAGGGGTAAACAGTGGCCGACATCGATTGGGACACTCTGCGCAGCCATGCCCTGGCTGCCATGGAACGGGCGTATGCGCCGTATTCGAAGTTCCCCGTCGGAGCAGCTGCGCTTGTTGACGACGGCCGAATTGTCTCCGGTTGTAACGTCGAAAACGCGAGCTACGGCCTCGGCCTGTGCGCGGAGTGCGCTCTCGTGTCGTCCCTTGCCATGACCGGTGGCGGGCACCTCGTTGCGTTCACGTGCGTCGATGGAAACGGGGAGACCCTCATGCCGTGCGGGCGATGCCGGCAACTCCTGTTTGAACACTCGGCACCGGGAATGCTGCTCAACACCGTCTCGGGAATCAAGACCATAGACGAGGTCATCCCCGACGCGTTTGGCCCTTCGACGCTTGCCGCCTTTGCGCCAACTGATCCAGCAAACGAAACCACCTGTGAGGCCTGCCAGTGAGTGGAATTGAGAAGTTTGACGCGGTCGACTTGATTAAGGCGAAGCGCGATTCGGGAGAACTGTCAACCGCAGAGATTGGTTGGCTCATCGACGCCTATGTGCGCGGTGTGGTCGCTGACGAACAGATGTCAGCGATGACGATGGCCATCCTCATCCGAGGGATGAGTCGCCGCGAAACGAACGACCTCACCGCAGCGATGGTGGCGTCGGGCGAACGACTCGATTTTTCCGCGCTGTCGAAGCCGACCGCTGACAAGCATTCGACGGGTGGCGTCGGCGACAAAATCACACTGCCCCTCTCGCCGCTCGTTGCGAGTTTCGGTGTCGCCGTTCCACAGCTGTCGGGGCGCGGCCTCGGACACACGGGTGGAACCCTGGACAAGTTTGAATCCATCCCTGGCTGGACGGCGAACATCACCAACGCCGAAATGCATGCGCAGCTGGAGAAGGTTGGGGCGGTGGTGTGTGCCGCGGGAGCTGGTCTTGCCCCCGCCGATCGCATGCTGTACGCCCTGCGCGACACGACCGGAACGGTTGAAGCGATTCCGTTGATTGCCTCGAGCATCATGAGCAAAAAACTTGCCGAGGGGACCGGAGTCCTCGTGCTGGACGTCAAGTTTGGAAACGGCGCATTCATGCCGACCACTGACCGCGCCCGTGAACTAGCCGAGGTGCTTGTCGGGATTGGAACGGATGCGGGCGTCAAGACGCGTGCACTGTTGTCCAATATGAACACGCCCCTCGGTCATGCGATCGGAAATGCGAATGAGGTCCGTGAGTCGGTCGAGGTGCTTGCCGGTGGAGGCCCCTCGGACGTCGTCGACCTGACCGTCACACTCGCCGAGCACATGCTCGAGCTTGCTGGGCTCACCGACGTTGATGTTCGCGCGAACTTGTCCAACGGCAAGGCCATGGATGTCTGGCGCGCAATGGTCTCTGCTCAGAGCGGCGATCCCGATGCGGCACTCCCGACGGCCCGCGAGACGCATGTCGTCACCGCCGACCGTGACGGAATCATCACGCACATGGACGCGCTGCCCTTTGGAATCGCCGCCTGGCGAATGGGGGCCGGTCGCGCACGCAAGGAGGACGTGATTGTTCACGCCGCCGGAGTTGACCTGCACGTCAAGCCGGGTGACCCCGTCAAGGCGGGCGACCCCGTTTTCACTCTTTCGGCGAACGATTCCGCCCGTTTTGAGCGCGCCCTCGAGGCCGTTGACGGCGGGTGGGGGATTGGCGAGACGGTCGTCGATCACGGCCCGCTCATTGCGGGAATCATCGGATGAACCGCATCGGACTTCCCCAGGTAACCCCGGGGGACCGGACCACTCACGTCTTCCCCGGAACCGATGTCACCGTCGAGTCGCTCCCCAAGATTTCGTTGCACGACCACCTCGATGGTGGGGTTCGCCCGACGACCGTCGTGGAACTCGCGGTCGCGGGCGGTATCGAGATCCCCCGCGCCACGGCGGCGGAACTCAACGAGTGGGTTCGGTCCAATGCCGACTCGGGCAACCTCGTCGACTATTTGGCAACGTTTGACGTGACCCTGTCGGTCATGCAAACGGCAGCAAACCTCGAGCGCATCGCCCGTGAATTCGTCGAGGACCTGATTGCGGACGGCGTGATTTATGCCGAGATTCGGTGGGCACCGGAACTCCACCTCGAACAGGGACTTGACATGCGCGGCGCGATTGATGCCGTGCAGCGCGGGATTGATGCAGCCGTTGATGCTGGTCGGGCATCGGGCCGTCCCACACAGGCATATCAATTGCTGTGCGCGATGCGCCAGAACGACCGCGCCGACGAGGTTGCCGATTGTGTGATCGAATACCGGGGTCGCGGTGTCGTTGGATTCGATATCGCCGGCCCCGAGGCAGGGTTTCCGGTCTCACGGCTCGCCTCTGCGTTTGCGAAACTCGATGCGGCGTGGGTGCCTCGAACGGTTCACGCGGGCGAAGCGGACGGTCTCGACAGCATCGAAGGGGCGCTTCTCGACGGTCGCGCGTTGCGGCTGGGCCACGGAGTTCGAATCACGGACGACCTCTCCATCGAGGAATCCGAGGGCGCTAGCCACATCACGCTTGGTCACCTCGCGCAATGGGTTCGCAACCGACGTGTCGCTCTCGAGATCTGCCCAACGTCAAACGTCCACACGAACGCCTTCGACCGGTTCGGTTCGACGATCGACGATCACCCGTTTGAGATGTTGTATCAATTGGGTTTCGCCGTCACGGTTAACACCGACAATCGACTGATGAGCGGAACGTCGCTCTCTCGTGAAATTGCGAACCTTGCTGATGTGTTCGGATACACCCTCGACGACGTGTTGCAGTGGCAACTCAACGCCGCTGAGGCCGCTTTTCTGCCATCTGAGGAACGGGAATACCTCGCCGGATATCTGACGACGGAATTCGGAAACTAGCCCACTTCGCCGACAACGAGCCGATCCGCGTGGCTGCCGTCGCAGTCGAGGTTCGCCGGCGATTCGGAGCACGATTCACAGATGACGACCCGGTGGCGGCAGTCGAGGTTGTTGCAATTGAGCACCTGTGACGTTAACCCATTGCACACATCGCATTCACCGATGTCGGCGGCGGTCGGGGCGAACTTTGTCACCTGGCGCTTGTCAAAGACATAGAGAGCACCCTCCCACAGTCCTCGATCGCGAAATGCTTCGCCGTAGCGGACGATTCCACCCTCAATCTGATACACCTCGCCAAATCCGCGATTCTTCATGACGGCGCTGAGAATCTCGCAGCGAACGCCACCCGTGCAGTAGGTGACGACGGCCTTGTCTTTGAGGTGGTCGTATTTACCCGACTCGATCTCCGTGATGAAGTCGTGGGTGGTTCGCACGTCGGGCACAACGGCACCCGTGAATTTTCCCACGCGTGCTTCAATCGCATTGCGGCCGTCGAAGAAGACGACATCATCACCGCGGTCGGCGACAAGGGCATTGACCTCGGCGGGCTTGAGGTGCACGCCACCGTTCGTCACTCCGGTTTCGTCAACGATGATCTCGTCGGGGGCGGTGAAGGCTACGAGCTCTTTGCGGGACTTGACGGACAGCCGCGGAAAGTCGTCGCCGGTGCCGTCGGACCACTTGACGTCCATCTTTCCGAAGCCCGGATATTCCTTGGTCGCCCGAACGTACTTCTTGACGTTCGCCATCTCGCCACCAACCGTTGCGTTGATTCCGTGCGGCGAAATGATGATTCGGCCCGTGAGATTCAGGGACTGGCAGAGGGTTCGTTGCCACAACACCACGGCGTGCGGGTCGGCGACCGGCGCAAACGCGTAGAACAGAATGATTTTCGGGACTGCCACACTCAAAAACCTAATCGTTCTGCCGACCTCGTCGAAATCGGTTAGTGGGTTACGGGCACGGATTCGTAACCGCGCAGCACGAAACCGGGGCGGCGCTGTGGCTCGCGCGCGAGCTCCATGCGGGGAAAGCGTTCAAACACGGCGGGCAACAGCACGTTCATTTCCACGCGTGCCAGGGGTGCGCCGATGCAAAAGTGAATGCCGGCTCCGAAGCCGATGTGCGGGTTTCGCTGCCGCGTGAGGTCCATCTCGGTCGGCCGGTCAAATACGTCCTCGTCCCGGTTTGCCGACCCGAGCAGGGCTGCAATCTTCTGGCCCGACGCGATGCGCACTCCGCCGATTTCTGTGTCGGCGGTTGCGGTCCGCTCAAACAGCTGCAGTGGCGAATCGAAGCGCAGGAATTCTTCGACAGCGGTCGGCCCAATTCCCCGAGGGTCCGCGCGGAGCGGAGCGACGGTGTCGGGCCTGGATAGTGCCGCCACGGCACCATTTCCGAACCCGTTGACGCTCGCTTCGTGACCGGCGTTGAGCAACAGGACGCACGTTGCGATCAGTTCGTGTGCATTCAGTTTCTGCCCGTCTTCTTCGACAGCGGCGAGGACGCTAATCAAATCGGTTCCCGGTTTCGCTTTGCGCTCGACCATGAGGCCGTGAACGTAATCAGCAAAGTCGTGGGCGGCTATGCGAGCATCAACCCTGTGTTGCTCGGTTGGGGAGACCTCGTACATCTTGACAATCGCCTGCGACCACGGGCGCAACAGGTGTTCATCGGATTCCGGGAAACCCAACAGGTGGGCGATGACCTTCACCGGCAGCGGTTCGGCGATGTCGCCGATCAGGTCGAATTCGTCCCGTTCCGCGGCGCTATCGAGTAATTCGCCGGCGAGACGCTCGATATCGGGCCGCAGCGCCCGAATAGTAACGGGATTGAAGGCCTTGGAAATGAGCGATTTGAGCCGGGTGTGTTTGGGCGGTTCCGAATCAAGAATTGAGTCAGCGTGAAGCCAATTGAAGTCGAACCACTCGTCCTCGGGGGTTCTGGGTTGGAAGATTCTTCCCAGGTTCTTGTCCCGCAAGACCGCGTTGGCGTCGCCATGGCGGGCAGCGAGGAACATTCCCGTTCCTTCATGCCAGACCGGTCCGCCGTGGGTTCGGAGTTCCGCGAGGGCCGGGTAAGGGTCGTCATGGAACGCGGGCGACTGAAAATCAATCATCGCTGGACCTGTCGATCGAAATGTCAAGTGGAGCGCGATAGACGCTGCGACCCCACACCACCAGGGTTGCCAGCGCCAGCACGCTTCCCACAATCATGACTTCGCGAACCCCCCACGCAGCAATAGCAACTCCGGCAAATGCTGTGGCGATCAGGCTTCCGAAGCTCACGATTCCACTGAACGCCGCGTTCACTCGGCCGCGAATCGGCTCGGGGGTTTTGACCATGAGAATCGAACCGGCGACGGTGTGCAACACGGCGCTGCCGATGCCGGTCAGGGCGTTGAGCACTCCAATCATCCAGAGTTCTGGCACGATGGCGATACCGAGAATTCCCGTGCCGAGCACCCAAACGGAAAGCACCAGCGCGCGTGGCTGCCATCGGAGGTGAATCGCCTTCCAGCTGAGAAACGCAGATCCGACGAGATTTCCAACCGCCCATAGCGCAGTCAGAATTCCATAGGTCGTCTCGTTTGCGCCAAGCTCATCCATGATGAGGAAGACCTCGCCGGTGTTGACAACGCCAATCGTGAGAATAAAGGCACCGAGCATCGCCGTCACGGCCTTGAGGAGCGGGTCGCCCCACAGGTGGCGATAACCCGCAATCACCGATTCCTTTTTGTCTTTGTGCGGTCGGTGCCCCGCCCTGTTGACCTTCAGAACGAATGGCACAAACGCGAGAAGGGCGAATGTAACGGCATCGATAACGAAGGGCCACACATAGCCGGTGGTGGCAACCAATACTCCCGCAGCAACGGGCGAAGCGATGTTGGCGACAGCCGTATAGCCGAGCGAGATCCCGTACGCGCGGGTGAGATCCTCCGGGGTCGCGATTTCGGGCAGTACGGATTGCCACGCGGGTGAGTCGATCGCACCGGCCACGTTGTAGAGAAAGATGACACCCAGCAACGCCCAGAATGGCATGTCGATGATAAAGACGAGAGTGAGCGCGACCTGAGCGAAGGACAAAACCGGGATGATCTGCTTAGTGGAGAAGCGGTCAGCTAACCAACCCGCCCAGGGGCCCAACAGGATGTAGGGGAGCCCTGCGGCAATGAACAATGCTGAGACGGCAATCGGCCCCTGGTCACGTTCGCGAAAGATCAGTGCCCAGATGACCAACGCCGTGCCGAAATCGCCGATGCCGCGGGCAACAGCAATTCCGTGGATTGCTCGCCAGCGGGTAACGATGGCGTTGGGCAACACTGCGCTCATGCGATGAAGTTTCGCAGGTCGGCTTCGAGTGCAGCAACCACCTCGGCAACTCTTGCGATGCGGTTGTCCCCCTCGATGACGGAGGCATCAATGTAAATCTTGAGCTTGGGTTCAGTGCCGGAAGG
Source organism: Microbacteriaceae bacterium (assembly GCA_044338315.1). Lineage (GTDB taxonomy): Bacteria > Actinomycetota > Actinomycetes > Actinomycetales > Microbacteriaceae > MWH-TA3. The sequence goes on along the minus strand of JBIILU010000005.1, from coordinate 52,198 downwards.
GCGGACGATCACGCGCGAGCCGCCGTCCACCGTCAATCGGATCAGATCGGCGGGCGGGAATTCTCCGAAACCGTTGGCAAAATCGTCAATTGCGGTGACGGCGCAACCCCCCAGTGTGGTGGGTGGGGCGGCCCGGAATCGGCCCGAAATCAGAGGAATCTCGGACAGGTCATTGACGCGAATCGAAATCTGCGTCGACGCGAATGCGCCAAACGTGTCAGCAAATTCGACGAGTCGGTCGGCGATGGTCTTTCCTTCACCGTGCAGTTCACCGGCCATTGCGAGGAAGTCAACGGCGGCCGAGATTCCGTCCTTGTCCCTCACTTTGTCGGGGTCGACCAGGTATCCGAGCGCCTCCTCGTAACCGTAAATGAGGTCGGGTACTCGGCTGACGAATTTGAAACCGGTGAGGGTGTCCGAATAGGGGATTCCGTAGTGTGCGGCAACCGCACGAAGCGCGGGCGACGACACGAGCGAGGCGGCGAGCGCACCGGGAGTGCTGGCTGCCCTGTGACGCTCGGCGACGCGCCAACCGAGAAGCGAGCCGACTTCGTTGCCGGTCAACCGACGCCAGGTTCCGTTGTCCTTGATTGCAACGGCGAGGCGATCCGCGTCGGGGTCATTGGCGATGATGAGATCCACTCCGCCGGTGTCCGCTGTCGCGTAGGCGAGGTCGAGAGCCCCCGGCTCTTCGGGATTGGGGAATGTGACCGTCGGGAATGCACCGTCGGGCTCAATCTGTTCGGAAACAACGATTGCGCTGCCCAGCCCGGCCGCGAGATAGGTGCGGTTCGACACGTCCCACCCGACCCCGTGTAGCGCCGTGTAGACGAACGGAATGGGATTGGCCGGTCGAGTCGACACCGCCGCTGACCGGGTGATGTATTCCTCGATGAGCGATTCGGGTGCGAGGCGGTAGTCGTCCGATTTTGGGAATCGGGATGCGTCCATCTTTGCGGCGGCGAGAATGAGCGCCTCGATCTCGGTATCGGCTGGCGAAACAATCTGCGAACCCTCATCGGCACCGCCGAGGTAAACCTTGTATCCGTTGTCGCGCGGCGGGTTGTGGCTCGCGGTTACCATCACGCCAGCGCTGAGTCCCATTGACCGGACGGCCGTCGCCGTGACGGGGGTGGGAACGATGTGGGGAAACAAAAGGACGTCGAGCCCCAATCCCGCAAAGATTTCGGCGCTGTCCTTGGCGAATACATCCGAGTTCACGCGAGCGTCATATCCGATGACGACAGAGGGTCGTTCCTCTCGAGCGAGGAGGTACTGGGCAAATCCGTGAGCCGCCTGATGAACGAGCAGTCGATTCATGCGGTTCGGGCCAGCGCCGAGCTCACCGCGCAGCCCCGCTGTTCCGAACGCCAAGCGGGAATCAAACCGATCGTGCAGTTCGGTAATGGCCGTTGTGTCCCCGGTGGTGGCAGCGTCGATGATTGCGCGCAATTCGTCAACGGTCTCGCCATCGGGATCCTGCGCAAGCCACGCCTCGGCGCGCGCGAAAAGGTCGGTGTTCGACATGGCTATCCGTTCGTGATGGCCGCGACAACCTTAGCCAACAGAGCAGAAATCACGGGCTCAGCGTCTTTGCCGGCAGCGATCACTTCTGCGTGACTGAGCGGATCGCCCAACCCGGCTGCGAGGTTGGTAATCAGCGAGAATCCGAGAATCTCCATTCCCGCTTCACGGGCGGCGATTGCCTCCAGCGCGGTCGACATGCCAACAATGTGCCCGCCCATTCGACCAGCCATCTGGACCTCGGCGGGGGTCTCGTAGTGGGGCCCGCGGAACTGAACGTAGACGCCTTCGTCGAGGCTGGAGTCGACTGTCCGGGCGAGATCTCGCAGTCGCGCCGAATACAGATCCGTCAGATCGATAAACGTCGCGCCTTCCAGCGGCGACGAAGCGGTCAGGTTTATGTGGTCAGAGATGAGAACGGGGGTGCCCGGACCCCACGATTCCTTCAGCCCGCCGGCGCCGTTCGTCAAAACCATGATGGTTGCGCCGGTTGCGGCAGCGGTTCGAACCGAGTGGACAACTCGGCGGACCCCGTGGTCCTCGTAGAAGTGTGTGCGTGCGCCGATGATCAGAACGTGGTGGCCACTGGCGGTCCGGATGGATCGAATAGTGCCGACGTGCCCCTCGACCGCAGGCTTCGAGAAGCCGAGTATCTCGGTTGCGGGGAATTCGGCAACCGTCTCACCGATGAGGTCCGCTGATTTACCCCAGCCCGATCCGAGGGTCAGGGCGATGTCGTGACGAGGTACCCCTGTTTTTTCCGCGATCTGCGCCGCCGCCTGACGGGCTACATCCTTCGGGTCTGTGGAACGGTCATCGAGAGGGTGCACGTCGTTGTGAGTCATGCCATCAGCCTAGAACGCAAAAGCGTCACGCGGTACGCGCGAGGGGTGAAACATTCGCACGGTGACAGCTCAGAAACCTGCACCGCAAACGGTTTACTCGGGCTTGGTGAGGGTGAGCAGAACGGTCCCGCTCTTGACGGTCATGCCAACCTCGGCGGAGACCGTCGCAACCACGCCATCACGCGGCGCGGAAATGGACTGTTCCATCTTCATCGCCTCGAGCACGACAACCGTCTGCCCCTGGACGACGGTGTCTCCCGGTTTGACCTCAACCTTGATGATGTTCGCCTGCATTGGGGACGAAACGGAGTTTCCGCCACCCGCACCGGCGCCATGGGCCGCTTTGGAGCGTGTGGGCGCAACGGGCTTGTGGGTGCGCTGGGAGGTCGGAAGGAGGCTGTCGGGGACGGTGACCTCAAGACGTTTGCCGTCGACCTCGACGACAACGGTGTGACGTGTGTCTGGCTCATCGGTCGGCGTGCCGGACACGGGTGCGGCATCGACGGTGTTGACGAACTCGGTTTCAATCCAGGACGTGTAAATGCTGAAGGGTTTGCCGCCGGCGGGGGCAAACGCGGGATCGTTGACGACGAGTCGGTGGAACGGGAGTACGGTCGGCAGACCACCAACGTGGAATTCATCGAGCGCGCGACGGGCCTTGGCGAGCGCATCCGCACGGTCGGTTCCCGTGACGATGAGCTTGGCCAGCAGTGAGTCGAACGAACCAGAGATGACATCGCCCGCCACGACACCGGAATCGACGCGCACGCCGGGCCCACCCGGAAGGCGCAATTCCTGAACCGGTCCGGGGGTCGGGCGGAAGTTTGCACCGGCGTCTTCGCCGTTGATGCGGAACTCGATCGAGTGTCCGGTGATGACCGGGTCCGGATAGTCGACCAATCCGCCCTCGGCGATGCGGAACTGTTCGCGAACGAGGTCGATTCCCGTGACCTCTTCCGAAACCGGGTGTTCCACCTGAAGTCGGGTGTTGACCTCGAGGAACGTGATGGTTCCGTCCGCACCGATGAGGAACTCGCACGTGCCCGCGCCGACATATCCGACCTCTTTGAGGATGTTTTTGGATGCCGTGTACAAGAGGTCGCGCTGCGTGTCCGTGATGAACGGAGCGGGTGCTTCCTCGACAAGTTTCTGGTGACGACGTTGCAGAGAACAGTCTCGCGTCGACACGACGACGACATTGCCCTTGGCGTCCGCCAGGCACTGCGTTTCGACGTGGCGTGGTTTGTCGAGGTATTTCTCGACGAAACACTCGCCCCGGCCGAACGCGGCGATCGCTTCGCGTGTGGCCGATTCAAACATTTCGGGAATCTCCTCGCGGGTGCGGGCAACTTTCAGGCCACGCCCGCCTCCGCCGAAGGCCGCCTTGATGGCAACGGGGAGCCCGTGCACATCGACAAACGCGAGGATCTCGTTGGCGTCAGCGACGGGGTTGATGGTTCCCGGTGCGAGCGGCGCGCCAACCTTTTCGGCGATGTGTCGGGCACTGACCTTGTCCCCGAGGCGCTCGATTGCGTCGGGTCCCGGCCCGATCCAGATGATGCCGGCGGCCATCACCGCGCGGGCAAAGTCGGCGTTTTCCGCAAGGAATCCATATCCCGGGTGAATCGCATCCGCGCCCGTGCGGCTGGCAGCTTCGAGGATCTTGGAGATGACGAGGTAGGTGTCGGCGCTCGTCGTTCCATTGAGTGAAATTGCCTCATCGGCAAGGACGACGTGTTGAGCGTTGATGTCCTGGTTTGCGTAGACGGCAACCGTCGCAATCCCGGCGTCCTTGGCTGCGCGAATGACGCGGACAGCAATCTCGCCACGATTGGCGATGAGGACCTTGGTGATGCGCTTCGACATGACACTTAGCCTATTGGTCGGCGTCCACCGTGTCAGTTTTGCTTATCGGTTCCACAGGTCGGTCCACTCGATTCCGAATGATCGCACGAGGTTCCGCAGCGCGGGAAGTGACAACCCCACGACCGTGTGCGGGTCGCCGACGATGCGGTCGATGAACGCACCGCCCAACGAGTCAATGGTGAAAGCTCCGGCGACCTTGAGCGGTTCACCGGTTGCGACATACGCGTCGATTTCAGTTGCGGTGACGTCGGCGAAGTGCACCTCGGCGTGGGTGACGATTCCCACCCCGCCGTTATCGGTCCCGCCCCGATTGTCGATAAGCCAGTGACCCGAATACAGCACTCCGGATTTACCCGATTGGCGCAACCACCGTTCACGTGCGACGTCGGGGTCGTGCGGTTTGCCGTGGATGACCCCGTCGATGACGAAAGCGCTGTCGCCTCCGAAGATGAGGCCGTCACTGCGCGACCCGTGTTCACGAGCGACTGCTTCGGCCTTCGACCGAGCCAAAAGGGCGACCATGTCGTGTGCGGACAACTCTCCAGCGGCGGCGACCACGGCGTCCTCATCAACCCCGGGGGCAATCACGGTTGGCTCGATTCCGCCGGCGCGCAAGGTTGCGAGTCGGGCGGGAGAGGTGGAGGCGAGGAATAAACGCACAGCCCGACACTACCCAACTCGTAGGGTGGAGTCATGGGTGAATGGCTGGGGAAGAACGTTGAACTGACTCCGACGGGAATTGCGCACGGCGGATATTCCGTCGCTCGCCTCGACGGCCGCGTTGTGTTCGTCTCCGATGCCATCCCCGGCGAAACGGTTGAGGCCCGCGTCACCGACGATTCCAAGTCCAGTTTCTGGTGGGCAGACACGGTGTCGGTGGTCTCCACATCCGAATACCGCGTAGCGCACGTGTGGGCCGAGGCCGACGTCGCGCTTGACCCGGCGAAACGCGTCGGCGGTGCCGACTTCGGGCACATTTCCCTGGCCCATCAGCGTGACCTCAAAAAGGACGTCCTGCGCGACGCACTCATCCGCTTTGGCAAGGTCGACCCCGCAACGGTTTCCCTCTTGCTCGACAAAGTCCACGCACTGCCCGGAGATGACAAGGTCGGGGGGCTTGGGTGGCGAACACGCGTTCGCTTGCACACCAATGACCGCGGTCAGGTGGGCCCGCGGGCACGAAAGTCACACGACGTAATCCGTGTTTCGTCACTTCCCCTGGCCACCGCCGGCGTGAATCTGATTGCTCCGCTCTCCGAGGAGTACGGCGACGTGGGGTCCGTGGATGTGCTGTCCCCATCGATGGGCGACCCCCGACTCATCATCGGGGACCAGAAACCGACGGTCATCCGCGAACGGGTGGGGGACCGCGAGTTCCGCGTCGACGACAACGGTTTCTGGCAGGTTCACCACGCTGCACCGGTGACCCTTTCCGCCGCGGTGCGCGCCGCAATTGACCCCGACCGCTTCGACGCCACCGCCTACAACCTGGACCTTTACGGCGGAGTCGGGCTCTTTGCCGCGGCGCTCGCCGATGTCGGGGGTCCCTCTACGCGCGTCACCTCGGTGGAAGCCAATGAGCGGGCGACCGAGCATGCCGGTGAAAACCTTGCGGAGTGGATCGGCGCGGCAGCCGAAACCGCAAAAGTCGACCGCTGGCTGTCGGCCCTCGAACGCCGAGCCACCCCCGTCGAAAGAGCGCGCATGCACGCGGCAACTGTTGTTCTCGACCCGCCGCGCACCGGTGCTGGCCGTGAGGTCATGGCGATACTCACCCGGCTCGCCCCCGCGCAGCTCATCTATGTCGCGTGTGATCCGGTTGCGCTCGCCCGGGATGTTGCTTTTGCAACGGCGGGCGGGTATCGGCTTTCGGCGCTCACCGCGCTCGACATGTTCCCACACACCCACCACGTTGAGACCGTGGCCACTCTTGTGCGCGAGGGCAACCCACCCGAATAGGTGCCGATGGACATGTTGCTCGGTATTGTGAGCGTGTGACCAAAGATTCCACTCCCCCCGACATGTCGACCACGGCCGGTCGCCTCGCCGACTTTGGCAGGCGACTCGATGACCTCAAGTCCGCCCAGAAACTAGCCTCGGAAAAGCAAAAGCCGAAGGGCAAAAACGCGGCAATGGACCGCATCCAAATGCTCATCGATCCCGGCACCGCTCTGACGGAAATCGACAAGTTCCGCAGGTCCCGCACGGATGTTGGCGGGGCTAACCGCCCTGACCGCGACTCGGTGATCATCGGCGTCGGAACGATTCACGGCCGCCAGGTCGCTATTTTTAGCCAAGACTTCTCGGTATTCGGCGGTTCACTGGGTGAAGCCGCCGGTGCGAAGATCGTGAAACTGCAGGAATACGCCCTCAAGGCCGGCGTTCCGCTCATCGGAATCCTGGATTCGGGCGGCGCACGAATTCAAGAAGGCGTCACCGCTCTCGGCAAGTACGGCGAGATTTTCCGCCTCAACACCGCGTCCTCTGGCGTGATCCCCCAGATTTCGATTATTTGTGGTCCTGCCGCCGGTGGAGCCGTCTACTCGCCCGCGCTGACCGACTTCGTCATCATGGTCGACAAGACGAGCCAGATGTTTGTTACCGGCCCCGACGTCATCAAGGCCGTCACCGGCGAAGACGTTGAGATGGAAGAGCTCGGCGGCGCACGCAAGCATTCCGAAGACACCGGGGTGTCCCACTTCCTCGCAACCGACGAACCCGACGCGTTCGACTACGCCCGTTCGCTGTTGTCCTACCTGCCGCAAAACAATCTCGCCGAGCACCCCGAATACGCCGCACCCCCCGAGGAGGGAATCAGCGAGTTCGACAAGGAACTCGACACGATCATCCCCGACAGTGCCAACCAGCCGTATGACATGATCGACGTCATCAGCCACGTCGTTGACCCGGAATCGTTCCTTGAGGTTCAGCCGCTTTTTGCCCCGAACATCATCATCGGCTTCGCCCGAATCGAAGGCAGGCCGATCGGCGTCGTCGCCAACCAGCCGAAAGAGATGGCGGGAACGCTGAACATCGACGCGGGCGAGAAGGCCGCTCGCTTCGTTCGTTTCTGCGACGCGTTCGGACTGCCGATCATCACGCTCGTCGACGTTCCCGGGTATTTGCCCGGAACCGACCAGGAATGGCAGGGCGTGATTCGCCGAGGCGCCAAGTTGCTCTACGCCTATGCCGAAGCGACGGTCCCGCTCATTACCGTCATCACCCGCAAGGCGTACGGTGGCGCATACATTGTCATGGGGTCCAAGCACCTCGGGGCCGACATCAACATGGCGTGGCCAACCGCAGAGATTGCCGTCATGGGCGGTCAGGGTGCGGTGAACATTCTCTACCGCAACGAAATCAAGGAAGCGGAAGCCAAGGGGGAGGACGTGGACGCGGTTCGCACGAAGCTTGCGAACGATTACACGTACAACGTTGCCAGCCCGTTCCTCGCGGCTGAACGCGGTGAAATCGATAACGTCATTTATCCCCACATGACCCGTTCCGCTATCATCCGCGCGATGCGCGCCCTCATCACCAAGCGCGTGAGCCTTCCACCGAAGAAGCACGGAAACATTCCGCTCTGATGGCCGACGAAAACTCCGACGTCGACCCCCTCACGCTCATTCGCGTGACCGGGGGTGAGCCGACGGCAGAAGAAGTCGCTGCGGCAACGGCGGTCGTCGCCGGCATGCTGCGCGAGGGTGGATTGGTCGATGCTCCGGTCCCCACCGACCGTTGGATGGTTTCCGCGCGAGCCGGTCGGGATGAACTGCACCGGGGAACCCAAAAGTGGGACGAGTTCAAGAGCCAGTGAGCGACATTCGGTGGGTGGCGTCAACGCCATCGACAAACACAGCACTCCGCTCTGAGCCGATCGGTTCCGTCCTTGCCACGCTCAACCAAACAGCGGGTCGAGGGCGACTCGGCCGGGAATGGCTGGAATCACCGGGAAAGGGGCTCGCAATCTCGGTGGTCGTTCACCCGACCGACATCCCGACCCTTGTGCCACTCGTCGCGGGTGCCGCCCTCGTCGCCGTTCTCAACGGACACGGAATCACTGCCTGGATGAAGTGGCCGAACGACGTGTACATCGGGGAGCGCAAAGTAGCCGGGGTTCTGACGGAGATGCAGGAGCCCGGTCGCATCATCGTCGGGCTCGGAGTCAACGTGCGCCACGCGCAGGGTGAAGTGCCCCTCGAGACCGCAACTTCTCTTGCTACGGAGGGGTTCGACATCGACGCCACAGAAATTGCCGACGCCTGGCTGGCCACTGTGCGAGCGCGACTGGCCGAGGTGGGAACACCGGCGCTCGTCGACTGGGTGCGCAGCGTGTCGCCTCTCATCGGTGAACGCGTTGCCATCGACATGCCCGACGGAACACGCCGGGAGGTCGACATTCGCAACATCGCGGCGGACGGATCACTCGAACTGACGACGGGCGAGACCATCGTTGCGGGCGAGATTACCCGGCTCCGGCGAGCCGATTGACCCGACGGTAGGCTAGAGGCGTCCCGTCAGTCCAAGGAGAGCCGCATGCCCGTCATCGGAGTAATCGGGGGCGGACAGCTTGCGCGAATGATGATCGGGCCCGCGGTCGAACTGGGAATCGACTTGCGCGTGTTTGCCGAAACCGCCGAATCGTCGGCGCGCGACCGCGCCACGGCAGTCGGTGACTTTCGTGACGTGGATGCCGTTCTCACGTTTGCTCGTGACGTCGACATCATCACGTTCGATCATGAACACGTGCCGACTCCCGTCCTCGAGGCCCTTATTGCCGCCGGAGTTGCCGTTCGGCCGGGTCCATCCGCCCTGGCGGCCGCGCAGGACAAGCTCCACATGCGTGAAGTCCTCGCCGCTCTCGGACTGCCCCTTCCCGTGTGGGCGCGCGCCGAAACGGCGGACGACGTCACCCGGTTCCTTGCCGAAAACGGCGGTCGAGTCGTCGCCAAGACTCCGCGCGGCGGATACGACGGTAAGGGTGTCGCCGTAATTACGGATGCGGCAGAAATCACCGAGTGGCTCACGGCCGGCCCCGTCCTGCTCGAAGAACTCGTCGATTATGCCCGCGAACTGGCACAACTCGTTGCGCGACGACCCTCCGGCGACATCGCAACCTGGCCGGTTGTGCAAACGATTCAATCCGGGGGAATCTGCACCGAAGTCATTTTGCCCGCGCCGAACGCCAGCCAGCGACTCATCGACGCCGCGGCGCACATCGGCCGGACGATCGCCGACGGACTCGGTGTCATCGGGGTTCTCGCCGTTGAACTATTCGAGACCACCGACGAGCGGATCCTCATCAACGAACTCGCCATGCGCCCGCACAACTCCGGGCACGTCACGATTGAGGGCAGCGTCACGGGCCAGTTTGAACAGCACCTTCGCGCAATTGCGGATATGCCACTGGGCAGCACCGAATCGCGGCAACCGTGGGCGGCAATGATCAATGTCTTCGGTGCGATGGACATGGACCGATACCGTCACCTCGATGACCAGAGCGGCGTGAAGGTTCACAACTACGGGAAAGAACCGCGCGCCGGTCGCAAGGTCGGTCACGTGACGACGATGGGCGCCGAGCTGGACGACGTCGTCTACCGCGCGCGAGCCGCTGCAACGATTTTTGCCCCCGCGAACTAGCATTAGCGAGTGAGTACGCCACTCGTTGCCATCGTCATGGGGTCAGATTCTGACTGGCCCGTCATGAGCGCCGCGAAAGACGTCCTCGACGAATTTGGAGTTACCAGCGACGTGCAGGTACTGAGCGCGCACCGAACCCCCGACGCGATGATTGAGTGGGGAAAGGCGGCTCGCGATAACGGTTTTTCCGTCGTGATCGCCGGAGCGGGTGGCGCAGCGCACCTTCCCGGAATGCTCGCATCTGTCACAACGCTTCCCGTCATCGGTGTGCCGGTGTCGCTGGACGCACTCGACGGGATGGATTCCCTGCTGTCCATTGTTCAAATGCCGGCGGGGATTCCCGTCGCAACGGTCGGGATAGGCAATGCCAAGAATGCGGCGCTTCTCGCTCTGCGCATGCTGGCCATCACCGACTCAGTGCTCGCAAAAAAACTTGACGCCTATGCGGTTGATCTCGCCGACATGGTCGCAGCAAAGAACACCGCTCTCAAAGACTCGCTGTCGTGACTCTGACCTCCCCGATCCGCAACCCCGACCTGCGTAACCCGTCGGTCATGACGCGTCGAGCCTGGTGGCTGATTTTTCTTTCGGCTATCGTCCCCGGTTCTGCACAGCTGGTCGCCGGTAATCGACGATTGGGCCGGTTCCTTTTTGGGTCGTGGTTGTCACTGTTGGGTGTCATCGCGATCGGCGCACTGCTCAACACCTACCTGCCCGCGGTCGCCTTCACCATTGCAACGTCGTGGTGGGGACTCCTCTGCCTGCAGATCGGGTTGGTGTTCGTCGCTCTTGTGTGGTTTGTTGCCGCCGTTGATACGTTCCGACTTGTTCGATTCGTCTACGTCGGGTCACGCGCGAAAGTGTGGGTTGCCCTAGCTCTTGCCGTATCCATCATCGTCCCGCCCGGAATCGCGTCCTACGCGTCGATTGTCACGGGGATTTCACGGGACGTGCTCGCACGGATTTTCGGAGACAGCTCCGAGTTCGTGGAACCCGTCGAGGGCGTCTATACCTTCCTCATCATCGGTGGGGACGCCGGCAAGGGCCGAATCAGCCGCCGAACCGACTCGATGAGCTTTGCGACCGTCGACGCACGCACCGGACAGGTCAGCATCATTGGTCTGCCGCGCAACCTCTACAACGCGCCGTTTGTCCCCAACTCACCAATGCTCAGGGACTATCCGGACGGTTTCAATTGCGGCGATAACTGCCTCCTCGCCTACGTCTATACCTACGGTTTCGACCACCCCGAGCTCTATCCGGGAATCAGCGCGAACACGGATTCCGGAGTCGAAGCACTCCGGGACTCGGTCGAAGCCATCGTCGGGATGCCGGTGCAGTTCTACGTCGGAGTCGACATGGCCGGCTTCAGTGATTTGGTCGACGCACTGGGCGGCGTCGACATCACACTGGACGCGCCCGTCAACGTGTGCAAGGTCGGTCGGCCAATCACGTACACGTTCCAACCGGGGACGATTCACATGGACGGGGAACTTGCGCTACGTTACGCCCGCACCCGCTGTGACACGAACGATTACGACCGGATGGCACGCCAGGCGCAACTGGAAACGGCAATCTTCACTCAGATTAAGCCGGATGTCATTGTCGCCCGCTTCCAGGAACTTGCGTCGGCCAGCACGTCGCTGTTCAAGACCGACGTCCCGCAATCGATGGTGGGCACTTTCCTCGACATTGCGCGGAAGGGCCGCGAGCTACCCATTCAGCGAGCCGAGCTTGTGCCTCCAAAGTTCGACAACCTCTATCCCGACTGGAAGCTGGCGCAGCGGATTGTTCGTGAAACGGTTTTCCCCGACGCCAACGGTTAGGTTGTCGGGGCCTCTTCCCGTGACGGCGCGAGTGAATCTCGCCGAGCGGTAATTGCCAGGATCACCAGTAAGGCAATTCCCCATTCACTGAGGATGCGGCTTTCCGTGAGCGTCTGGACGGTCATGGCGGTCATGAACCCGACGGCGATGATTGCGGCAGGATCTGACGAACGTGCGACCCGACGCCACAGCACCCAACAGGTCGAGAGCAGGACCGCGGCGAAGAGGGCAACTCCCACAAGGCCGACCTGCATCGCCAAATCGAGCCAAACATTGTGTGCTTGTTGCACCCGAATGTTGCGAATCGCGTGTAGTCCGAACCAGCCCTCCCAGGTTGGCCACCACCCGACGAACCCAAAGCCGGTGATCGGCCTGACGTTGATTCGCTCGAGAACCGCTTCCCAAATGCCGAATCGATTGGTCATGTCCGGCGATTTTCCCAGGACAGAGGCAACGGTGGTCCACTGTGTGATGGCGATGACGATCGCCCCGACGGCGCTGGCAAGCAGGGCGCCGATAGCGACGCGCGCCACTCGGTGGGGGCGACGAGCTAGCCACGCAAGCGCCCACACTCCGGCCACGGCGAGGGCTGCGAGGAACACCGTCGTCGACGCGGTCTTGTAGAGAAGAACAAGGGCGAGCACGGCGTCAACGCCAGTGAGGGCCGTTCGCTGTCCCTTCGCGATGCGGACGAGGGTGATGAGCAGCAACAGCAGAGTGAGCATGCCCAGCAGATTGGCGTTGCCGACAATTCCCTGAATTCGACCACCCTCGACAAAGAACAGTCCGCGGCTCCACGCGAGTTCGATGGAGGTGCCGGGAGGCGCGGACATTCCCACGGGATACAGCGGCTTACCGCTCGTGGCGACGGCGATTTCAAAAAGCAGTGAAGCGCCAAGAATCAGGCGCAGCGCCGTGGCCACGCGATTGACCAGTTGGTCGAAGGGTACGAGTGACGCGAGCGCGACGCCCATGCACACCGTAAAGAAGAAGCCAAGGGTCAGCACCGCCGACGTCAAGGAATAAGGAGACCAGAGCGGCGACACCGCGGTCCACCCCAACAGGAGAAGAAGGGTTACGGGCAGGGTGCGCCACGAGACACGCTCAATCACAAGGGCGGCGATTGCCCACGCGGTGCAGGCGAGAGCGAGTGCGACCCAACCGGGCACGGTCAAAAGGTTGCGAAAGAAGTCGCCCGCGAACAGAACGACGAGGACGGCCACCGTCAGTGTTTCGCTCGCCACGATTCGCCTCATGCTGGCTAGCCTAGAGGGGAGTTGGAGGAGTGCGCGTGTTCGAGATAACCAATACTCCGCGGCCTTACGCCTGGGGCTCGACCCTTGCACTCGCACACCTTCGAGGCGTTGAACCGTCTGGTCTGCCCGAGGCAGAGTTGTGGTTTGGCGACCACCCCGCAAACCCCGCACAGCGCGCCGTTGACGGCAAGACCCTCATCGAGTGGGAAGCGGAGGACCCTGCGCGGGAGCCGCTCGTTTTTCTCCTCAAGCTGCTAGCCGTTGCCACACCGCTTTCGGTTCAGGTTCATCCCACCCGCGATGCGGCGCGCGCCGGTTTCGACCGCGAAAACGCGGCGGGAATTCCGCACGATTCACCGTTGCGCAACTATAGGGACGCCAACCACAAACCGGAGATCATCCGAGCCGTGACCGAGTTCTCTGCGCTGAGTGGTTTTCGTCCAGCCAGTGAACGGATGGACATCCTGGTTCACCTTATTGGGGCGGGCGTGCCCGGTGCCGCCCAGCTCGCCCTCGCGTGCGAGGGGGGAGTCCGCGGTGGGGTCGAAGGAATCGTCCGTCATGAGGAATTCGCGATCCAATTGGCTCGTGCTCTTGCCGGCCCTTCGGTCAGCACGGGACTTCGCCATGTCGATGACGCGGTTGTGACGGCGCGACTGGTCGCGCTCGCATTTCCCGGCGACCCCGGTGTTGCCCTCGCACTTCTCCTCAACCACATTGTGCTGGCCCCCGGGGAGGCGCTCGCGGTCCCCGCGGGAACAGTTCACGCCTACCTTTCCGGTCTTGGGGTCGAGGTCATGGCGTCCAGCGACAATGTGCTGCGAGGCGGCCTAACAACCAAGAACATCGACGCCGAAGAATTCATTGCCGTAGCCGATTGGAGTGAGGAGAAGCCAACCCCCATCTCTCCGATCGTGGACGGGGCGACCAGGGAATTCCGAGCGGATTTCCCCGATTGTGTCCTCACGGAGATCTCTGTCGATGGCCCTCAATCCGTCTCCGTTGGACGCCCCGCCGTGGCGCTCGTCCTTGACGGCGACGTGAGCGTGACCGCAACACCATCGCTTGTTCTCACTCCCGGCCGAGCTGCCTTTATCGAGGTCGGGGATGGCCCAGTGTCGTTCGACGGCCGCGGCGTCGTTGTTGTCGCGAGTGGCGTCGCAACCGCCTGAAATCCGACACGCCCGCCCGCTATTCTCGGGGGCCCTCGACTTGACTATTGCGAATAACAACGGTGTAATTATGACAATAGATTTTCCAGAGAAGGGCCTTCGAATGACCGAGTACACCAACGACACACCGAGTGACTGGTTTGCCGATCCGATTACGCGGGGTGTCCCTGGTACCGGCAACGAGGTTGTCGGCGACGACAACCCACTCGCGTGGCAGGCCGACGCCCTCTGCTCGCAGACCGACCCCGAAGCCTTCTTCCCGGAAAAAGGTGGGTCGACGCGCGACGCGAAGCGCATCTGCACCCAGTGCACCGTCCGAGACGAGTGCCTCGAGTTCGCCCTCGAAAATGACGAACGATTCGGAATCTGGGGCGGCCTTTCAGAGCGCGAACGCCGCAAGTTCCGTCGCCGCGGCTAACCGATAGGGTCGTCGCTTGGTTTCTCGTGACGCGGTCGCGGTCGTCGTTGTCGTACGACGGCACCCGGGTCGACTCTCGAACGTCCTCGCCGCTTTAGCGGATGAGGTGCCAACCACAGGAATTATTGTTGCGAATCTGAGCGGCACCGAGCTTTCGCCCTCAGCAGGAATCGCCGTTGTCACACTTTCCGAATCGCTGGCCCTCTCCGATGCCGTCTCGCGGGCGATTGAGGCACACCCGAGCACGTTGCTCTGGATTCTGCGCGATGACTCGGTCCCGCGCGCAGGTGCCTTTGGGGCGTTGCGTGCAGTTCTCGACACCAGCCCATCAGCCGGAATCGTTGGCCCCAAGCAACTCGACGCGGATCTGCCCATCGAAATTCGGGAAATGGGCGAATCGATTTCACGCTCGGGTTTTGCGGTTCAATTGGCCGAACGGGAAATGGACCAGGGGCAGTACGACCGGCAGAGCGACGTACTCGGGGTCGGTGAAGTGGGAATGCTTGTCCGCCGTTCAATTTGGGACGAACTGGCGGGATTTGACCCGGCACTCGACGTCGTCGATGGCGCGCTGGACTTTTGTTACCGTGCGCGAGCGGCCGGCTGGCGCGTCGAGATTGTTCCCAGCGCGATCGTCGAGACGCTCTCCTCATCGCTCGAGGCGGCGCTCGGAGAGGTTTCACTCGCGCGAATCGTGCGGGAGGAGGCGAAGGCTCGTGCTCACCGCGTGCTGTCCTACCTCGCCGCAATCGTTTCTCCGTTCCGCGGAATAAGCCTGTTGGCAGGCGCTGCCGCACGAGGCCTTGCTCGATTTGTTCGAAAACAGCCCAACCCCTTTGCGGAATTGGCCGGCACGGTCGCCGGAGTTTTGCGTATTGGCGCCATCGCCACGTCCCGTCGCTCGATTGCCCGAACCTCCACACAACCGATTGATCGTGGTCGACTCTTTGTGACGCGGACGGACATGGCACGCCGCCGATCTCTCGAACGCGATGATCGGCGCGCCGCGCTCGAGGCGATGGATACGGAGCCTCGGCTCGGATTCGGACAATTGGGCTTGTGGATGACGGCCGCGGCCGGAGTTGTCGGATTGATTCTGGGCCACAACTACCTGGGTGCCGAAGCGCTGAGCGGTGGTGCGCTGCTCCCGCTGCCGGATTCAATTCTCGCTGTGTGGTCTTCTGTCGGGGCTACCTGGACTCCCATCGCCGGTGGTCTTGACAGCGCCCCCGACGGCTTCGGTGTGCTCATCGCAGCGCTCGCGACCGTCACATGGTGGGACCCCAACCTTGCGCTCGTTGCGTTGTGGCTGCTCGCTGTTCCGCTTTCGTTCGTCGCTGGTTGGGTCGGCGCGGGCGCTGTCACAATCAAGTCGGGCACCGCGTTCCTCGTCGCTACGGTCTGGACGCTCTTGCCGTCGCTGCACATCGCTCTTGCCGAGGGGCGCATCGGTGCGGTGCTCGCTCACATCACCATCCCGCTCGCCGTAAGGGCGCTGTGCGGGCGAGGGATCGTGTCGGGCGGGTGGTTTGCGCTGCTGGCGGCGACCGCCTGGGTGTCCGTTCCTGCGCTCGCTCCGGTCATTGTCGTCGCGACAATCCTGCGCGCTGTTGCGGGCCGTCCCGCCATCGTGCTCGGGCTGGTTCCTGCGCTCGCGCTCGAGTGGCCGCGAATCATCGAGGCGGCGATGGGCACCCCCCTCACGTACTTTGCGGATCGAGGGGTTCCCGCGTTGGCACTCGCCCCGCCGCTGGACGTGTTCCACCTGTGGCCGGTTGTTCCGTCGATCCCGTTCGTGGATTCGACCATCTCGGGAATCGTCGTTCTTGTTGTCGTCGTTGCTTCGGGCCTTGCGACCATCGTCGTTGTTGTGGCCGGCAACGCCCGACTCGGCGGAATTGTCTCTGCCGCATCGGTCGGCGCCTTGACTCTCGTGGCCCTGGCACCTTTGCCGCTGGCACGAATTGCGGATCAGACGGTGTCCGTCGCCCCCGGCGCTCTTCTCGATCCGCTGTGGTTCGCTCTCATCATGGGAATCGCGGTGCTGGCCTCAACGAGCGGAATAGTGAGGGTCATCGCAACGCCGGGTGTCCTGGCCGTTTTTGCTGCGGTCTGCCTGTCGACGATTGCTCTCCCTCTTATCGGCGGGACTCTCGTGCAGGCTTCCCCGATTCGTTCGGTGCCCGCGTATGTCGAGGCCGAAACCCGAGCTCATCCAGAGGTGGGCACTCTCATCATCACGCCGCGAGACGACTCACTCGTGGCCGAATTACAGCGCGGCAGTGGTGCGACGCTGACCGAATGGACGGCCACCGCGGCAACCCGTCGCGAGGTGACGAACACAGAGGTCGCGATCGCACGAATTGCCGGAAATCTGATTGTTGAAAGCGGGTTCGATATCGTGCCGGCAGCGTCCGAACTCAACATTCGCTTCGTGCTCCTCAAGGCCGACCCGACCAGCCCCTCGGTTTCAACGATTGCCTCACACACTGGGCTGAGTCAGGTCGGCCAGACGGATACGGGAGTCCTGTGGGTCGTTGGCGGTGACCCCGCGGCGAGCAGCGCCCACCCGGGCCGAAACGTTGTCTATGTCGTTAGTGCTGCTCTCGCCGTGCTGGTGGCGCTGATTGCCGCTATTCCGACCTCACTACCGCGCCGTCGGATTGGCACTGATGAACTCGTTCTTTCGACGGGGGAAACCGATGCTTAACGTTCGGGCTCTCAGCATCGCGGCGGTGACCGTCGCGAGCCTTGCCGGCGTCGGTGCTGCCGCGGTCCTCGGATGGACGCCACTCGCATTGTCCGCGCCGGCCGTTTCCACGGTGGTCGAACCCGCAGCCGTCTCCCGCAACCTCAGTTGCTCGGGAAACGTGCTCGCCGCGGTTGCCGATGCGTCGACGTGGACGCGAATCGGCAAGGTCGCAACGGGAATCACGGGCGGTAACCGCGTGGGTGAGTTCCTCACGGACACTGACGCGCTTGGTGCGATCATCGCCTACGACGCGACACCAGAGGCCGTTGCGGCGACCGAATCGGCGACTCTGGACAACGACATCGCCGCGGGATACCTTGCGGCGGAGTGCGGCGACCCGGCCAACAGTCAGTGGCTTGTTGGCGGCAGCACTCAAACCGGTCGTGACGCGGTGTTGACCATTTCGAACGCTGCGGGAGTCGACGCCCGAATCGATCTCGAATTCTGGGGTGCTAACGGACGCATCACCGCGCCGGCCGCATCGGGGCTCGTCATCGCGGCCGGGACCGCAAAGTCCTATTCGGTGGCTGGATTTGCCCCCAACGAGCCGTCGCCCGTGGTGCACGTCATGAGCAACGGTGCGCCCGTCTGGGCAACACTGCAGGTGTCTACCGTTCGCGGCTTGACCCCCGGGGGGCTCGACCGAATAGTGCCCGTCGTCGAAACATCGACGAGTGTCATCATTCCCATTGTTCGCCCACCCGAGGAATCCGTCATTGGCCCGCTTCGAGTCGATCCCGATTATGCCGACACCGTGACGACTGTTCGATTGCTGGCTCCGGGTGACACTGACGGCAGTGCGACCGTAACGGTTTCCCCGTTCGATGGCAGCGACCCGGTCGTCGTCGAGACGACTATCACAGCAGGTCAGGTGTTGGACATCGCCATCGACGAGCTCGTCACGGGTGATTTCACCATCACGGTCGACGCCGATGTGCCGATACTCGCCTCCGCACGTTTTTCGTCCTATTCGGACTCTTCCCGCATCACCGACATGGCGTGGTCACCGGGCATTGCCGCGAAGGCCGGATTGGCAATGTCTTTCGTTCCCGTTGACGCATCGACGCTGGCTATCGCCAACAGCGGTGAAACGCAGGCCAGTGTCACGGTCACCGCTGCGGGGGAAACGACCACGGTGAACGTCTCTGCGCACAGTTCAGTGAAATTTGCGGTGGGGCGCGGAGCGCTGGCGGTCAACAGCGAATCGCCGCTTGCGTCCAGTGTCGTGATCGAGACCCGGGGTGGTGTCGCGACGCTTCGACTGCAAACCGAACCGCTCGGTTCGCGGTCGGTGCACGTTATCGCGCACTAAGAGTGCGGGAAGTACCGCTTGGGTGCGAATTCGTAAGGGTCATCCCCAACGAGTTCGGCAATCGCCTCGATCACAGCCGATTCGATGTTGTTGCGTCGATGCCAGTCATCCATTCGGTGCAGTTTGGTCATGCGCTCAATCGGCAGGCGGTAGACGATCACGCGACTTTCGGCAGGAATGACCGACCACATGCGCGGTAGCCCGTCGGCAAGGTCACCCGACGGCAGTGACGCCATTTCGACGCGGACGCCATTCATTTTTGTGGGCTGAACGTCACAGAGGTAATTGATGACGTCCTTGGCGACATCGACAAAGAACGCCGTTCGCCCGCCCACATCTGCGGCGGCAATCCCGCGGGCGTCCGACCGAACGGCACGCCCGTGGCGGGAGGCGGGTTTCTTGTCGGCGACCATGCTTCCAGCGTAACCATTGCGCGATAGCCTTTTGAGGCAATGAACCGACCATGCCAAAAGCCCGGATGTTCGCGCGACGCCACCGCCACACTGACACTCGATTACGCATCGAAAGTTGCGGTTCTTGGTCAGCTGAGTCCCGTCACCGATCCCACTGCTCTCGATTTGTGTGTTCCGCACGCGACCGCCTTTTCTGCCCCGCAGGGCTGGAAATTGGTGCGGTATCGTGAACGGAACGAGGGAGGCTGAGAATGCCGGTTGATTTGACGCAAATCGTCAAGACCTACGACATCCGCGGGCTCGTCGGAAGCGAACTTACGGAAGATGTCGTCGAGGCCCTCGCCGGCGCTTTTATTGACGAAATTGGGGCCGCAGGGCAATCCGTTGTGGTCGGCTACGACATGCGCGACTCATCTCCCGGCTTTGCCGACGCCTTTGCCCGCGGCGCAACCGCTCGCGGCGCGTCGGTGGTCTCGATCGGCGAGTGTTCCACCGACATGACGTATTTCGCGTCGGGTGCGTGGTCGATGCCGTCAGCGATGTTCACCGCATCGCACAATCCGGCACGTTACAACGGAATCAAGTTGTCCCGTGCGGGGGCGGAGCCGCTCAGTCTCGAGTCAGGGCTGGGTGCAATTCGGGATCGCGCCCGTCACTATCTCGACACGGGAATTCCGGCTGTGGAATCCCCTGGTTCGACCACATCCCGCGAGGTCATCGCGGACTATGCGGCGTATCTTCGCGCGCTCGTCGACCTCAGGCCAATTCGCCCACTGAAAATTGTGGTTGACGCTGGAAACGGAATGGGAGGACTGACGGTTCCCGCGGTGCTAGGCACCGCCGCCGGACTTGACGCACTTCCGCTGGACATCATCCCGCTGTACTTCGAGTTGGACGGCACTTTTCCTAATCACGAGGCGAACCCGCTCAACCCCGATAACCTCATTGACCTCCAGCGCGCGGTTGTTGCCCACGGAGCCGACGCGGGTCTCGCGTTCGACGGCGATGCGGATCGGTGCTTCGTGGTTGATGAACGAGGAGAACCCGTCACTCCGTCGGCTGTAACCGCGATCGTCGCACTGCGAGAGATTGGCCGAGTTCGTGCGGCGGGCGAGACGCCCGTCACGGTGTTGCACAATCTCATAACATCGCGCATAGTGCCGGAGATGATTCGCGGCGCCGGCGCACTGCCCGTTCGAACAACCGTTGGGCACTCCCTCATCAAAAAGGTCATGCGCGACACGGGGGCCGTTTTCGGTGGCGAACACTCGGCCCATTATTACTTTCGAGATTTTTGGAGCGCCGACAACGGGATGCTCGCGGCGATGCACGTCCTCGCTGAATTCGGCAGCCAAACCCGCCCTCTCTCGGAGTTTGCGGAAAAGTTCTCGCCGTATTCGGAAAGCGGCGAGATTAACACTCGTGTACCCGATGTTGCCGCCGCGCTGGCCCGCATTCGCGAGGAGTTCGCCGGCCGCGGGGAGTTCGACACTCTTGACGGGCTCACCGTGTCGGGGGGTGCTTTCGACAACGAGTCGCTACCGCCCGCGCCGGGCGAAACACGGGACTTCTGGTGGCTCAACGTCCGCCCCTCCAACACCGAGCCACTCCTTCGCCTCAATGTTGAAGCTGGTACTCCCGAGCTCATGGCGACACTTCGAGATGACGCCCTCGCCATCATTCGGCAGAATGTAACGGTTGAGTCGTGAGCGGAGGTGCAGACGTGAATCCACGAATTCTAGTTGTCGACGATGACCCGGGAATTGGTGAGGTCGTGCAATTGTTTCTGCGCGCCGAGGGTTTTGACACCCGTGTGGCCACAAACGGTCTCGATGCCCTGGACGCCTTCGTCGACTACGAACCGCACCTCGTCCTGCTCGACCTGAACCTTCCCGGACTTGACGGCATTTCCGTCTGCCGTTCCATTCGCGAAACATCGGGAACTCCGATTGTCATGTTGACCGCCCGCACGGACACGCAAGACATCGTTGCGGGTCTTGAAGCGGGGGCAGACGATTACGTGGAGAAGCCCTTCAACGACAAAGTTTTGATCGCTCGAATCCGTGCCTGCATGCGTCGACCGATTCCGACCTCAACCGGCGCCCTGTCGATTGGTGATCTAACCATTGACCTCCGCGGGCACGAAGTTTCCCGAAACGGTGAAGGCATCAGCCTCACGCCGCTCGAATTTGAACTTCTTCACACGCTCGCTGCTAATCCCGCGGAGGTTTTCACCCGTGAAGCACTGCTGGAGCGCGTCTGGGGTTACCAGTACAAGGCCGATACCCGACTGGTAAACGTCCACGTCCAACGGCTTCGGTCGAAAATCGAGCACGACGTCGACAACCCGACGATCATTGTCACGATTCGCGGGGTTGGCTATCGCGCAGGTGAAGCGCGCGCGACATGAACATCGTGCGTCGGCTTGTCCGGCTCGCGCAGACCGGTTGGCGAACCTCACTACGCCTTCGGATGATGCTGGTGTCGCTGCTGTTGACGACAATCGCGGTCGGGCTCATCGGGGGAGTGCTGTCGTACATCATCCAAAGCAACCTGTTTGAGTCGCGCCGCAGCGAGGTTGTCGCAGAAGCCGCGGCCGTGACGGGGAATGTCCAGTCCGTTTTTGATGGCGCGGTCGACACGGACGGGAACATCGACATCGAACGCGCTAACTCGGCGGCACAAACAACGGTGCGATCGACGACGAATTCACCGGGACTGGTTGGTTTCGCCATATTGCGCGAGGTGGGGCAATCGACGGGAAACGTCCTGGCGAGCACGTCGTCCATTGGGTTCCCCATTGAAGTGGTATCCCAAGAACTGCGCGACGCTGTTCAGGCCGATAGGAAATCGATTCACTATCAGTCGATCGCACTGCCGAGCGGGGATCCCGGCATAGCGGCGTCGGCCAATGTCGATGTGCCAACCGCCGGCCGATATGACCTGGTCCTCGTCTATGACTTATCCGATGTCCAGGGAAATCTCCAGTTTGTTCAGAGCGCCCTCCTGTTGGGCGGAATCTTTTTCGTGCTCGTAACCGGGGGAATCGTGTGGACCGTCACCACGCGAGCAATCAGGCCGATTGTCACTACTGCGGTGACAGCCGAACGGTTCGCCGCCGGAAACCTCGACGAGCGAATCGAGGTGGAGGGTGAGGACATCACCGCAACCCTCGCAACCTCGTTCAATCGGATGGCGGAGGCTATCTCGGGGCAGATCACGCGACTAGCGACGCTCTCGACCCTGCAACAACAATTCGTTTCCGATGTGAGTCACGAACTTCGAACACCGCTGACCTCCATCAAACTCGCTGGCAACATGATCTTCGATCGCCGCGACCAGTTCGACGCCGACACTGCTCGAGCCGCCGAGATTTTGCACCAACAGCTCGAAAAGTTTGAAGTGACCTTGGCGGAACTCCTCGAACTATCGCGTTTCGATGCGGGCGCGGCCGAACTGGAGATGGCCCTCGTCGCTCCTGCAGCGCTCGCTGCGGCGAGCATCGACAACGTCGCGGCGCTGGCAAAAGACCGCGGGTCGGTCGTTCGACTTCACGCGCCGGGCGGTCACGGTGAAATCGAACTCGACCCCCGGCGCATCCGTCGAATTCTGCAAAACTTTCTCGCCAACGCCATCGACCACGGCGAAGGGAAACCAATCGACGTCTGGGTCGATTCGTCGTCGAGTGCCGTGGGAATTGCGGTTCGCGACCACGGAGTTGGAATGACCGATGAGCAGGTCGCGCGCGTGTTTGACCGGTTCTGGCGAGCAGATCCCGCGCGTGAGCGTCGGACGGGCGGAACGGGACTAGGACTCGCCATCGCCCAAGGGGACGCGACCCTTCACGGCGGCACGATCGACGTCTGGGCGGAGCCCGGAGCCGGAGCCTGCTTCCGATTGACGATCCCCCGTGAGGGTGTCCGTGACGCGGTCTCCCCCATCGGGCTTCCCCCCAGCGAGGAGGTTCCCGATGCGTAAGGCACTTCTCGCCGTTCTCGTTCTCGCTCTCGCGGGATGCACGAACCTTCCCACTAGCGGTTCCGTTCAATTCGGCGGACCGCTCGAAACCTCGGTCGACACACAAGTTCAGTTCCTGGCGTCCGGTCCGGTTGACGGGGCAACCCAGCAAGAAATTCTCGAGGGTTTCCTCGCCGCGGGGGCTGCTGCTCAAGACAATTACCGCGTTGCACGAATGTTCCTGACGGATGATTTCGCCGCCGAATGGAAACCCCTTCAAGAGTCGATTGTCCGCGGCGGCGGTTCGTCGGTGGCGTCTGTTGGCGCCTCGGAGCTCTCCTTCTCGACGACCGTCGATGCTCGCGTGACGCGCGGGGGATTCTATACACCGGAGGACGCGGGCGCGTCACAGAGCTTCGCGTTCCAGTTCGACCAAGTAGACGGGGAGTGGCGAATCCTGCAAGCACCGGACGCCGTCTTCGTCAGTGCGACGACGTTTGAGTCGGTCTATCAGCCGTATGCGGTGTATTTCTACAATCAGTCTCGAACGCAATTCGTTCCTGATTTACGATATTTCCCGCGAGCGGGAGACCCGGCGACCGAGGTGGCGCGAGCGGTGATTGCCGGACCGAGTGAATTCTTGCCCTACTCCTCGACGGCGTTTCCGGAAACCGCGACGCTCGTCGCGTCCCCCGTTGAAATTGCGGACGGCCGCGCGCTCGTTGACGTGTCGCGGGAAGTGCTCGACGCCTCCAACGACGACCAGCGCGCCATGTTGTCGCAGATGGCGGTCAGCCTTCAGGCCATCGCCGGCATTTCAACCGTTGCGCTCACGGTCGACCGTGCGGTTTTGTCCATCACCCCGACACTGACGACCGCGGATGCTCTCAACCCTCTCGTTAATGAAAATGCGCTCATCGTCGATGAGGGGGAGTTCGGGTTCGCGGTCGGTGGCCGAGTCGACCCGATCGGTCGCATCGCCGACCGAGTCGTTGAGCTCGCACCGGTCTCCGTGTCATTCCACGACACGGGAGTCGCGGCGGTCGGAACCGCATCGAGCGTCTATTTCGTGGGGGATTCGACTTTGCGCGTCTCGAACACCCCGTCGTTGGTCGAACCCCAGATAGACGGCAGCGATTCTGTGTGGTGGGTGTCGCCCGACAACCCTGCCGCGATTCGTGTCTTTGGGTCAGGGGCGTCGAACCGCATCGAAGGGCCCTGGGGTTCGAAGGGACGCATCGTGTCACTCGAGGTGTCGCGCGAGGATGCGCGGCTGGCCGTGGCTGTCGAGTCAACGGCGGGACACCGACTGTACGTCGCGTCGATTGGACGTGACGCCGAAGGCCGGGTTACCGCAGTGAGCGGTTTCCATCGTCTTCCGATCGAGGGCGCTTCGATCATCGACATCGCGTGGGCGGATGCTCTCAACGTCGCCGTGATCACCCGCACCGTGTCGGGGTACACCGTCGAGCTCGCGTCGGTCGGGGGAATCACGACGTCAATCGGTCAGCCGACCTCGCCCGCCACGATTGTCGGGGGCAATGGGCGCTCCGAACTCGTCATTCGAAGCAGAGACGGACAACTGTGGCAACCGCGCGCCGGTGGGTGGCAAGCCATCGGCTTGACCGCCGACTTGCTGGCAACGCAGCACTAGCGGCACTTCTCCCCAGAATCGGGCGCATCGGCACTACTGCGGGGCCACGCGTCGACAGGCTTGGTATGTGTGGGCTTCTGTCTTCCTCGATTCGACGTGCGCCGTGTGTCGCACACCGGGCAGTCACCTGTGCCGAACGTGTCGTTCACAAGTGGTCGAGGGCGACCGGCCACGACTCGTGCTCGATGGGGTTCCCGTTTATGCACTGGGTTGTTACTCGGGCACGCTTCGGCACGTCATTAGAGCAGCAAAGAATTTTCGTTCTTGCGCAATTCTGCGAGCCTTCGCGCCCGTCTTGCTGAGGCTGGCGGCCAACCTTCCGTCGGATCCCGTTGTTCCCATCCCGCCCTCTCGGGTTGGCTTTCGTCGTCGAGGCTACGGTCTTGCACCAGTGATCGCTCGCATGCTTGGTCGCCCGGTGCTCAATGTCCTTCGGTTGCGTGACGTCGGAACACAAAAGGGCAGAAGCGCTAATGAACGCGCGCGTCACCGCACGATGACTGCGCGTCAGCCCGGGGTGTCCCGGGTAATCCTTGTCGACGATGTGCTGACCACGGGCGCGTCGATGCGGGCGGCGATGAGCGCACTCGCCTCATTCCATTGCGAGGTGGTGGCCATCGTCGTGCTGGCGGTTGTGCCGTCGCGAGGCGCTCCGCTCGGCAATTCTGCGCATTTTTCGTGACACCGAAAGCCCCCGGCGCGCGTTCGCCGTAAGATAGTGCGTATGCCGTCGCGCCTCCCGTGAGCGTCGGCCGGGTGAAACGGAGTTCCGAGTGGCCAATCTTCTCGAGCGAGTTCTGCGCGTCGGCGAAGGCGCTATTTTGCGCAAACTCAAGAGCTATGCGCAGGCGATCAATGCGATTGAAGCCGCGTTCACCGACCTGACCGACGACGAGCTGCGCGCTGAGACCGTCGAATTCCGCGAGCGTTACGCTAAAGGGGAATCTCTCGATGACCTGCTTCCCGAAGCCTTTGCCGCTGTCCGTGAGGCGGCCAAGCGCACCCTCGGAATGCGCCACTATGACGTTCAGTTGATGGGTGGCGCCGCGCTTCACCTGGGGAACATCGCCGAGATGAAGACGGGCGAAGGAAAAACGCTGGTTGCAACGCTCGCCGCCTACCTGAATGCGATCCCGTCGCGCGGTGTGCACATCGTTACCGTTAACGACTACCTTGCGTCGTACCAGTCCGAATTGATGGGTCGCGTCTTCCGCGCCCTCGGAATGTCGACCGGCTGCATCCTGTCGAACCAATCCCCCGAAGTACGACGCCAGCAATATCTGGCCGACATCACCTACGGCACCAACAATGAGTTCGGGTTTGATTACCTGCGTGACAACATGGCGTGGCAGCGCCAGGACATGGTCCAGCGCGGACACTTCTTTACCATCGTTGACGAGGTCGACTCGATCCTCATCGATGAGGCACGTACCCCGCTCATCATTTCGGGGCCGGGTTCCGCTGAAGCGAACCGGTGGTTCGCCGAGTTTTCGAAGATCGTCCACAAGTTGATTGCGGGCGAGGACTACGAGGTCGACGAAAAGAAGCGCACCATCGGTGTGCTCGAGTCGGGAATCGAAAAGGTCGAGGACTACCTCGGAATTGACAATCTCTACGAGTCGGCAAACACACCACTCATCTCGTTCCTCAACAACTCGATCAAGGCAAAGGAACTGTTCCGCAAGGACAAAGACTACGTCGTCATGAACGGTGAGGTGCTCATCGTCGACGAGCACACCGGTCGAATCCTCGCCGGCCGTCGGTACAACGAGGGAATCCACCAGGCGATCGAAGCGAAAGAAGCCGTCGAGGTCAAGGCCGAGAACCAGACTCTCGCCACGGTGACGCTGCAGAACTATTTCCGCTTGTACGAAAAGCTGTCGGGAATGACGGGAACCGCCGAAACGGAAGCCGCAGAATTCGCCTCGACCTACAAGATCGGTGTTGTTCCCATTCCGACCAACATGCCGATGGTCAGGTTAGACAAGTCCGACCTCGTCTATCGCACGCAAGAGGCGAAGTTCCGCCAGGTTGTTGAGGACATCGCCGTGCGCCACGCAAAGGGGCAGCCCGTTCTTGTCGGAACCGTGTCGGTCGAGAAGTCGGAGATGCTGTCGAAGTTGCTTGCCCAGAAGGGCATTCGGCACGAAGTCTTGAACGCCAAGAACCACGCCCGAGAAGCCGGAATCGTCGCCGAAGCCGGTCGACTTGCCGCCGTTACGGTTGCGACGAACATGGCCGGTCGTGGAACCGACATCATGCTCGGCGGGAACGCCGAATTCATGGCCGTTCACAAACTTCACGAAATGGGGCTCAACCCGAACGACACCCCGGACGAGTACGAAGCGAAATGGGACGAGGTCTTTACCGCGACCAAGGCGCAGGTTGCGACGGAAGCCCAAAAGGTCGTCAAGGCCGGAGGGCTTTACGTGTTGGGAACCGAGCGTCACGAATCGCGCCGTATTGACAACCAGTTGCGCGGTCGTTCGGGTCGTCAGGGTGACCCCGGCGAGAGCCGTTTCTACCTGTCGCTGCAAGACGACCTCATGCGCTTGTTCAACGCCGGTGCGGCTGAATCCATCATGCGCCGAACGGGTGACGACGATTTGGCCATCGAATCCAAGATTGTGTCGCGCGCCATTCGCTCCGCTCAGTCGCAGGTCGAAGGCCGTAACGCCGAAATCCGCAAGAACGTTCTCAAGTATGACGACGTGCTCAACCGCCAGCGCGAGGCAATCTACGGCGACCGCCGCCAGATTCTCGAGGGCGCATCCATTCAGGAACGGGTTGGGCAGTTCATCGAACGCTCGGTGACCGAGGTCGTCAACCAGCACACCGCCAACGCCCGCAATTCCGACGACTGGGATCTCGAACAGTTGTGGGTCGACGTTCGTCAGATCTTCCCCGTGACCGTTTCGGTTCACGACGTTCTCGGTGAGTACGGCGACAAGATTTCGTCCGCTGACGTCGCCCGCGAACTCATTGGCGACGCAATGGTTCAGTACGGCATTCGCGAAACCTCGCTGGGCGAGACCGCCATGCGTGAACTGGAGCGGCGTGTTGTGCTGTCGGTCGTCGACCGCCGTTGGCGCGACCACCTCTACGAGATGGATTACCTCAAGGACGGTATCGGTTTGCGTGCGATGGCGCAGCGCGATCCGCTCATCGAATACCAGCGCGAAGGTTTCCAGATGTTCCAGCAGATGATGGGGCTGATTCGCGAGGAGTCGGTCGGTTTCGTCTTCAACCTCGACGTTCAGGTTGTGCCCGCCGCTGGCGGCGAGGCGGTGTCGGCTCCCGGACTCAGTGCTCCGCAGGCTCCGGCGCAACTGTCGTATTCCGCCCCCAACGAGGACGGCGAAACCGAGGTGCGCCCCGCTCAGCCCCAGGTCAAGCAGACGCCCCCGTCAGAGCAGTTGCGACCGCGCATTCGACCGAACCAGCCCCCTGCCACCGGCGGCAGCCGCGGTGCGTTCGGTCAAAAGACCGACTAGTCACAACAGCGCGAGTGAACTCGCTCGCCAGCGGTGATCCAGGCCTTCCAAGCGAATAGCGACGGCACGCGTTCGTGGTCCAATGCGGACTAGAGCGACAGCCTCGACGATCCCGTCTCGTGGCTCGCAAAGGTGGGCGGAAACGACGGAAACGTTGGGGCGCTTGAGCGATGATTCTGTCGCCTGTGCTCGTCTGCGCTTAGCATCAACCGACCGTTCAGCAATCAGTCGATAAACGTCATCGGTTACCCACCGCGCAATTTGGTCCAAATTCCGTGATCCAGCAAGAATTTCACAGGCGAGTAGAGCCAATCGCTTGACCACATCATTCGGGTCGGGCAGTTCCGACCGTGGTGTCGGCTGAGCATCGAAGAATTCGACGTCTGCCACCCGTCGGTGGCGTGCGGGTTCTGATTCAAGAGAGTGTCGTGGCATGCGCGTTCCTTTCCCTAGATTCCTGATTCGCTCCGGCGCTGATGCACCGAATAAAGCAATAACCTTTGCGCATTTGACCAACCCCGCGCAACCCGTGTTGACAATATGTGGATAACTTCATCAGCCGCGTGATCGGCGCATAGCCTCACAGTGTGCGGTGGGAAAATTTCTTCAGTGGCTATCAGTCGCTGTGGGACAGTGAAGTTGACAATGCTGAGCTTGATGAGCGGCGCGAGCTGATCCGCGCCGAACGCGCACGAATACCATTCATTCGCTTGCTCGCGATTCGCGGTGAACAATCGCCCCTCGATGTGTTTCTTTCGTCCTCGCTCGAGCCGGTCCACGTGGGCCGAGTGGGTGCCAGTTGGATCGAGGGGAACTTTTGTGGCACCTCGACTGTGGTGGTTGCCCCGTTACATGCGGTCAACGCGATGCTCGCCCAGGGTTCGTGCGCGTGCCCGCAAACGTTCGCTCGAAGTTTTCCGCACGTAACAATCGGCGCGCGATTGCGAACCTGCGAGCGAGAAAACCAATCAGTCACTGTCACTCTCGTCCGCGGGGGATTTCGCGGGCGACTCGTCGCGGTGTGGAAAGACGCCGTTGACGTTCAGGTCAATCAGCGCCCCGTTTCGATTCCCATTACCTCAATCGAATTCATCGTTCTCGAACGGCCGTGAAGCGGCAAAAGTCGGATTGGCGGGCACATCGCGTCCAAGTTGGAGTGCATCGGATCTGCTCAATGAGATGAACTGCGCAAGGTTGGAATGGGTGACTTTCCAGCCACGATTCATCGTTGCCGGCAAATCTCGTGTGTCAATAAGGTCGTGAACCTCAGCCACCGTCAATCCCAAAGCCTCGGCTACATCGGTGGGGCTCAGTAAAAAGTCTTCTCTCATGCGGCCAGCATGCCAATCCGTGGGGTAAACGCGGTGCGGAATTTGCAACTTGGGGATAAATGAAGCGCCTTCACGGCATCCCCACCACGATGTATCCCGAGGAGGCCACAATGCGACTAAACATCCCCCGACTGCGCGGCCGAATGCCCAGTCCCCGAATATGGCTCGGGCTTGCGCTCATCGGCGTAAGCGTTTTCGGCACTGTGTGGGTCGTCTCGGAGAACTCCACGGGGACGGGAATGGTTCTCGCCGCACGTTTCATCCCGGCAGGGACCGTGATTTCGAGCGACGACCTCACGGAGGCCCGCGTCCAGGCGGATATTGATCTTTCCTCTGTCGCTCTGCCCGAACTCGTCGGCCAACGAACTGCCGTCGACCTGGCAGCGGGGGACCTCGTCTCTCAACACACCCTAGATTCCACTTCGTCGCACAGACGAGCTATCGCCGTGCCGCTCGACATCGCGCCAGCGACAACGATTGCCTCGGGTTCTCGCATCGAGCTGTGGTTCGTTGATGCCGAGAATTCGAGGCCACCTCGATTAGCGGCGCACGATGTTGTTGTCATCGCCGTGCGCAGAGGGGGCTTTGGCGAAGGTGAACTGGTCGACGTGTCAATTGATGTGCGAGACGAAGGTTCACTACTCGCTGCGCTCGGTGCAAACGGACAAATCATCGCAACGAAAGGCGTTGACTCAATGTGAATATCGGAATTGTCGGACCAGCCGACTGGCACGCTCGTGTCTCCGAAATCGACGAATGGGCGATTGTGCAGTGGGGCACGGACGATCCCATTCGCGCGAGTGAGTTGATTCGTGATTTTGAGCCGCTTGACGCGGTCCTCGTCGACGGTTCGGTTCAATTCCTCACCTCAGAAATCCTGGGGGCAATAGTCCAAAGGAAGGTCCGCGGGTTTGCGCTCGCTCACGACGTTCCGGAAACGCAGTGGATTGACGGTTTGACCGGCGTGTCACGCATCGAACGAGTGGAACAGATTCAGGCACGAAGTTCTGCCAAAGCGGTTTCGTCATCTTCGCCGAGCGCTGAGATGGTCGCACCGTCGGCGGGCGGTTCCGTGGTCGCAGTCTGGGGTCCTGCGGGTGCTCCGGGCGTAACGACCACCGCCATTTCCCTCGCAGTACTCGCGGCCCGGGAAGGGCTGAGTGTGATGCTGTGTGACGCAGATTCTCGCGGGGCATCAATCGCAATCGGGTTGGGGCTTATCGACGACGTTCCGGGTTTCGCTGCAGTTTGTCGTCTGGCAGGACGTGGCGACTTATCCGACAATGATTTCCATCGCCTCGCACTAACTCCCGAGCGGTTCCAGGGAAGCCTGGGGGTGCTGACCGGTTTACCGCGGGCATCGCGTTGGGCAGAAACCGCAGCACCCAAGGCGCGCGGCGCCATTGCACATCTGCGGGGGATGGTCGACCTGGTTATCGCCGATGTTGGGTCGGGAATCGAGGAGAACGAGTGGATTGACGGCGCACCCCAACGAGACGGCACGGCTCGCGCCATCATTTCAGATTCGGATCTGGTCGTCGCTGTTGGCCACAGTGATGCGGTCGGAATCTCACGATTGATTCGGGGACTGGACGAGTTGACGGACCTGAACTCCGAACCGCTCATCGTGCTCAACAAAACATCAAAACAGACTGCTCGAGAAGCAATCGACGCGATTGGACGGTTTACGGAACACCGAGTTACCGCGGTTGTCGCAAAGGACAATCGCGGCGGTATCGACGATGCCGCTGCGCGGGCGACGGGTTCGATGCGTGAAGTGTGGGAGACCGTTCGCGCTCGAATTCCGAAGGTGAACACCGTGGCCAAAAGGTAGCCTTGACTAGTGCCTACCCTTACATCGATTGCCACCGAGCAGACAACGCTCGGGGCGGACGACATCGAGTGGCTGCGCGACCTTGTTCGCGAGGGGCAACTGATCGCCGACCTGTCGTTTTCCGACATGGCGCTGTGGCTGGAAACCACCACCGGTGGGTTCGTCTGCACGGCCCTGTTTCGACCCGGTAATTCGAACACCATCTTTTACCGCGACATCGTTGGAACGAACCCGTCGGATTCGTGGTCGAATCTGCTGACCGAGTGTATGAGCCGGGGCACGATCATCGAAGCAGACCAGCCCATCTGGATTGAGGAAACGGCGAACAGTGTTCGAGCGATTCCGGTGCGTCGACGCGGCGCAAAGGCACCGATCGCGGTCTTGACCCGACATTCACTGATGGCTGACCTGTCGGCGAACCGCCAAGCGTTGACGTTCATTGAGGCGGCCGAACAGATTTACGCGATGATTGCCGAAGGAGATTTCCCGGACGCGGCACTCAAAGACGCCCCCCGGTTGGGCCTGCCCCGCGCATCAGACGGATTCATTCGCCTCGACCGCGACGGCGTCGTCACCTATGCCAGCCCCAACGCGCTCTCTGCGTTCAACCGACTGGGCTATCCGTCATCCATCGAGGGGATTCCCCTCGCAGACGCGGCCCGCCAGGTATCGAACGAGGGGGACGTCGCCGCAGACGAGTCACTAGCGATGATCATCTCTGGAAAGGTGCCGTGGCGAGCCGACTTCCGAGCCCAAAACCTGGTCCTCGCGGTTCGCTCCATCCCGCTGACGCAGGGCGGCGAACGCATCGGGTCGGTGGTGCTGATTCGCGAGGTCACCGAGATTCGACGCCAAGAGCGCGAACTGGTCAGCAAAAACGCGACGATTCGCGAGATTCATCACCGCGTCAAGAACAACCTGCAAACCGTCGCGTCGCTCTTGCGAATCCAAAGCCGACGAACAAAGTCGGACGAGGTCAAGGACGCACTGGCGCAGGCGATGCGCCGCGTCGAGGCAATCGCCGTCGTCCACGACGCCCTCGCGTCGGGGCTTGCGCAAACCGTGAACTTTGATGAGGTCGCCGCCCGCGTTACACCCCTTGCCGCCGAGGTGGCGGGCACCAGCGGCGCGATAATCCGCCCGAGCATCGAAGGAGAATTCGGAGAATTACCGTCCGAATTCGCCACCCCGCTCGCGGTGGTGCTCACCGAACTCATCACCAACGCGGTGGAACACGGGCTGAAGGACGTCGTCGCTGGTGAAGTTCACGTCATCGCGACGCGCGGGGATTCGACGCTACGGGTAGCCATCGCAGATAACGGCCCGGGTTTCGAACCGGGAACGGTCGGTCAGGGCCTGGGAACCCAGATCATCCGAACACTTGTCGAGAACGAACTCTCCGCCACGATTGAGTGGACTCGCGGTGCCACTGGGGGCACCGTCGTCGTCATCGACATCCCGCTGCGATTCATTCACGGACCCCGTCGCGCTTAAACGACGAAACGCCCCCGAAGGGGCGTCTCGAGTGAATGCTTAGGAAGCTCGGCGGGCACGAGCTGCGCGGCGCTTGAGCGCGCGACGCTCGTCTTCGCTGAGCCCACCCCAGACACCGGAGTCCTGGTTGGTCTCGAGTGCGTACTGGAGGCAGTTCTCTGCGACGGAGCATCCGCCACAAACAGCCTTCGCCTTCTCGATCTGGTCGAGTGCGGGGCCGGTGTTGCCGACGGGGAAGAAAAGTTCCGGGTCGACCGTGAGACAGGCTGACTTATCGCGCCAATCCATGGTGTTCTCCTTCATGTTGTTGTTGGCACGTAATCGGACCAACGATTTCACCCCACTTGCAGGGCGACGAGTGATTGATGGAAGTGTTGGGAACTGCGCACACCATCGGGCGCAAACAACAACCTCTATTAGATTCTCACGAATGGTCAGATTGGTCAAGGGTTTTTGAGAAAATAGTTTGTGACCTCAAACCGCCGCCGCTTGCTCATCGTTCTGTTGACTCTTGTTTTGTCGCTGCAATCCACCGCGCTCCTCGGCGTTGCGGCACTCTTCAGCTACGAAACACTGACCTCTCCGTCGCTCTCGCTCGGAGGCTCTGTCTTCTTCGACGTCCTCGTCTGGATTTCCGGGTTGGCGGCCGGAGCGGTCACGCGGGGGTTCTGGGCCGGCCGATCCGCGACCCGCGCGGCGATTGTCGTGTGGCAGATGTTGTTCGTGGGAATCGCCATCGCAACCGGCCAAGGCCCCGATGCGCGTCTCGATTTAGCTCTCGTCATCGGAATTCCAGCCGCTCTAGTCACCGCGGCCATGTTGTTCTCAAAGAGCGTCACCGCCCACCTTGAGCGCAAGTAAGGCTTACCTTTCTGGATTACCCGGCGAATTGTTGGTTGACTTGACCCATGACCGCCTATGAGCCTCACCGCATTTCGCACCTGTCCAAGTTGAACTGGCTGCGCGCCGGGGTTCTTGGTGCGAACGACGGAATCGTTTCCGTCGCGGCCCTGCTGGTCGGTGTCGCTGCGGCAACCACCGACATTGGCCCCATCATGATTGCCGGCGTTGCGGGTGTAGCGGCCGGCGCGATTTCCATGGGACTGGGCGAGTACGTCTCGGTCAGCAGCCAGCGCGACAGTGAGCTCGCGCTTATTGCGAAGGAAAAACAGGAACTTATCGATCAGCCCGAATTCGAACTGGCCGAGCTGGCGTCGATTTACGAGCACAAAGGTTTGTCGCACGCGACGGCAAAGAAGGTTGCCCAAGAACTGACCGACCACGACCCGATTCGGGCACACCTTGAGGCTGAACTCAACATCCTCGAAGCGCACATCGTCAACCCGTGGGCTGCTGCGATGTCGTCCATGATCTCGTTCTTGGCCGGTGCACTGTTGCCGTTCTTGACGGTTGTATTCGCCGCCGAGCAGTACCGCATCCCCGCCGTGATTGTCGCGTCGATCATCGCACTCGCGGGAACCGGTGCGGCCGGCGCCTACCTCGGTGGAAGCTCGATGGCCAAGTCCGTGATTCGTGTCGTCATCGGCGGGGCCGCTGCGCTCGCGGTGACGTTCGCAATCGGTTCGCTGTTCAACACGTCGGTCGGATAACCGAGGTTAGACGCCGAGCTTCTCGCGGAGGCTGTCGACGTGACCCGTCGCCTTCACGTTGTACAGCGTGTGCGTGAGGACACCGTTCTCGTCGACCACGAACGTCGAGCGGATGACGCCTTGGACTTCCTTGCCGTACATGTTTTTGGTGCCGAATGCGCCGTAGGCGTTCAGGGTTTCCTTGGACGTGTCACCGAGGAGGAGGAACGGCAGTGACTCGTTGTCGATAAAGGTCTGCAGATCCTTGGCCGAATCGGGCGAAATTCCGATGACCACGTAATCCTTGGCCGTCAACGCAGCCATGTTGTCGCGGAAGTCACACGCCTGGGTCGTGCAGCCGGGGGTTGACGCCTTCGGGTAGAAATACACGATGACGTTCTTGCCAGCGAAGTCGCTGAGCGAGTGGAGTTTCCCTTCCGAATCGGGGAGGGTGAAGTCGGGTGCCTGCTGGCCAACGGTTAGAGTCATGAGCCCAGAATACCCGAAGTGCTAGGTTCAGTGCGTGACCGATTCTCGAATTGCTGCCGAATCCTTGGAGACGCTACGCACTCGCCATTCGGCGAAGTGGCGTCGATACCCAGAAGACGTCATACCGCTGCATGTCGCAGAAATGGACTATCCGGTAGCCGAACCAATTCGCCACTTCCTGGGGAACCTGGTTGCAACCTCAGACATGGGGTACCTCGGGCCGCTTCCCGAGCTTGCCCCGGCGTTCACCGCGTTCGCCGAGAAACGGTGGGGGTGGACTCCCGACACGTCCAGTGCGAAACTCGCACCCGATGTCGGAGTCGCAACCGTGGAGTTTCTTCGCGCGCACAACGTTTCGCGCGTCATCGTGACGTCGCCGGTTTATGTCGGTTTCTGGCACTGGCTGGAGGAACTGGGGATCGAAATTGTCGACGTTCCCCTCACCGCAGATTTCCGCCTTGACGTAGCCGGGATCGAACGCGAATTCGCGCGCGGTGTCGGACACTTCCTTCTCTGCAGCCCGCACAACCCGCTCGGCCGAGTCTTTACCCGTGAGGAACTCACCGCACTTTCCGAGGCGGCGGACCGACACGGTGCCGTCGTCATCTCCGATGAGATTCACGCACCGCTGACCTACCCCGATACAGAATTCGTTCCCTACCTTTCAGTCGGCGAGGCGGCGGAACGCACCGGCGTCCTCGTCACGTCCTCATCGAAATCGTGGAATCTTGCGGGGCTCAAGGCGGCGTTCATTCTGGGTCACGGCAAACGTGGTGCCGAACTTCTGAAGCCACTGCCCGAAGCCATGCACTGGAGATCGTCACTATTGGGGGCCTTTTCCATGGTGGTGGCGTTCCGTGACGGAGCCCCGTGGCTCGACGCAACGATGGAAACTCTCGAGGTTGCGCGCGACCACCTTGCCACCGAGTTGGCGCGGCTGCTGCCCGGCGCTCGTCTTGAGATGGTTCCCGAAGCCGGGTACCTCGCGTGGGTCGACGTCTCTGGGTTGAAACTGGGGGACAGGCCGTGGGTGAAGATTCTGGATCAGGGCCGGGTGGCGGTCGTTCCCGGGACCGATCTGGGTCCTCAGTACACGCAACACATTCGCATCAACTTCGCGACCAGCCCGGAAATCCTCACCGAGGCTTTGACGCGAATCGCGGCGCTTTAGCCTTTGAGGCCCCGGTAAACGTCGCGTCGGTGGCCAATCTTTACGACGGTAACTATAAGTCGGGCGTCTTTAACTCGATACACGATTCGAAAGTCTCCGACCCGAACTCTGCTTAGGTCGGGGAATCCTTTCATTTTCTTGCTTCGCGGCGGATATGGATCTTGTGCAAGTAGTTTCGTGGCCGTCACTAATCGTTTTGCAACGGAGCGATCGAGCTTCCGCAGCACTCGAATTGCCCCTTCCGACCAGACAACTCGAAACTCAGTTGTCAAGCTGAATTCCGAGTTCCGCCGCGACCTCCTCGAGCGAATATGTTCGGTCAAGCCCGGCGTCAATCCGCTCAAGAGCCTTTGTGGCTTCCTCTACGTCGCGCGCGTCTTCGAGCACTTGCAGGGCGAGCTTCGCGAGAGCGGCGTCCATGACGACAACAGTTTCGCGGCCGTGATCGGTGATGATGATCGGTTCGTCGCGGGCGCGGTCGACTGTGTCCGCCCAGTTTTGGCGGGCGTGGGTGGAGGAAATAGCGTTCATGTCTATATTGTACAAAACGCACGGCAGCACGTCAAGCGTCTATGACGCAGTGCGGAAGCTCAATTCTCGCGATCCGCGCCGATTTTGGCACACCGTCGTCTCGCTGGTATTGTGGTCAAGTTGCGCAAGCACACGCACCTCTAGCTCAATTGGCAGAGCAACTGACTCTTAATCAGTGGGTTCCGGGTTCAAGTCCCGGGGGGTGTACGAAAGCCCCGAGCCTCCACGCTCGGGTTTTTCCTTTTGTTTTGGCGGGTTTTCTGTGTTTGCCTGTCTCGCGTTGTAGCATTAGGACACAATAGGAAGCAACGGGTTAGTCCACGTTTAGTCCACACTTAGTCCACGTGTAGTCCACGACGGGAGAGACAAAATGAGCACACGGAGTCCACGCCGCAGCGTCGGGAGTATCGAGAAACTAGTTTCGGGCCGCTATCGAGTCAGGTTTACAGACCCGGGCGGGCGACGAGTAACCGGGGGAACATTCTCCACGAAGCAACTCGCGGAAAGAGAACTCCGCCGAATTACTGAAGCGATTGAGTCCGGAGCCTATGCCAAACGGGCCGCCGCTCGTATTGGAGACCTTGACTCAAGGACCGCCACGCTCCGGGAACTCGCGCAGCATTGGCGAGAAACGCGACTCCGTAAGGGTCAGCCACTATCTCCGACAACTCTCCGAGAGTATGAGCGTCTCGTCTCGAGCGTATTGACAACGTTTGCGGACGTCCCCGTGAGGAGCATCACGCCGGGACAAGTGGACAAGTGGTGGGGCCCGGAGCACCGGAGGGCACCTAACCAAGCGTCCAAAGCGTACAAGCACCTAAAGACACTCACGGACTACGCGCTCAAGCGCAATTGGATTACGGACTCGCCGTGTCTTATTGAGGGAGCGACGTCGTATCGTCCGGCTATGCGTCCGGAGATACCTACCCGGGAACAAGTCGAGATTATGGTCCGCGAAGCGGCGTCTCCGTTTGACGTGGTCAT
Source organism: Microbacteriaceae bacterium (assembly GCA_044338315.1). Lineage (GTDB taxonomy): Bacteria > Actinomycetota > Actinomycetes > Actinomycetales > Microbacteriaceae > MWH-TA3. The sequence continues at coordinate 14,646 of JBIILU010000005.1, read as the reverse complement.
TAGTCTCGCGGCGTGGGGTGGACTCCGTAAGGGCGAGATATTCGAGTTACGACGTAAGGACGTCACACTCGAGACCGTGGACGGGCAGACGTGGGCAATTGTTCGCGTGGAGCGGGCCGTCACGTGGGACAAGCGGGCCGCAATTGTCAAAACTCCAAAGACGGAGGGCTCAATTAGGACGGTGGAATTACCGTCGGAGATGACGCCGTTACTCAAGGCGCATCTCAAGCTTGTCGGGGCGTATCCGGACGCGTTGTTGTTCGAGCGACGTCCGGGCAGCGGGGAGCATTGGCTCGAGTTCCAAATGAATACGTTGTGGCGTAGTGCTCGGGCCGCCGCCGGGTTCGCCGGACGGTTTCACTCGCTTCGGGGGTTCGCCGGGACTATGTTCGCGCAGACGGGCGCGACAACATTCGAACTAATGGACCGTCTCGGGCACCGCAGCGTAAAAGTCGCTATGGATTACCAGCGGGCGACGGGACGGACAAGGGAACTACTCAAGGGGATAGTCAATGGATAAGACGCAACCTTACGACGAGCCGTTAGACCCGCATTCGCAGCGTCTCAACGTGTTAGGCGGGACGGTGGACGAGATAGCCGGGGACAAGTCCGAGCCGAAGTATTACGTTTACCTAAACCAAGCAAAAGACAACGTGGTCCCGTTTATCGTTCGCATAGAACGGGCTCGAGAAATGGCGGCGAACATTGACCGGGCAATTGCGGACGGGCATCTCAAAGAGTTCCCGGACCTTGACGCCGTAGGAATTACGTTTCGGACGTTCGCAGAACGAGCGGAGATTCTTGGCTACGAGCCAGACGACAACGAGCCAAAAGAGGGAGTGCCAAAGCGGCGCGAGGAACTACTTGAGATTTTCCATTTAGCGTGGGTTGCGCTCCGACGTTGCGAGGGTAAGGGGTTCCCTCTTATGGACTACGCGGAGACCCGGGCACCGTAATTCTCCTATTGTTCGCGTGTTGTTCTAATTGTCTGTCTGCGCTCCGTTATATGATTTTGCTAGTGCTCAACTCTGGCTTTTAGAGAATTGACTCGCCCCGAGCACCCGGGTCTCTCCAGAGGTAAAGACGCTTAGTACGCGTCCTACCCGCAGGAGGACTATCTATGTCTGACGAAACAACGTCTGACTATGTCACGATTGACGCCGCCGCGACCAAGTTTGAGGTCAGCAAAGGCACCGTCCGCAATTGGATACGAGACGGAGTTATTCCCGCCGTCCGTATCGGAGACCGGACTATCCGTATTCGCCGCGTGGACCTTGAGGCCGCCGCTACTCCCGTCGTCGGGGGTGAGCGTGGACAATGGACCAGACTCGGATAATCACGTTGTATCTCCGGAGGCACCCGAAGTTCGAGCACACGTTCGCAATCTTTGGGGACCCGGAGACTACGCTCGCCTATCAACTCGAACGGGTACCTTTTGGGGCTCGTGTCCGTCTCGTCGTGACTCCGTTCGGCGCAGACCCGCCCTCCTCTTACTCTTACGCGTGGTACGGGCTCCGGCCCGATATCCGGTGGGAGTGGTCCGGGCATCTCAACGCGTGGGGTTATGAACTCGCCGCGAAGCACAAGAACGGAGCGTGTGTCTAATGGCCGACAAGCCAGAACGGAAACTCTCATTGACCTTTTTTGACCAAGTTCAGTCTCGAAGCCAAGACTTTTTGGACAATCTCGGACTTATCCCGGTGGGTACCTTGACGATATTCTCCGGGCGCGGGGGCGAGGGCAAAACTACCGTCGCGCTCGACTACGTGGCGCGAATATCTAAGGGCACTCTTGAGGGAGACCTTTGGGGAAAGCCGCGTGACGTCCTAATCGTCACTCACGAGGACGACCCGGAGACTCAACTCGCGCCGCGACTCAAAGCAGCGGGAGCCGCTATGGGGAGGGTTGCGTACCTTAAGGTGACCACAACTGATGCGGATATGTCCTATGACTCCGTCCCGTCTATTGTGGGCGACCTAGCGTTGTTTCAGGAAGCGATTGACCACACGGACCCGGCACTTATTGTGTTTGACCCGTTGCCTAGTTCCATTGAGGGAGACCCGAACAAACTCCAAGACGTGAGACGTTCACTCCAGCCACTAATTGGACTCCTCCAAAAGAATAGATTGACGTGTATCGGAATTACACACGTGAATAAGGGCTCCGGTGGGTTTTCCGGGGACCGTCAGTCAGGGAGTCACGCGTTTAGGGACGTCGCCCGTTCGCTCATATTCTTTGCGACAGACAAAGAGTCCGGAAACCGGGTGTTTACGGTAAACAAGTCCTCTTATTCGGACGCTACGGGAAAGAGTTACGGTTTCCGTTTGGTCTCTCAGGACATTACGACGGACGACGGACGCACTACTGCCGTGGCCCGGGTGGAGCATCTCGGGCCGTCCAGCGTAAGCACGGAGGATATATGGGCCAGAGAGTATGACCGGGGAAACTCCGGACGTACAGACTCGACGTCGTGGCTCCGAAGCGAGATAGAACGTCTCGGTGGCTCAGGACGGGCAACGGAGATACAAGACGCCGGGGAACTCGAGGGCATCTCGTCCCGGACGTTACAAGACGCCGCAAAGCGTCTCGGAGTCCGCAAGTCCCGTGATGGAAAAGGTGGGCCCGTGTGGTGGCACCTTGACTCAGTACCCGCAGTACCCGCAGTCCCCGCAGACCGTATTAGTAACACCGCGCCTACTGCGCCTACTGCGGGTAAAGAGGACGAGGGCCCGCTATGAGCAAGCAAGCGCGACGAGTGCCGGGGGTGGTCTTGTTCCCGACACACAAGCGAAAAGCCGCCCTACGTCGTCGGAGGAGGAAGCAACGCGTTTTTTTTAGTGACGCGCCAGAAACCCGCCGCCTACCTTTCATTTTTACGCCCGAACTCTGAAACATTTAGGGAGTAAACGAAGCGTCCTCCGGTCCTTTTAGGGCCGGGGGGCGTTTGCGTTGTTCCGTTGTCCGTTTGCGGCATCTTGAAACCTTTTTCTGCCGTTTGCGGGAGCCGGGGAGGGGCGCGGGATAAGGGAAAGACGTCCAAAAAAAGCCGCAGCCGCCGCGTTTGAGACTAACGAGTTAGTCCACGTGTAGTCCACGCGTGAATCGAGGCTCCCCTAATTCCCTTTGTCTATGCGGGCAGTAGACGTTTGACCAACTGCCTCTTAATCAGTGGGTTCCGGGTTCAAGTCCCGGGGGGTGTACGAAAGCCCCGAGCCTCCACGCTCGGGGCTTTTTCTATCGTTTCAGGATGCGCCGGACCTCGGCCACGAGCGTCGTCCAACGTCGGTGTTCATCCGCGCCGGACACCAGGTGGTTGGTGACGAAACCGATTGACGCCTTGTGAGTCGGATCAGTCCACCCCGCCTGGCCACCGAGGCCGTCGTGGCCGAAACTGTGGGGTGACAGCAGTTCGGGCTTGCCGTGCGTCGCAAGCATCACGCCGAACCCTCGATCCCACCAGGGCCCCGGGTCCTGCCAAACCGAGGGTCCCGATACACGGCGCTCGGTCATCATCGCGACGGTGTCATCCGTGAGCACACGGACACCGTCCGTTTCGGTAACAACTGACGACCAAATCTTTGCGAGCGCGTGAGCGCTGGTGATCCCGTTCGCCCCGGGCAGTTCAGCCTGGTGGACCTTGGGCAGGTTGAATCCACGATCCTGCTTTCCGATGTCGCCCAGCGGGAAGGCGTTTCCAAAGGTCATGGCGCGTTCGTCCCAGTACTCGGGCGATTCGTCTGCTGTCGCCGGTCGGGTGAAATCGGACGCGGCACACAACTCGGCCACGCGGGGTTCTTCGGATTCAGGCAGTCCGATCCACGCCCTCACACCGAGAGGCTGGGCCACCGCCTGCTGGAACACGGCACCCGCGGTCTCGCCCGTGATTCGGCGGATGAGTTCCCCCACAAGGTGACCAAAGGTGATGGCGTGATAGGCGTAACCGGTTCCGAGTTCCCACAGCGGTTGTTGGCTCAGCAGCGCATCCAGAACGGGACCACCGGCAAGCACGTCGTCGAGACTCATGCTGGCGCGGGTGGCGGATAGTCCCGCGCGGTGTTCGAGCAACTGCCGGACGGTCAGCGTCGGGCTGACAACCGAGAATTCCGGCCAGTAGCGGGAAACGGGGGAGTCAGGATCGCACAAACCCTGCTCAACCATCTGCCCAACAAGCACGGCAACGAGACCTTTTGTGCAAGAGAAAATGACGGACACGGTGTCATCGGTCCAGGGGACGCCTGGTCGCGACTCGCCGCCAAACAGGTCGATCACGCACTGTCCTTCGACGAATGCGCTGAACGCGGCGCCACCGCGAGCCTGTGAATCGATCACTTCCCCAAAAAGGCCCTCAACAGGGGCGAACCGCGAATCGAAGAACCCCGAGATGGTCATGGGTGAGGTGATCGAATCAGAATTCGGTCGAGGGAACGTCTGTTTCGCCGCCGATGATTGCATCCACAATTCGCTGCGCGACCTTGTCGGGGTCTGCTCCGGGTGGGAACGCGGGTGCCGTTCCGGAAACCGCTCGTGTGGCAAGTCCCGTTTCGGTGTGCGGCGGACGCGTGTCGAAAATGCGAATTCCTTCGCGACGCAGTTCCCTCTGGGCGGCGGCAACAAAATGGCGCACCGCCGATTTGGTCGCGCCATACGTCGCGGTGCCCGCCATCGCCGACTCGCTGATGACGCCCGAGATAGTGGTAACAAACGGTTCGCGACCGGCGGCCTTGGACTCACGCAGTGCCGGAATTGCCGCGGTGACAACATCGATCACGCTGGACTGGTTCGTCGCCACGAGTTCGGCAACGGCGGTTGAGGGGGTATCTGCAATGTTTCCAAACGCAACGACCCCGTGAGCCAGAACAACCCCATCAAGCGAACCCGCAGCGACCACGGCGTCGACGAGGGCCTTGCCGCCGCCAGGAGCCGTGAAGTCAACCCCGAAAGCCTCCGAATGTTCCATCGCCCGACTAAGGGCGTCACCCGGGCGACCGACGATGACCGTGCGAGCACCCGCGTCGCGCAGATTGTGCGCGATCAGCCCGCCGAGCACACCCGTCCCACCTGTTACAAGAATCCGACAACCAGAAAGGTCCATGTCAACATTTTATGCCCGCCCTAGACTGACGTTGTGGTTCCCGTCCAAAATCTGTTGCCGTTCATCGCGTTTTCTTTGGTGATCATCGCGATACCCGGGCCTTCGGTGATGTTCGCGATTTCACGGGCGTTGGTGCTGGGAAGACGCGGAGCGATCATCACGGTCGTGGGGAACGGCATCGGGGTCCTCTGCCAGGCCCTCGCTGTAGCGGTTGGACTCGGGGTTCTGATCCAAGCGAACGACGTTCTGATGCACACCATCCGTTTGGGTGGTGCGGCGTTCCTCATCTATTTGGGAATCAATTCGATTCGCCACCGGAGGGTCGGGCTCGACATTTCCAGCGCGGCAGATCCACCAAAGTCCGGTCATCTGTTGCGCGAATCCATCATCGTGGGGCTCTCCAATCCAAAGACAATCGTGTTTTTCACGGCTGTCTTCCCGCAATTCGTTGATGCTGCGAATGGCCCTATTGTTTGGCAAATGGTGGAACTCGGAATCGTGTTCGTCTTTTTCGGAATATCGGGGGACGCCATCTATGCCCTCGCCGCGGGTGCTGCCAGGGACTGGTTCGCTCGATCACCGCAACGACTTGTCATCATTCGCACGATTGGCGGCTCGCTGATTCTCGGTTTGGGAGTCGTCACGGCCGTTTTGCCAAACTAACCAAATCCTCACGTGTCTCACTTTGTGTCGTACAGTTAACCCGTTCGCCAATTCGCGAAACACACATTACAAGGAGTAAATTCATGGCTAAATTCAGCCTCTCAGATGCCCTCAAGAAGCTCACCGGAAGCGCAAAAACCGCTGCCGCCGATATCGAGCGTCAGGCGGAAGCCGCCGCAAAGCAGGCGGGAAAGTTTGCCGGTGAATTCGCCGACCAGGCGGAGAAAGAAATCGCCAAGGCGACCAAGACCGTAAAGGCAGCGTCGAAGTCGGCCGCGAAGACTACCAAGAAGGTTGTCGCGAACACCAAGAAGGACGCGAAGGTTGTCGCCAAGAAGGTCACCAAGGTGGCCAAGGTTGCCGGCAAGGAAGCGGGAGCACTCGCCAAGGTTGTGGGCAAGGAAGCCGGCGCCGCCGGAGCATCCATTGCCAAGCGCGCAACTGCTGCTGCCAAGGCCGTCAATGGCGCTGCCGCGTCGGCGCGCGTCTCGAAATCCTCGTCCGTCGCTGACCTGCGTGCCGCCGCCAAGGCGAACGGCGTTGCGGGTTATTCCACGATGGCCAAGCCTGCGCTCATCAAGGCACTCAAGCTGCGGTAATCACCAGCTCAGTGAAAAGCGTCGGCCCTTCGGGGTCGGCGCTTTTCCGTTAGTACTCGGTTTCGTCAACCTCGTCGGGATCGTTGATCGCCGCAATGATGGCGACAAGGCTCAGCAACCATGATGCCCACAGCAGAATGAGTTTCCAGTCCCGCTTTCCTGTCATCGTCTGTCGAATTAGACCAAAACCCGAAAAGAGCGCGCTGATGAAGGTTCCGTTTGTTAGGAATCGTTTCATCGTGCACCTCCGTTCTTGACTTTACCCGACAGGCTTTGCTCGCGAGTCCCCGAGCGGTTTGTAGGATAGTGGAATGAGCAAAATCGACCGCAAACCACGATCTCGAGTCGTCACGGACGGCATCGAAGCGACCACGTCGCGCGGGATGTTGCGCGCGGTCGGAATGGGCGACGCAGACTGGGACAAGCCCCAGATCGGTGTTGCAAGCTCGTGGAACGAAATCACTCCGTGCAACCTGTCGCTCGGCCGTCTCGCGCAAGCCGCGAAAGAGGGCGTTCACGCCGGCGGTGGTTACCCGTTGCAGTTTGGAACAATCTCCGTTTCCGACGGAATTTCGATGGGCCACGAGGGCATGCACTTTTCGCTCGTTTCGCGCGAGGTTATTGCCGACTCGGTTGAGACCGTCGTTCAGGCCGAGCGCCTCGATGGAACCGTGCTTCTCGCCGGGTGCGACAAGTCAATCCCCGGAATGCTCATGGCCGCCGCCCGCCTTGACCTCGCCAGCGTTTTTCTTTACGGCGGGTCGATCGCGCCGGGCTGGGTAAAGCTGTCTGATGGCACCGAAAAGGACATCACCATTATCGATTCGTTCGAGGCAGTCGGTGCGGTGAAGGCCGGCAAGATGAGCGAAGAGGACGCGCGCCGCATCGAATGTGCTTTTGCACCGGGAGAAGGTGCGTGTGGAGGCATGTACACGGCCAACACGATGGCATCCGTTGCCGAGGCACTCGGAATGAGCCTGCCCGGATCCGCGTCGCCCGCTTCGTACGACCGCCGCCGCGACAATTTTGCACACCTTTCGGGTGAGGCCGTTGTGGGAATGTTGGACCGCGGGCACACTGCGCGTGACATTCTCACCATCAAGGCGTTCGAGAACGCGATCGCCGTCGCCATGGCACTGGGCGGTTCGACCAACGTCGTCCTTCACCTTCTGGCCATCGCGAACGAAGCGGAGGTTCCCCTCACGCTCGATGATTTCAATCGCATCGGCGAAAAGGTGCCGCACCTCGGTGACCTCAAGCCGTTCGGCCAGTACGTGATGAACGACGTCGACCGCCACGGTGGCCTCCCCGTTCTGCTCAAGGCTCTGCTCGAAGCCGGAATTCTGCACGGCGACGCGATGACCATCACGGGCAAGACGATGGCCGAGAACCTCGCCGCGATGAACATCGACCCGCCGGATGGCAAGGTCTTGCGCACGATCGATAACCCCATTCACAAGACGGGCGGCATCACTATCCTCAAGGGTTCATTTGCCCCCGAGGGAGCCGTTGTCAAGACGGCCGGTTTTGACGCGGCATCGTTTGAAGGTCCTGCTCGCGTTTTCGAGCGCGAGCGTGCTGCAATGGACGCGTTGACCAACGGGGAAATCGCCGCTGGTGATGTCGTCGTCATCCGCTACGAAGGACCCAAGGGTGGCCCGGGAATGCGCGAGATGCTCGCCATTACCGCCGCAATCAAGGGGGCTGGCCTCGGCAAGGATGTGCTACTTTTGACGGACGGTCGATTCTCAGGCGGCACAACCGGACTGTGCATCGGCCATATAGCTCCCGAAGCAGTGGACGCAGGTCCCATTGCATTCGTGCGCGATGGTGATCTGATACGGGTCGATATCGCTGCTCGGAGCATCGACTTACTCGTCGATGAATCTGAGTTGGAGGCGCGCCGTGCTGGCTGGTCGCCCCTTCCGCCGCGTTATACCCGTGGTGTTCTTGCGAAATATTCGAAACTTGTGAAGTCGGCCGCGCAGGGCGCCGTCACCGGTTAAACGCCACCGTCGCTTTTTAGGAGAAAATCATGGTCGACCCGACCACCACCAAGGATGCCCCCATCCTCACGGGCAGTGGTGCCATCCTCAAATCACTCGAAATTCTGGGCATCAAGGACGTTTTCGGCCTGCCCGGTGGCGCAATCATGCCGTTCTATGACGAGCTCATGACGCAGTCCTCAATTCGCCACATCCTCGTTCGACACGAGCAGGGTGCCGGTCACGCCGCCGAGGGCTACGCACTCGCCGCGGGCACGGTTGGAGTTTGCATCGCGACTAGCGGACCGGGCGCAACCAACCTCGTCACCGCAATCGCCGATGCGCACATGGACTCGATTCCGATGATCGCCATTACCGGCCAGGTGTTCTCGACACTGATGGGAACCGACGCGTTCCAGGAGGTCGACATCGTCGGCATCACCATGCCGATCACCAAGCACTCGTTCCTCGTCACCAAGGCCGAGCAGGTTCCCGAAGTCATGGCCGCCGCCTACCAGATTGCGACCGAGGGCCGCCCGGGCCCCGTGCTCATCGACGTCACCAAAGACGCACAGCAGGGTTCGGCACCGTTCGTGTGGCCCGGCCGGGTCGAACTTCCTGGATTCAAGCCGGTGCAGAAGGCTCACGGCAAGCAGGTTCAGGCCGCGGCGCAAATGATCTCCGAAGCGGAACGTCCCGTTTTCTATGTTGGTGGCGGAAGTATTCGCGCCAAAGCTCAAAAGGAACTCCGAACCTTCGTCGAGGCAGTCGGTGCGCCCGTCATCACGACGCTGACCGCACGCGGAGTCTTCCCCGACAGCCACGACCAGAATCTCGGAATGCCGGGAATGCACGGAACGGTTCCCGCCGTCCTTGCTCTGCAAGAAAGCGATTTGCTCATCGTTCTCGGCGCGCGATTCGATGACCGCGTGACGGGCAAGGTCAGCGAGTTTGCGCCCGATGCCAAAGTGATTCACATCGACATCGACCCGGCCGAAATCGGCAAGATTCGCGCCGCCGACGTTCCCGTCGTCGGGGACGTGCGCGATGTCCTGATTGATTTGATCCCGGAGTGGAAGGCCGTCGCGAAAACCGCAAAGTCGCTCAAGCCCTGGTGGGAGCGCCTCAACAAGCTGCGAACAGACTTCCCGCTTGGCTTTGTCGACCTTGACGACGGGTTGCTCGCTCCGCAGGGTGTCATCCAGACCATCGGCGAAATGTCGGGTCCCGAGGCGATTTATGCGGCCGGAGTAGGCCAGCACCAGATGTGGTCAGCGCAGTACATCGGATACGAACGACCCGGTGCGTGGCTCAATTCGGGTGGCGCCGGAACGATGGGATTTGCTGTTCCCGCGGCGATGGGCGCAAAGGTTGCTCAGCCCGATCGAATCGTCTGGGCCATTGACGGTGACGGTTGTTTCCAAATGACCAACCAGGAACTCGCAACCTGCGTCATCAACGACATCCCCATCAAGGTCGCGATCATCAACAACTCGTCGCTCGGAATGGTTCGCCAGTGGCAAACCCTGTTCTACGACGGACGCCACTCGTTCACCGACCTGCAGCCGCTCGACGGACCGGAATTCATCCCCGACTTCGTCAAGTTGGCTGAAGCCTACGGTTGCCTCGGAATTCGAGTGCGAACCCCGGAGGAAGTCAAGCCCGCGATTGAACTCGCGCTGAAGACCAACGATCGACCCGTCGTCATCGACTTCATAGTTTCGCGTGAGGCGATGGTGTGGCCGATGGTCCCCCAGGGTGTCGGAAACTCGAACGTGCAGTACGCGCGCGAACACGCGCCGAGCTGGGACGAGGAGTAGCCGTGAGTCAACACGTACTCTCCCTCCTCGTCGAGGACAAGCCGGGACTGCTGACTCGTGTCGCCGGACTGTTCGCCCGTCGCGGGTACAACATTCACTCGCTCGCGGTGGGCACCACCGAGGTCGAAGGGCTTTCGCGGATCACCCTCGTCATCGATGTCGAAGGTGCGCCGCTCGAGCAAGTCACCAAACAGCTCAACAAACTCATCAACGTTCTCAAAATCGTTGAACTAGAGCCCGGACAGAGCGTCCAGCGTGAGCACATGCTCGTCAAGGTGCGAATCGATGCCACGACGCGTAGTCAGATACTCGAAGCCGTCAATCTGTTCCGCGCCCGGGTCGTCGACGTTTCGCCCGACGCACTCGTCATCGAGGTGACGGGAGACACGCAGAAAATCGAGGCGCTGTTGCGTGTTCTGGAACCGTTCGGAATCAAAGAGATTGCCCAGAGTGGTTTGCTCGCGATGGGCCGGGGTTCGAAATCCATCTCGGAGCGCATCTTCAAGACCCAATAAACTTGGGCGGATGAATTCCGCCGGAGAACTCACACAACAAGGAGAACAACATGACCGAAATCGTGTACGACGGCGACGCCGATCTCTCGATTATCCAGGGCAAGAAGGTTGCCGTCATTGGCTACGGCTCGCAGGGCCACGCGCACGCGCAAAACCTGCGCGATTCGGGCGTCGACGTCGTCGTCGGCCTCAAGACCGACTCGAAGTCGGTTGCCAAGGCTGAGGAAGCCGGCTTCAAGGTCCTCCCAACGGCCGATGCTGCCGCCTGGGCTGACGTCATCGTCATCCTCGCCCCCGACCAGTACCAGCGTCACCTGTACGCGGCGGATATCGCCCCGAACCTGACGGCGGGTAAAGCGATGTTCTTTGGACACGGATTCAACATCCGTTTCGGGTACATTTCCGCTCCCGAAGGCGTCGACGTCATCCTCGTTGCCCCCAAAGGCCCCGGACACACCGTTCGCCGCGAATATCAGGCCGGTCGCGGTGTTCCCGTGATCGTCGCCGTCGAGGCCGACGCGTCGGGTTCCGCCTGGCCTCTCGCCTGGTCGTACTCCAAGGCAATCGGAGGTCTGCGTGCCGGTGGAATCAAGACCACCTTTACCGAAGAGACCGAAACTGACCTGTTCGGTGAGCAAGCCGTTCTCTGTGGCGGCACCTCGCAGCTCGTTCAGTACGGGTTCGAGGTCCTCACCGAAGCCGGCTACCAGCCCGAAATTGCGTACTTCGAGGTTTTGCACGAGCTCAAGCTCATCGTCGACCTCATGTGGGAGGGCGGAATCGCCAAGCAGCGCTGGTCGGTTTCCGACACTGCTGAGTATGGCGACTATGTTTCCGGACCGCGCGTTATTGACCCTTCGGTCAAGGAAAACATGAAGGCGATCCTCGCCGACATCCAGTCGGGTGCTTTTGCCACGCGCTTCATCGCCGACCAAGATGCCGGAGCGCCCGAGTTCAAGGCGCTGCGCGAGAAGGGCGAAAACCACCCCATCGAAGCGACCGGCCGCAAGCTGCGCGCACTGTTTGCGTGGAAGCAGCAGGACGCCGACTACACCGAGGGCACCGCCACTCGCTGATCGGAATCACCGTTGCGGAACCCCGGGCTACGTGCTCGGGGTTCCGCCATTTAGACTAGTTTCATGACGGAAACAGTTGAGCAAACACCGATGGGACAGCGCGCGCGGATGGCCGTTGCCGTCCTCGGTGGCGTGTATTTGGTCTTGACCGTTGCGTGGCTTTTTGCCTCGCAGGCGAACAAGCTCATCGGGATTGAGGACACCTTTCAGGTGTCGATGCTGCGATTTGGCCAGTTCTTTGCGGTGGTTGCACCGGCGCTCTGGTTTTTCACGACGTTTGCGCAAATCAAGCCCACAACGCTGCGGATCATCGTTCTCGCGCTCGGGTTGATTGTGCTGTTCCCATTCCCGCTATTTTTCGGAGTGACTGGCGCATGAGCGACGAGACCGAAGGTACCGACGAAACCGAAGCGCCCGCGCGCAAACCCAGCATCATCCCCCGGGTGGTCGTGGCGATCGCGGCCGGCGCTCTCTACACCTACCCGTTCTGGATTGCGCTGGGGAACTTCATCAACCTGCCCATCTACTATCAGGAGCAGTTCGGCGTCACCTCGGACAAAGTTCCGTGGGTGTTGCTCGTCGCAGGAGTCGCGCTGCCCGTGCTCATCTTCGCAGCCGGCGTCATCGTGACCTGGCGACGCGGGGCCGGGTCGATGGCGCTCGTCCTCACCGCAGGATTCGCAGTAGTCAACGCTCTCGCGCTCACGATTCTCGCGTTCGAAAAGGAAACCGAGCTGCGGCTCGTCATTGACTTCCTCACCGGCGCGTAAACCGTCACGCTAGAATTGCGACACTGCCCCAACGAGAGTGGCGGTCCCCATGGTCAAATGCGGCACCACCCCTCGCCGCCCGGCACAACTGAAGGAATCCCGTGGCTAAACCCATCGTGTTGATAGCCGAAGAGCTGTCGCCCGCCACGGTCGAGGCGCTCGGCCCTGATTTCGATGTGCAGACGGTCGACGGAACCGATCGTGTCGCCCTGCTCGCGGCGCTGCCCAGTGCCAAGGCACTGCTGGTGCGCAGCGCAACGCAGGTGGACGCCGAGGTGATCGCGGCCGGGAAGGAACTCGTCGTCGTCGCTCGGGCCGGTGTGGGACTCGACAACGTCGACATCAAGGCGGCAACGGCCGCCGGAATCATGGTCGTCAACGCCCCCACCTCCAATGTCATCTCGGCAGCCGAACTGGCGATCGGGCACCTGCTATCGCTCGCGCGCTTCCTTCCCGACGCCAACGAATCGATGAAGGCGGGGGAGTGGAAGCGCTCCAAGTTCACGGGGGTTGAATTCTTTGACAAGACCGTCGGCATCGTTGGCCTTGGAAGAATTGGTGCACTCGTCGCCGAGCGTCTTGTCGGTTTCGGTGTCACGCTGATTGCCTACGACCCGTTCGTCCCGCCGGCGCGCGCCCAGCAGTTGGGGGTGCAAATGGTCGAACTGGCCGAGCTCATGAAGCGCAGTGATTTCATTACGATTCATATCCCCAAGACCCCCGAAACGACCGGACTGATTGGTGCAGCGCAGTTTGCCCAAGCCAAGCCCTCCCTGCGGATTGTCAACGCGAGTCGGGGCGGAATTATCGACGAAGGCGCACTGTTTGACGCGTTGTCGTCGAAAAAGATTGCGGCGGCCGGTTTAGACGTGTTCGTCAACGAGCCGCCAACTGACTCGCCTCTGCTGGGCCTGGCCAACATCCAACTGACTCCGCACCTCGGGGCGGCCACCGACGAAGCACAGGAAAAGGCGGGAATCGCCGTCGCGAGGTCGGTCAAACTCGCGCTCGAGGGTGAACTCGTTCCCGACGCGGTCAACGTCGCCGGCGGTGTCATCGACCCGTCCGTTCGTCCCGGCTTGCCGCTGATGGAAAAACTGGGTCAAGTTTTCGCGGGGCTTGCTACGCACGCCATCGCCGCCATCGATGTTGAGGTTCGCGGCGAGATTGCCAACTTCGACGTCTCCGCGCTGAAACTGGCCGCACTCAAGGGCGTCTTCTCGGCTGTTTCATCCGAACAGGTTTCCTACGTCAACGCCCCGCTTCACGCGGAACAGCGCGGCGTGACGGTTCGACTGGTCACCGAGACGAAATCGGACGAATACCGCAACCTGCTGACGATTCGCGGGACGCTCGTTGATGGAACACAGATCTCCGTGGCGGGAACACTGACGGGAACCCGTCAGGCTCAGAAGATTGTGAGTGTCAACGATTTCGACGTTGAGGTTCCGATGGCCCAACACTTCATCGTGATGGTTTACACCGACCGTCCCGGAATCGTTGCGGTCTATGGCCGGGAATTTGGTGACGCGAAAATTAACATTGCGGGGATGCAGATCGCTCGCCAGACACGCGGCGGAACTGCGCTGAGCATCCTCACCGTGGACTCGCGAGTCCCCGAGGATGTTCTCGAGCGGGTCGCACGAGAAATTGACGCCTCCATGATGAAAGCCATCGAAGTAGTCGAGTTGTAAGGAAGAAACAATGTCACGCGTCCTCAACATCGCAACCGTCCCGGGAGACGGAATCGGCCCCGAAGTTACCGCCGAAGCGCTCAAGGTGCTGCGCGCCGCGATTGGCAGTGCCGCTGAAGTCCGTGCCACCGAGTACACGCTCGGCGCAACCCATTACCTCGCGACCGGCGAAATCCTGACGGACGAGACCCTCGCCGCCCTCGCGACGCACGACGCGATCCTGTTCGGTGCCGTCGGCGGGGACCCCCGCGACGAGCGCCTTGCTGGGGGAATCATCGAACGCGGGTTGCTGTTGAAACTCCGATTCGCGTTCGATCACTACGTGAATTACCGACCGACGACTCTCTTTCCAGGAGTCGAGAGTCCTCTCGCGGATCCGGGTTCGGTTGATTTCGTCATCATTCGAGAAGGAACGGAAGGGCCGTACGTTGG
>JBIILU010000012.1:0-28005 GCA_044338315.1 Microbacteriaceae bacterium | reverse complement strand
GCGACGTTGGTGAAGACCGTCGGGCGGAACCAGAATCCGGCTTTCGGAACGGGGCAATCCAGCGTCCACCGTTCTGCGCCTTCACTCTCACCCGTGTTCACGAGTGCCGTGATTCGCTCGAGTTGCTCTTTCGAGTTGATCGCGCCGATGTCCGTGTTCTTATCGAGCGGGTCGCCCAGTCGCAGGGTGCTCAGTCGACGGGTGAGCTTCTCGACGATTTCGTCGTGAACGTTCTCCTGCACCAGCAACCTCGAACCGGCGCAACACACGTGTCCCTGGTTGAAGAAGATTCCGCGGACAATACCCTCGACCGCCTCGTCCACGGCGGCATCATCGAAAACGAGGTTGGCGCCTTTGCCGCCGAGTTCGAGGGTGAGTTTCTTATCCGTTCCCGCGATTGTTCGGGCGATCTGGCGGCCCACAGCCGTCGAGCCCGTAAACGCGATCTTGTTGACGTCCGGGTGTTCGACCAGCCGAGCGCCGGCGACGCTTCCACGACCGGGGATGATGTTGACCACCCCTGCGGGCAGGCCCGCCTGCTGGCAGATCTCGGCAAAGAGGAGCGCGGTGAGTGGAGTCGTTTCGGCCGGCTTGAGGACTACCGTGTTGCCGGCCGCCAACGCGGGGGCCACCTTCCACGCGAGCATGAGCAGCGGGAAGTTCCACGGAATGATCTGACCAGCTACGCCGAGCGACTTGGGATTCGCGCCGAGGCCTGCCCACTCGAGTTTGTCGGCCCATCCCGCGTAGTGGAAGAACCAGGCCGCGACGAGCGGAACATCGACGTCCCGCGTTTCCCGAATCGGCTTGCCGTTGTCCAGCGTCTCGGCAACCGCGAGTTCGCGCGCGCGTTCCTGAATCAGTCGTGCGATACGAAACAGGTACTTGCCGCGGTCAGCACCGCTCATGCGGGACCACACCGTGTCATAGGCGCGGCGTGCGGCCGCGACTGCTCGATCGACATCGCTGGCTGATGCGTGTGCAATTTCAGCGATGGGCTTTTCCGTCGCCGGCGAGATAGTCGTGTAGGAATCGTCACCACCGTCGACCCATTCGCCATTGATGAACAACCCGTAGGACGGCGACAAATTGAGTATCGACGTCGATTCTGGCGCCGGCGCATATTCGAGAAAACTCACGGGAACTCCTAGTCCACGGTCACATAGTCGGGGCCGCTGTAGCGACCGGTGGTCATCTTTTGTCGTTGCAAGAGCACGTCGTTGAGCAGGCTCGACGCACCAAAACGGAACAAGTGCGGCGTGAGCCATTCCTCGCCAGCCACTTCGGCGACAGCCACGAGGTACCGGATGGCGTCCTTTGATTGGCGAATTCCGCCGGCGGGTTTGACGCCAATGCGTTCACCCGTCAGGTGGAACCAATCCCGCACAACCTCAAGCATGAGAACGGTTGTTGGCAGCGTTGCCGCCGGTTGCACTTTGCCCGTCGATGTCTTGATGAAATCGGCACCGGCCAGAATGGCGAGCCAGGATGCCCGCTTGATGTTGTCGTAGGTGCGCAGTTCACCGGTTTCCAAGATCACCTTGAGGTGGGCGTGTGACCCGTCGGCGCGGACACACGCCTCTCGAACGAGCACGATCTGATTGAAAACTGTCTCAAGGTCGCCCGACAGGAAAGCACCGCGGTCAATCACCATGTCGATTTCGGTGGCACCCTGGTCGACCGCGAACCGGGTGTCGGCCAGCTTCACCTCGATGGTGGACCGCCCACTGGGAAAAGCGGTTGCGACGGACGCGATCGAGATGCCGCTCTCTCCGTCCCCTCGATTCTTTCCGAGCGCGGCAACGGCATGTTGCACCATGTCCGGATAGACACAGACAGCAGCGACACGGGGCGTCGTTGGATCGCTCGCATCGGGAACCAGCGCCTTGGCAACCAGCGACTTCACCTTTCCCTGCGTGTCAGCGCCTTCAAGAGTTGTCAGGTCAATCAGCCGAATGATGGTGTCCAGCGCCGCGCGCTTGGATTCGGTCTTGATCGAGCGCGTTGCGAGAGTCGCGGCACGAGCTTCGAGACCGATCGCATCCACGGCGGGAAGCCGCTGCACAAACGACCGCAGAGACTGAGTGTCGGTCACTCCCCGAGCGCGGGACCGGTCGGTTGGAATGATTCCACTGGAACTGCGTTCAGTCGCCGTCGCAGAGTCGTTGATGGAGATTGACACAATCCCGACTTCGCGGGCAAGTGCGAGAAGCCGACCGACCTTCCACCGCGTGATGTCGAGCATCTCGCCGATTTCGTCCTGGGTCTTGTTCTCGTCGTAATACAGTCGCGCAGCGCGACGCGCGATGTCCGACTCAGAATTGCTCACTGCAGAACTCTACGCGCATATGAGCGAATTGACAACATTTGCGCAAGCGCGTCAGGAAATGGGAATTTCTCCTGCGGCAGCAAGCGCACGAACATCAACGACGTCCTGGGCCATGGCAGCAATCAGCTCGTCAACAGAGTTGAACTGGATCGAGTCACGGATGCGGTGCGTGAACGAGACGGTGGCAATTTTCCCGTACGCATCGAAGCTGGCATCGAGAGCGTGGGCCTCCACCTGGATACTCGTGACGTCCCCGAACGTTGGATTAAATCCAACCGAAGTGGCGGTGACGTACTCGTTGCCACCGACGCTCAGTGTTCCCGCGTAAACACCCGGAAACGGCACGAAGCCCTCGGCGCCCTCGGCCAGATTCACCGTGCGGTAACCCAGATCACGGCCGCGTTGGTGACCGTGCACGACCTCGCCGCGCATCGTGTGGGGACGTCCCAACAAACGAGCGGCGCCTTCGACATCCCCGGTGGACAACATTTCTCGAATGGTCGACGTCGATATGCGCTCGTGTGATTCGTCTACACAAACGTCACCGATGCTGGTCACCGCAAACCCCAGCGCCTCGCCTTCGGACCGCAGCGACTCGATTGTGCCCCGTCCGTCTCGACCATAGTGAAAGTCCTCCCCCACGAGCACAAGTTGCGCCGATAAACCGTCGACGAGAATCTCGCGAACGAATGCGTCCGGTGAGAGGTCGCGGAATTCCTCGGTAAAAGGCAGGACAACCACGAGATCGGCGCCGGCCGCTTCAAGCTGCTCAACCTTTTGATTCACGGACAAAAGGGGCAACGGTGCACGGGCCGGGTCAACGACAGAAAGCGGGTGGCGATCAAACGTCACGGCAACGACGCGCCGGCCGTCTGCCCGCGAGCGCAACTGTTCGATAACTTCGCGGTGGCCGCGGTGCACGCCATCGAACTTCCCGATCGTCACGACCGAAGGAACCCCGTCCGCGGGTAAGGGCCGGGTCACGGTCGACGCCCCTTCACCAGCCACCACATTCCGATGATGGGCAGAGCCAGCGGTACCCACAGGTAACCAGCGCCGAAGTGACTCCACACGGTGTCGCGGGGGAACAGTTCTGAGTTAGCGGTCGAGAGCGTGCCAACCGTGAGTACCCCGACAAGTTCGAAGGCCATCGCCCACAGCGCGATCAGTCGATTGCCTCGAGCGAGTGCGATCGTGGCAACGACGTACACGAGCGCCGCGAGTGCAGAGAGTCCGTAGGCAAACGGCGCCTCCGAAAACCTGGTTGCCAACTGATACCCGCTGCGCCCAACGGCGGCGAGGGCGAGCACGCCGTAGACAACGACAAGAACCCGCGCGTTGCCGAGAGGGCTCATTTCTTGTCCTTCTTCTCGACGTCCCCCGAGAGTGCAGCGATGAACGCCTCCTGCGGAACCTCGACGCGGCCGACCATCTTCATGCGCTTCTTTCCCTCTTTTTGCTTCTCCAGCAGTTTGCGCTTACGACTGATGTCACCGCCGTAGCACTTGGCGAGAACGTCCTTGCGCATCGCACGGATGCTCTCACGCGCAATGATACGCGCGCCGATTGCTGCCTGGATAGGGACCTCAAACTGTTGCCGCGGAATGAGCTCGCGCAGCCTCGACGTCATCATCGTTCCGTAGGCGTACGCCTTGTCCTTGTGCACGATGGCACTGAAAGCATCGACCTTCTCTCCCTGCAACAGGATGTCAACCTTGACAAGTTCCGCTTCCTGTTCGCCGGCAGGTTCGTAGTCGAGCGACGCATAGCCCGCCGTGCGTGATTTGAGCTGATCGAAGAAATCGAACACGATCTCACCGAGCGGAATCGTGTACTTGATCTCTACCCGGTCTTCGCCGAGGTAATCCATCCCCAGTAGCGTGCCTCGGCGCTGTTGGCAGAGTTCCATGATGGTCCCGACGAAATCCTTCGGGGCGAGGATGGCTGCTCGAACAATCGGTTCCCGAACCTGTGCGATTTTTCCGACGGGGTACTCCGAGGGGTTGGTGACCTCGATGAGTTTGCCGTCGTCCGTCGTCACGTTGTAAATGACACTCGGTGCCGTCGAGATGAGATCGAGTCCAAACTCACGCTCCAGGCGCTCACCAATGATTTCGAGGTGCAACAGCCCGAGAAATCCACAGCGGAAACCGAACCCGAGGGCCACGGAGGTTTCCGGTTCGTAGTTCAGCGACGCGTCGGAGAGTTTGAGTTTGTCCAGTGCCTCACGGAGCAACGGGAAATCAGAACCATCGATTGGATAAAGCCCCGAGAACACCATCGCCTTGGGGTCGGTGTATCCGGCCAGCGCGACGGCGGCCGGCTTGGCGAGGTTGGTCACGGTGTCGCCGACTTTCGACTGTCGAACGTCCTTCACCCCGGTGATGAGATATCCGACCTCACCAACCGAGAGCCCCAGCGACGGTGTCGGCTCTGGCGAAGACACACCGATCTCGAGGAGTTCGTGTGACGCCTTCGTCGACATCATCTGGATGCGCTCTCGCGGACTCAGCGTTCCGTCGATCACACGCACATACGTCACGACGCCGCGGTAGGCGTCGTAAACAGAATCAAAAATCATGGCGCGCGCGGGAGCGTTCTTGTCACCCTTCGGCGCGGGGATGTTCTCGACGACTCGGTCGAGGAGCTCATCGACGCCTACGCCCGTCTTTCCCGAAACGCGCATGACGTCATCGGGGTCGCAACCGATCAGTGACGCGAGCTCTTTCGCGTATTTTTCCGGCTCAGCCGCCGGCAGGTCAATCTTGTTGAGGACGGGGATGATTTCGAGATCGTTGTCGAGAGCGAGATACAGGTTTGCGAGTGTCTGCGCTTCGATCCCCTGGGCGGCATCCACCAGCAGAATGGCCCCCTCACACGCGGCGAGTGAGCGGGACACCTCGTACGTAAAGTCGACGTGTCCGGGCGTGTCAATCATGTTGAGCGCGTAATCGACGCCCCCGACGTTCCACGGCATGCGCACCGCTTGACTCTTGATGGTGATGCCGCGCTCGCGCTCGATATCCATTCGGTCGAGGTACTGCGCGCGCATTTCACGGTCGTTCACGATTCCCGTGATTCCCAGCATGCGGTCGGCAAGGGTCGACTTACCGTGGTCGATGTGCGCAATGATGCAAAAGTTGCGGATTATCGACGGGTCAGTCTTGGCCGGTACCGGCGAGCGAGTAGAACGAGGCATTCCCCCTATTCTTTCACGCATTGCGGTTAGCCCGAGTCCGTTTGACCTGCTATTCTTGACACTTGGCTTGCGCGCCGACTCCCTCTCGTGTCGTCGCGGAACGACACCGGGGTTCGCAACACCCCTCCCGGTTCGACACCATCACCGTAAAGGACACACATTCGTGGCAAACATCAAGTCGCAGATCAAGCGAATCAAGACGAACCTGAAGGCGCAAGAGCGCAACAGGGCCGTCAAGAGTGAGCTCAAGACCGTCGTCCGCTTTGCGCGCGACGCTATCGCCTCCGGCGACAAGGCCGTTGCGGTCAACGCCGTGGCCACCGCGACGCGGAAGCTCGACAAGGCCGTTTCGAAGGGCGTTATTCACAAGAACCAGGCAGCGAACCGCAAGTCGGCTCTCGCGTCAACGGTTGCCGCTCTCTCGGGCGACGCCAAGGTCGTGAAGGCGCCCGCCAAGGCGGCTGCAAAGAAGGCGCCGAAAGCTGCGGCAAAGCCCGCGGCCAAGAAGCCGGCAGCAAAGCCAGCAGCCAAGAAGGCAGCGGCTAGCAAGTAAATCTTAAGGATCGAGGCCCTCGGAATTCCGGGGGCCTTTTTCTATCCCCGGTTGCCGCGCGTTGCGACGATGTCAACCAGCCGCTCGACCGCATAGACCGGGTCGCGGCCATCTCCTTTGACCATCGCGTCCGCTTCGGCCACAGCGACGATTGCTGTTCCCAGCGTCGGCCCCGTCCAGCCGCGCAGCGACCGCTTTGCTCGGTCAATCATCCACGGAGCCATTCCCAGTTCCCGGGCCGCGTCGGCCGGTTTGCCCTTGAACCCTCCGACCTTTGCCATCTGTCGCAGCTTCATCGCAAACGTCGCGATTAGTGGCACGGGGTCGGCCCCCGTTTGTAATGCGTGTCGCAACAACCGAAGCGCCTCCGCCCGATTCCCGTCGATGGCCGAATCGACCACGGCAAAGGCGGTCACCTCTTCCCGACCCTCGTAATACTTGTCGACGAAATCTTTCGTGATTCCGGCGCCCAAGGCGTCGGTGGCAATCTGCGAACACGCAGCGGCAAGTTCGGCGAGGTCTTCGGAGAACGCTTCAGCGAGAGCGATAACGGCAGCATGTTCGACCTTCGCGCCCAACCGTCCAAATTCCTGGCTGACAAACGAAATCCGGTCGGCTTCTTTTTTGAGCTCGGCGCACTCGACCTCGATCGTGTCGGGGTAGGCGCGGATCGCGTCCAGCATACGCTTGCCACGGTTGCCCCCTCCGTGGCGAACCATGACGGTGACATCCGCCTCAACTCGATCGAGGTAGGTGATGATGTCGTCGATGAAGTCGTCGTTTGTCGTCTCGGCACTCGACACACGAATCATTCGTGGTTCACCAAACAATGACGGGCTGGCGAAATCGAGGAGCGTCCCGCGCGTGTACTGCGACGCGTCGAGGTCGGTTACTTCCAGTTCGGGGTGAACCGCGCGAACACGGTCACGCAGTTCGCGAAAGACACGATCGGCAAGGTAATCCTCGGGACCGCTCACAAGGACGATGGGCGCTTCGCGAACGCCCTGCCACGGCACAACCGTTGCCTTTGCCACTCTGGCCTCCCTACCACCAAGTTTACGACGAGCTACCCCGCTCGCTCCCTCCACACGCGAAGTGCTCCGTCCTCGTCGCGCCCGATGAGCGCAATCCCGTCACGATCGGATCGGACGACGAGGGTTCCCACGGCGCCCAACATTGCGAGCGTCTGGTCCGTTGGATGTCCGTATTCGTTTCCCGCGCCGACTCCAATCAGCCCAAGCCCGGCGCGTAATCGTACGTACAGTGCAGGCGATTGGTCGAGCGAACCGTGGTGACTGACCTTCACAACATCGACGGGAGTTATCCCGCCTAACCCGAGCATCGCATCCTGCTGTTGCTCAGCAAGATCCCCCAATCCCAGAATCGACAGTCGTGCGCCGGTTGTTGACCGAAAGCTCACCACGACGGATGCGGGGTTTCCGGGTTCAACCGTGATGGACTTCGTCGGCCACAGCACTCGCCAATCCCACCGGCCAAAGGTCCCGGTGAGTCCCCGCCGTGCGTCGACGACGTTTGCTCCTCCCTCCCCGAGTCGGCGGATTGTCAACTCGTCGGCGATGCCGTCCGTCGGGCCGTGCAACACGGTACCGACCCGGCCCACCACCACGTTGTAAGCACCAACATGATCGATGTCGAAGTGCGTCAAGACGAGCAGGTCAATCTGCTGAATGTTGAGGCGATCGAGGCATGAACGCAACGCGTGCTCGTCCCTGCCGGTGTCTATCAGGGCAACGGCGTCGCCGTCGCGCAGCACGAGCGCGTCTCCTTGACCAACATCGCACTGCGCAACGGACCAGTCTCGAGGTGCTCTCACCCACGCAACGGCCCCGCCCCCAATAGTCGTGGAGAGAATCCCCGCAACAAGAATTGCGGCGATGACGGCGACAGCTATGCGTCGGGTGAGAATTGCCCCCGCCGCCAGTAGCGTGCAGAGCGTCGCGAGAGCGATTCCCAGCGACCCGCTCGGCCACGGAATGGTCGCCCAGGGCAGAGCGGCGGTTACTCGAGCGATTCCCGCAATTGCGCCGCTGGCCAACCACGCAACCCCGAGGAACGTTAGGGACACCCACGGCCATGAAATGGTTACGAGCGCAACAAGACCGGCGATTGTCGCGAGTGGTGCGAGCGGGTCCGCGAGCGCATTTGCCGGAATCCCGTAGGTCGGAATCGATGACGAAAAAATGAGGAGGAGAGGTTGCACGGCGATCTGTGCGGCGAGTGGGACCGCCAGTACCAGCGCGAACCGTCGGGGAAGCCAACGCTCCAGGATTTCCGTCAACGGCATCGCCAAAACGAGCAGGCCCGTGGTCGCGGAGACCGAGAGTGCGAAGCCGACACTGTGGGCGAGCGCTGGCGCAAACGCCAGCGCGAGGATCACGGTTGCGCAGAGAACGGTCAGACCCCCGGCCGGTCTGCCCACCGCGAGGGCGAGCAGTGCGAGGCACGCCATAATCGCGGCGCGGATAACACTGGGTTCTGCTCCGACAAGAATGACAAATGCGCCGAGCCCAAGTGCCGCAACGCACGTGCGCACCCAGATTCCGAATCCCGCAAGCGCACTCAACCCGTAAAGGGTGGCGACGATGACCGCACAATTCGCCCCACTCACGGCGGTCAGGTGCGCAAGCGAGGTCAGCTTCATTGCGCGGTCGAGCGTCTCCGGGACGTGGCTCGTATCACCCAGCACCAGTCCCGGCAGCAGCAGTGCCCCGTCACCGCCGAACCGAGCGACTCGAGCTGCAAAGTCGTCCCGCACCGCGACCACCCATTCGGGTGGTGTTGCCACGGTGTAAGGCTCGGCCGGTGACAACAACCAGCAAGCGACCCACAGCACCGCAGCCGGCCAGGCTAGTGCGGGGACTCTCACAGAGTGAGTTGGTCTCGGAACCCCGCGAGCGTCACGTCACCAATCCCCGGGACATTTCCGAGGGCGTCAATCGACGCGAACGGTCCATTCTCCTCGCGATAGGCGACGATGCGTTCCGCGAGGGTCGGACCGATGCGGGGAAGGAGGTCGAAGTCGCTCACCGTCGCCCGATTGATGTTCAGCTTTCCCGCGGCCACCGCGGTCACCGACGTTCCCGCCGGGGTTACGACGATTTGTTCGCCGTCCTGAACGATTCGCGCGAGGTTGATCGACGACCCGTCCGCAGCATCCGTCACACCGCCCGCAGCAGCGATTGCATCAAAAACTCGAGAATCAAGGGGTAGTTCGTAGACCCCCGGTTTTGCGACGAGTCCCGCAACGTGCACAAACACCGTCCCCGACGGCACAGCGAGTTCGACGGGCGGTGCAGTCGCCTCAATCACGTGCGATTCAGGGGTTCCCGCCGAGAGGAGCGCGCCGGCCACGACAATTGCCCCGACACCTATCCCGGCCGCGATAAACAGTTTGCGGCGGCGGTCAGGGTCCTCGGGCACTGCTCGGACATACCAATCACCCACGCGTTGACGATAGTCCGCAGCGAGAATACCCGCGAGGCATCGCTACCCCGCTGTGGAGAACTACTCGCCGAGGACGATGTTGACGAGTTTGGGAGGCCGAACGATTGTGGTTCGAACCGATTTACCCTCGAGCAACGCTGCGACCGACTCGAGTGCGAGGGCCGAGAGTTCCTCCTCGGAAATCGTCGGGGGCACTTCAAGTCGCTCCTTGACTTTCCCATTAATCTGAACGACCGCGGTGACCGTGTCTTCGATGAGGAGAGCCCCATCCGCCGTCGGCAGCGCCTGGAGGCCGACAAATGGGTCGTGTCCGAGCAGTTCCCACATGTCTTCCGCTGCGTGTGGCGCGAACATCGACAGGGTTATTGCCAGTACGTCCGCCGCTTCCCGCACCGCAGGATCAGCACCCCCGGCGCCGGTGTCAATTTCTTTTCGCACATGATTGACGAGGTCCATTGCGCGGGCGACGACGACGTTGAACTTGTAGGACTCGACCAGTCCCCCGACGTCCGCGAGCAACCTGTGCGTCACGCGTCGAAGCGCGGCGGAACCGGTCGCCGGGTCAACGCCCACCGAACTCGACACATCGTTGGCAATTCGCCATGCGCGCGCGAGGAACTTGTGAGACCCCGTCACCGAGACGTCTGCCCAGTCGATGTCGTCCTCGGGCGGCCCTGCGAAAGCCATCGTCAAGCGAACCGCATCGACGCCAAACTTGTCGAGCTCTTCGCCGAAGAACACGATGTTCCCCTTCGACTTCGACATCTTGGACCCGTCGAGAATGACCATTCCCTGGTTGAGGAGAGCGCCAAAGGGTTCGTCGAAATCGATGTAACCGAGGTCGAACAGAACCTTCGTTATGAATCGCGCATAGAGCAAGTGCAGAATCGCGTGTTCGACACCACCGACGTACTGGTCAACCGGCGCCCACGCCTTGACACGCCCGGGGTCGAACGCTTGCGTGTCGTCGTGCGGCGACAGGAATCGCAAGAAGTACCAGGACGAGTCGACGAAAGTATCCATCGTGTCGGGGTCACGCCTAGCGGGTGAACCGTCGCGGGGGTCGGGAACATTGACCCACTCTTCGGCTGCACCGAGCGGGCTGGAACCCTTCGGTCGTAAATCGAGTCCCTCGGTCGGAGGGAGCGCAACCGGCAACTGGTCGAACGGAACCGGAAGCAACTCGCCGTCTTCGCCGTGAATGATCGGGATGGGCGTTCCCCAATAGCGCTGACGCGAAATGAGCCAATCGCGAAGTCGATAGGTTGTGGCGCCCTTGCCCGTGCCGGCGGCCTCGAGGATCTCAATCGCTTTCACAATGGCGTCAGCCTTGCCCAACCCATCGAGAGGCCCCGAGTTGATGTGCGGGCCGTCTCCGGTTGTTGCTGGTCCGGAAACGCTGGGGTCGTGTGGCTCGTCCGAGTGAACATCCACTACGACGCGAATAGGAAGCTCATACTTTCGAGCAAAATCGAGGTCGCGCTGGTCGTGTGCGGGAACCGCCATGATCGCGCCGGAACCGTAATCCGCGAGAACGTAATCCGCGGTCCACACGGGGACTGATTCTCCGTTGAGCGGGTTGATCGCGTGGGCGCCAAGGAACACACCCGTTTTGGGTCGGGTCGCGTCTTGGCGCTCGATTTCGGTCTTTTTCTGCACGTCGGTGAGGTACTCGGAGAAGGCGACCCGAACGGCGGGATCGACGGCTGCGGCAGCGAGTTCGCTCGCAAGGTCGGAATCGGGCGCAACGACCATGAACGTCGCACCAAACAGCGTGTCGGGGCGCGTTGTGAACACGGGGATTTCGCGTGTGGAGCCCTCGACGGTGAAGACAACCTCGGCCCCGCGCGAACGTCCAATCCAGTTGCGCTGCATCGTCAGCACCTTGGCGGGCCACGTCGACTCGAGGCGATCGAGATCTTTGAGCAGTCGGTCGGCATAGTCGGTGATTCGGAAGTACCACTGCGTCAGTTTTTTCTTAACGACGATGGCGCCACTGCGATCGCTAGTCCCGTCGGGCAGCACTTGTTCATTGGCGAGGACGGTCTGGTCGACCGGATCCCAGTTGACCCAGGAGTCCTTGCGGTACGCGAGCCCCCTCTTGAACATTTCCAGGAACAGCCACTGGTTCCACTTGTAGTACTCCGGGTCGGACGTGTGCAGCACGCGGCTCCAGTCGAACGACGCTGCGTAGCGCTTCATCGACGAGCGCTGCTGAGCAATATTGTCGTAAGTCCAATCGCGCGGGTTCACGCCGCGTTTGATCGCCGCGTTTTCCGCGGGGAGTCCGAAAGAGTCCCAACCAATCGGGTGAAGAACGCGATACCCGCGAAGCCTCCAATAGCGAGCGAGAACGTCGCCCAGCGCATAGACCTCTGCGTGACCCATGTGGAGGTCGCCCGAGGGATAGGGAAACATGTCGAGGATGTATTTGTGGGGCCGGTCGTCGGTCGTATCGGGCACGTCGAACGGGCGCTCGGATTCCCACACGGGAGCCCATTTCTCTTCCAAACGACGGAAGTCATACTCGATCTCGTCCACGACAACCTTTCCAGTGCGACACGCGCACTCCCTAGTTTATTCCGCGGAGAGGAAGAGATTGGGCGTCGCGCCGAGTACACGCAACAGAGCATCGGCTTTGACCCCGACCTCGTGGATTTCGTCGATTGCCACGGACCCCGAGGTGATGCCTCCGCCGACGCCGATCGTCGCCCCACTTTCGTCAATCACGATGCTCCGAATCGTCATCGCGAGACTGAGGCCCCCGCGCCCGGCAAAACCGAAGACGCCGGAATAAATTCCGCGCTCCTCGGATTCGAGTCCGGCAAGGATTTGAACAGCGCTGCGTTTGGGAGCCCCCGTCATGGAGCCGGCTGGGAACAAAGATCGAGCGGCATCCGCGGGTGTCACTCCTTCTCGAAGCGTCCCCGACACCGTGCTGACGAGTTGGTGAACTGTCGAATACGTCTCGACGACGTGCAGCGCGGGCACATGCACCGAACCCACTTCACACACCTGTGACAGGTCGTTACGACACAGGTCGACGATCATGAGGTTTTCGGCTCGCTCTTTGTCCGACTCCAGCAATTGACGTTTGAGTAAGAGGTCTTCGGCAGGGTCCATGCTGCGCGGCCGTGTTCCCTTGATCGGCATGGTGGACGCGACGCGTCCACGCACGGTGAGGAACGATTCGGGAGATGAACTGAGGAGCACGATGTTGTTCGAGCGAAGGTACCCGCCGTGTCGGGTCGGCGCCGCACGTCGAAGCGCACGATATGTCTCGACTGGATCAATCGTGCCCGGAACGTCAATGGATGTGGTCAGGCACAACTGGTAGGCGTCACCGTCGGTGATGCGGCGCAGACACGCGTCGATCATCTGCGAGTATTCCGTCACGCCGTTCTGCCAGTGTGCTTCCCGAAGTTGCGTCGTCCGAGGCTCCGGGCCGGCACCCGGGGTGGCAGGCAGGCCGCGCAGTACGCTCAGCCACGCCTCGGCGAGAGATTCACTCGTCGAATACAGGGACACCGATCCATCACGGTGGTCAATCTCGAGGACGATGGCGACGTCGAGCACCACCGCGCGCGGATGCCGCTGCAACCCAACGGACACGCCCATGGTCGAGGCGCGTTCACCGTAGGACACCCACCCCACTCGACTGACGGGACATTTGGCAGCAGTTTCAAATTCCGTGAATCCGTCTGTTACCGTCACCGGCGAACCGATGCCCATGTACGACAGGGTTTCATTGAGTGAATCGTCGAGCCAAAACCCGTGCGACTCGGGGGCGACGAGAGCGAGAAAGGCCGCCTCCGCATCGACCGGGACATCAATGTCGCGCTTGATGTATCGGTCTGTCATACCCTTAACCCTATGGTCGACACTACGATTTATCGCTGGGCGGGCGGTGAGCTCGTGATTGAGGAGTGGTGCGACACGAATCCCGGCGCCGTCCGTGTTGCGGACTCGTTCCTCGTTGTCGACGGATCCGTCGCATCGCTCGATCGTCACTGCGCGCGTTTTGCCCGAGGCCTAGGCGCACAAAACATCGACGCCGATGTTGCTCGGTTTGTCGCGTCCGTCACTGCTGTGCTTCCGCGCGAAGGCCGATGGTTTCCGCGCATCGAGGCCATTGATTACGGTGGCGGCGCTTTGTTGCGGTTGCTCGTTCGGCCAGCGCCAGATCCGGTGACGACGCTTCGTTTGGCGACGGCGTCTTACGACCCGCGCACCAACCACACCGTCAAGGGACCCGATCTGGCGAACCTGGGCAAACTGCGTCGGGATTCTGGAGCGGACGAGGCCGTTCTGTTGACCGACGGCTTCGTCACCGAAGGCGCGTGGTCATCGGTGGTGTGGTGGCAAAACGATGAACTTCACCGAGTGGATTCCACTCTCCCCCGATTAGCGAGCGTGACGGAGAGCATCGTCATGGACCTTGCGCAAAGCGACGGAGTGTCCGTTGTCGATACACGCGCGACACCGGAAGACCTCAGCGGCGCCGAGGTCTGGATCCTGTCCGCGCTCCACGGGATTCGCGTGGCAACGGATTGGGCAGGCGGTCCCGAATTGTCCAACGCTTGGGGTCGAGCCGACGACTGGCGAGCTCGCTATGCGGATCATCGAACGCGGCTGTAGTTCGTTCGGTAGCCTGTTCTCATGAACGAAGTGCTCACCTGGTTCCTCGGCAGTGTCGAGTCCATCGACCCCGTATTTCGAACATTATTCGCGGGACTCGCCATATTGCTCGAAACGAGTGTCCTCGTCGGGCTCGTCATTCCCGGTGACACGGTCGTGCTCGTCGCGGCAACAGGTGTCGGGTCAACACCGGAATTCATCGCGCTCATCATCGCGATATTTGTCGGAGCACTCATTGGCGAGACGATCGGGTTCTTCCTTGGCTCGACGTTTGGACCCGCGATTCAACACTCCAAACTGGGAAAGCTCCTTGGCCACAAAAACTGGGTCGCCGCGGAGAAGTTCCTCGATCACCGCGGCGGTTGGGCAGTGTTTGTCTCACGCTTCTTGCCCGTGCTCCACTCTCTCGTGCCCCTGACGGCGGGCATCATCGGGATGCGTTATTGGCGGTTCATCGCGTGGACAGCCCCGGCGTGCATCCTCTGGTCAACCCTCTACGTCACGGTCGGGCACACGGTCGCGATGAGTTACACCGCCCTCAGCGAATCACTGAAATTCGCCGGATACATCGTTGTCGGTGTGATTCTGCTCTTCATCGTCATCATGACACTCGTGAAGAGGGCCCTCCACAAGTATGCGCACGGTGCGCGCGACGACGACTAGCGGCTAGCGCAGTTCGCGGGTAGCGCCAGTCACCGCGGTGCGCGCGGCCTCGATGAACACCGGATCTCCCTCGAGTGAGAGGGCAAAGGCCCGGGCGAGCAGCGCGTCCATCATCACGAAAGCAATTTCCAAGATTTCAATGTTGGAATCGGTCACGGGAAGAGAGATGTCCATGGCTAATCTGCGCGCCAACATTTCGCATGAGCGGTGTGATGTGGGCACGCCGTCAACGGGACGGATGTCAAGCACATCACCGAGACGCAGCGAGCGGAAGCCGGTTTCGAGCCTAAACAAGGACAAGTACGCTTCGAACAGGACGTCGACAGCTTCGGCCGGTGTCCCCGGCTGCGCGGCATTGAGTGCCGAGCCAAACGCCTTGACTGTTCGCTCGAAGTTTCGCGTAGACAGTGACCTGAGGAGGACAACTCGGTCCTCAAAGTATCGGTACACCGTGCCAATCGAGGCTCCGGCTTGCTTTGCGACGGCAGCGGTCGTGAGTTCTTCGTATCCATTTTTGTGGATAATCGTCGCCGCGGAATCAAGAAGAGCGGAGAGTCGAATATTACTGCGCGCCTGCACCGGAGCCGAGCGCAGCAGTTCGGAATCGCGAAGCATCTCGCTTGCAGGGGTGATGTTGGGCACGTGCCGATCCGTTCTCTGAACAAAAAACTTGTCGTGAATAAGAAGTTTCGAAGTGCCGGAAGGGATGACCTTCTGATTAACTAAATCCTAAAACTAAATGATTTACTTTTGCAAATTCACAAATAGTCGTCGGTTTTGTGCACAGGCTAGATTAGAAAGCATGCCAACACCTCCGAAGCCAGCCCTGCGTATGAATGTGTTCGCGCGCCTCGAGGATTGGGTCATTGCGCGCCGCGCACGAGTATCGATGGCTACGGGCCAGGTGCCAACCGTCGTCGGATTTCGTGGAATTGGCTCCACTGCACGTGTGCGCATTCTGGCGCGACTGCTGTTTGTCCATCCCGACCCGTCAACCCGCAAGGTGAGGAAAGTCGTGCGCGGCTGGCGAGCGTTCACGAGCGTCCCCGTCGTCAACCACAACGTGACGGTCACAATCGGAAAGCGATCGTTCACCGTAACAAGTGACCGCGGAGGGGTAATTGATGTGGTGCTCGATCTCGCACTCGAACCGGGCTGGCACGACATCGAAATGCTCGCCTCCGAGGACAGCGAATGGGCACTCACCGAGGTGCTCGTGGTTGATCCGAAAGCTACCGTTGGCATCGTCAGTGACATCGACGACACGGTCATGGTCACGTATCTCCCCAGGATTTTCCTCGCGGCGTGGAACACATTCGTGCTCGACGAAAATGCCCGCAGGCCGGTGCCCGGCATGCCCGTACTTTTCAACAAGATTGCCGCCAACTACACGAATGTTCCGACCATCTATTTGTCGACCGGTCCGTGGAATGTGGCCCCCACGTTGGAGCGATTTCTGTCGAGACACATGTATCCCAAAGGGCCTCTACTCCTCACCGATTGGGGCGCTACTCCGGAACGAGCATTTCGGAGCGGGAAAGAACACAAGGTGACGAGCCTCGAACGGCTCGCCCGCGATTTCCCTCACGTCAAGTGGTTACTCGTCGGCGATGACGGCCAGCACGACGAAACGATTTATGGCAACTTCGCGCGTGATTTCCCCCAACACGTCCTCGCCATCGCCATTCGCCGGCTATCAACTCCCGAAGCTGTCCTCGCTGGGGCTCCGTTCAAGCACCCGACACCGACGCCCGGAGTGCAGTGGGTTTACGGCCACAACGGGGCCGAAATCGCCGAACAACTGCAATACCTCGGGCTGCTCGGCGGACCGTTGCGCCACTGACGCCTAGGAGTCGAAGACCACGGTTCGCGAGCCGTTGGGGAAAACCCTGTCCTCAGCGTGCAGTCGCACGGCACGTGAGAGAACTCGGCGCTCGACATCTCGGCCGATCGACACCAATTGGTCGGCGCTGTGGTGGTGCCCGACGCGAACAACATCTTGCTCAATGATCGGTCCCTCGTCGAGATCCGCGGTCACATAGTGCGCGGTGGCTCCGATCAGCTTGACGCCCCGGTCGTAGGCCTGGTGGTAAGGCTTAGCTCCCTTGAACCCGGGCAAAAACGAATGATGAATGTTAATGATGCGGCCCTCGTTGCGGGAACAGAACTCGTCGCTGAGTACCTGCATGTAGCGGGCGAGAATAATGAAGTCGGCGCCAGTGTCGGCGACAACTCGATCGAGTTCGTCTTCGGCAACGGTCTTTCTGCCGTCCGTCACGGGGATTTCCCAGAACGGCAAACTAACGTGATCGGCGAGGGGTTTGAGTGCGGAGTGATTGCTGACCACACCGACAATCTCGGCCCCCAGTTCTCCCGCTTCCCACTGATACAGCAGCTCACGCAGACAGTGATCGGCTGCCGTCACCATAACGATTGCTCGACGCTTCACCGCAATCGACCGGACTGTGATTACGGGATTGAAGTGACCGAGGTTGGCGTGCAGGGAATCTTCCAAAGCCTGTTCCGTGTTCGCCGGAACCTGAACTTCCATGCGCAGGGAGAACGAATTGCTCGGCTGATCCCAGAATTGTGCCGAATCGACGATGTTTCCGGACAGATCGAAAACCGTGTCGGCAACCGCCTTGACGATTCCGCGTTGGTCCTTGCACCGCAGGGTGACAATCAGATTGTCGGTCATCCCCCGAGTTTATCGCGAACGAGAGGCACGACTCGGGTCGCATAGAGCTCGATCGATGACATGAGTTGTGCGTGCGGCATGGGGCCGTTTGAGAATTTAAGGTCAAATCGTGACGCTCCGACCGATGTCACCGCGTGGACAATTTTGTCGGCGACCGTTTCGGGGCTTCCCGCATAGACCGATCCGTGGAGTGCCTCGTTGAGGAAGTGATCCTTGGTCATGGGGCTCCACCCGCGTTCACGGCCGATGCGTCCGAACCCGGCGAGGTAATGCGGCCACAGTTCCTCCATCGCCTGTTCGTCGGTTTCGGCGACGTGCCCCGGCGAATGGATCGAGACGGGCAACTCGGGGCGGCCAAACGCCTCGAGTTGGTCGCGATACAACTTGGAAAAGGGTGCGAAGCGTGCGGGGTCTCCGCCGATAATCGCAAGAGCGATGGGTATTCCGAGCCGCGCAGCGCGAACGACGGATTCGGGGCTTCCGCCAACGCCCACGCGAAGACCAATCGACCGCCCGTCGGTCTTGGGGTAAACCTCTTGGTTGTTCAGTCCCGCTCGAGTTTTGCCCGACCACGTCACGGGACCTTCCTCCAGTAATTTAATCAAGAGTTCGAGCTTCTCTTCGAAGAGCACGTGGTAATCCGACAATTCGTAACCGAACAGGGGAAACGATTCGGTAAAGCTGCCCCGGCCCGCGGTGATTTCGGCGCGGCCGTTCGACAGCGCATCAATCGTCGCAAATCGTTGATACACGCGCACCGGATCCTCGCTCGAGAGAACGGTGACGCCGGTTCCCAGGACGATCCGTGACGTTCGCGTTGCGATTCCCGCGAGAACGGTGTCGGGCGCAGAGACAGCGAAATCGTCGCGGTGATGTTCACCCACGTTGAAGGCGTCGAGACCGAGTTCATCGGCGAGAACAGCTTGTTCAACGACGTTGCGGATCACCTGGCCGACGGTCTCGGGTGTGCCATCGAGTCTGTCGCTCATGTCCCCGAACGTGTCGAGTCCGAACGATAGCTTTGCGGGGTCGGTCATTGCGTCCTTTTATCGTTCGGTTTAGGGCTGAAGTCGTTCGACGGTCCAGCCGTCGGGTGTGCGAAGGTAAACGATACGATCGTGCATTCGATTCGATCGACCTTTCCAAAATTCGATTCGAGTCGGAACGATTCGGTATCCGCCCCAGTGCGGTGGGCGCGGCACATCGCCGTCGCCGGCAAAGCGGTCATCGGCGTCGGCAAACTGCTGCTCGAGCGCATCGCGTGATTCGATCGGCTGAGATTGTTCACTGGCCCACGCCGCAACCTGCGAACCGCGGGGACGGGACGCAAAGTATTCGCTCGACTCATCGGGACTGACTTTCGACGCGGTCCCCTCGATCATTACTTGGCGGTGCATCGCGTACCAGCCGAACACGGCGGTGACGTGATCGTCTGAATCGAGTGCGTTGCCCTTTCGCGAGAGATAGTTCGTGGAAAAAAGGAAACCGTCGTCAATCCCCTTGAGCAACACTGTTCGGGCGGTTGGCTTGCCATTGTCGGTGATTGTTCCGAGTACAAAAGCGTTTGGTTCGTAAATTGGAAACACTTCGGCGTCTTTCAGCCACTCGCGGAACTGCTCCAGTGGATCGGCCACCATGTCCGATTCGCGCAGCGCGTCTGAACCGTAATCCTCGTGCCGCGACAGTGAATCCATGTGTCTATTCTGACACCGACCGAGAGTCCTTAGACGCGCAGGCGTTTCGAGATCTCCGCGGCCGTTGCTCGGATGGTGGCGAGAAGTTCGGCTGTGATGGCACGGGTGTCGTCGAACGTGAGTGCCAGTGCCGCGATTGGCCACCCGACCCGGTCGACGATGGCGACGGCCACCGAACCCAAGCCCGCGGTAATGTCTCCGCTCTCGGTTGCAAATCCGCGGCCTCTCGTCTCGCGAAGAACATCCCGCAAATGACGGCGAGTCATGACCGCCTTACCGCGTTGAGCGAACGCTGCGTCGTCGGGGTATAGCGCCAAGAGCTGTTCCCGTGACATTTCGGCCAACATCGAACGCCCGCTTGCGGTGAGGTGTGCGGGCAAGCGAACCCCGACGTCCGTGACCAGAGACGGACGACCCGGTGCGCGCTCTTCGATCACATAGACAACGTCGCGACCGTGCATAACGGCGAGGTGCGCGCTTTCTCCGACGGTGTCGACAAGTTTGGACACGAGCGGTCGGCCGACGAGTGCGAGCGGCTGTTGACGCAGGTAGCCGGTTCCCAGGTCGTGCGACGCCACCCCGAGAGCCCACCGACGGTCACCGTTGACAACAAAACCGTGCTCAGCGAGCGTGGCGAGCAGGTGATACGTCGAGGAACGCGGGATGCCGAGGGCTGTCGCAATCGTTGCCGCAGGGACAGATGCACGCTGGCGCGCGAGATACCCCAAAATGGCGAGGGTCTGATCGGCTGCCGGAACCTGAATCGTGTCTGACATACCAGACAGTTTATCCCGATACACCCACCATCGGGTGCGCCAACGCGGTCTAATCGAATCATGACTGTCACACTCGGCGCCGGCCCACTCACGCACCACGAACTCGTTGCGGTTGCGCGGTTTGGCGAAACCATTGAGCTCGACCCGCGGGCGGTGGAGGCCGTCGCACAGACTCGGGTAGCCATTGACGCGCTTGCTACTGATCCCGAGCCCCACTACGGAATCTCAACGGGATTCGGTGCACTCGCAACGCAGTTCATCCCGGACGACCTCCGCGTTGAACTTCAAAAATCACTCGTGCGCTCGCACGCCGCGAGTAGCGGCCCCGAAGTGGAGCGAGAAGTTGTCCGCGGCCTGATGGTCCAGCGTCTTTCTACTCTGATGACCGGAAGAACCGGCGTGCGGCCGGTCGTCGTCGAGACCTATGCGGCCATGCTCAATGCTGGAATCACGCCGATTGTTCGCGAATACGGCTCACTCGGCTGTTCCGGAGACCTCGCACCGCTCTCTCACTGCGCACTTGCCCTCATGGGAGAGGGTGACGTTCGCGACGCCAACAACAGCGCGATGACCGCAGACGCTGCCTTCACCGCGGCGAACATCTCTCCCGTTGAACTGCGCGAAAAAGAAGGCCTCGCCCTCATCAACGGCACTGACGGCATGACGGGCATGCTCGTTCTCGCCGTCCACGACCTTCGCCAACTTCTCCGCGTAGCCGACATTGCGGTTTCCCTGTCACTTGAAGGCTTGCGCGCAAACGCCGCGGTCTTTGCGGATGACCTTCAGGAACTGCGGCCGCACCCGGGGCAACGCGCCTCCGCATCAAACATTCGAGCACTAATCGCAGGAAGTGACCTCATCCACGGTGAGCGCGATGCCGAGGTGGTCCGCACGCAGGACGCCTATTCGATGCGGTGTTCGCCGCAGGTTCACGGAGCCGCGCGTGACACCATCGAACACGCCCACCGCGTCGCTTCCAACGAACTGAACTCCGCAATCGACAACCCCGTCGTCACGCACGATTTCCGTGTCGAATCGAACGGGAACTTCCACGGGGCACCCGTCGCCTACGTGCTCGACTTCCTCGCCATCGCCGTTGCCGACGTTGCGAGCATGAGCGAACGACGCGTTGACCGATTCCTCGACAAGTCCCGCAACTTCGGACTTCCCCCGTTCCTGGCCGATCGTGCCGGCGTTGACAGCGGGTTGATGATCGCACAGTACACGGCTGCCGGAATCGTCAGCGAACTCAAACGACTGGCCGTGCCCGCCTCGGTCGACTCGATTCCGTCATCGGCGATGCAAGAAGACCACGTCTCGATGGGTTGGGCCGCCGGACGGAAACTGCGCACCGCGATCGACGGACTCGCTCGAGTGCTCGCCATCGAAATCCTCACCGCTTCCCGCGGGATTGCTCTGCGCACCGAAAAGCCGTCTCCCGCCAACACACACGTCGTCGACCTCGTCAACGGCGTGACGGGGGGTCCCGGACCCGACCGTTACCTGTCCCCCGAGATCGAGGCCGTCGTTGACCTCGTTCAATCGGGACGAATCCTGTCCACCGCCGAAGTCACCACCGGCACCCTCGAATAGAAAGAGCCAACCATGACCGTCATTCCCGTTGGAGGGTCCGTTCCCGGACACGAGCCTCGAACCGTTCGCGCAGCGCGCGGAAGCACTATCACCGCCAAGCACTGGTCTACAGAGGCCGCAAAGCGCATGCTCATGAACAACCTCGACCCCGAGGTTGCCGAGCGGCCCGACGACCTGGTGGTCTACGGGGGAACCGGTCGCGCAGCGCGCAACTGGCTCGCGTTCGATGCCATGGTCAAAGCCCTCGATGACCTCGAGCCAAACGAAACCCTCCTTGTGCAGTCCGGCAAGCCCGTCGGCATTTTTACGACCCACGAATGGGCTCCCCGAGTCCTCATCGCGAACTCGAACCTCGTCGGTGACTGGGCAACGTGGCCCGAATTCCGCAAACTCGAGGCCGAGGGTCTCATGATGTACGGGCAGATGACCGCTGGCTCGTGGATCTACATAGGCACGCAGGGGATCCTCCAGGGGACGTACGAAACCTTCGGTGCCGTTGCGCGCAAACACTTCAACGGCACTCTCGCCGGCACCGTCACACTGACCGGCGGTTGCGGGGGCATGGGTGGCGCACAGCCGCTGGCCGTGACCCTTCAGGACGGTGCCGTTCTCGTGGTGGACGTCGATGCCGACCGAATTCAACGCCGAGTCGATCACGGGTACCTGGACGAAATGACGCACGACCTTGACGATGCGCTCGAGCGCGTCATGGCGGCCAAGGCCGAACGACGACCACTGTCTGTTGGACTCGTGGGCAACGCGGCAACCGTGTTCACGGAAATCCTCGACCGCGGCGTCCACATGGACATCGTCACGGACCAGACCAGCGCACACGACCCCCTGGCGTACCTGCCCGAGGGCGAGTCCGTCGGCGCGTGGGAAGCGGACGCAGCGGCCGACCCCGAATCCTTCACGCTTCGTGCCCGTGCCGGGATGGCCAAGCAGGTCAAGGCGATGGTCGAGTTCCAAGACCGCGGCTCTGTCGTCTTCGATTACGGAAATTCCATCCGCCGCGAAGCCGAACTGGGCGGCTACGACCGCGCATTCGACTTTCCGGGCTTTGTACCCGCGTACATCCGTCCGCTGTTCGCCGAGGGGAAGGGTCCGTTCCGGTGGGTCGCCCTTTCGGGTGACCCGGCCGATATTGCCGCGACGGACAAGGCCATCGTCGAACTGTTCCCCGAGGACGAACACCTCAAGCGCTGGATCCAGAAGGCGGGTGAAAAGGTTCACTTCGAAGGCCTCCCCGCCCGAATCTGTTGGCTCGGCTACAAGGAACGTCACCTTGCCGGACTGCGGTTTAACGAGATGGTGAAGAACGGCGAGGTCTCCGCGCCGATTGTGATCGGCCGCGACCACCTCGACTCGGGTTCCGTTGCATCGCCCTATCGCGAAACGGAAGCCATGTTGGACGGATCCGACGCGGTCGCCGACTGGCCGCTCCTCAACGCCCTCCTCAACACCGCGAGCGGAGCGACGTGGGTTTCTCTCCACCACGGCGGTGGCGTCGGAATTGGGCGCTCGATTCACTCGGGGCAGGTACTCGTCGTCGACGGGACCGATCTCGCGGCGGAAAAGGTTTCCCGGGTGCTCGTCAACGACCCCGGTACCGGCGTGATGCGACACGTCGACGCCGGATACGAGCGTGCCGCCGAAGTGGCGCGCGAGCGCGGCCTGCGCGTGCCCATGTGGGAGATTTGAGTAGCCTGAAGCAATGACCACACTCCTTCGCAACATCGGGGAACTCGTCACGAACGACCCGCACTGGGGCGACCGTTACGGAATCCTCAAGGATGCGGCCATCGAGTGGGTGGACGGGGTTGTCACCTGGGTCGGGCGTGATTCTGACGCCGAATCCCGGGTGGACAGCGACACCGACACCCTCGACGCCGAGGGGCGTGCGGTCATCCCTGGATTCGTCGATTCCCACACGCACCTCATCTTCGCCGGTGACCGGTCCTCCGAGTTCGAGGCACGGATGGCCGGAGCGGCCTACAGTGCAGGCGGAATAGCAACGACTGTCGCCGCGACCAGAGACGCAACCGACGACGAACTGCGCTCACTGATCGGCGCACGGATAGCCGAAATGCGTTCGCAAGGAACGACGACGCTCGAAGTCAAGACGGGTTATGGGCTCACCGTCGAGCACGAAGTTCGACTCGCTCGAATTGCCGGCGAGTTCACCGACCACGTCACCTTCCTCGGGGCACACGTTGTCCCGGCGGAGTACCTCAGTCGGACCGACGACTATGTCGACCTGGTGTGTGGCGAAATGCTCGATGCCGTCGAGCCTTTTGTCACCGCAATAGACGTCTTCTGCGAAGAGGGCGCGTTCACGGTGGAACAATCTCGCCGAATCCTCGAAGCTGGCGCATCGCGGGGGTTTCGGACACACATTCACGCGGCTCAACTGGGTCCGTCCGAATCGGTAAAAATGGCCATCGAACTTGGCGTGACGAGCGTAGACCACGGAACGTTCATCACCGACGCTGATATTGACGATCTGTCCGCGACCGGGACCGTCCTCACCCTGCTGCCCGGCGCCGATTTCTCGACACGTCAGCCCTACCCGGATGCTCGCCGATTCCTTGACGCGGGCGTCACCGTCGCACTGGCCAGCAATTGCAACCCCGGCTCGTCGCATACAACGTCGATGGCGTTCTGTATTGCTATTGCCGTTCGCGAGATGAGGATGAGCCCGAGTGAAGCGCTGTGGTCGGCCACCGCCGGCGGCGCGCAATCTCTGGGATTATCCACCGTCGGCAACATTTCGGTTGGATCACGCGCGCACATCGTTGAGCTGAACGCACCGAACCACATCCACCTGGCGTATCGGCCCGGTGTCAACCTCGTTCGTCGAGTCTGGAGCTAACGCTCGACCACGCCCGCAAGGGCTTCGAGAACACACAGTGCCGTTAGTCGGACCGTTCTGCCGTCCGCGCTGTCTTGCGCAACATCCACTTCGGCGAGGTCGATCGACCGAACGGCGTCCGAACGGGCGAACCCCCGAGCAAAGCGGCGCATCTCGAGGGCGGTGAATCCGCCGGGAATCGATGCCGGACAGGCCGGTGCGACACTGCGATCGCAGGCATCGACGTCGAGGTCGACGTGAATCGGACCGCCGGCTGCGCCCGCGATAGCAAGTGCCTCGGCGACGACGGCATCTACGCCACGGCTCTCCACCTCGTCTCGCGTGATGACCGTGACTCCCCACGCTTGCACTTGCTCAAAATAGTCAACCGAATTAGCGAATTCGGCGATGCCGATCTGAACGATGCGGGACGGGTCGAGTCCAAACTCCTCAACGAGTCGTCGAACGGGTGACCCGTTGCTGCGCCCGTGACGGACGTCCAAGTGTGCATCGACGGTGATGAGGCCAGCCGTCGGGGACTCCTCGCCCCAAGCGCCGACCGCAACCGGGACCGTGAGCGCGTTGTCACCACCGATTGCCACCAGCAGGCGTGAACGTTCGGCGGCGATTCGAATCACCGCAATCGCACCCTGTTCATCACCGTCGGGATCGACGACGTCACCAAAATCAGCGCGTTCAAGGGAATCAGCGTTGCGCGGACCGTTAGGCCCGAACGACACCTCCGAATACCGCGGCAGCACCGCCCGAACAGCAGCCGGTGTTAGGTGGGTCGAACCGGGCGTAATCGACGTCGAAAAGGTGGGGATCCCGATGATCCCGAAATCAACGCGCTTCGCGTCCGAGGTCCATGCGCCCGCGCGCGGCCACAAAGGGTCGTGATGTAAGGCCATGGGCCGTCCTTAGAACGCGTTTTCCCCGGTGAGGGCGCGCCCGACGACGAGGGCGTGCACCTCGTCGGTTCCCTCGTAGGTGCGAACCGATTCGAGGTTCATCATGTGGCGCATTAGCGGGTAATCCGCCGTGACACCGTCACCGCCCAAAATCGATCGGACGGTGCTGACGATTTTGACCGCTTCGCGAACATTGTTGAGCTT
Source organism: Microbacteriaceae bacterium (assembly GCA_044338315.1). GTDB lineage: Bacteria > Actinomycetota > Actinomycetes > Actinomycetales > Microbacteriaceae > MWH-TA3. Next base: position 2,431 of record JBIILU010000012.1, on the reverse strand, counting down.
GCCAACCGAAATCTGTTCAACCTCGAGCTTCCCCGAATCCTTGAGTTTTCCGATGTGGTGCGACAGCAGCACACCCTTCTCATATTCAAGGAATGCATCGGCAAGCTTTGTCTGCGTGATTTGTGTGCGTGAAATCGGGCGACCGAACAGTTCGCGCTCGGCGGCAAACTTAAGGGCAACGTCAATCGATGCGCGAGCAGCACCCATGACTCCCCAGATAATTCCGTAGCGGGCTTCGGTGAGGCACTTGAACGGCGCGCCCAGGCCCGCAGCGTTCGGCAAGCGCAATGAATCGGGTATCTTCACATTCACCATGTCGATATCGCATTGAATCGAAGCACGCATCGACAACTTGTTTGCGATGGGCGTTGCGGTGAAGCCCGGCGTGTCCGTCGGAACGATGAATCCCCGAACGCCGTCGTCGGTCATCGCCCAGATAATCGCAACGTCGGCGATGTTTGCAATGCCAATCCAACGCTTGGCTCCGTTGAGGACCCACGAGTCTCCGTCTTTGACGGCCATCGTTCGCATGTCGCCGGGGTCACTTCCGCCGTGTGGCTCTGTCAGTCCGAAGCAGCCGGTCTTTTCGCCGCGCGCCATCGGAGGAAGGAACTCGTTCTTCTGTTCCTCCGACCCAAACTTCGCAATCGCCGACATCGCGAGCGAACCGAGCACAGAGACGTGGGTGCGCCACGAGGTGTCAATCGCCTCAAGTTCGTAACAGACGAGGCCGTACGAGACGGCGCTCGCACCGGCGCAACCGTAACCCTCGATGTGCATCCCCAGCATGCCGAGGTCGCCCATCTCACCAATGAGTTCGGTGCGTAGCCGTTGAATCTCAAAGTCTTCGTCGATCTGAGGTGCGATTCTCTCGAGCGAAAACTTTCGCGCCTTGTCGCGCCAGGCGATTTCCTCCGCCGAAAAGAGGGCGTCAAAGCCCATGACATCTTCGGTCTTTGAGAATCCCGACATTTCCGCTCCTTCGTGCCTACCCTGTCAGTTTACCGGTGCGCCACATCACGCACGTCAAGTGCGTGCTAGTCCGCGCTCGCGGCAGCGGCAGCCCATTCGGCTTCGCCACTGAGGAACAGAACGGACGCTGCGCGCAACGCGCTGAGGCGTTCGGCGGTCATCACCGAGCGCGGTGAAAGAACAACCGTGTCCGTCGCACTGAGAACGGCGCTGTTGACCGCAGCGAAAGGGTTGGTTCGGCTATCGGCGTTGGTTGAAATCCGCGCGCTGACCCAGTTCGTTGTATCCCCGAAACCGTCACCAAACGGCGTTGTTCCGAATGCCGTGATGAAAGCGACGACGTCCTTGTCGACACGGCCGACACCCGCGAAGATCGCATCGACGATGGGCGCAGCCGAATCGGGTTTCCCGGCACCGAAGAATGGGAACGCCGAAATTTGTCGGAAAGAGCTGGCGGCGACTTCAGCCTTCACGACGTCGGTAAGGAAGCTGTGGACGTCCGGGCTTTGCCGCAGGAAGAAGCACTGCTTGCCGTACGTGCCGACCAGGTCAAACATCGGAACGGTGTTGGCAAACCCGTCGGTGAGGAGCACCGCTGAATTTCCCTTTGCCACGCTGTGAGCAGCCAGCGCGTCGCGGGCTGCATTCGCTGCGGACGCAATTTCAGACGAATCCGACGTCACGTCACCGCTGAGCCACGAGCGATACGTGTCCTCGCCCGCTGTAAAGAGCACATACTCGGCCAGCCAATCGATGAAGGGATCGCCCGACAATGCTCCGTTTTCCATGCCCGCGCACCAGGGATAGCCGGCGTTATCTTTTTCGATGGTCGCAACCAGCGCATCAAACTCATCGGAACTGGTCGGAATCACATATCCGTGCTCGGCGAAGGCCAGAGGGTTCACAAACGTGACGCTCGACAACGACACGGCAACGGGGAACGCGACGGTCTCCTCCTCGGCATTTGCGGTGATCGACATCCACTGAGCGCCCACCTCGGCGAACAGTTCCTCGGGAACGATTCCGGGAAGCGTCGACACGGGTGTCAAGCCTCCCGCATCGGAAAGTTGCATCAACGCCATCACGTCACTCGTGAGGACAATGTCTGCTTCGAGTTGCGGGTTTTCACCGGGCTCGGAAGGGGCGGGAAGGGCGTCAACCGTGCGAACCTCGACGGTAACACCCGCTGCGCGGGCAATCGACTGGATCTCGGCGGTGAGGGCCTGGGCAACAGAACCGTCGACCGCGATGTCAACGATCAGGGCGCCATCACCATCCGGGGCGATGGGGGCGCACGCCACCAGCGTGAGCGAGACCGCACTAATCACCGCCAGTGTTGACATACTCCGCGGGAGGAACCGGCCCATGCTCAACCACCCCATCTTTGACAAACCATTCACGACCTGCGTCACATTTCCGAGTGGTGGATCTGAGGGGACTCGAACCCCTGACCCCCTGC
>JBIILU010000029.1:0-8986 GCA_044338315.1 Microbacteriaceae bacterium | reverse complement strand
GACGCCGATGACGCCGAGCGTTCCGATGACCGCCTCTGTGACGATTCCGTCCCACATCGAGTTGAAGATCATCGAGATAGAACCGACGAAGAGTCCCTGGAGAAGTGCGTAGCCGACAATCAGAGCGGGCGAGGGAACCTTCTTGAAGGTGTTGACGAGCCCGAGTACGAGCCCGCCGATCAGCCCACCCCACAGGGTCAGCGGTGAGGCGAAGTTCCATCCGACGACGGCAGCGCCGATGAGGATCGCGAAGACGAGGATCGTCTTGACGACGGTGTCCTCGACGGTCATGCGGCCGGTTTGTGCACCGGTCGCTGCGGGAAGACTGTAGGCGTCTTCGAGTTGTGTCGTGTCGACGGGAGCGTTGGCGGTGGCCGTTGCGCCGTTGCCGTACAGGCGTTCCAGTTCGGAACGGGACACCTGACCGGGACGGAAGGCGGGGTTTCTGGAGAAAGCAGGGTTCGAATTCATGGTCACAGTTTAGGCACGAAACCTTAAAACTGGCTATGAATCAGAGTGACAGCCACCACAGGAACGCGAGCACCGCGGCGACAATCCACGCGACGATTGCGACCGACCCCAGAACGATTGCGGCGACAGCGAGTGAACCTCCGCGTTCACCGGAACGAGCGATCTGTTCCCGAGCGAACCATCCCAACGGTAACGCCATCGGTGACACCAGAATTCCCAGCACGAGGGCGAGTACCGCGGTGACGTTGCGGCGGGGTGGTCGGGTTGACTCGGTCACGCCGTCACTCTATCCGCCGACGCCGTCGACGTCCCTGCCGACACCTAAACTTGGGGGGACATGACCGACACGCTCACCACCATCTCCGACGCCGAACCCCTCCTCGAAGGTCTCAACCCCGCACAGCGGGCGGCCGTTGCACACCGCGGGCCGGCGCTGCTGATTGTTGCCGGAGCTGGCTCGGGGAAAACCGCCGTGCTCACCCGCCGCATTGCTCTGTTGCTCAAAAACCGTGAGGCGTGGCCCAGCCAGATCCTCGCCATTACGTTTACCAACAAGGCGGCGGCCGAGATGCGCGAGCGCATCTCATCGTTTATCGGCGACGAAGCACGGGGGATGTGGATCTCTACCTTCCACTCGGCGTGTGTGCGAATTCTGCGCAACGAGGCCCCGCGTTTCGGATTTCCCGCCGCCTTCACCATTTATGACTCGGCCGACCAAAAGTCCCTGCTCAAGCGAATCCTGAAGGAATACGAAGCCGATTCACTGGGGCTCACTCCGGGCGGGGTTTCGTCGAAGATCTCGAAACTGAAAAACGAACTCATCGACGCCGATGCGTTTGCCAGCCGTGTCAATCCGAATGACCCCAACGAAGTCATGATTCTCGATGTTTTCCGTCGGTACACCGACGAACTCCGCCGGGCCAATGCGTTTGACTTCGATGACCTCATCGCCCAGACCGTGTATCTGTTCCGGGCATTCCCCGAAATTCGCGCGCTCTACCAGCGTCGATTCCGACACGTCCTCGTTGACGAATACCAGGACACGAACAAGGCCCAGTACGAACTGATTCACGAGTTGACCCGACCGGTCAGCCCCGAACACGTTCCGTCCGAAACGGCGCCGTCGCTGTTCAACGCCACCGGCGGAATCGACGCGGCGACCCTGACCGTTGTGGGCGACTCCGACCAGTCGATTTATGCGTTCCGCGGGGCGGACATTCGCAACATCCTCGAATTCCGCGATGACTTTCCCGGCACCGAGGTCATCGTTCTCGAACAAAATTACCGCTCGACGCAGACCATCCTCGATGCGGCAAACGCGGTCATCGGCAACAACTTCGACACCTCGATGTCGAAGAAACTTTTCAGCGAACTGGGCACGGGCGAGATGATTACGGGGTACACCGGAGTCACCCAACACGACGAAGCGCAATTCGTTGCCAACGAAGTCACGACTCTGCACGACGGCGGAATGGCCTACCGTGACATGGCGGTGTTCTATCGGACCAACGCCCAGACGCGCGCACTGGAAGAAGTGCTCATGCGCGAGGGTGTGCCGTACCGCCTGATCGGTGGAACGAAATTCTACGAACGCGCCGAAATCAAGGACGTCATGGCGTACCTCATCGCGGTTGCGAACGAGGACGATAACCTTGCGCACCGCCGTGTGCTCAACACCCCGAAACGGGGGATTGGGGACGTCACCGAATCGACCATTCAACGATTCGCCGACGATAACGGAATTTCGTTCCGCGAGGCGATGCGGCAAGTGGACAACCTCGGGCTGGGCGCAAAGGTCACGGGAACTCTGCGGGCGTTCGTCGCGACCCTAGACAGGGTCAGCGCGATGGCACCCGACGCCAAGGTGGTCGACGTTCTGCTCGCACTACTCGAGGCCACCGGGTATCTCATCATCCTCAAAGACTCGCGCGACCCGCAAGACAACGCTCGCGCCGAAAACGTGGAGGAATTGGTCGGTCAGACGCGCGCGTTCCAGGTGGTGAACCCCGAAGGGACTCTGCTTGATTTCCTTACTGAGGTGGCACTGGTGTCCGCCGCGGACGATCTGGACGATGAATCCGGAACGGTCAGCTTGATGACCCTGCACACTGCAAAAGGCCTGGAATTCGAGGCCGTCTTCATCACGGGCGTGGAAGAGGAAATCCTTCCCCACCGAATCTCGCTCGCCGAGGCGGGCGGAGTGCACGAGGAACGCCGACTGTTTTACGTGGGCATCACGCGCGCGAAAAAGAAACTACACCTGTCGCTGGCAACCAGTCGCGCTACCTACGGTGACATCGTGGGCTGCACACCCAGCCGATTCCTCGACGAAATCCCGCCCGCACTCGTCGACTGGAAGGAATCACAGCGACGCTCGATCACTCCGTCGTTCACGACAACGTCGTGGAACACGCCGAGCAAGCCCAAGACCGAGTGGACGGGGGCGCTCACTCGCGAGGTGCGGGACAACGCCGACCTCGAACTCGTCCCGGGTGACACCATCCGCCACGACGACTTCGGAACGGGACGTGTCCTTGCGGTCACGGGCGAGGGCGCGAAGCGAATCGCGGAGGTTCAGTTTGATGCTGCGGGCAAGAAAAAACTACTCGTCAAGATTGCGCCGATTTCGAAAGTGTGACCCCCGTTTCCCTGTCGGCCGGGAACGCGAGCACGGGTAGGCTAGAACACGGTTGTGCGGCGCTCTGCCCCGACCACCACTGACTCAAATCGATTGGATTGTTGTGGATCTTTACGAGTACCAAGCGCGTGACATGTTCGAAAAGCACGGCGTTCCCGTTCTCCAAGGGATCGTTGCTGACACACCCGAAGAGGCCCGAGCCGCCGCCGAAAAGATTGGCGGTGTGACGGTCGTTAAGGCCCAGGTCAAGACCGGCGGTCGAGGCAAGGCTGGCGGTGTCAAGGTCGCCAAGACTCCGGACGAGGCGTTCGAGGCCGCCAAGGCCATCCTCGGTCTTGATATCAAGGGTCACGTCGTCACTCGACTCATGGTCGCCCAGGGCGCTCGTATCGCGCAGGAATACTATTTTTCGGTGCTGCTTGACCGCGCTAACCGTTCATACCTGTCGTTGTGTTCCTACGAGGGTGGGATGGAAATTGAACTGCTCGCCGTTGAACGCCCCGAGGCACTCGCCCGTGTCGAGGTTGACCCGATCGAGGGAATCACCCTTGCCAAGGCGAAGGAAATCGCGATTGCCGCGAAGTTCCCCGCCGAGCTGGTCGACAAGGTCGCACCGGTGTTCGTGAAACTGTACGGCGTCTATACCGCCGAAGACGCGACGCTCGTCGAGGTGAACCCGCTCGTCCTCACCGAAGAGGGTGACATCATCGCGCTCGACGGCAAGGTGTCGCTGGATGCGAACGCCGAGTTCCGTCAGCCCGATCACGCAGCCCTCGAAGACAAAGCCGCCGCCGACCCGCTCGAAGCGAAGGCAAAGGCGCACGACCTCAACTACGTCAAGCTCGATGGCCAGGTCGGAATCATCGGAAACGGTGCCGGGCTTGTCATGTCGACCCTCGACGTCGTCGCCTACGCCGGGGAAAAGCACGGTGGCGTAAAGCCCGCCAACTTCCTCGACATTGGCGGTGGGGCCTCGGCCGAGGTCATGGCCGCGGGACTGTCCGTCATCCTGGGCGACCCGCAGGTCAAGAGCGTCTTCGTCAATGTGTTCGGCGGAATCACCGCGTGTGACGCCGTGGCAAACGGAATTGTTGCCGCACTCGACATCCTCGGGGATGAGGCAACCAAGCCGCTCGTCGTTCGACTCGACGGCAACTCGGTTGAGCAGGGGCGCGAAATCCTCGCAGCCCGCAACCACCCACTCGTCTCCCTGGCCACCACGATGGATGACGGCGCCGATCGCGCCGCCGAACTCGCAGCGAAGTAAAGGACCGCAAACATGTCGATCTTCCTCACCAAGGATTCGCGCGTCATCGTTCAGGGCATTACCGGCGGTGAAGGCTCCAAGCACACCGCCCTCATGCTCAAAGCCGGCACTGCGGTGGTCGGAGGCGTGAACGCCCGCAAGGCGGGAACCACCGTCGAACACGATGGAGTGACCCTTCCCGTGTTTGGCACCGTCGCCGAGGCGATGGCTGAGACCAACGCCGACGTCTCGGTTGTTTTCGTTCCGCCGGCGTTCGCCAAGGACGCCGTGATGGAAGCAATTGATGCAAAAATGCCCCTCGTCGTCGTCATCACCGAAGGAATTCCGGTGCAGGACACCGCGGAGTTCTGGGCGCACGCGAAGGCCACGGGAACGAGCCGAATAATCGGCCCCAACTGTCCCGGAATAATCACCCCCGGCGAGGCACTCGCGGGAATCACCCCGGCATCAATCACGGGAACCGGCCCGATCGGACTCGTGTCGAAGTCGGGAACCCTGACGTACCAAATGATGTTCGAGCTGCGCGATATCGGATTCTCGACGGCCATTGGTATCGGCGGCGACCCCATCGTCGGAACCACCCACATTGACGCCCTGGCTGCGTTCGAAGCCGACCCCGATACGAAAGCGATCGTCATGATTGGTGAAATCGGTGGGGACGCGGAGGAACGAGCCGCCGACTTCATCAAGGCCAACGTGACCAAGCCCGTCGTCGGATACGTTGCGGGATTCACAGCGCCCGAAGGCAAGACCATGGGTCACGCCGGTGCCATCGTGTCAGGTTCGTCGGGTACCGCCCAGGCGAAAAAGGAAGCGCTCGAAGCCGCCGGCGTTCGCGTCGGAAAGACTCCGAGCGAAACCGCGCGACTCATGCGCGAGGTCATCGCAGCGCTGTAATCGTGCCACGCGGGCTCGTCACACTCTTTGTCGCCCTGGAGGCGCTGTTTGTGGTGGGAATCGGTATCGGCCTTGCGCTGGTTCCGCTGATGCTGGGGTGGGCGTCCGTCAACCATTTTCAGGCGACCCCACTCGACGTGTGGCAACTCGCCGTCCAGGTCTGGGCTCTCGGTCACGGCGTCCCGTTGCACGTCGACCTGACGGGCATCCAAACGATTGTGCCCGCCGATTTGGCAGTCTTCGACCTCACTCTCGCGCTTCTCGGGTGCGCACTGGTAACGGCACTTCTCGCGGTGCGGGCCGGTCGTCGCATCGCGGACACCGATGACTCGCCGATTGTCGGGGGACTGTTAATCGCGTGCGTTGCAACTCTTGTTGGGTTCGCGCTGTGGACCGGTCAATCAGCAGCCGTCAATGTTGAGGTAGCGCTGGGAACAGTAAAAATCATGATCCCATTCCTGATCGGCCTGCTCTACGGCTGGAAACCGTGGCGACTGGTTCGCAACCGCAACCCGCTCAGCGAACTCATCCCGGAGGGTTGGCGCGACGTCATCGCGACCGCTGCTCGAATCACCGCGGCTGCCTTCCTCGCCCTCGTCGTTGTTGCGTCGTTCGTTCTCGCCTATTGCATCGTGGTGGGGTTCGCGACGGAAATCTCGCTGTATGAAGCGATTCACGGAGAATTCTTCGGCGGGATTGTCATCACCGCCGCCCAGCTCCTCGCGCTGCCGACGGTAATCATCTGGACGATGGCGTGGTTGATTGGTCCGGGATTCTCGTTGGGGCTCGGCACGCTCGTCACGCCGTTTTCTGCCACCATCGGAGCCTTCCCCGCCATTCCCCTGCTCGGCGCAATCCCGACCGACTCCGTGGTGGTCGGCTGGCCCGTAATCGTCGTGCCAGTGCTCGTCGTTGCTCTGGTCGCCGGAAGGCTGTCGTGGGGAATCGTCGCTAGGGCCGGGTATTTTGACACGACCGGGTGGACAGATTTCATCCGCGTCGGTGTGCTCGGTGTCGTCACGGCGATGTTTTCCGCGATGTTGTTCTTCATCGTCGGAGCGTTCGCGTCCGGTTCGGCCGGTCCCGGAAGGTTTGTATTCGTCGGAGTCGATCCCGTCGATGTCGCGTTCGCGTGGGGAGGTATCGTGCTCGTCGGCACGCTAGCCGGCTCGGCAGCCCGCCTCATCCGACCGCTGCCCCCCGAGGTCGCCCGTTCGGTCGACACCCGCACTCGGTAAACTTGTGCCTATGGTGCGAGTCGCGGTTCTCATTTCGGGTAGTGGCTCGAACCTTGTCGCCTTTCTTGAGGGTTGCGCAAACGGCACGATTCCCGCCGAGGTCGTCGCCGTTGGCGCGGACAACGATGCGAGTGGGCTCGACCATGCCCGCCGTCGCGGGATTCCGACTTTTGTCGAACCGCTCGATCGCGGCGCTGACCGCGAAGCGTGGGGATTGCGACTGGCCGATGCGGTGGGTGCGAGTGAACCGGACCTCGTGATTCTGTCGGGGTTCATGCGTATCCTTCCGCCCGGCTTCGTGCACCGTTTCGCGCCGATGCTGTTCAACACGCACCCGGCGTATCTGCCCGAGTTCCCCGGCGCGCACGCGGTTCGTGACGCCATCGAGGCTGGCGTTACCGAGTCGGGCGCCAGCGTCATCGTCGTCGATGACGGCATCGACACCGGGCCGATTCTGGCCCAGCGCCGAGTGCCCGTTGTGGAAGGCGACACGGAAGACACGCTCCACGACCGCATCAAGGTCGTTGAACGAGAACTGCTCGCCGATGTCGTCCGCGACATTGCGAACCGCGAATCCGCGATCGAGGAGAACTAGATGGTTTCCGCACTGCCCGCACCGGACCGCGAGCGAGACCGCGTCCCCATTCGCCGCGCACTGATTTCCGTGAGCGACAAGACCGGACTTATCGAACTCGCGTCGGCGCTGTCCGGCGCCGGAGTCGCCCTCGTTTCCACGGGTTCGACCTGTCAGTCGATTCGCGATGCTGGTTTTGCAGTGCACGAGGTTTCCGAGGTGACCGGATTCCCCGAGTCACTTGACGGACGCGTAAAGACGCTGCACCCAGCAATCCACGGTGGAATCCTTGCTGACCTGCGGTACAACTCGCACGCCGAACAACTCGCCGAACTTGGAATCGATCCGTTTGATGTGGTCGTCGTCAACCTGTATCCCTTTGCGGCGACCGTGGCGTCGGGTGCACCGGCGGCGACGGTGATCGAGAACATCGACATCGGTGGGCCCGCGCTTGTTCGCGCCGCGGCGAAAAACCACCACAACGTGGCGATTGTCGTCGACCCGAGTGATTACGGGCAGATCGTTGATTCCCTCGCCGTCGGTGGAACAACGCTCGACGACCGTCGCATCTTGGCGGGAAAGGCGTTCGCCCACACGGCCGGTTACGACGCCGCGGTTTCGACGTGGATGCAGAACGAATTTCCCCGCGACGAGTCGGGCTTTAACCCCTCGCTGCGAATTGCGGCGGACAAACTGGACACCCTTCGCTACGGCGAGAACTCTCATCAAGCGGCGGCGCTCTACGGTTCGGCGGGCGGTGCGGGAATCGCTCAGGCGACGCAACTGCACGGCAAGGAAATGTCCTATAACAATTACGTTGACGCCGATGCGGCCCTGCGTGCCGCGTTCGATCATGACCGTCCTGCGGTTGCTATCATCAAACACGCGAACCCCTGTGGAATCGCGGTTGCTGACGACATTGCCGAGGCGCACGCCCGCGCACACGCGTGCGATCCCGTTTCCGCGTTCGGCGGGGTGATTGCCGCGAACCGCACCATCACCGCGGCGGCGGCCCGGTCGATCGTCGAAATATTCACCGAAGTCCTCGTTGCACCCGGCTTTGAGCCAGCCGCGCTGGAAATCCTTAACGCGAAGAAGAACCTCAGGTTGCTACAGCTACCGGAGGGGTATGCGCCCGAGGGACGAGATGTCCGCCAGGTCTCCGGGGGATTCCTGGTGCAGAACGCCGACCGCCACTTCGCGCCGTCGTTCGAATGGACTCTCGTCACGGGTGAACCCGCCGACGCGTCGACAATCGTCGATCTTGAATTTGCGTGGCGCGCGTGCCGTGCCGTGAAATCCAACGCGATCCTGCTTGCGAAAGACGGCGCCTCCGTCGGTGTCGGAATGGGTCAGGTCAACCGGGTTGACTCGTGTCACCTCGCCGTGTCACGCGCTGGGGAGCGAGCGGCCGGAGCGGTCGCCGCAAGTGATGCGTTCTTCCCGTTCGCCGACGGACTTCGGGTGTTGCTCGACGCTGGCGTTACCGCGATCGTTCAGCCCGGTGGATCCGTTCGGGACGAGGAAGTTATCGCGGCGGCCCACGCGGCTGGCGTCACCATGTATTTCACCGCCGAACGGCACTTCTTCCACTAATCGGGCGCGACTAGATTTCGCGGCGGTGCGCGGCAATCCACGCAGCTGAATCTGCAAGGTTCAGTGCGCCTGTAGCAACCTCGAGAATGTAGTCAAAGGCATCATTCTCGTTCGAGACAATTTCCCAGCCGTTCAGCTCGAGGAAATAGTTGAGCCCGAACCACGCCGATCTCTTGTTGCCATCGAAAAACGGGTGATTCTTCGCGAGGGACTCCATCAGGGCGGCGCCCTTCTGGTCGATTGAGGGATAAGCGGGCTCACCGAAGAGGCTCGTCTCGGGGCGGGCGAGCGCGGATTGCACGAGG
>JBIILU010000028.1:0-9043 GCA_044338315.1 Microbacteriaceae bacterium | reverse complement strand
ACTGCCCGCCCCCGTGTCGTTTGTCGACATTGCCGGAATCGTCAAGGGTGCTTCCGAGGGCGAAGGGTTGGGAAACCAGTTCCTCGCCACCATCCGCGAAGCGGACGCAATTGCGCAGGTGGTGCGTGGGTTCGTCGACGGGGATGTCGTTCACGTCGCCGGGAAAGTTGACCCCCAGGACGACCTCGAAACCATTAACACCGAGCTCATCCTTGCCGACCTGCAGACCCTCGACAAGGCCATCCCGCGCTTCGAAAAAGAGGTCAAGGGCAAGAAGATGGAGCCCGAGGTCCTCGCGGCTGCGATTGAGGCGAGGGGAATTCTTGACGGCGGGACTCCGCTCTCGCTCGCACCGAAATTTGATACGACCCCCATCAAGGAACTCGGACTTCTCACCTCCAAACCCGTCCTGTTCATTTTCAACGTCGACGAGTCGATCCTCACCGACCCGGCAAAGAAGGCGGCACTGGCCGAGCTCGTTGCCCCGGCAAAGGCAGTCTTCCTCGACGCGAAGGTTGAGAGCGAACTGATTGACCTTGAACCGGCGGACGCACTCGAACTCCTGCAATCGACCGGCCAAACCGAAAGTGGGCTGGACCAGCTCGCCCGCATCGGGTTCGACACCCTGGGTTTGCAGACCTACCTGACCGCAGGCCCCAAAGAGGCGCGCGCGTGGACAATCGGAAAGGGTTGGAAGGCGCCCCAAGCCGCCGGCGTCATCCACACCGACTTCGAAAAAGGTTTTATCAAGGCGGAAATTGTCTCCTTTGCCGACCTCGTCGATTGCGGGTCAATAGCCGAAGCTCGTTCGAAGGGCAAAGCCCGCATCGAAGGCAAAGACTATGTCATGCAAGACGGCGACGTCGTAGAATTCAGATTCAACGTTTAGAAAGGCACCATGTCGACAGCACTCATCACCGGCGCAAGTTCCGGAATTGGCAAGGATCTGGCGGTCGCGCTGGCGGGGCGGGGATACGAACTGATCCTGGTTGCGCGGCGCAAAGACCGACTCGTCGAACTGGCGAAAGAGCTGAAGGCGGCCCACGGAGTTGGAGTCACCGTTTACGCAATGGACTTGGCGAAGCCCGGTGCATCGGCACAGTTGGAGAAGCAGGTTCTCGCGGACGGTCATTCCGTTGACGTGCTGGTCAATAACGCCGGGTTCGGCACCGGAACGCGCGTTGTCAACGAAAATCGGGCGGATGTTGCCGAGGAAATTCAACTCAATATCGGTGCACTCGTCGACCTGACGATTGCGTTCCTGCCCGGAATGGTGAAGCGCAAGTCAGGTGCAGTCGTCAACATCGCCAGCACCGCGTCTTACCAACCCGTTCCCGGGATGGCGGTTTATGCCGCGACCAAATCATTTGTGCGCTCGTTCACCGAAGCGGTCTGGGGCGAAGTTCCCGCCGGTGTCAAGGTCTTTGCCGTGTCACCCGGTGCGACCGAGACAGAGTTTTTCGACGTCGCCGGAGTGCACAAGTTTGGGAGTTTGGCGCCCGCGTCTGAAGTCACCGCGGTGATCCTCGCTGGTCTTGACTCGGTGAAACCAGCGCCCTCGGTCATTGTCGGTGCCCGTAACCGAATCATGGCGCGCATCTCGCGAATCGTGCCCCGCACGATGGCCATCAAGGTTGCCGGATCGATGTTCCTGCCCAAGAAATAGAAATGAGGGAATAGACATGGATGAGAAGGTTCAGGGGCCGAAGTCGTACTTCCCGTCGATCGAAAAGAACTACGGTCAGCCGATCGAACACTGGATGAATGTGCTCGACTCACACGCACATGAATTGAAGCACATGGACCAGGTGACGTTCCTCAAAGAAAACCATTCTTTTGGTCACGGCCACGCCAACGCACTCGTTGCCGTCTTTCGCCAAGAGCGCGGGCTTTGACATCGCGCCGCGGACTGGCAACACTCGCAGTTGCCTCCGGACTACTCCTCGCCGGGTGCACTTCTGGGCCACCTCAGGGTGATGTTTCCCCCGTTGCCACCCCAGTGTCAAGCGCAACCCCGGGTGTTGGGGTAGACCTCGATGCCGCTTTTCGGGAACTCGTCGATGCGAGTTGCAACAAGGCATACGAGGTGGGAGTCACCGAGGAAGTCGTCGAAACCGATTCTCGGCTGATTCTCGTGCCGTTAGTGGCCGCCTACAACGACTTCACCGCAGCTGTCGTCAGCAATGACGGAGGGATCTCGCCGATTTGGTCCACCGAAGACTTCGCGGTGTGCATCGATTCCATCAATTTTTCGATGGCCGAAGAAGGCGGCTCGACCTACGCAATCACCGTCACGGGTGATCTCGCCAGCGGGCGCTTGCAATCCACGTACGCGGTCGAGGACTACGGGGTGTTTGTGACGGACTACGTCATCGCCGACGGGCTTATCTCGGAGGTGACGTCAACTACTCCGGAATATACGGTGATCAAACAGATTCGATACGGCATGCCGTCTGCCGTCGATATTCTTCACTTCCACGAAGCGATTGACACCTTCCTCGCCGATCAATAGCTACACCCAGTTCCACGGAATGGGCGGGGGCTGCGCCGTTGCTAGGCTGTGCGAGTGTCTAAAACTCTGAAGTCCTACGCCGGAACCACCTGGTTCATCACCGCATTTTCGATGTTTTTCGGACGTGGATTCCTGTACTCCTCGTGGTCGAGTCGTGGACCAGAGGTACAGGAGCGCCTTGGAGTATCCATCACGGACATGGGGATTATCGCAACCCTGTTCGCCGCCGGCGCCATCATGGGTGTGCTCGCTTCCGGCAGGATCATCACGCACCGCGGTTCTCGATTCCTCGCGCTCATCACGTTCGTCGGAATGCCCACCGCGATGGCACTGGCGATCGTCGGTGTCGTCATCGGATCGTTCCCCTTGGTGGCGACCGCACTCTTCATTTATGGCTTCCCGTTCGGTGCCGCCGACTTCGTGTCCAACGTCGAAGCCGCCGACCTTGATCGCACCTCGACCAAGAGTCGCCTGCCCATGTTGCACGGCGGATACAGCATTGGGGTCCTGGTTGGGGCAAGCCTGACGAGCCTGCTCATCGTCGCCAACATCTCGCTCGAAGTTCAGGTTGGCATCACTCTTCTTGCTATTGGTGTGTACACCGTTTACCGCGTGGCGGGACTGCCCCTTCACCACGGCAAGCCGACGCACGATACGTCCGAGCACGCCGATGCGAGACCCAAACTGACTCCCGCCGCCAAGAAGCGTGTCACGCTCGTCTCGATGATCGCGTTCACGTTTGTTCTTGCCGAGGGCTCGGCGGCAATCTTCATCCCGCTCGCACTCGTGACCGCTGGCCGCAGCCCAGCCGAGGCCGCACTCGCCTACACGCTCTTCTCACTGGGAATGGCCGTCGCCCGCATCATCGGTGGTCGAATTGTTGACGCAATTGGCCGCGCTCGCGTGGTCTTTTGGTCGTCCGTTTTCGCGGCGGTTGGTGTCGCGCTTTTCTCGCTGTCACAACTCGGTTCCTTCGAATACGTTGGCGCACTGTTGTGGGGATTCGGAAACTCGCTCCCCATCGCGATGACCGTGTCGGCCGTGACCGACAATCGTGCAACCGCAAATCGCTCGCAGAGCACGCTGTGGACGTGGGTCTATTTCGGAAACCTGGGCGTAGGGCCCATTCTCGGAGGAATCAGTGCCCTGACCGGCATTTTTGGGGCTTTCCTGGTGCCCGTCGCGCTGTTGACCGGCAGCGCCATAATCAGTCGCGTCACCAAACCCGATCCTGAGGTCACACGGCAATGAGGCCCGGGCTTCGAATTGTCCTGAGCATGCTGGCCGTTGCACTTTTCGGCACGGCGATTCTGTTCATGCCAATTTCACACAGCGGTGCGGTCGAGATTTCCCCACTCGATGCGGTTTTCACCGCCGTTTCGGCCCTGTGTGTGACGGGCCTCACCACCGTTGACACCGCAATCGCGTGGACGCCGGTAGGGCACGTCACAATTCTTGCGCTCATCCAACTGGGTGGTTTGGGAATCATGTTCCTCGCCTCGGCCTTAGCACTGTTCGTCGGGCGTCGGTTGACACTGTCGACGCGGATGGACGCCGGGCAAGAGAACAGTTCGCTCAGTTCGGCGGACATCGTTCGCACCATGAAGGGCATCGCAACGCTGACATTCACAATCGAGGCGATCCTCGCGGTGATTCTCACGGTTCGGTTCTATGAAGCCTATGACCACGACTGGGGCAGCGCCCTGTGGCACGGGATCTTCCACTCAGTGTCAGCCTTCAACAACGCGGGTTTTGCGCTGTACAGCGACAGTATGACCAGTTTTTCAACCGATCCGTGGATTACCGCGACACTCTGCTTTGCCATCGTTCTCGGCAGTTTCGGGTACCCCGTTCTCGCGCAACTGCGCAAAGAGTTCCGACACGTTCACCGCTGGAACATGAACACTAATCTCGTTATCTTCATGTTCGTCGTGTTGTTTTTCGCCGGGGCGATCGCCATTGCGGTTTTTGAATGGGGAAACCCGGACACCCTCGGGCCCATGTCGGTCATCGACAAGATTCAGGCCGCCTTTTTCCATTCGGTTCAGGCTCGCTCCTCGGGCTTCAACACCATCGACCTCGCGCAGGCAAACCCCGAGACACTCCTCGTGCTCGACATTCTGATGTTCATCGGGGCGGGCCCCGGTGGAACCGGTGGCGGGATCAAGGTGACCACCTTTGCGGTGTTGATGTTCATTGTGTTCGCCGAACTGCGCGGGGACAGTGTGGTCAACATTTTCGGTAAACGGCTGTCACGGGCCGTTCACCGCGAAGCAATCACAATCGCACTGTTTGCCGTTGGCGTGGTGATGTCTGCGACAATCGCGATCGTTTACCTCTCGCGGGCGCCCCTCGACTTTGTTATGTTCGAGGTAATCTCGGCGTTCGCCACCGTGGGCTCGAGCACGGGACTTACGGCATCCCTTGATCCTGGTTCGCAGATTATTCTCGTGGTGTTGATGTTTGTCGGCCGCGTCGGGCCGCTCACCATCGGCGCCTCGCTCGCATTGAAGCAACGCCCTCCTCTCTACCAATTCCCGAAAGAAAGGCCAGCAATTGGCTAAGAACAGCATTTTTACCGGCGTCAGCGGAAGCCGAATCGCGCAAGCAGACAGCGTGGTCGTCATCGGGCTGGGTCGATTTGGGCAGGAACTCGCTCTCGAATTGATGAAGAACGGAACCGAGGTCCTCGGAATCGATGCGCGCGAAGAGGTCGTCCAACGGCTCAACGGTCAGCTCACGCGGGTCGTCGTTGCCGATTCGACGCGCGAAGAGGTGTTGCGGGAGTTGTCCGTCGATCAGTTTGAGCGTGTCGTGGTCTCGATCGGGTCAGATATCGAAGCGAGTATCCTGACCGCTTCGATGCTCGTCAGTCTCGGTGTTACGACGATCTGGGCCAAAGCTCTCAACGACGCTCACGGTCGAATCCTCAGTCAACTCGGAGTCCACCACGTCGTGTATCCGGAGAAGGAAATGGGCCGACGTGTTGCGCACCTTGTGCGCGGTGCCGCGCTCGATTTCCTTGAGATTGACAACGATTACGTGATTGTCAAAATGTCTGCCAACAGCGAACTCATTGGGCGAACTTTGGCAGAGTCGCGTGTCCGTGCGCGCTTCAAGGTGACCGTCCTCGCGTTCAGACACAGCGACGAGGTCTGGCTTCCGGCTGAGGCGACGTCGGAATTCGAAACGGGGGACGTCGTCCTGATTGGCGGGTCAACCCGTGCTGCCGAAGAGTTTGCGCAACTTGTCTAACGGAGCCGGCTCCGGCACGGCCGAGGTCGATGCGTACATCGCGGCGTTGCCTGAGCCGAAACGGGGAACGCTCGACGAAGTCCGTCGCCGCATATTGGCGGTGATGCCGGAAGCCGAACAAAAGATTTCCTATGGAATGCCGGCGTTTGCAATCGGCGGAAAAGTAATCGCGGGCATCGCAGCCTTCAAAAACCACCTCGCCTACTTGCCGCACAGTGGGCGAGTGTTTACGGGGCTCGAACGGGAACTCGAGGGGTTCGTTCGAACAATGGGGTCATTGCACTTCCCCGTCGATGAGCCGCTTTCGCAGGAACTGATTGCCGCGCTGATCGACGAGAAGTTTCAGGTGCTCACGGTGGATGGTTGGGTTCGACCCTAAGTCGACGCGTCGCCCACCGCAGAGCGCAATCCGGCGTTATGCTGGGCTCATAACTGAACACGACCGTTTACCTCTGCGGGAGAGACTGGGCAACCAGTCACCGAAGGAGCAAGCCTCCCCGCCAAACTCTCAGGTCCGCGTACCGCAGGGTCAGGTCACTCTGAAAAGCGAGGTTCAATCCTCCGCCGTAGGTGAAAGGGCTCAGGCCCGAAACTCTCAGGTCCCGTTACAGAGGGGGAGTCCCGCAGCCGATACTCGGCGGCGCGTTGACGCCCGGAGGACTTGTGACCCTGAAGCAATCGCCACTCGATGCGATCCACCGCGAGCTCGGTGCGTCGTTTACGGATTTCGCGGGCTGGGACATGCCCGTGAGGTACACCTCTGACCTCGCCGAACATCACGCCGTTCGCAACTCGGCCGGCCTCTTCGATCTGTCGCACATGGCCGAGATCTACCTGACCGGCCCGGGAGCCGGAGCCGCGCTTGACTTTGCCCTCGCGGGAACCCTGTCGGAAATTCCGCTTGGACGCGCGAAGTACTCGCTCATTTTGTCCGAACAGGGAACCATCATCGACGATGTCATCGTCTACCGACTCGGAAACGACGAATACCTTGTTGTCGCCAACGCGGGCAACCGATTCCCCGCCGCCGAAGCCATCCGCGACCGTGCGGCCAACTTTGAGTGCGTCGTGGACGACCGCTCGGACGACGTCGCACTCATCGCCGTTCAAGGACCGAAGGCGCTCGCGATTCTCGAGGCAACGGCGGGGTTTGCGACCGAAGGTCTTGCCGAGCTGGGCTATTACCGCTGCCTTCCCCGTGAGTTCAACGGACAGGCGGTGCTTGTCGGGCGAACCGGTTACACCGGCGAGGACGGTTTTGAACTCTATGTTGACAATGCGGGCGCCGCTGAACTGTGGGCCGCCATCACGGAAGCGGGCGTCGGCCACGACCTCCTCGCGTGCGGTCTCGCGTGCCGCGACACCCTTCGGCTCGAGGCGGGAATGCCGCTGTATGGCCACGAACTTACGCTCGACCTGAAGCCCGTTCAGGTCGGACTCGAAAAAGTTGTTGATCTGACCAAGGACAACTTTGTGGGGCGAGACGGAGTCATGGCGGGCGTTTCCGCGGGCGCCGTTCGCCTTGTCGGAATTCAGAGTGAGGGAAAGCGAGCCGGTCGTGCCGAATACCCGGTTCACTCGAACGGCCGCACCGTCGGTGTCATCACCTCGGGCGCGTTGTCGCCCACTCTCGGTTACCCCATCGCATTCGCGTTGGTCGAACCCGAATTTGCGGAACCCGGAACATCGATTGACGTCGATGTTCGGGGGACCGAAGTACCTGCTGTTGTCGTATCCATTCCCTTCTATTCCCGAAAGGCCCGCTCATGAACATTCCCAGTGACCTCAAATACACCTCCGAACACGAATGGGTTCGCATCGAAGGCGACACGGCCGTCGTCGGAATCACCCAATACGCAGCCGACGCTCTCGGCGACATCGTCTACGTCGATCTTCCCAAGGCCGGAACTACCATTGCGGCTGGTGCCATCGTCGGTGAAGCGGAGTCGACCAAGTCGGTCGGTGAGCTTTTCGCACCCGTTTCGGGAGACATTGTCGAAGCGAATCAGGCCGTCGTCAACTCGCCCGAACTCGTCAATTCCGACCCCTACGGAGCCGGTTGGCTCTTCTCGGTTACCGTCTCGGCTCTCGGCACGCTCATTTCTGCTGACGAGTACGAAGACCTCATCACGGAGTAACTCATGACTCAATTTCGCTCACGACACATTGGCACGTCGGGTGCCTCCGAGGCAACGATGCTCGACCGGCTCGGGTACGCGTCCCTCAACGCGCTCATGGATGCGGCTGTGCCCGGCGGAATCCGCCAGGCAGACTTCGCCTCCGTCATTCCCGCCGCCGCCAGCGAGCGGGAAGCGTTGGCGGAACTGCGTGCTCTGGCCGATGAAAATAACGTCCACCGCAGCCTCATCGGCTTGGGGTACTACGACACCGTGATGCCCAGTGTGATTAAGCGAAACATTTTGGAAAACCCGTCGTGGTACACGGCGTACACGCCCTACCAACCCGAAATTTCACAGGGCCGCCTCGAGGCACTCATCACGTTCCAAACGATGGTGTGTGACCTGACGGGCATGGGAACGGCAAACGCCGGAATGCTCGACGAGGCGTCGGCCGCGGCAGAAGCCATGTTGATGGCGCGCCGAGTTTCGGGACACGAATCAACAACATTCTTGGTTGACACGGATGTTTTCCCGCAGGTCCGAGCTGTGCTCGAGACTCGCGCCGAGCCGATCGGCGTGACGCTTCGATTCGTCGATTTCGCCGCCGGAGAGGGCGCTGCTGCAATCGCCGACGGTGCTTTCGGCGCCTATTTGCAGTACCCGGGATCATCCGGACGAATTCGCGACGTGTCTGCCGACCTCGCCGCCCTCACGGCGGCCGGCGCGGTCTCGGTCGTCGCCAGCGACCTGCTCGCACTGACGCTGCTCCGTTCCCCCGGTTCTCAGGGTTCCGACATCGTCGTTGGCTCATCTCAGCGCTTCGGCGTGCCACTCGGTTTCGGTGGCCCGCACTCGGCCTTCTTCGCGGTTCGCGAAGGGCTCGAACGCCAGATGCCCGGCCGACTCATCGGAGTGTCCCGCGACGCCGACGGCAAGCCCGCGTACCGATTGACGCTACAGGCGCGGGAACAACACATTCGCCGCGAAAAGGCGACCTCCAACATCTGCACCGCCCAGGTTCTGCTCGCTGTTCTCGCGGGGATGTACGCGGTTTATCACGGCGCGGATGGGCTGCGCGAAATCGCCAACGGCGTCGCCGATCGTGCCGCTCGCTTTGCTCGCCGCGCAGCAGCGGCCGGACACACCATCGTGCACT
>JBIILU010000027.1:0-9209 GCA_044338315.1 Microbacteriaceae bacterium | reverse complement strand
CGCGGTGAACCGGAGGTTCGACGAAATTTCATCGACGACGTGCTCGCTGAAACAGTCAATGGGGCTGAGGCTGACCGGGTTGACTTCGACCGGATACTTCGTCAACGCAACACGCTCCTCAAATCCATGTCGAGCCGGGCCGGAGAATCGGAAGCCGCTACCCTGGCCACTTGGACCGATTCCCTCATCGAAGTAGCAGCGCGCATCATCGTCTCACGTCGGCGCGCCATCACGGCCTTGTCGCCCAGATTTTCGACGCACTACTCCGCTATCGCTGGGCCCGGGAACACAGCAACACTTGCGCTTACCGAAACAGTGGGCGAGGACGTCTCGGATCGAGATGTCGGTGAGGCCCTGCGCGAAAAGTTTCACGTGAAACATCGTGAAGAAATCGAGCGCGGGTCCACACTGATTGGCCCCCACCGGGATGATGTTGCAATCGCACTGAACAACCTTCCCGCACGCACGCACTCGAGCCAGGGCGAAGCGTGGTCCACGGCGTTGAGCCTCCGCTTGGCAATGGTCGATGTCGTCAGTGAACACTCAACCGTGGGCGATCCCGTCGTCATCCTCGACGACGTTTTTTCGGAACTCGACGAGGGCCGGCGAGAGCGACTCGCGGCGCACCTTACGGGAATCGAACACCTCATCATTACCGCGGCGGACGAAACAACCATCCCCTCGACGCTGGTGGGGGAACGATTCGTCGTGAAGGGGGGCGCGATCGATGGCTAGTCATCCAGAGGCTCTGCGGTTCTTCGAACACATCGTCGGTGTTTTCTCCGGCGCCAAACGTAAGAGGAAAGCCCGCGAGCTAGACCTCGACCAGTCGCTGCCCTTCGAGCCCGGCCGAGACCCCCGAAGCATCGCCGCGATTGTGGGAGCGAGCATCGAAGACCGCGGCTGGACCCCCTTTCTTGCACGTGCGTCCGTCCTTGCTCAGTGGGAGGACATCGTCGGTGCGGACGTAGCGGGACACACCAACGCCGAGCTCGTCGATGACACACTGGTGGTCTCGTGTGACTCATCGGCCTGGGCGACACAACTGCGAATGTTGCGCCACGACATCCTGCGTGAGATCGAAGTTCGATTTCCCGACAACGGGATCGACCGAGTAGAGGTTTTAGGGCCGGGTGTACCCCCGCAAATTCGCGGCCCCCGTAGCGTGAAATGGCGCGGTCCTCGCGATACTTACGGATAGAACGACTGTTTTGGTCGCGGGCCGGAAATAAGGCGCGCAGAAGCGGAAATAACGGGTTTTTAGACCCCCGTCGACGGTAGAATAAGAGGTATCAAGCACGACCTTTCGGGGCATCGACGAGGAGTTAATATGGCGAGTTCGAAACCGAAAGAAAATTCGGATGAATACGGTGCCGATAACATCCAAGTCCTCGAAGGACTCGAGGCCGTTCGTAAGCGTCCCGGCATGTACATTGGCTCGACCGGTGAGCGCGGGCTGCACCATCTCGTCTATGAAATCGTCGACAACGCTGTTGATGAACACCTTGCCGGGCACTGTTCCCTGATCGACATCACCATCATGAAAGACGGTGCTCTTCGATGCATCGATAACGGTCGCGGAATTCCCGTCGACATCCACCCGACGGAGAAAAAGTCGACCGTTGAGGTTGTTCTCACCATCCTCCACGCCGGGGGAAAGTTTGGTGGCGGTGGGTATGCCGTTTCCGGCGGACTCCACGGTGTGGGCTCTTCCGTCGTCAATGCACTGTCCACCCGGCTGGACGTCGAGGTCAAGCGCCAGGGAAACGTGTACTCGATGTCTTTCGCCGACGGCGTTCCCGTGAAGCCACTTGCCAAGGGAGCAGCGACGGACGAAACCGGCACCACGATTACCTTCTGGCCCAACGCCGAAATTTTTGAAACCACAGACTTCGATTACGAAACGCTGCGCACGCGGTTCCAGCAAATGGCCTTTCTCAACAAGGGAATGCAAATCGACTTTAACGACGAGCGGAGCGAGGGCCGACGCGACACGTTCCGATACGAGCGCGGACTCGAGGACTATGTCGAATTTCTCAATTCGGCGAAAAAGATTGAAGTCATTCACTCCGAGATCATTTCGTTGGAGTCCGAAGACAAGAACCGCACCATCTCCCTGGAACTTGCGATGCAGTGGACAAACGCGTATTCGGAAAGCATTCACACGTACGCCAACACGATCAACACGCACGAGGGCGGAACCCACGAAGAGGGTTTCCGGGCGGCACTCACATCACTCATCAATCGTTACGCGCGCGACAAAGGACTCCTCAAGGAAAAGGACGAGAACCTCACCGGTGATGACGTCCGTGAGGGACTCACCGCGGTGATTTCCGTCAAGCTCGCCGAACCCCAGTTCGAGGGCCAGACAAAGACCAAGCTCGGCAACACCGAAGCGAAGTCGTTCGTGCAAAAAGCCGTTGGCGACAAACTCGGTGACTGGTTTGACAGCCACCCCAGTGAGGCAAAGGACATCATCCGCAAGGCGATCCAGGCCTCGGCCGCGCGCATCGCCGCCCGCAAAGCCCGAGAGAGCACGCGTCGCAAGGGACTCCTCGAGTCGAACAGCATGCCCGGGAAATTGAAGGATTGCCAGTCGAAAGACCCGAGCATCTCCGAGGTATTCCTCGTCGAAGGTGATTCCGCCGGCGGCTCGGCGGTTCAGGGACGAAACCCCGAAACGCAGGCAATTCTCCCGCTCCGCGGCAAGATCCTCAATGTCGAAAAGACGCGACTCGACCGCGCTCTGGCCAACACGGAAATTCAAGGCATGATTACCGCGTTTGGTTGCGGAATCGCCGAAGAGTTCAACATCGAGAAGGCTCGCTATCACAAAATCGTGCTCATGGCCGATGCGGACGTCGACGGGCAGCACATCACAACACTGCTGTTGACGCTGCTGTTCCGCTACATGCGTCCGCTCATTGACGCCGGTTTCGTTTACCTCGCGCAACCGCCGCTCTACCGAATCAAATGGACAAATTCCGAGCACCAATACGTCTATTCCGACCGGGAACGTGACGCCATGATCGAGTCGGGAATCAAAGAAGGCAAAAAGGTTCCCAAGGACAACGGCATCCAGCGCTACAAGGGACTCGGCGAGATGAACCACCAAGAATTGTGGGACACCACGATGAACCCCGACACACGAACGCTCTTGCAGGTGACCCTCACCGACGCGGCAATCGCCGACGGCGTCTTCTCAACACTCATGGGCGAGGACGTCAGTGCGCGCCGAACATTTATCCAACAGAACGCAAAGGACGTGCGCTTCCTCGACATCTAGTCGACGCGCGGGAATGACACTATGAGCGATCAGACAGACCGAATTCAACCCGTTGATCTCCAGATGGAGATGCAGCGGTCATACCTCGACTACGCGATGAGCGTCATTGTCGGCCGGGCACTGCCGGATGTTCGGGATGGACTCAAGCCCGTCCACCGCCGCGTGATTTACGCAATGTTTGACGGCGGATATCGGCCCGACAAAGCCTTCTCAAAATGTTCTCGCGTTGTCGGCGACGTCATGGGGCAATTCCACCCGCACGGCGACTCCGCAATTTACGATGCCCTCGTTCGCCTGGTTCAGCCGTGGAGCCTGCGTTACCCGCTCGCCTCGGGCCAGGGAAACTTCGGTTCACCCGGAAACGACGGTGCAGCCGCACCCCGATACACCGAAACGCGCATGTCCCAGCTCGCGATGGAGATGGTGCGCGATATCGACGAAGACACCGTCAATTTCCAGGACAACTATGACGGGCGAACTCAGGAACCGTCAATTCTGCCCAGCCGATTCCCCAACCTCCTGGTCAACGGATCGGTTGGTATTGCGGTCGGAATGGCAACGAACATCCCGCCACACAATCTTCGCGAGGTCTCGGCGGCAGCCCTCTGGCACCTGGCCAACCCAACCGTGGCCGGCGAGGAACTCCTCAACGCGATTCTCGAACACGTCAAGGGACCCGATTTCCCGACCGGTGCGCAGATTCTGGGAACACGCGGAATCCAAGACGCGTATCGGACGGGCCACGGCAGCATCACGATGCGTGCCGTCGTCGAGACAGAAGAGATTCACGACCGCACGTGCCTCGTCGTAAGTCAGTTGCCGTACCAGGTCAACCCCGACAACCTGGCAATTCGAATCGCCGACCTGGTCAAGGAAGGCAAGATTCAGGGGATTGCGGACATCCGCGATGAATCGTCCGGTCGAACCGGTCAGCGACTCGTCATTGTCCTCAAGCGTGACGCGGTTGCCAAGGTTGTTCTCAATAACCTCTACCGCCAAACCCAACTGCAGGAAAACTTCGGCGCAAACATGCTCGCGATCGTGGACGGCGTTCCACGTAATCTCACCATCGACCAGTTCATCACTTATTGGGTTGCGCACCAGATTGAAGTCATCGTTCGCCGGACACAGTTCCGACTCAACAAAGCCGAAGCAGACGCCCACATTCTGCGTGGATACCTCAAGGCGCTTGACGCGCTTGACGCGGTCATCGCCCTCATCCGTAAATCCCCAACCGTTGAGGACGCTCGAGACGGCTTGATCAAGCTGTTGAAGATTGACGAGATTCAAGCGACGGCAATTCTCAATTTGCAACTTCGACGCCTAGCCGCTCTCGAACGCCAAAAGATTCTCGACCAGGCGGCCGAAATCGAAAAGCTCATCGCAGGATTCAAGAAAATCCTTGCCAGCCCCGACCTTCAGCGCGAAATTGTGTCGACCGAGCTCACCGAGATTGTCGACAAGTTCGGCGATGACCGACGAACCGCGATTGTGGCCAGCGAGGGCGACCTGACGAACGAAGATCTGATTCCGGTCGAGGAAATGGTCGTCACCGTCACCCGCGGCGGGTACATCAAGCGGACGCGCAGCGACAACTACCGTTCGCAGAAGCGCGGCGGCAAGGGCATTAGGGGGGCGACTCTGCGCGCCGACGATGTCGTCCAACACTTCTTTGTCACCACGACGCACCACTGGCTGCTTTTCTTTACCGACAAGGGCCGCGTGTATCGCACGAAGACCCATCAGGTCATGGAGTCCGCGCGCGATGCGAAGGGCCAGCACATTGCGAACCTTCTCGCCCTCCTGCCGGGCGAATCCGTCGAACAAATTGTTGACATTCCCAACTACGACGTGGCCGAGTACCTGGTTCTCGCGACGCGCAAGGGAATCGTCAAAAAGTCTAGGTTGCAGGAATACAACACCAACCGCACGGGCGGTGTCTTTGCTATCGATCTTGCGGTCGAAAAGGGCAAGGACGGTAAACCAGTGTTGGACGAGACGGGGCAACCGACTTATCTCGACACCGTCGTGTCCGCGATGCTCGTCAACAAGGACTCCGAGATCCTGCTTGTTTCCAAGGCCGGAATGTCCATCAGGTTCGCCGCGGATGACTCCACGCTTCGTCCGATGGGTCGCAAGACCGGCGGAGTCAAGGGGATCGCACTGCGGACGGGCGACGAACTTCTCTCGGCCGCGGTGGTTTCGGATGTCGGATACGTGTTCGTGGTGACCGAAAGTGGTTATGCAAAACGAACTGACGTCAGCCAGTACCGCGTTCAGAACCGCGGAGGAATCGGAATCAAGGTGGCCAAGCTCACCGACGAACGTGGAGGTCTGACCGGTGGGCTCATCGTTGACGACGGCGACGAAGTGCTTGTCATCATGGAAGGCGGCAAAGTCGTCCGCTCGAACGTCGACGGCGTTCCGGCAAAGGGTCGCGACACCATGGGCGTCGTCTTCGCCCGACCAGACGAAGGCGACAAGATTCTCGCCATCGCGCGCAATTCGGAGCGTAATCTAGACTCATCGTCAGACGAAGACGACGCAGATGTCCCCGAGGGGGACGCTGCAATCACAGAAACGGAAGCACCGGCCAATGACTAAGACGCCCCCCGCCAAACAGGTTCGCCTGCGCCTCGTCCACATCGACTTCTGGTCGGCGGTTCGAAACTCTTTCGTGGTCGCACTCGCCCTCTCGCTCATTTTGCTTGTCTTCAACCTCCTCGCGTGGTTGCTCCTCACCGTTCTCGGCGTCGTCGAAATCGTCAACAGCACCATCAGCGACATCATCGGTGTTGACTTCCTCGGCCTCACCGACCTCATGTCATTCCCGTCGATGATGGTGTTTACCCTGCTTACTGCGGTCGTTAACATCATCTGCGGAACGGCGCTCGGCGCCCTCGGAGCAATCGCCTTCAACTTCATCGCCCGCATCACCGGCGGGTTACGCGTCGCCTTCACCAACGATTAAGAGGCGATTTTTCGCACCGACCAATCTTTGATAGGCTCGGTGAGGTTTCGGGGCTATAGCTCAGGCGGTTAGAGCGCTTCGCTGATAACGAAGAGGTCCCAGGTTCAAGTCCTGGTAGCCCCACTCGATTCCGCAGGAATCGTATGTTGGGGGCTTAGCTCAATTGGTAGAGCGCCTGCTTTGCAAGCAGGAGGTCAGGGGTTCGATTCCCCTAGCCTCCACAACATAGTTGGGTGGCGTGAGCCATAGACTTCAAACGTGAAAGACACGAAGAAGATCAGTATCGCGACTCGTTTTAGCCGCACACTCGAACGGTGGGGAGAAAGCATCACCTCAGCCGTCGGTACGATGTGGACCGCGATTGCATTCGCGCTGCTTGCTCTGATTTCACTACCCGGCGCGCTTGCCTCGGGCAATGTTGTCGTCATCGTTGCGTGGATCGCACAGACATTCCTGCAATTGGTTTTGTTGCCCATCATCATGGTTGGGCAAAATGTTCACAGCCGGCAAACCGAGCGGCGGGACAACGAAACGCACAACGCCGTGATGGCCGCACACCGGGAAACACAAGAGATTTTGCGCGAGCTACACGCCCGTGGCGTCAAGTAAGAGCACCCCGTGACTCGAAGAGGTTTGTTCTTATATGCCGCTGTCGGCATAGTTTGGGGAATCCCCTACTTCTTCATCGCCATTGCCTCACAAAGCTTCTCGACTCCGTCCGTTGTGTGGATGAGGGTGGTTATCGGGGCACTGTTCCTTTTGCCGTTGGCCATAAAGCGTGGGGTCTTGCGTGAAACGCTCAAGAACTGGCCGTGGGTATTGTTTTTCGCCGTTGTTGAGATGGTCGGCCCGTGGTACCTCATCACCGAAGCCGAGCGGTATGTGTCGACAAGTCTCGTCGGCCTGATGATGACAACAATCCCGTTCATCTCGGCCGCAATCATGGGAATCTTTTTGGGTGACAAGGCCGCTGGCCACCCGGTCACGATCACGGGTCTCGTCGTCGGCTTCACCGGTGTCGTTTCTCTGATTGGGATTGACGCTTTCAGCGGGCATATTGAAATGGGGCCGACCCTCATGCTTGTGGTAACCGCAATTTGCTATTCAGTGGCGCCGATTGTGGCGAACCGCAAAATGCCGACAACTTCGACCCTGGGGGTCATCGCTGTGTCGATGGCAATGGTTGCGGTCATTTACACGCCGTTCGTCCTGACAAGCCTTCCCGCGGACATTGCTGCCGGGCCGAGCGCCGAATCGTGGACGTCCATTCTGGTGCTCGGGATCGTCTGCTCCGCTGTGGCTTTTGTTCTCTACTTCGCCCTCATCAAAGAGGTTGGACCGCGCCGGTCTACCCTCATCACCTACCTCAACCTCCTCGTTGCGGCCGTGCTCGGCGTCCTTTTTCTGGCGGAACCGATTACCCCGGGAATTGTGGTTGGCCTGCCGCTCATCGTTATCGGGTCGTATTTGGCGGGGCGTGATCGGGCACCATACGTTCGCAAGCGTGACAGAATTGTCGCGTGAACTGGTCGACTCGTAGCCCCACCGATGCAGATTGCGCAGAACTACGCGAGCTCATCGACGCGCAAGAAAGCAACCTCGACCCCAACCACAAGCCGGCGAGCGAGTCGTGGCCGATTGAGTTGTTACGCGGGCACAATGACACCCCACGAAATCAGGTTTGGGTTGACGACTCCGGCGCGATACATGCCTGGGCAAGCATGCAACCGGATGAACACCGACACCGTGTGGAAATCGAACTGTTTCGTTCACCAGGCTTCCCCGCTGTCCGCGACGTGTGGAATTGGTGTCTGTCAACGGGGGACGAGGATTTTCCCGGCTGGATACTGTGGCCAACGAGTAATTATCTTGACGAAGAAATCGCAACCGTCTTCACGGAGACGGGATTTTCACTGCTTCGGAAGTACCACATCGTGACGCGAAGCCTCGGCCCGCTGGATTTCGCGGAATTGCCCGAGGGAACGTCGATCGACCTCATCACGAGCGACGAGGACTTCCGTGAGTGGCACGTGGCTCATCAAGACGCATTCTCGCAGCACTTTGGTTTTGCGCCCCGACCGGCCGACAAGTGGATTCCCCACTTCCAGGATTATGACGGAGCCGATCCCAAGGGCCGATTCCTGCTGCGCGTTGATGGCAATGTTGCGGGATTTGTCACCTGCACAAACGACAACGAACACGAGAACGGTGGTTTCATCGACCTCTTGGGCGTTCGCCATGCCTATCAAGGCAAAGGCTTCGGTGAACTTCTTTTGCGGTGGGCATTCGCTTATTGCGCAGGGCGTGGTTTCTCCGACGTCGACCTCACCGTCGACACCGGGAACGAGTCAGGGGCACTTGCGCTCTACGAGCGGGTCGGTTTTAGAACACTTTCCGAATTCCACCTTTACGCGCGACCCTAGACGACGAGTTTGCCACTCCCGACAGCACGAGCCAGAGCGATCCAACGGGGTCGGCGAATCAGATAGAAAAGCCGCACCAAAACCCACAGCGCGGGAGTGAGCGCGCCCCCATCGAACGTGACGTGGTCGTGGATGCGACAGACACCGTCCGAAATCGGCGTCACCGTGATTCGGTGATTCCAACTGCGGATGGGACCTCCGTGTTCGTTCGTCGAGAACTCTTTCATCACGGGGTCCAGGCGCTCGAACGTCAGTGAATGCCGGGACATGGGGAGGAAACCGAGAAGAAACATCCAGCCCGTCACTGTTTCGCCTTCGCGCCAGCGCTCAACGCGGTGTGCCACGATGGGCCAACGGATTAGCCAACGAGAAACGAATCTAAATCCGGCGGGTGAGGTAACAGCTGACCACATCGCTGGAGCCCCGAGTGGGACATCGACGCGCAGAGAGACGGTTGGCATAACTTCAGCGTAGTTTGAGATGAAAGATTCGCCCGCGAATAGACATAATCATTGTGAAGAGGCAGGAA
>JBIILU010000089.1:0-2542 GCA_044338315.1 Microbacteriaceae bacterium | reverse complement strand
ATTGGCGTCAATCGTTGCTTGCCAATCGTGGACCGGCATTGCCAGGTCTCCGCGCGCCCAGCCCTCGCCGGTCGCGATCATTCCGGCGTTGTTGACAACGATGTCCGGTGAGATTCCGCGAGCCTGCAGTTCGGCGATGAGTGCGTCGACGAGGACGGGGGATTCGAGCCGGGCGACGATTCCCGCGGCCGATATTCCGTTTTCGCGAAGTTCCGCGACTCGCTCGTCAATTCGAGCAGTGGTGGATGTGATGACAACGCGAGCACCGAGAGACCCGAGAATGCGAGCCGTTGCAAAACCGATCCCCTCCGCGCTACCCGAACCTGTGACGAGAGCGGTGCGACCGGTCAGGTCGAATTCTGCAGGAACTGTAGTCACCTCTACATCGTAGGCTGGAACCATGACTCATTCGGGAATCGAACTTGCCAACCGTCACGACGTAATCCTCCCCACGGAGGACCTGTATCGGCACATGAACCAAAAATGGATTGATGCCAATCCAATCCCCGAGGACCGCGCCCGCTATGGGTCGTTCCTCATCCTCGCCGAAGAGGCCGAGAAGGCCGTGAGAACGATCATCGAGGAATGCCAGAGCGCAGCGCCCGGAACCGAGGCGCGCAAGGTCGGAGATCTTTACACGTCCTTCATGGACGAGGCACGCGTCAACGAACTGGGTTCAGAGCCACTTCGCCCGCTGCTCGCCCAAATCGACGCGGCTGACTCACTCAGCGCACTAGTCGGGCTGCTGGGTCGGCTCGAACGGCAGGGGATTGGCTCGTTTGTGTCGATGTGGGTCGATAACGATCCCGGCAACCCGGAGCGGTACCTGCTTTTCATTGAACAGGGCGGAATCGGTCTACCCGACGAGTCGTATTATCGCGAGGACACGTTCGCCGACATTAGGACTGCGTACCTCGCGCACCTCGAGCGCATGTTTACCCTCGCCGGACTTTCCGACGCGGCGGATCGCGCTGCTCGCGTATTCGGGATTGAAAACCGCATTGCGGCATCGCACTGGGACAACGTTCGCTGCCGCGACACTCACGCGACCTATAACCTCACGCCGTGGGCAGAGTTTGCCTCGGCGCTCGGGCCCATCGCGGCACCGTGGCGCGAGGCTCTCGATGTGGCCGACGCGGTTTTCGACGAAGTCGTTGTTCGGCAGCCGTCGTTTATCGAGGACGTTCGCGCTGTTATCGAATCGGCGTCGCACGACGAGCTCGCCGATTGGTTGCGCTGGCAGGTCATTAGTGGTCTGGCCCCTTACCTTTCTGACGAGGTAACTGTCGCGAACTTTGATTTTTACGGCAAAACACTCACGGGAACACCACAACAGCGTGCGCGCTGGAAGCGCGGAGTTTCGTTTACCGAGGGATCGATGGGCGAGGCAATCGGCAAGATTTACGTCGAACGCCACTACCCGCCCGCGGCGAAGGCGGCGATGGATGTGCTCATCGCTAACCTCACCGAGGCGTATCGCGATTCCATCACAAACCTCGAGTGGATGAGCCCGGAGACAAAAGTTCGCGCGCTAGAGAAGTTGGACAAGTTCACTCCGAAAATCGGGTATCCCGCGAAGTGGCGCGATTATTCATCGGTTACCGTGCACGCGGATGATCTCGTCGCAAACGTCACCGCGGTGGCTGAGTTCGAATTTGCTCGGGAGTTGGGCAAGGTTGGCAAACCACTCGATCGTGACGAATGGTTCATGTTGCCGCAGACGGTCAACGCCTATTACAACCCTGGCTTCAACGAGATCGTCTTCCCGGCCGCGATCCTGCAGTGGCCGTTCTTCAACGTCAACGCCGACCCGGCCGCGAACTACGGCGGAATCGGCGGGGTCATCGGCCATGAGATTGGCCACGGGTTTGACGACCAGGGCAGCGAATTCGACGGGGACGGCCGCCTGTCAAACTGGTGGACCGACGACGACCGCGAGCGATTCACCCAACTCACGCGTTCGCTCATCGACCAGTACAACGCGCTCGAACCGGCCGCTCTGCCCGGTCACCACGTCAACGGGGAGTTGACCATTGGCGAGAACATCGGTGACCTCGGGGGGCTGTCCATTGCCTGGAAGGCCTACCAGTTGTCGCTCGACGGAAAAGAACCTCCCGTGATCGACGGGCTCACCGGAGCCGAGCGGTTCTTGTTGTCGTGGGCGCAGGTCTGGCGTCAAGCGGCTCGTGATGAAGAGGCTTTGCGCCTCCTCACGATTGACCCGCACTCACCGACAGAGTTCCGCTGCAACCAAATCGCCCGCAACCTTGACCTCTTCCACGAGACGTTCGGAGTCACGGAGGGTGACCCCATGTGGATGGACCCGTCTGAGCGCGTGACCATTTGGTAACAGGTCACCGCTGACCCGCAAAATTTGTCGCACTCAAGTTTTGGGCAATGCGAATCCGCGTTAGTGTTAATACCTTGTACGGCATATACAGGAGGCATCATGCGAGGCAAAGTTCTCTTTGCGCTAGGACTTGGAGTCGGTTACATTTTCGGTACCCGCGCCGGTCGTGCGCGGTACAACCAAATTAAGTCC
>JBIILU010000088.1:0-2550 GCA_044338315.1 Microbacteriaceae bacterium | reverse complement strand
CTTTGGCGCACAGTACGCGCAACTGATTGCCCGACGGGTCCGCGAGGCGCACGTCTATTCCGAAATCGTCCCGCACACCGTCACCGCCGAGGAAGTCGCTGCCAAGAATCCGCTCGCCATCATCCTCTCGGGCGGACCGTCGAGCGTTTACGAGTCCGGCTCGCCCTCCCTCGACCCCGGCATCGTCGCACTGGGTGTTCCTGTTTTCGGAATCTGTTACGGATTCCAGGTCATGGCGCAGCAACTCGGGGGTGACGTGTCGAACACGGGGCTGCGTGAATACGGCGCAACCGAGGTCTCTGTAAACGGTGGCGTGCTGTTCGACGGTCAGCCCGCGGAGCAGACCTGTTGGATGAGTCACGGCGATCGAGTCGAGACCGCACCTCCCGGATTCGAGGTGACCGCCTCGACATCGGTGACTCCGGTTGCGGCGTTTGAGAACCGCGAATCGAAAATGTTCGGTGTGCAGTGGCACCCCGAGGTCCTCCACTCGGAGTACGGGCAACGAGTGCTCGAAAACTTCCTCTGGAACGGTGCGGGAATCGCTCCCGACTGGACGAGCGGCAATGTCATTGACGAGCAGGTCGCCGCCGTGCGCGAGCAGGTTGGCGACGACCTCGTGATTTGCGGACTATCCGGCGGAGTTGATTCGGCTGTGGCCGCAGCACTCGTTCACAAGGCGGTGGGCGATCAGCTCATTTGCGTGTTCGTCGACCACGGGTTGTTGCGCGAGGGCGAGCGCGAACAGGTGCAGCGCGATTTCGTCGCCGCGACCGGTGTGCGGCTGGTCACCGTTGACGTTGCCGACACTTTCCTGCGCGAACTCACGGGCATCACCGATCCGGAAGAGAAGCGCAAGGTTATCGGCCGCGAATTCATCCGTGCTTTCGAGACCGCTGAAGCCGATCTGGTCGCCGAGGCAGCCAACGTGGGCAAGAAAGTCCGCTACCTCGTGCAGGGCACGCTCTACCCCGATGTCGTCGAAAGCGGCGGCGGTTCGGGCACGGCGACGATCAAGTCGCACCACAATGTCGGCGGACTGCCCGACGACCTGCAGTTTTCACTCGTCGAACCGTTGCGGGCACTCTTCAAGGACGAAGTTCGCGCCATCGGCCGCGAATTGGGGCTTCCGGAGGAAATCGTCGGGCGTCAGCCATTCCCCGGGCCGGGACTCGCGATTCGTATCGTGGGCGAAGTAACCCGGGAACGACTCGACCTGCTTCGCTCGGCCGACGCCATCGTTCGCGCTGAACTCACCGCGGCCGGCCTCGACCAGTCGATCTGGCAGTGCCCCGTCGTTCTCCTCGCCGACGTGCGATCGGTCGGAGTCCAGGGCGACGGCCGCACCTACGGCCACCCCATCGTGCTGCGTCCCGTGTCATCGGAGGACGCGATGACCGCCGACTGGACCCGGGTCCCTTACGACGTGCTCGCAAAAATTTCGAACCGCATCACGAACGAAGTGAAGGGCGTCAACCGAGTCGTGCTCGACGTGACGTCGAAACCGCCGGGCACCATCGAGTGGGAGTAAGAGAAAAGGCGCAGATTGCTCTGCGCCTTTCTCATTACGTAGTGGGTTAGTTGTTGCCGCGGACGATGGCCAGCATGCGCAGGATTTCGAGGTACAACCAGATGACCGTAACGACGACGCCGAATGCACCCTGCCAGGCGAAGACGGCGGGGACCCCGCGATCGGCACCCAACTTGATGGATTCGAAGTCGAGAACCAGCGAGTACGCGGCGAGGAACACGACGACGACACCGATGACGAGACCGATGGGGATGCCCATGATGGTCATCGACGAGACTCCGAACTGAGCATCGCCGGTGACGCCGGTTGCCATCAAGACCAGGTTGACCACCTGGTAAACCATGTAGCCGATTATCGCAACGGTGACAATCTTGGTCATTCGCGCGGATGAACGGAATTTGCCGGACAGGAACAGGAACAGGGTGACGCCGATGACGCCGAGCGTTCCGATGACCGCCTCTGTGACGATTCCGTCCCACATCGAGTTGAAGATCATCGAGATGGAACCGACGAAGAGTCCCTGGAGAAGTGCGTAGCCGACAATCAGAGCGGGCGAGGGAACCTTCTTGAAGGTGTTGACGAGCCCGAGTACGAGCCCGCCAATCAGCCCACCCCACAGGGTCAGCGGTGAGGCGAAGTTCCATCCGACGACGGCAGCGCCGATGAGGATCGCGAAGACGAGGATCGTCTTGACGACGGTGTCCTCGACGGTCATGCGGCCGGTTTGTGCACCGGTCGCTGCGGGAAGACTGTAGGCGTCTTCAAGTTGTGTCGTATCGACGGGGGCATCGGCCGTTTTCGTTGCACCGTTGCCGTAAAGGCGTTCCAGTTCGGAACGTGACACCTGACCGGGACGGAAGGCGGGGTTTCTGGAGAAAGCA
The DNA here is from genome assembly GCA_044338315.1 of Microbacteriaceae bacterium. GTDB lineage: Bacteria > Actinomycetota > Actinomycetes > Actinomycetales > Microbacteriaceae > MWH-TA3. Next base: position 138 of record JBIILU010000088.1, on the reverse strand, counting down.
GGGTTCGAATTCATGGTGACAGTTTAGGCATGAAACCTTAAAACTGGCTATGAATCAGAGTGACAGCCACCACAGGAACGCGAGCACCGCGGTTGGATTCAACTTCGTACGATCACTTTGAGTCAAGATCAGTTACCT
>JBIILU010000087.1:0-2560 GCA_044338315.1 Microbacteriaceae bacterium | reverse complement strand
CAACCTTGTTGGGGTCTATCAGTTGCAGTCGTGCCCCGGGAACGTCGCGTGTCCCCTGCGATCCGTCCTGCGGGAAGAAGACATCGATTCCACGTTCAGTGACTACACCACCCTGTGTGGGAATAAGTGCCCCGATGCCGCGGCCCAATCCGGTTCGCTTTTCTGCCATATTAATAGACTCCTCGTTCGGCGAATTCGAGCGCGGCTTCGCGATAAGCGATTGCCCCGATCGAGTTTCGGTCATAATCAATCACGGTCTTGTGGAAACTCGGCGCTTCGGACACGCGCACCGAACGCGGGATGACCGAAGAGAAAACTAGGTCGGGGAAGTGGCGCCGGACTTCGTCCGCTACGTCCCTTGAGAGGTTGGTGCGGTGGTCATACATCGTGAGCAATACTCCCGTGATGCTGACGCGGGGGTTGAGGTATTGCCGAACCATGGCGATGTTGTCCCACAGCATCGTCACTCCCTCGAGCGCGTAGTACTCGGCCTGAATTGGGACAAAGACTTCATTCGCTGCGGTCAGCGCATTGATGGTGAGCAGGCCGAGCGATGGTGGGCAGTCAATGAGAATGTAGTGGGGTTTTTCGTCAACAGACTCCAGGTAACCCTCAATGGCCCGTTTGAGTCGACCTTCGCGAGCCGACGCCGAGACGAGTTCGATCTCTGCGCCAGCGAGGTTGATGGTTGCGGGTGCACACCAAAGATTGGGGCTTTCCGGGCTTACCTGAACTATTGAGGCGAGTGGTTCCTGACCGAGCAAAACTTCATACGTTCCCTGGACCTTCGCGTGGTGTTCGATACCCAGTGCCGTCGACGCGTTGCCTTGTGGATCGAGATCGATGACGAGGACGCGGGCGCCGCTGTGAGCGAGCGAGGCGGCCAGGTTAACGGTCGTCGTGGTCTTGCCAACGCCGCCTTTTTGGTTTGATACGGCGACGATTCGAGTGCCTGGCGGAAGCGGGACGGTTGCCGCTTCGAGAGCTGCCCGGCGGCGAGAAAGGTCCATCAATTCCGACGCGAGCGGGGACGGGTCGAGATTGTCGGTCATGCGCCCCTCCTCGGAACTGGAAACGATTTGTTGTGCGTCATTGGCACAATCAGCGAATGTTTCACGTGAAACAATTCACGCATCACCGTTCTACTGTAGCGGCGAAAAGGCGGGTCGGCTCCTCCACAATCCCCAGCCCGAGAATCTCCGAATGGGCATCCACCATCTTGTGTTTGAGGAGAATCATGCGCGCTTCGGTGATCTCGTCGTCCACCCGCTGCCCTTTCAGCAACAGCACGCGGCCGCCGTTCACAACGAGCGGTTCGACCCAGGGGATGAGCCCTTTGAGCGCTTTAACGGCGCGGGCGGTTACAACATCAAACGACCGCTTCGAGGGGTAATCTTCGGCTCGGCCGGCAAATACCTCTACGTTGGCTAACCCCAGCGCCTCGACCTGGTCGTCCAGCCAGCGGGCACGTCGCTCGAGCGCTTCGATGAGCACAAAGTTACAATCGGGGCGGATCATCGCGAGAACCAGCCCCGGTAGTCCGGCGCCGCTGCCAATGTCGGCGACTTGAAGCCTCGTTTGGGCCGCGGTGGTGCGTTCTCGGTCAAGCTCGGGAGCAAGCAGCGCGCAATTCAGAATATGACGACTCCACAACCGTGCTGCTTCGTCTGGTCCAATGAGTCCCCACTCCTCGCCGTGTTCGCCAAGGCTCTGGGCGAAACGGCGTACCAGCTCGATTCCGGTGCCACACAGCACAACGGCTTCTGGCGGCTCCGGTTCGATGGCGGAATGTTTCACGTGAAACTATGCGCGGCTAATAACCGTGTGGCGGTCTGCGCCTTCGCCCTCGGAGTGAGACGAGAAACCTCGCTCGGACACAAAGTCGTGGACCAACTTGCGCTCATACGACGACATGGGAGGAAGGGCTGCTGACTGAGCGCCGCCCTCGATGCGCTCTACCGCTCGGTCAACAAGGCGCTCCAGTTCCTTCGAGCGCGCATCGCGCGAGCCGGCGACATCAAGAATCAACCGCGAGAATTCGCCGGTTGCCGTGTGAACCGACAGGCGGGTTAGTTCTTGGAGGGCGGCGACTGCGTCGGACTTCGAGAGAACTCCGAGGTCATCGTTCTCGCCGGCCACTATCGAGACGTAGTCCCGACCGTTCGCCTGCGAAATCTCAAGGTCACCGTCGAGATCAGCGATGTCGAGAAACCTCTCGATGAAATCTGCGGCAATATCCGCGGGATCCTTGGTGGTTTCGGTCATTATTTCTTTCCCTTTCCGCGCTTCGCGCGGTTCTTCCCAACGGGCTGCTGGCGCTGAACTTGTTTTGGTTCCTCAGGCGCAACCTCGACGACGGGAGTAGCAATCCCCTTGCGCTCATTGCGTTTGATCTGGCGGGCTTCCCACGCGGCGTAAGCTTCAGAGCCCGGTGTTGGCATGTTGCGAATCACGACGAACTGCTGTCCCATCGTCCAGAAGTTCGACACCAACCAGTACATCATCACACCCAGCGGGAATGCGAAACCAGAGAAGAGGAAGACGAGCGGGAGGATGTACA
>JBIILU010000086.1:0-2563 GCA_044338315.1 Microbacteriaceae bacterium | reverse complement strand
GCACCAGAACTCGCGATCGTCCTTGCCGACAATCCGGGCATCAGCTGGGTGCAACTGCCGTGGGCCGGAGTGGACGGATTTGCGGACATCTTTTCGTCTCTTGACCATGACTCCGCACCGGTGTTCACGTCGGCGAAGGGTTCCTACGCCGAACCCGTTGCCGAACACGCGCTCATGCTGGCCCTGTCGCTAGCGCGTGAAATTCCGCGGAAGGTACGCGAAGCCGTGTGGCAGAGCGAGCGTACGGGGTTGTCGCTCTATGGCAACAACATCGTCATCATCGGCGCCGGGGGTATCACGACAGAACTCATCCGACTGTTGCAACCGTTTCGGCCCAAGATAACGGTTGTCCGGCGTCGCCCGGGAGATGTGCCGGGGGCAACTCAGACGGTGACGAGCGACCGCATCGCCGAGGTTCTTCCCACCGCCGACGTGGTGATTCTGGCGGCGGCGGCGACGGCGGAAACACGGCACATCATCGGTGCGGGAGAAATTGCCGCCTTGCCCGACCATGCGATCATCGTCAACATTGCACGCGGCAGCCTGCTCGACGCCGACGCCGCGCTTGCCGCACTGCGCGCGGAAACTCTGTGGGGTGTCGGCCTGGACGTGACCGATCCTGAGCCGCTCTCGGCCGATCACCCGCTCTGGGATGAACCGAATTGCACCATCACGTCGCACTCCGCCGACACGCCCCTCATGACCAAACATCTACTCGCTGAGCGCATCGGAACGAACGTTGCCGCCTTCCTCGCCGGCACTGACCTGGTCGGGTTGGTCGACACTCGCAACGGATATTGAGTCGCGAGGTTTTGGTATAGTGGCTGATGCGCACACGCGTATTCCTCGATAGCTCAATTGGCAGAGCAATCGGCTGTTAACCGATAGGTTCTTGGTTCGAGTCCAAGTCGGGGAGCCACAGAAAAAAAGCACACTGCGGTACCGACCCCAAGGAGCGTGACATGGGAGATTGGACCGTCATCGACACGTCTCTCGCGGCAATCGCCGCTGGGGCGCTTGTCGCTCTCGTTCTGGTTCTTCTTCGCCTGTCGGGTTCGGCGTCACCCGCCCGACGTTCCGCGGATATCGCCGCCGAGCAGGGGCGGGCAGAACTGCTACTCAACGTCGCGGAACTCGGTGATCGTCTCCGAATCGTCTACGAACAGCAGGCTGTCGTCGCCAACGACCTCGTTGAACTCGTGGCAAAGGCTGAGAGCACTCAGTACGTTCCCGTGGGAAACAATGCAGCGCTCAAGCGACACACCAAGGTTCTTGTGGACACCGCTCGACTCGCGCTACACGATATGCGCCGAGCGATGACGGTCGCGCACGAGGGTGCGGATTCGGTCGAAGTGTGGCCAAGCCTCGAAACAATTGCCGAGCTGTTCGCCGATATTGAAACGAAGGGGCTTGTCATCGCGTTCAACGAGACCGGGGCGCGGTTCCCGGTGTCGGCATCGGCTGAACTCGCAATCTACAGAATCCTCACCGAGGCGCTCAACAATTCCCTCGCACACGGTGGTCCCGGTTGCGAAGTCATCATTTCGATGACCTGGTCGGACCACGGCGTTAACCTGTCCGTAGCGGACGACGGAGAACGTGCTTTGGCTCGTCGTGCCGCCGCTTCCGGAGAGCCAGCGCCCGAGGGCGTAACTATCGCGAGTGATCAGGCTGCGCTGGTGTCGACGACGCTGGGCCGCGGATTGAGCGAGATGAAGGCACGGGCTGAATCGTTCGACGGTGTCGTTATGACTCAGCGTGTTCCCGGCGTCGGATTCACGCTCACCGCATCGTTCCCGATGCTGCGCTACGCGACCGACCCCAAGACCGGAACCGACCCGTCCTGATGTCCGACCAACGCCGAGCAACTGTCTCGATGGCTCTCGGCGTCGTCGGAGCCGTGGCGCTCTACGGGATTTCTTTTGGGGCTGTGTCGGTCGCCGCGGGCCTCGATATTTGGCAAACCCAAGTGCTGTCCCTGTTTATGTTCTCCGGCGGCTCGCAATTCGCGTTAGTCGGACTCATCGCTGCGGGTGCGCCTGGTCCAACCGCAATTCTGGCGGCCGGACTTCTCGGTGTTCGTAACGGTCTGTATTCGATTCGAACCGCCCCCATTGTCGGTCGCGGGTTCTGGAAACGCCTTGTCGCGGGGCAATGGACCATTGACGAGTCAACCGCGGTGGCACTCGCACAACCAACCCCCGAGTTGTCGCGACTCGGCTTTTGGCTAACCGGTGCAGGAATCTATCTGGGGTGGAATGCCATGACGCTGGTCGGGGCACTCGTCGGTGATCAATTGGGCGACGTTCGCTCGTTTGGGTTGGACGCCGCCGCGGCCGCGGCTTTTCTCGGGTTACTGTGGCCGAGAATCCAATCCCGGCAGCCCGTCGCCATCGCGGTGGTGGCCGCCGTCGTGGCTACCGTCGCCATTCCCACGCTGCCCATCGGCATCCCCGTGGTCGTCGCCGCGGCAATCGGCGTTGTGATGTATTTCGTGCAACATCGGGGTCGCGCATGACCCTCTGGACGACCATTCTTATCGGTTCCGCGGTCGTGGCAGCGA
>JBIILU010000085.1:0-2591 GCA_044338315.1 Microbacteriaceae bacterium | reverse complement strand
CATCCTGCGGCGATTGCCTCCGCGCGCGTCGCAACGTGGGCAACGCTCCCCTCGACCGCGCGCCAGGCCTCGGCAAGTTCAACCGGGTCTCGTTCCGAATACAGGTGCAGGAAGCGCGGCTCGCCCCCAGTCTGCACACCGTCGAGTAGACGCGAGTCGCCCGGGATGAGTCTGTGCTTGGTGCTCGGCACGTCGAGCACGCCGTGGTCAGCCGTCACCAGCAGCCCATCGTGCGGTCCGAGAACACGGAGTACTTCAGCGACAAACCCATCGAGCTGCTCGAGTCGATTCACCCAGCGGTCGCTCGCGACGCCGTCCGAATGCGCGGCTTGATCGAGTTCGGGAATGTAGACGTAAATCACGCCCTCTGAATTGGCTTGATAAAACTGTTGAATCCGTGTCATGCGCTCCGCGTAGGTGTTCGCCGAAACATAATTTCCGCCGCGCAGAATCGCCCGAGTTAGACCCGACGACCGATAGCGCTCCGCCGAGACGATATCCGAAGCAACATCCGCGTTTGACTCCCACACGGTCGGCACCGGTTGCCAGGCGTTCGTGTCGAGGTCATCAAGACCGGACAACTGGTTCACCAGCAGACCTGTTTCGGGGTTGCGAATTGCGTAGCCGAGCATGCCCGTTTGCCCGGGATCTGCTCCCGTGGTCAGTGTCGCAAGGGATGACGCCGTGGTGGACGGAAAGTTTGACAGCACCGCTGTTTGAGTTAATCCCGACATCGTTCGAGCATGGGCGCGGTGCGATTTCAGATTCTCGGAACCGAGACCGTCCACGAGGAGAACAATTGCGCGGTGTGCGCGCGGCAGACGGAGCCGGTTATCAACACCTCGGATTGATTCAAACGCGCTCGTCAACACCCCCGCGAGCCAGCGGTCTTCCGAGCGGATGACGGGTAAAGTCGTGCTCACTGTGACTGACGCCCCATCCTTTTCCGAACGCATCGACGATGTCGACCTTTCCCACGAGATGCAGGGGTCGTTTCTCGAATACGCCTACTCCGTCATCTATTCTCGCGCGCTTCCGGACGCTCGAGACGGATTGAAGCCCGTGCAGCGTCGAATCATCTATCAGATGGCGGACATGGGGCTGCGTCCTGACAAGGGTTATGTCAAGAGTGCGCGCGTTGTCGGCGAGGTGATGGGCAAGTTGCATCCTCACGGCGACAGTGCAATCTACGATGCACTCGTCCGGCTGGCGCAGCCGTTCAGCCTTCGTGTTCCGTTCGTCGACGGTCACGGAAACTTCGGTTCACTCGACGACGGTCCTGCCGCCAGCCGCTACACCGAGGCCCGCCTTCGACCCGAGGCGATGACGATGACGGAAAGCCTCGACGAGGACGTCGTCAACTTCGTCCCCAACTATGACGGTCAACTGTTACAGCCCGAAGTCCTGCCCGCTGCGTTCCCCAACCTTTTGGTCAACGGTGCGAGCGGAATCGCCGTCGGCATGGCGACAAACATGGCACCGCACAACCTTGGTGAAGTCATTGAAGCGGCTCGGCACCTGATTGCTCACCCCGAAGCAACTCTCGACGACCTGATGGCCTTCGTTCCGGGTCCCGACCTTCCTAGCGGAGGGATCGTTGTCGGCCTTGACGGAATCCGCGAGGCATACGAGTCCGGAAAGGGAACGTTCCGAACGCGGGCACGCACGACCATCGAACAAGTGTCAGCGCGAAAGACCGGCATTGTTGTCACCGAACTTCCCTACCTCGTTGGCCCCGAGCGCGTCATCGAACGCATCAAGGACGGTGTTACGAAAAAGAAGATCACGGGCATCTCCAATGTGGTCGATTTGACCGATCGCAAACACGGGCTACGACTCATCATCGAGGTCAAGACCGGCTTCTCCCCCGAAGCAGTCCTCGACCAGCTGTACCGACTCACGCCACTTGAAGACGGCTTCTCGATCAATAATGTCGCTCTCGTCGAAGGCCGGCCCGAAACGCTGGGCCTTAGGGACATGCTTCGTGTCTATGTCGACCACCGCATCCAGGTCGTGACCCGCCGGTCCCAGTTCCGACTCGCCAGACGAACCGAACGCCTGCACCTGGTCGAGGGTCTGCTTCGCGCGATCGTCGACATCGACAGCGTGATTGCGGTGATCCGCGCTTCGGACGATGTTGAGACCGCCAGGACCCAATTGCAGTCGACGTTCTCCCTCTCTGAATTGCAGGCCGAGTACATTCTCGAACTGCGGCTGCGACGACTGACAAAGTTCAGTCGCATCGAGTTGGAAACAGAGCGAGAGAATCTCAACGCCGAGATAGCCCAACTCACCGAATTGCTCTCAAATCCCGATTCGGTGAGGAATCTCGTCTCGACCGAGCTTGCCGACGTGTCCGCTCAGTTCGCAACCCCGCGCCGCACCGCGCTGCTCGACGCGGATGACGCACCCGTCGTGGGTGTCCTCGCAAGCCGAGGTCTTGAGGTTGAAGATGCGCCGTGTACCGTCGTCCTCACGTCAACCGGTCGCATCCTCCGAAACTCTCAGACCACCGAGTTCCCGGTTGCGCCGAAAAGATTCAAACACGATGTCATCCGTCACGCGGTTCGCACGAGTACGCGCGGCGAGCT
>JBIILU010000026.1:0-9855 GCA_044338315.1 Microbacteriaceae bacterium | reverse complement strand
TTCGAGAGACGGCGTGAGGTTCTTGGTAGAGGCCTTGGCACTCATTTGCGTGCTCCCTTCGCGCGCTTGGACAACCAGGTGTTGACCAGAACAGCGAGGAACAGGATGACGCCGAGGAACGTTGACACCCAGTCCTGATCCCACAGTGCGTAAGGAATACCAATTGCGGCGAAGCCCATGATGGCCGCACCGATCGTCGCACCGATTGCCGAACCGGCACCACCCGTGAGGAGTGTGCCACCAACCGCCGCAGCGATGATGTAGTAGAACTCTTGCCCGACGCCCTGGCCGGCCTGCATACCGCGCAGTTCCAGCAGGGTCATGATGCCGACGAGTGCCGCCGCCATCGAGGTGAGCACGAACAGCGTGACCTTGGTGCGCGCGACGGGAACACCGGCGTTACGAGCAGCATTCGGGTCGCCACCGGAAGCAAAAATCCAGTTTCCAAACGTGGTGCGGGTCAGCAACCACGTTGCCAAAATCGTGAAGCCGATCCACCAGAGAACGGAAATCTGGAACGAGGACCCGCCGATATCAATCTTGGTCGCGAACCATGAACGCGCGTCTTCAAAATCGGGTGCGACGTCGATGCCATCAACGCGGACCGTGCCGGTCAGCATCTTGGTCACGGCGAGGTTGACCCCCTTGAGTACGAAGAAGGTCGCCAGGGTGACGATGAAGGAGGGGAGCCCCGTGCGGACCACGAGGAGGCCGTTTGCGAGACCAACGAGTCCGGCAAAGGCGATGGTAATGAGCATGGACGGCCAAACGCCGAGTCCCAACTCGCTGATGAGGTTTCCCGCCATCAAACCAGCGGTACCGACCATGACACCCGACGAGAGATCGAATTCTCCGGAGATCATGAGGAGGGCGACAAAAATGGCGACGATACCGACGGGAGCGGCGAAGTGGGTCCACCCGGCGGCGCCCTGAAGGCCCGCGAAGTTCCCGGTCGTGTCCGCAACGGTAAACATGGTGAAAATGACCAGTGCGCCGAGGAGGGCGCCGAATTCGGGGCGTCTGAGTGCCTTCGTGAACAGGGACACCTTTTGCATGCGTTCATCCGGTTTAGCTGTAGTCATGGGTTCACCGCCTTTCTAAGTAGTGGGAAAAATGTTGGGGGTGTGAGATGGCGGCTGGCACATTCAAAATGTACCAGCCGCCAACGTTGTTAGAGACTAGCGCGTACCTGCAGCGACGAGTTCCATAACCTTGTCTACGTTGTCCTTGGTAACGAAACCAGGACCGGTGTAGATGGGGAGTCCACCACCGAGCTCGTGAGCGTTGGTGATGTTCAAGAACAGGAGCACGACGGACATGTAGCCCTGTGCGTACTGCTGCTGGTCAACGGCGAATGCCATCTTTCCATCCTTGATAGCGGTCAGGGCGTCAGCCGACATGTCGACCGTTCCGATGATCGCGTTGCGTCCGGTGTTCTCCGAAGCAACCATTGCTGCACCAGTTGCGATGTCAGCGTTGAGTGCGAAGATGCCGTCGATGGCGGGGTCCGCCTCGAGTGCAGCCTGGAGCTTGGCAGCCGAACCAGCGAGGTCAGCGAGTCCACCGTCGAGGTTGAAGTCAACGGTCTCTCCCTCGAAGGTCTCCGAGAGGCCCTTGCAACGGTCGGTCAGACCGGAGTTTGCAGCTTCCTGGATGGGGCAGAGGACCTTGGTCGCACCGAGTTCGTTGAAGCGGTAACCAGCTTCACGACCAGCAACGATTTCGTCCTGTCCAACGTGCGTGAACGCGCCGAGGTCCTTGAAGACCGTCGATCCGGAGTTCATGGTGACGGTGGGGATGCCAGCAGCCTTGGCGGCGAGCATTGCGTCCGTGATAGCACCAGCGTCGGGAGCCGAAGCGGCGATACCTGAACATCCACCAGCGACACCAGCCTGGATGGTTGCGGCCTGCTTGGCCGAGTCGTTCGTCGAACCCTGGTAGTCAAGCGTGATACCGAGGTCTGCAGCTGCAGCTTCGGCACCTGCCTGTGCGACCGACCAGAAGGTTCCGCCGTCACCATGGGTGTAGACGCAAACCTTGATGTCTTCGTTGCCACCGGGTTCCGGAGTGCTGGTTGCAGCGCAACCGGCCAGTGAAAGCGACGCAACGGCCGCAATCACAGAGAGTTTCTTCCAAGACATAAATGCCTCTCCTTTGTTGTTGGGATAAAGCAGTCTCGTATCTAGGGCGATACAAGACGTAATAGTTATATTGTCAGGTCAAAGTCGGGTTGTAGAGTGTTTTTCGGCACCGTTACCGTATTGATACAAAGAGCCAGACCCCGATTTACGCGGTTTTAATGGGTGCACCAACTGTTTGAAGGGAACTCAGAATTATGACCGCAAAAATCGCCGGCGCGCCCATTTCTTGGGGTGTGTGCGAGGTCCCCGGCTGGGGATTTCAGATGGACCGCGACCGAGTACTCGCCGAAATGGTGTCACTCGGCTACACCGCGACGGAATTCGGTCCACTGGGCTTCCTCCCCATCGAGGCGACGGCTCGAGTTACCTTCCTGGCCGAACGCGGACTCGCGGCGGTTGGCGGTTTCGTTCCCGTCGTGCTGCACGACCCCGGCCACGACCCGGAGCCAGAAATTCGCGCGGAACTTGAGGTTTTCCGGGCAGCAGGTGCATCAACGATCGTGCTGGCCGCGAACACCGGAGTCGATGGGTATGACTCGCGTCCGGAGCTGGACGCCACTGGGTGGGCGACGCTCCTGGCAAACCTCGACCGACTAGAGACGATTGCGGCCGAATATGGGGTCCTCGCCGTCATCCACCCGCACGTCGGGACGATGGTGGAAACGAGCGACGACATCGAGACGGTGCTCGCTGGCTCGGGAATTGGGTTCTGCCTCGATACGGGGCACATGTTCATCGGCGGGGCGGACCCCGTCGCGTTCGCCCGCTCGCACGCCGACCGGATCAAACACGTCCACGCAAAGGACGTCAAGTTTGCGTTGGCGAACAAGGTGATCTCGGGTGAACTGACCTACTATCAAGCCGTCATCGAGGGAATGTACGTTCCACTCGGACAGGGCGATGTCGACATTGCCGCGATCGTCACGGCGCTCCAATCGGCACACTTTGCCGGCTGGTACGTGCTCGAACAAGACCACGTCGTTGCCGACGAGCCTGCCGAGGGTGGCGGACCCGTCTCCGACGCCAAGGCCAGCGTGACCTATTTGCGTTCGCTACTCGGCGAATAGCTCTTCACACGCGAATGCCCCGGGGTTTTCCTCGGGGCATTCGATGTGACGTCTGTTTTTTAGAGGACTCCGTCGACCGACACAACTTTGCCCGTGCGGGCGGATTCCGTCGCCGCGTCGGCCAGAATAAGCGCCGCACGCCCATCGTCGAAAGTCGGGTTGTAGTTCTTCCCGTCGCGGATGCCATCGAGGAACAACGCAAGTTCGCGGCGGTATGAAACGGCGTAGCGCACCAAGAAGTTGTCGATGAGAGGTTCGGCGGATTCGGTGTGCGTCGCCGAGGCGTGCTTGACCGTTGTCGCCGTGACGTTGTCGGCCCAGAGCGAGCCCTTGTCGCCAAACGCCTCGAGTCGCTGGTCGTAGCCATAGGAACAGTGGCGGGAATTGACGATCGTGACGAGTTCGCCACCGCGACCACGAAGCACAACATTGACCGAGTCAAAGTCGTTTTCCGCTTTGATGTCCTCGCTGAAAACGTTCGCACCGGCAGCGAATACATCGACGATGTCGGGAACAAAATTTCGTGCCATATCGAAGTCGTGGATTGTCATGTCGCGGAAGATTCCGCCCGAGACGGCGATGTACGCGCGGGGTGCCGGGCCGGGGTCGCGTGACAGGATGACAAGCTGTTCGAGCTTTCCAACATCACCCGCGGAAACGCGCTCTTTGATCGACTCGAACTGGGGGTCAAATCGTCGGTTGAAGCCAATCGCAATGTGAACATTCGCTGCATTCGCCTTGTCGCGCAGCTTCTCAACTTTGGCGATGTCGAGGTCAATCGGCTTTTCACACAGCACGTGGATGCCCGCGTCAATTGCACGGTCAATCATGTCGAGGTGGGTGGGAGTCGGCGATGCGACAACGATGACATCGACGTTTCCCGCGGTGAACACGTCCTCCGGCTCAATGGTGACTGTGCCGCCAAACTCGGCGGCAAGCTTCTCTGCGCCTTCGATGAACGGGTCACAAATCCAGGCGAGGTTCGCGCCTTTCGTGTCCGCGATACTTCCCGCGTGAACCTGGCCGATGCGACCTGATCCGATCAGTCCGATGTTGAAGTCGCTCACGAGCGCCCTTTCGTTTGGCAAGAGTTAGCATCACTAATGTAACGCCCCCGCGGGCAACGATGCGCGGTGTTCCGCGCGCACGTCCGTCGCCACAACTGAGGCGCGCGGGGGTAAAGTGCCTAATCAAGGGTCGACGAGGGGCGGAAACGATGGCGGCGAGTGTTCGCGACGTTGCGCGGGAAGCCGGGGTGTCCCTCGGAACGGTTTCCAACGTCCTCAACAATCCGCAGAACGTTGCACCCGAGAACATTGCAAAGGTGCAGGCGGCGATTAAGAAGCTCAGCTTCGTTCGCAACGACGCCGCGCGGCAACTGCGGGCTGGCCGGAGTCGCGGAATTGGCGTGATCGTTCACGACATTCGAAACCCCTTCTACGCCGAACTCACCCGTGGCGCGGAAGACGAAGCCGTCGATTTCAATCTGGGAATTCTCATCGCCGATTCTGCCGATGACGCTGAACGCCAACGGTTCATCCTTGGTTTGTTCGAGGAGCAGCGAGTGCTGGGCATTCTCGCAACCCTGATTGCTGAAAACCTGGAGACTTTGCAGGGGATCAAACAGCGAGGAACACCCGTTGTGATTGTGGACAGGAAGTCGCCGGACGCAACAATTAGTTCGGTGTCCGTTGATGACGTCGCCGGAGGGCACATGGCCGTTGAACATCTGCTGGCGTCGGGACGGTCTCGGATCGCCTTCGCCGGTGGGCCCTTGAGTGAATTGGAAATGTCCGAGCGGCTCGACGGGGCTCGCGGTGCTGTCGCAAAACACCCCGGCGCGCAGCTCGAAGTCTTCGAAACCAGCGAGCAAACCGTGTTGGAAGGACGCCGAATCGGTGGCGAGATAATTGCTAGACCTTCGGGGGATCGACCGGATGCCATCTTTGCGGCGAATGATCTGCTCGCGCTCGGCATCATGCAGGCCGTGGTCTTGTCCAAAGAGATGTCAATCCCGAAAGACATTGCGTTGATCGGCTACGACGACATTTCATTCGCGCAAACGGCGATCGTGCCGCTCAGCTCGGTCCGGCAGCCGAGCAGTGAAATCGGAGCACACGCGGTGAAGCTTCTGGTCGAAGAATCACAGAGTGAATCTGCCACTCAGCCGCAGCAATTTGTCTTTCACCCGACGCTGGTGGTCCGCGAATCGACCTCGGGGTGACCGCGATTCGAACGGATTCGTTTATAACGCTTCGATAAACAAATGAGCCTGTCGGGTCAAATGAAACGTTTCAGGCGTATATTGCCAACAAGCGCATATGTGCCAGCGTTCGCAAGGCGAAATGCCCCGCAAACAGTGGCTGTAGCGCAAGCACACCGTTGATTCACTAAATGTAAAGGAGCATTTCACGATGAAAAAACGATTCGCCTGGGTTGCCGCGATAGCTGCAATCCCCCTTATCCTCAGTGGCTGCAGTCCGACTGTCGCTCCGACGGACGACGGCGCTTCTGCCGATGTGAAGCTAGCCTTCATCACACACGCCGCACCCGGCGACACCTACTGGGACGTTGTCAAGAGCGGTGAAGTCCGTGCTGCCGAAGACCTCGGGATCGACGTCACCTACCAGTCCGACCCTGACCCGGTAAAGCAGAGTCTGCTCATCGACTCCGCAGTTGCTTCGGGAGTTGACGGAATCGTCGTATCCATGGCGAACCCGGATGGACTCAAGGATTCCATCGCAGCGGCGATCGCCGCGGGGATTCCCGTCATTTCGATTGACTCTGGTCTCGAGCGCTTCAAGGAATTCGGTCTGCTCACCCACATTGGTCAAAGCGAGTACATCGCCGGCCAGGGTGCGGGCGAAAAGCTCAAGGCTGCCGGCGCGAAGAACGTCATTTGCGTGATTCACGAAGCCGGAAACGTTGGTCTGGAAGACCGCTGTCGCGGAATCACCGACACACTGGGTGGATCGGTCGAGAACGTTCAGGTCGACATCAACAACCTTGCTGACGCACAGAACACCGTCAAGGCAAAGTTGCTGGCGGACCCGTCGATCGATGGCGTTGTGACACTTGGGCCTCCGATGGCCGTCTCGGCATCGGCTGCGCTTGACGAAGCGGGAAGCGCTGCGATGCTCGCGACGTTCGACCTTTCGGAAGACGTCACCAAGCTGATTGAAGCGGGCAAGATTCTCTTCGCCGTTGACGCTCAGCCTTACCTCATGGGTTACCTTGCGGTAAACTTCCTGTACCTCCACAAGATCAACGGCAATGAAGTTGGTGGCGGAGAGCCCATTTACTCGGGCCCTGGGTATGTCACGAAGGACAACGTCGCCTCGATCGCCAAGTTCGCCAAGAACGGAACTCGCTAACACATGACGACTGTCAGCACCCAAAGAGATAACCGACAGATCCTGTCGGGGCGCGTTGCACGCATGTTGCGACGACCCGAGGTGGGCGCGGCCGTTGCTGCGCTCTTGATATTCAGCTACTTTTCCAGCACGACGACGGCATTCCTGTCCACCGCTGGAGTTTCTACCTGGCTGTATTCTGCCTCGCTCTTTGGCGTGCTGGCGGTTGCCGGCGCACTCTTGATGATCGGCGGTGAGTTCGATTTGTCCGTCGGAGCAATGACGGGTACAACCGGACTCATCGTCGGCATCATGACAACGCAGTATGGAATAAACATCTGGCTGTCACTGGTCCTCGCGCTGGCTTTTGCACTCTCGGTTGGTGCAGCAAACGCTTACATCTCTATGAAGACCGGTGTTCCGTCGTTCATCGTGACCCTTGCCGCCCTGTTCATCCTGCAAGGCGCAAACCTCGCCATCACGAAACTGTTGACCGGCACCGTCTCGATTCAAGGAATGTCCGAGGTCGACGGCTACGAAGCAGTCAAAATGTTCTTCGGTTCAACCCTCGACCTATGGGGTATGGACATCAAGATTTCCATCGTCTGGTGGCTGGGCGTAACCGCCATTGCCTCCTGGGTGCTGTTGCGCACACGGACGGGGAACTGGATTTTTGGAGTCGGCGGCGCAATCAACAGTGCGCGACAAGTCGGTATCCCCGTCGTGAAGGTTCGAATGGGCCTCTTCATGACGACGGCAGGTGCCGGATGGCTCGTCGGAATGTTGCAGCTCTTTGGAGTCTCCACGGTCCAAGCCACAACGGGACTCGGTCAAGAGTTCAGCTACGTCATTTGCGCCGTGGTCGGTGGCTGCCTGCTCACCGGCGGTTACGGGTCGGCAATCGGCGCGGCCGTTGGGGCCCTGATTTACGGAATGACACTCCAGGGAATCGTCTTCGCCGAATGGGATAACAACTGGCTCAAGCTGTTCCTCGGAGTTCTCTTGCTTCTCGCCGTTCTTGTCAACCTGTATGTCCGTCGACAAGCGGGTGATCGCTCATGACCACCATTCTCGAAGTACACAACGTCGGCAAGTCATATGGGACGGTTCACGCCATCTCCGGGATTTCCGCCACAATCGTCGCCGGCGAGGTGCTGTGTATCCTCGGCGACAACGGCGCGGGTAAATCGACGCTCATCAAAATCCTCTCCGGCGTCCACGCGCCTTCCGAAGGCACGATGAAAGTTTTTGGTGTCGAGAGAACTTTCAGTTCACCGCGCGACGCGCTCGATGCGGGCATTGCCACGGTGTACCAAGATCTCGCGGTCGTGCCCCTGATGCCCGTCTGGCGAAACTTCTTTCTCGGCTCAGAATTGCGCAAGGGGTCGGGCATCTTCAAACGACTCGACTCGGCCGCGATGCGCCGCATCGCTAAGGAGCAACTGGCCGACATGGGGATTTCCCTTCGCGACGTTGAGCAGCCCATCGGCACTCTGTCGGGTGGCGAGCGCCAAGCCGTTGCGATTGCACGCGCGGTCTATTTCGGGGCCAAAGCGATCATCCTCGACGAACCAACGTCCGCTCTCGGCGTCAAGCAGGCCGGGGTTGTGCTCAAATACATCGCCAAGGCTCGCGACCGCGGCCTCGGTGTCGTCTTCATTACTCACAATCCCAACCATGCGTATCCGGTCGGTGACAACTTCCTGCTCCTCAAACTGGGATCCAGCATTGGGTATTTCTCAAAACGGGAACTGACGATCGAGAAGATGACGAAGCTCATGGCAGGGGCCGATGAAATGAAAGGCCTTGCGCACGAACTCGAGCGCAAACCGGCACCACGAACCACCTCACAAAGTTAGAAGAACACGTGTCACACGAAAACGGTATCTACGTCGCCAATGCACCCGTCAGTTACGGGGCGTTTGAAGTGACCATCGGCAAAGACCCCAATGTCCCGGACGGCACGGCACTGCTGGACGCCGTTGCGTCTGCCGGCTACGAGGGGATCGACCTCGGTCCCGTCGGGTATCTCGGCACAGGAACCGAACTCGGCCAACGGCTCGCCGATCGCGGATTGGGATTGTCCGGCGCGTATTTGGAGTTCACGTTCCACGATGCCGACAACGTGACGTCGATGATGCCCGAACTCGACGCGATGCTCGACACGTTTGATGCGGTTGCACCCTTTGCCAGCACTCCCCCACCTCGACCCACGCTTGCCGATGCGGGGAGTGCCGCCCGGCACAGCGCCCCAGGTTCCGGTGCGCGTAATCCCGAATCGGGGCTAACCGACGCCCAGTGGGACCAATTCGCAATCGGCATGAACCGTGTGCTCGATCGTTGTCGCGAACGCGGCTATGCCGCGACGCTTCACTGCGAGACGGGCTCGTTCCTCGAATCGACAGCAGAACTCGAAAAGGCGCTCCAGCTCACCGACATTGGCATGTGCATTGAAACCGGACATCAAATGGTGGGTGGCGGCGACCCCTTGGACTTCCTCAACAAATGGAGTCATCGCGTCAACCACGTCCATCTCAAGGATGTGACAACGGACATTGTCGACGACATATTCACGGCGGGGGAACCGTCCTCGGCAGTGTGGGCGCGCGAGGCTTTCCCTCGACTGGGCGAAGGTGACTTTGCTGTTGCCGACTTTGTTCGCGCTCTGATTGCGAGTGGCTTCCAGGGTTGGTTGGTTGTCGAGCAGGACAGTTTCCCCGAAACGGCCGAACGATTTGCGCAGGCAATCGACGACCAACGCATCAACCGCGTCTTTCTGGCGAACTTAGGTCTTTAGCGCCATGTTCCGAATTGCACTTGTCGGGGCGGGGCGAATGGGGCAGACGCACCTCGCCGCGCTCAAGGTGTCGGAGACGGTCGCAGTGACGGCGATCGTCGAACCGCGGGAAAGCGTCGCTGAGACTCTACGACGAGAGGGCTATACCGTCTTTGATTCGATCGGCGCCCTCCTTGATGCCGGAGGGGCAGACGGTTTCCTGATCGCGACACCGAGCGGTTTCCACCTCGAGGCGATCCGCCAGCTCGCTCCGGCGGGACTCCCCATCCTGTGTGAAAAGCCGTGCGGCCTGACGGTTGAGGACGCTTCGGCCGTCAAGGAAATCGTTACCGCTGCGGGCGTGCGCCTCCATGTCGGATACTGGCGACGATTTGTTCCACAACTTGTCGCACTGAAAAAGGACATCGATGCCGGGGTCTTGGGGCGCCTGCTTCTCGTGCATGCGAGCCAGTGGGATCACCGTCCCCCCGCGGCGGAGTTTCGCAACACGTCGGGGG
>JBIILU010000084.1:0-2650 GCA_044338315.1 Microbacteriaceae bacterium | reverse complement strand
GATCAACCAATCGCTGGCGCGGTTCCGGGTTCGCCGCGGCGACAACGATGAGCATCCGGTCGGCGTTCGCGACAATCATGCGTTCGACCTGGTCAGTGTCATCGGCGCTGCGCCGCAGAACCGTCGATCGATCCTGAATTCGCACTATTCGCGCAAGCGATCCGTCCACTCCCGTCACGTCACCGACCAGGTCGACGATGTCGCCGGTGACGATGGACGTGCGGGACAATTCACGCGCTCGTTTTGCGATGACGACCGTTTCGTCGAGTTCACCCTCGTTGACGAGGGTCATGTATCGCCCGCGGTCGACGGTGATCACGCGGCCAGGGACCGAATCATCATGAGCTGGGCGGGTCTTTGTCCGCGGTTTGCTTCCTCGTTTTGGCGGTCGCACCTTCACCGACGACTCATCAAATCGGTCGAACCGCGCCAGATCGTCGTCGCGCGACGTCATTTGCCCACCATTTCCGCCCACATCCGCGGGAAGTCGGGCAGGGTTTTTGCTGTGGTGGCAATGTCCTCAATCTCAACGTCGTCAACGGCGAGCCCGATGATGGCCCCCGCGGTCGCCATGCGGTGGTCGTGATACGTGTGCCACACGCCCCCGTGGAGGGTCGCCGGTTCGACGCGGATGCCGTCGTCGAGTTCGGTTGCGTTCCCACCGAGCGCGTTGATTTCCGTGACGAGCGCCGCGAGGCGGTCGGTTTCGTGTCCGCGAAGGTGAGCAATTCCGTGAAATTCGGATCGCTCGTGGGACAGGGCGGCGAGGGCAACAAGTGCCGGCGCCAATTCACCACCCGTGGACAAATCCAGTGAGACACCGGGAATCGGTGCGCCACCGCGCAGTCCGCGGCCCCCGTCAACGGTGAGTCCGCGTTCGTCGCGGGTCACGGTTGCCCCGAACATCGGCAGGTATTCGGCTAAATCCGCCCCGACCTGGGTCGTGGCGCTTGGCCAGTCGGGGATTGTCACGCTTCCTCCAGCGACGACCGCAGCACAGAGGAATGGGGCCGCGTTGGACAGGTCGGGTTCGATGATGACATCGCGTCCTCTGATGGGTCCCGGTTCAACCCGCCACACTCCCGGCTCGGGAGCGCTGACGGTCACGCCGCGAGCGCGCAGGCATTCCAGCGTCATATCAATGTGTGGCGTCGAGGGGACGTGGTCACCGCTGTGCCGCAGCGTGAGTCCTTCGTCGAATCGAGCGGCCGAGAGCAGCAGTCCCGACACAAACTGGCTGGATTGAGAAGCGTCGATGGTGATGTCACCGCCGCGGACTCGCCCGGTTCCGTGAACGGTGAACGGCAGAGTTCCGCGCCCGCTATCGGTGACCTCGACGCCGAGCTGGCGGAGAGAATCAATGGTGGTTGCCATCGGGCGTCGCCGAGCGCCCTCGTCGCCGTCAAATGTCACATTGCCCGCGACGAGAGCGGCGAGGGGAGGCACAAATCGCATGACCGTTCCGGCCAAACCGCAGTCGATCGTCGAGTTTCCTGTCAGAGGTCCGGGGGATACTTCAATCGTGCTTGTGGTGCCCTCCGAGGCGTCACGACACGCGACCCCGAGTTTCCCCAGCGCTTCGCGCATCAGGTCAGAATCGCGGGATTGGAGGGGTCGGCGCAACACCGAAGGACCGTCTGCCAGGGCGGACAGCACGAGTTCCCGGTTGGTCAGGCTTTTACTGCCCGGAACGGACACCGTCGCGTTAATCGGTGACGTCGAAATTGGTGCAGGCCAATTTTCGTCAGAACGGGAATAAACGCGATCAGTCATTACTTCAAACATTACGCGAGAGGTGCTGGAATCATGACACGATTAGTTGAGGAGACGACCATAAGCGAAGACACAACGGGCGAATCGGGCGACGGGTTCGACATCATCGGGCAAGACCCCGACATTCAGGCTGGCATGGAAGCGAACGCCAGCGAGATTCAGATTCCGCCGACGACGGGCTGGAATCCGGCGGAGATCACCACCGACTATCGCAATACCGGCTCGTTTGACGAGGTATTCCCCGAGCTTTTCGACCGCGTCTATAACCACGCGAAATATGAGCTCTATCGATTCGGCATGAAGGCGGAACTCGTCGCCGACGTTGTCCAGCTCGCGGGAATGAAGGCGCGCGACAACTGGGGCAGCTACACGCAGGGCACCTATGCTCTTGCCTGGCTGAAAAAGATTGTCACGAACACCTGCTTCAACCTTCGCCGGCAGTTGCGAAACCGCGACAACCGCGAAATTCAAATCGGTGATCCCGTTGCGTTTTTCGACGGACACGGGTTTCAATCATCCAGTGCCGAGAAGCAGGCCGTGGAAAATATTCGCATCGACGAACTCAAGGCCTATTTTGAGCTGTTGCCCCCAGACCTGCGCGATGCGTCGAAGGCCGTCATCCTTGAGCAGATGAGTACCGACGAAGCAGCCACCTATCTGGGCATCAAGTCCGTAACACTTCTCACTCGCGTGCACCGTGCTCGCACGCGACTTCGTGGGATGATCGAATCAGAGCACGAATCGGGTAAGGAAATCTAATGGACACGAACCGCGACTGTGGGTGCGCATCGGCGTTCCCCCGAATCGAGGCACTCGTTGATGGCATGCTGGACCCCATTGATTGTGCGCAGGTGCGCGGCCACTGCGACGGATGCGA
>JBIILU010000011.1:0-32435 GCA_044338315.1 Microbacteriaceae bacterium | reverse complement strand
ACGTCGGCGTCGAGCGTGTTGAGCCAGAACTGGTACATGGCATACGGCGAGGTCAGGGCCGGGTCGAGCCAGACCGCGTTGCCCTCGCTCTTGCCGAACTTGGTGCCGTCCGAGTTGGTGATGAGAGGCGTGCCGATCGCGTGGGCGGAAACGCCCTCGACCTTGTGGATCAGGTCAGTGCCGCTCGTCAGGTTCCCCCACTGGTCGCTGCCGCCGGTTTGCAGAACGCAACCGTATTCGCGATAAAGCTCGAGGAAGTCGAGACCCTGCAGAACTTGATAGGAGAACTCGGTGTACGAGATGCCCGACTCGGAGTTCAAGCGCGCACTGACCGCATCCTTTTTGAGCATGGTTCCGACGCGGAAGTGCTTGCCAATTTCGCGCAGGAAATCGATGGCGGACATCGGCGCGGTCCAGTCGAGGTTGTTGACCAATCGTGCGGGGTTCTTCCCCGAGAAGTCGAGGAACTTGGAAATCTGGTCACCGAGGTAACCGACCCATTCGGCGACGGTCTCGCGATCGTTGAGCGTGCGCTCGGCGGTGGGCTTGGGGTCGCCGACCAGTCCGGTCGAGCCGCCGACCAAACCGAGGGGCTTGTGTCCCTTTAACTGCAGTCGGCGCAGCAGCAACAGCTGGACGAGGTTTCCCAGGTGCAGGCTGGGCGCCGTCGGGTCAAAACCGCAGTAGTACGTGATGGGGTCGCCCTCGAACAGGGTCTTTAGTTCGTCGGCGTCGGTCGAGACGTGGACGAGTCCGCGCCACTGCAGTTCGTCCCACAGCGTCGGGAACGACGAGTCATTCGACTGACGTGAGAGTGCGTCGGGGGTGGACATCGGTTACCAGCCTTCTCGTGCTGTGTGGACGGAGCGGGTCAATTCGGTGATCTGTTCGACAACCCGTGCCGGGGCAGTTCCGCCGCGACCGTCGCGAGCGGCGACAGAGGCCTGGACGGTGAGGGCTTCGCGCACCGCACCGGTCAGGCGCGGGTCGATGGCGGCAAACTGGTCGTCGCTCGGTTCGTGCAGGTCGAGGTTGTTTGCCTCGCAGAACTGAACGAGCGCGCCGCAAATCTCGTGCGCTTCGCGAAACGCAACGCCCTGCTTCACGAGCCATTCGGCAACATCGGTCGCCAACGAGAATCCCTGTGGCGCGAGCGCTTCGAGGCGGTCGACGTTGAACTCGAGCGTCTCGACCATCCCGGTCAATGCCGGCAAAACCAGCTCGAGCGTGTCGATCGTGTCAAAGACCGGTTCCTTATCCTCTTGCAGGTCGCGGTTGTAAGCGAGGGCCAGACCCTTCATCGTTGCGAGCAGCCCGGTCAGGTTTCCGATGAGCCGACCCGCCTTGCCGCGCGCGAGCTCGGCGATGTCGGGGTTCTTCTTCTGGGGCATGATGCTCGATCCCGTCGAATACGAGTCGTGCAAACGGATGAACCCGAATTCGGTGGTCGCCCACAACACGAGGTCCTCCGACAGGCGCGACAGGTCGACACCGATCTGTGCACCGATGTAGGCGAACTCGGCGACAACGTCTCGTGCGCTGGTTCCGTCGATCGAATTGTCGGCGGGGTGGGCAAAGCCCAACTCCGTGGCGATCGCCTGCGAGTCGAGTCCGAGGGTGTTGCCGGCGAGTGCGCCGCCGCCATAGGGCGAGACGTTGGCGCGGTCGACCCAGTCACGGAAACGGTCGATGTCGCGCACGAGTGGCCAGGCGTGGGCCAGCAGCGTGTGCGCAAGCAGGACGGGCTGAGCGTGCTGCAGGTGCGTGCGCCCCGGCATGATGACCGTCGAGTGCTTTTCGGCCTGCTGAACCAGGGCCCCGATGAGGTGCGCCAGTTCGGCGGCGGCGGCCTTCGCGGCGTCCTTGAGGTACATCCGCGTGAGGGTTGCGACCTGGTCGTTGCGGCTGCGCCCGGCACGAATCCGGCCGCCGACATCAGCGCCGACCTCGGAAATCAGG
This sequence comes from Microbacteriaceae bacterium, assembly GCA_044338315.1. GTDB lineage: Bacteria > Actinomycetota > Actinomycetes > Actinomycetales > Microbacteriaceae > MWH-TA3. The sequence goes on along the minus strand of JBIILU010000011.1, from coordinate 30,476 downwards.
GCGTTTTCGAGTGCGCCGTGAACGTCCTCGTCGGTGTCGCTGGGGACAAGTTCGCCCGAGGACAATTTGGCCAGAAGTCGGTCGTACCCCGCGATGATCGAATCGCGGTCGGCGTCGGACAGGTATCCCGCGGAACCCAACGCCCGTGCGTGAGCCTTCGAACCGGCAATGTCATAGGGCGCAAGCCGCCAATCAAAGTGTGTCGATCGCGACAGTCGTGCCAGTTCGGGCGACGGACCGCTGGAAAAGCGTCCGCCCCAAAGGGCACCGTCCTGTGTCGCCATTTCTCAATCCTACGCGAGGGGGTGCGGCGGTTTCGGGAGCGACTAGGCGGTGAGCAGGAACTCGAGCAGCGCCTTTTGCGCGTGCAGACGGTTCTCGGCCTCGTCCCACACGGCGCTGCGCGGACCGTCGATGACCGCCGCGTCAACCTCGTATTCGCGGTACGCCGGCAGGCAGTGAAGGAAGATCGCGTCGGAATCGGCCAGCGCAAACAGTTCGGGGGTCACGCGATACGGGGTGAAGGTGGCAACCCGCGCCGCCTTGTCGGCTTCTTGGCCCATCGACACCCAGGTGTCGGTCACGACAACATCGGCGCCCGTCACGGCTGCGTCGACGTCGTCGGTGACGAGCACGCTTCCGCTCGTCTCCCCCGCGATTCGCTGGGCCGACGACACCGCGTCTGCGAGCGGCTGGGCGCTGGCTGGGGTCGCGACGCGAACATGCATTCCCGCCATTGCACAGGCAACCAGATACGAATTCGCCATGTTGGACGAGCCGTCACCGACGAAGGCGACGGTCAGACCGGCCGGGTCGCCCTTGTGTTCGGTGATGGTCTGCAGGTCAGCCAGCAACTGGCAGGGGTGGAAGTCGTCGGTCAACGAGTTGATGACGGGCACGGTCGTGCCGGCCGCCATTTCGTCGACGTTGGATTGGGCGAAGGTGCGCCAGACAATCGCGGACACCATTCGCTCGAGCACGCGCGCGGTGTCGGCGATGGATTCCTTGGCGCCCAGCTGGGATTCACCGGACTGGATAACCATCGGGCTGCCACCGAGTTCGGTGACGCCGACGGAAAAGGAAACGCGGGTGCGGGTCGACGACTTGTCAAAGAGCAGGGCGACGGTCTGCGGGCCGGCGAGCGGTCGTGCCGCGAAGCGGTCGGCCTTCAACTCAATCGCGCGCGCGATGATTCGGCGTTGTTCGGCCGGGGTGATGTCGTCATCGCGCAAGAAGTGTCGGACCATGGATTTATTCTCCTTCGTCCGCAACAACTTCGGTGCCGACGCCTTCGGGGGTGAAAATTTCGAGCAGGATTCCGTGCGGCACGCGGCCGTCGATCATCGCCGCCTTGGGCACTCCCCCGGCGACGGCATCGACACACGCGGTGGCCTTGGGAATCATCCCGCTCTCGAGCGACGGCAGCATTGCGCGCAACTCGCTCGCGGTGATGCTCGACACGAGTGTCGAGGTGTCCGGCCAGTTCGCGTAGAGCCCGGGAACATCCGTGAGGATCATGAGCTTTTCCGCGGCAAGGGCAATCGCCAGCGCGGAAGCCGCCGAATCCGCGTTGACGTTGAGGCTCTGGGCGGGTTCCGCTTCGTCGGGGGCGATGGCCGAAATCACGGGAATCAAACCCTTGTCCAACGCGTCAAGAACCTGTTGGGGGTTGACCGAGATGACCTCGCCGACTAATCCCAGATCGACCTCCTCGCCGTTGACGACGGTAAGCCGGCGACCGATGAACAGACCCTGATCGCCGACGATTCCGGTCGCCAACGCTCCGTGCTTGTTGATGAGTGAAACGATCTGGCCAGAAATGTGGTCGGTGAGGACTTCGCGCACGAACTCCATCGCCTCGGGGGTGGTGTACCGATAGCCGGCGCGGAACTCGGACGAGATCCCCAGCTTTTCCAACATTGCCGTGATTTGCGGTCCACCGCCGTGAACAATGACGGGACGAACCCCGACCGTTCGCAGATACACCATGTCTTCCGCGAATCGTTCCTGCAGTTCGTCCGAGCCCATCGCGTTGCCGCCCAGTTTGATGACAATAGTTTTTCCAGCGAACGCCTTCAGCCACGGCAGGCTTTCGATGAGAACGCTCGCCTTGGCGGCGGCATCCGAATTCGCGCGGGTGACGGTCACGGCGCAATGCCGATTGTCGTCAACCCCAGTTCCTCGGGGAACCCGAGACAAATGTTGAGCGACTGAATGGCCGCGCCGGCGTTTCCCTTACCCAAATTGTCGAGCGCCACGACGACGACCGCACGACCGGCGCGTTCATCCACGTCGACTTGAACCAGCACACCGTTTGACCCGACAATGTCGCCCGTTCGCGGCTGCACACCAACCGGGAGGACGTGTACGAACGGCTCCACCGTGTACGCGGTCTCGATCGCCAAGCGAACCTGTGACGCGGTCACTCCCGGCACCAGTCGAGCGGTGTTCGTTGCGAGAATTCCGCGGGACATCGGCACGAGTGCCGGAACAAAAGTCAGCGAAACGGGCTGACCCCCAAGTTGTTCGAGGTTCTGGCGAATCTCGGGGTTATGTCGGTGCACGCCACCCACTTGATACGCGCGGGCCGAACCGTGAATCTCGCTGGCAAGCAGGTCTCTGAACGGTGCTCTGCCCGCACCGGATGTGCCGACAGCCAGGACCGAAACGAGGTCTTCGGTCTCGATCAGTCCGGCTTCGATAAGTGGAGCCAACCCCAGAGTTACCGCCGTTGCGTTGCACCCGGGAACGGCGATTCGATTCGTGTCACGCAGTCGCTCGCGCTGGGTTCCCAGCTCGGGCATGCCATAGGTCCACGGCTCGTTGAACGGTCCGCCGTAATAGTCGGCCCAGTCATCAGGGCTTTCGAGTCGACGGTCGGCGCCGCAGTCGACGATGAAGTCGGCGTCGATTTCATCACCCAACGAACCCGATGCGCCGTGCGGCAACGCGAGAAAGACAACGTCGTGCCCACTGAGAATTTCCGACGTGGTTTCTTGCAGCGTTAGGTTCAGGCTCGCGAGGTGCGGGTGCGCCGAGGCTAAGGGCTGCCCTGCGGACGCGTTCGCTGTAACGGTGACAACGTCGAAGTTTGGGTGGCCCGAGAGCAGGCGAATAAGTTCGCCACCCGCGTATCCGCTGGACCCTGCGACGGCTACGCGTTTGATCATGGCTACTCCCGAATCGTTGCGTTGAACAGTTCGCGGGCGCGAGCAACTCCGGCGAGCTTCGCTTCGCTCGCGTCGTTGGCGGTGAGGGTGCGGTCTGGTGCACGGAATCGCAGCGCAAACGTCAGCGACTTTTCTGTGTCGGACAGCCCCTTGCCGCGGTAGTCGTCGACGAGTGTCCCCGATTCCAGCAGTTCGCCGGCGCCCTCGATGACAGCGGCGAGGACGTCCGCGGCGGCAACCGAAAGGTCGACGACCAACGACAGGTCCTGGGTCGCGGCGGGAAACACGAGCACCGGTTGCGCTTCGACGTGGTCGGGGGCGGAGGCAATCAGCGCGCTGAGGTCGAGCTCGAGTGCGGCGACCACTCGGGGAAGGTCTCGCGCCTGCGCAACGCTCGGCAGAATCTCACCGGCGTAACCAACGACCGCGCCGCCCGCGACGAGTTCCGCGGTGCGACCGGGGTGGAACGCACCGTGCTGCCCCTGGCGGATGTCGATGGTGGCACCGACGGCGGTTGCGATGGCACGAACGGTGTCCAGCGCATCCGCTAGCCCTGCAGCGACGGCGGCTTGACCGGGCTGCTTTGCCGTCACCGATCCGAGAAACAGCGCGGAGACGTGCCACGGCTGTGCCGGGACCGAGGCGTACAGGCCGTCGAGAGTTTTGCCGTCGGGCTTCGTGTTGCCGACGGGAATCGCATCGCTGCCCGTTGTGCCCGCGGGCTGGAACACAACGCCGGTTTCAAAGAGTGCCAGCGAGGTGAGCCCGCGACCTACGTTTCGCTTGGCAGTGTCGAGCAGACCGGGCAGGATTGCCACTCGCAACTGCGCAACGAGCGGGTCGAGTGCGTTGGCGAGAGTCATCTCGGGAACGGGTGTGCCCTCGGGCGAACCAAACAGCGCGTTGTCGGCCGAGGTGACGAACGGGTACGCGAGAACTTCGGTCAGGCCGGCGCCGGCGAGAACCTGGGCGACGCGGCGTCGAGCGGTTTGCGAGCGGGTGAGTCCACGACCGGGCGGCGCGACGGGAATCGCCGACGGGATGCGGTCGTACCCGTGAATTCGAGCGACCTCTTCGGACAGCCCGGGGGCGTCGACAAGGTCGGGGCGCCACGATGGCGGAACGACCGTCCAGCCGTCTTTCGCCTTCGACACCGTCGCACCAATGTCCGACAGGACGGTCTCGATCTCGGTGTGCGTGTAGTCGACACCGATGCGCGACACGATGTAGTTCGCGGGCAGGTCGATGGCAGAGGGAGTCGTCACGGTGATGTCGTCGTTGCCGAGCGCATCGGCCGTGGCTCCCCCGAGTTCGACGAGCAGGTCAACAACGCGCTGGGCCGCGGCACGAGACACGAGCGGGTCGACGCCACGCGCAAATCGCTTCGATGCCTCGGACGGCAGCTTGTGCCGGCGGGCCGTGCGCGCGATGGTGATGGGGTCGAACGTTGCGGCCTCAATCAGTACGTCGGTCGACGCGTCATCGATTTCCGTCGAAGCGCCACCCATGACGCCGGCCAAGCCAATCGGCCCGGATTCGTCGCAGATCAGCAGGTCTTCGGTGTGCAGTTGGCGCACCTGCTCGTCGAGGGTGGTCAGCTTTTCGCCCTTGGCCGCACGGCGAACCGTGATGCCGCCCTTCAGTTTGTTGAGGTCGTAGGTGTGGGTCGGCTGGCCGAGCTCCATCATGACGTAGTTGGAAACGTCAACCGGAAGCGAAATCGAACGGATGCCCATCAGTGCAAGGCGCTTGACCATCCACGCCGGCGACTGCGCCGAACGGTCGAGGCCGCGCACCACGCGCAAGACGAACCCGGTGCACCCCTGTGCTCCGCGAATGGGTGCTGCGTCTTTCAGCGAGACCGCAAAGCCCTTCGCCGAGGCGACGGTGACGGCTGCGGCGGGGTCACGGAAAGCAACACCGGTCGAATGTGCGTATTCGCGGGCGACACCGCGGATCGACATCGCGTATCCGCGGTCGGGGGTGACGTTGATCTCAACGGCGAAGTCGTCCAGCCCCAGCAGGGCTATGGCGTCGGTGCCGACCTCGGGGTCGAGACCGAGTTCCGTCAGGCGCAGGATACCGGCGTGCTCGTCGCCGAGACCGAGTTCTTTGGCCGAGGCAATCATGCCGTCGGACACGTGCCCATAAGTTGTGCGCGCGGCGATGGGGAACGGTCCGGGCAGAACCGAGCCGGGCAGTGACACGACGACCTTGTCGCCGACCTGGAAGTTGTGGGCGCCACACACGATTCCGCGCACGGCCTCAGGGCCGTCCTTGGCGACACGAACCTGGCACCAATTAATGGTCTTCCCGTTCGCCTGCGGTTCCGGGGTGAACTCGAGTACCTCGCCGACGACGATCGGGCCGGTCAGGTCGCCGCCGTGCACGGTCTCTTCTTCAAAACCGACGGCGACAAGCGCGTCGTGTAGGTGTTCGGGGGTGACGTCGGCGGGCAGGTCGACCCACTCGCGCAACTGGCTTGCGGGAATGCGCACCTAGATCACCATTCCGAATTGCTGCGAGAAGCGAATATCGCCCTCGACCATGTCGTGCATGTCGGCGACGTCGTTACGGAACATGAGGGTGCGTTCGATGCCCATGCCGAACGCGAAACCCTGGTATTCGTCGGGGTCGATGCCCGCGGCACGCAGCACGTTCGGGTTGACCATGCCGCAGCCGCCCCACTCGATCCAGCGGGCACCGCCGCGGAAAGTCGGGTGCCAGATGTCAAGCTCAGCGGAGGGTTCGGTGAACGGGAAATAGTTGGGGCGCAGGCGAATCTTGGCGTCCTCGCCGAACATGGCGCGGGCGAGGTGTTCGAGAGTGCCCTTGAGGTGCGCCATCGTCAGTCCCTTGTCGATGGCGATGCCCTCCATCTGGTGGAACACGGGCGTGTGGGTGGCGTCGAGTTCGTCGGTGCGGTACACGCGCCCCGGCGCGACCACGTAGACGGGCAGTTCGCGCTCCAACAGCGTCCGAACCTGAACCGGTGACGTGTGCGTGCGCATGACGAGGTGGCGCTCGGCGGGCTCGACAAAGAACGTGTCCTGCATCGCGCGGGCGGGGTGGTCTTCGTCAAAGTTGAGGGCGTCGAAGTTGAACCACTCGTTTTCGAGCTCGGGCCCCTCGGCGACTTCCCAACCCATGCCAACAAAGATGTTCGACATCTCCTCCATCAGCAGGTTGAGCGGGTGACGGGCGCCAACGGTTCGTCGTGACGCAACCGCGGTGACGTCCACCGATTCGGCGAGGAGCCGTTCGTGTTCTTCACCGGCAAGAATCTCGGCCTCACGGGCGGCAAAAGCTTGGTTAATCTCGGCACGGGCAGCACCGACCAGCTTGCCGGCGTCGGCCTTCTCGTCCGCCGGGATGTCCTTCAGTTGTGCGTTGAGAGCGGCAATCGGCGATGCATCACCGACGAATGCGCTGCGAACCGCCTTGAGGTCATCGCCCGTCGACGCGCCAGAAATGGCGGAAAGTGCCTGCGCAACGGCGTCGGCTACTGCTTTCGGGGAGATGCTGGACACTCGCTAATCCTAGACGAGGGCCGGTGTTCAGGCGCGTTGTTCGAACGCCGAGGCGTAGAGGCAGACGGATGCCGCCGTCGCCAGGTTGAGCGATTCCGCTTTGCCAAAAATCGGCACCGAAACGGTCGCGTCGGCGAAAGCACGAGCATCCTCGTCGAGGCCGTGAGCTTCGTTCCCGAACAGCCACGCGGTGGGTTTCGCCAGTTGCGTTCGCTTCTCGGGAATCGGTGTGCCCTCCGCGGATGCGGCCAAAATCTGAACCCCGCGGTCCGTCAGGAATTCGACGACGTCGGCAAGGTCGTCGTGTTCGACGATTGTCAGGTGGAATATCGAGCCCGTGCTGGCGCGAACCAGCTTGGGGTTGTGCAGGTCGACGGAGGCACCGGTGAGGATGACGGCGTCGGCTCCGGCGGCATCAGCCGCGCGAATGATGGCGCCAGCGTTTCCCGGGTCGCGCACCTCGTGACAGATTGCGATAAGTTTCGCGTCACCGATGTCGGTGAGTGATTTCTGAATCAACTGAGCAACGGCGAGAACGCCCTGGGGTGTGACGGTGTCGGCCATCGACTCGAGGACGTTGTCCGAAACGAGGTCGACCGTCGCGGGAGAACGCTCCGCTGACGCCACGATCGCACCGAACTTCTCCGCGAACGCCTCGGTGTAAAACACGTCGACGACGGAATTCGGGTTGTGGTCCAGCAACTCGCGCACGGCCTGCGGCCCCTCCACGAGAAAGACGCCAGCGTCGTCTCGACGGGAGCGCTCGGCAAGGCGTTTGACGGCCTTCACCGCTGGGTCGTTCGTGTTACTGATCATGGGTCAAGGCTATCGAACCGACGGAACACGCTTTACGGTCGCGAAATCGGCAGCACGACTTCGTTGTGCCGCAGGAAGCCCGGTTTCCAGGGCGGATCGAATCGCGCGATGCGCAGTGTGCCGTTGACGGCAATGCCCTTTTCAGCGAGGACGGCCCGCAGTTCAGTTTCCTTTTCGGTGACGCGGTCGGTCGAGGTGTACCCCGAAAACCGCAGCGCGGCAGCGAGAAACTCGGGCGATTCACGCAGCGAGACACTCGAACCGGCCGGGCGTGGCATCGAATCGAGTGACATTCCGTCGGGCATGACGAACGACACAATCCACGACCCACGGGCGGTCGGTTCCTGCACGACCGGCGCGGTCATCGCGATGCTGTTCTGCGAGATGTATCGCACCAACGGCCCAAACCCGATGCTGCCCGCGGTGGAATAGTCGGCGTTGACGTCGACGTCGGCCATGACGCACGGGTGGTACCGGCGAATCTCGACGCGGCCGATTCGCTCGACGACGTCGTACTTCTGCTGTTCGGTCATGACTCGATTGTCCCACGGGCAAAACAGAAAAGCCCCCGCGTCAGCGAGGGCCTCTCTGGTGAAAGCGTGATTACGCCTTGGGCGCCGAGGTGTCTTTCGGCAGGGCCGCCTTGGCGGTCTTCGCAATGGTCGCGAAGGTGGCGGCGTCGTTGACCGCGAGGTCAGCGAGCATGCGACGGTCAACCTCAATACCAGCCAGAGCAAGGCCCTGGATGAGTCGGTTGTAGGTGATGCCGTTGAGGCGTGCAGCGGCGTTGATGCGCTGGATCCACAGGCGGCGGAATTCACCCTTCTTTGCGCGACGGTCGCGGTAGGCGTAGTTGAGCGAGTGCAGGACCTGCTCTTTCGCCTTCCGGTACAGACGCGAGCGCTGGCCGCGGTAACCCTCAGCGCGCTCGAGTGTGGTGCGGCGCTTCTTCGCCGCGTTGACTGCGTTCTTTACACGTGCCATTTCAGTTCCTTAGTTCGAGCTCGGGTTACTTACCGAGAAGCTTCTTGATGACCTTCGCGTCTGCGGGCGCAAGTACGCGGTCTTTGTTGAGGCTGCGCTTGACGCCGCTGCTCTTAACTTCGAGGTTGTGGCGCATTCCAGCACCCTGCTTCTTGATCTTTCCGCTACCGGTGATCTTGAAGCGCTTTTTCGCACCCGAGTGGGTCTTCTGCTTCGGCATGGTTATTCCTTCTCTGATTCGGCTGGAGCAGCGGGGGCCGTAGCGGCTTCCGCTTTCGCGTCTGACTTGTTTTTCATAGGGGCGATGACCATCGTCATGTTTCGGCCGTCGACGGTCGGTGAGTGTTCGACACTTCCGTATTCGGCAACTGCCTCCGCGAATTTCTGCAAGAGACGGACGCCGGCCTCGGGACGAGACTGTTCACGACCTCGGAACTGGATCATGGCCTTGACCTTGTCGCCCCCCTTGAGGAACGTGATCGCGTGCTTGAGCTTCGTTTCGTAATCGTGGACGTCAATCTTCAAACGGAAGCGGACCTCTTTGAGGACCGTCTGCACCTGGTTGCGGCGCGCTTCCTTCGCTTTCTGAGCGGCTTCGTATTTGAATTTCCCGTAGTCCATAATCTTGACCACAGGAGGCTTCGCCTCCGGAGCTACTTCGACAAGATCAAGATCTGCTTCGCGTGCAAGACGCTGTGCAATCTCGAGCGTGACGACGCCAACCTGTTCGCCGACTGGTCCGATGAGCCTGACCTCGGGAACGCGGATGCGCTCATTGATTCGCGGTTCTGTGATGTTGATCTCCTTGTGTTCTGCTAGCGCCCGGCGGACCGGTCGCGGCGAGCATCGCCCCAAGGAAACACAGAAACCAACCCCCTGACGGGGACGCACCCTTTCGCTACCGGTTTCCCGGTGGAGTACAACGACCCGACAACCCTCTTACGATTGACAGGTGGGATTTCTCCACTTCCTTGTTCGAGTTACCTCGAAACCTCCATCAGAATAGCAGGGAACGCGCGGTCGCGCGACCCGAGCCCAAAGGACTGTGTATGAACGACTCTCACGACGCCGCGATGGATATCGCCGATGTGCCCGCGGTCGAGGTGTTGCAGGGCGTCGCCGTGCACCTGATGTCCGCCGCCGCCGTCAAGGTGGGCCTGGCCGAGGACGTCGAGCCGGACCTCGCCGAAGCGCGCATGCTGATCAACGCTCTGGCCGGTTTCATGACCGCCGCCGCCCCCGAACTGGGCGATCACCACGCCCGCCCGTTGCGCGACGGGTTGCGGTCGCTGCAGCTCGCGTTCCGCGAGGCGTCGATGATTCCGGACGAGCACGGCGCTGGTCCGGGCGAAAAGTGGACCGGGCCGGTCAGCTAGGTCACTCACACAGCTGGCAACGAAGGTCGGTCGGTGGTCCGACTACGACCGCGAAACTCGGCTACCGTCGTGTCCGTCTCGTCGCGCACCGTCACATCATAAATCCCGCTGCGGCCCGATCGAGACCTCTCGGTGGCAACTGCGATCAAGCTCTGGCCGGGCCCCACCGACCGAAGAAAGGTGATGTCGGCACCAGAGGTTACGGTCACCGCGTTCCCATCGTTACACGCCATCGCAAATGCGGTGTCGGCTAACGAGAAGATAAGCCCGCCGTGCATTACTCCGAACCCATTGAGCATTTCCTCACGCACCAGCATGGAGACGACGGCGTGGCCGGTTCCACACTCGACAAGCTTCATCCCAAGGGACCACGATGCAACGTCCCGGTCGAATACTTCATTGACGATCATGACTCTGCTCTCGTGAAGACAGGGGTGCGCTTTTGCTGGAACGCCGCAAAACCCTCGTGGTAGTTGTCCGTGTCACACAGCGCACCCTGCGCGACGTTTTCATGCTCAATAGACGCCCACAGTCCAATGCGCCCGTCTCGCAGTTCCTGCACGAGAGTCTTGCTCGCGAGGAACGCGTCGATCGCCCCCGTCGATGCCCGAACCACGCGCTCCCGAGTGAAAGCGAGTAACTCTGCCTCCGGCACCACCCTGCTGAACAAGCCACCCGCAACAGCTTCCGTGCCACTCATCAGTTCGGCGGTGTAAACCAGATCAAGGGTGCGGTGTGCGCCGAGACGCTCGAAGAACAATGCGTGTCCACCCGAGTCCAGAGTCGCCCCGAGTTTTGCAAACGGCGAACCAATCTTTGCACTATCCGCGACGTAGACGACATCACACGCAATGAGTAGTCCCAGACCTACCCCCAGGCATGCGCCTGTCGCTGCGGCGAAAGTGGGAGCCGGAAACGCGGCAAGCTGACGAAGGAGCGGGGTCACGCGATTCGCGAGATAAGCCGTCGCATCGTCGGTTGCGGGCACCACGTCGCTAATGTCCCGACCCGCGCAGAAAGCACGGCCCTCGCCGCGGAGCAACAGTGCACCGACGCGGGCATCCTGTGCTTCGCTGAGCGCCAACCCCAAATCAACGAGGTCTGCTTCGGTGACCGCATTGAGGCGCTCGGGTGCATTGAGCACGATTTCGGCAACAGGCCCGCTGATGGTCAGGTCAATCGACACGGTTTCTCCTAGGAATCGTAATTAATCTCGACGAACTCACTCGTCGGTATGGACTGACAGGTGAGCACGTAGCCGCGCTCGATTTCATCGGGCTCCAGCGCAAAGTTTTCGACCATGTTCACGGTTCCCGAGACCACGGTTGCGCGGCAGGTTCCGCAAACCCCGCCCGCGCAGGCAAAAGGCACATCACTCCGCACTCGCAGCGCAGCATTAAGGATGCTTTCATTGCTGTGAACGGGGGTCGTCACGGTCGCCGAAGTCCCGTCCAGGCGAAAGGTGATTGTGTGCACATCTTCGCCTGCCCCAACAACTACCGGCCTACCAGACTGGCCGCCAAGACCCTCAGGTCTCCCGGTCGTAAACAGTTCGTAACGGATGTCCTGCGCTTCGACTCCATGTTCAGCAAGCGTGTCGCGAACTAACTGCACTAGATCAAATGGACCGCAGATGAACCATTCGTTCACGTCGGTCGGTGAGATTAGTTGTGCCAGCATGTTGGCAATCTTTTCGCCGTCCAAGCGACCTGACAGTAGTTCAGAGCTCCGCGTCTCTCGGGTCAGCACGTGATACAGCGCAAGGCGCGTCGGGTAGCGATCTTTCAAGTCCGCGAGTTCGTCAATAAACATGGTGTCCATTGCAGTGCGATTGGAGTAAATGAGCGAGAACCGACTGAGGGGGTCCGATGCAAGGGCACTCTCGATAAGCGCAATCACCGGAGTAATACCGGAACCGGCAGCGATCGCGACGAGGTGAGCGCCGGGTTGCATTTTTTGGGAAACGAATGTTCCCTCGGGCACCATTACGGACAACCGCATTCCCGATGCTAAATTCTCGATTGCCCAGGTAGAAAAGCGACCACCGAGGTCGCGCTTGATGCCCACCTTGAGCTCACCCACGACCGGGGCCTGACAGATTGAGTAGCTACGCCGGAGGTCCTCCCCCTCGACCGACGCGCGCAACGCAATGTACTGACCCGGGGAATAGTTGTAGTCGCCGATCAGCTCGTCGGGAATCGTAAAACTCACCTCGATCGAATCTTCCGTGAGCTTCCTCACCTGCGAGATCGTGAGGTCGTTGAATCGTCCGCGACGTTTCGTTGTGGAGGAAGCCATCAGTGTTCCTTAAAGTGGTCGAAGGGTTCTTGGCACCGCTGGCAAACAAACAGCGCCTTGCACGCGGTTGAGCCGAAGCGGGATGTTTGCCGGGTGTGAAGCGATTGACACCGTGGGCACCGCACGCCGAGTTCCAGGTTCACCCTGCCGTCTGCTCTGCGGGGAGCCGGTGGGGCAATTCCGTAGGCTTCGAGCTTGTCGCGGCCGGACTGGCTGATCCAGTCGGTGGTCCAGGCTGGAGCAAGCACAACGTCGACGCGCACGTCGGAATACCCCGCCTCTGTGATTACCGCCACAACGTCGTCGCGCATTGCATCAATGGCGGGGCATCCGGAATACGTCGGTGTGAGCTGTATGACAACGCCCCCGTCCTCGGTGAGTTCAACGTTTCGCAGAACACCCAGATCTTCGATTGTGACTACGGGAACCTCGGGGTCGACAACCGTCGCCGCAAGATTCCAAATTTTCAGTTCAACATCCCCCGTCGGTCGCGGGCGTGCGACCTTCTCGACATCAATCACCACGTCGCCCCGGGATGGGCCCTTGCGAGTACTTGCATTTCGGCGAGCAACGGTCCAAGGGACTCGGTGTGAATGCCCGATCGGCCGCCGCCGCGCACCGCGGGTGCGCTTGGTACCGTTAGCCCTGCGTCCGCAATTGCCTGCTGCGTGACCTGGTCGAAGCGCGCCCGGAGTGCAGACGGGTTGACACCGACGCCCTCGAGGTTTTCTGTCAGCGGGTCGGGGCTAAAGAGTTCAGCCACGAACGGCCACACAGTGTCGAGTCCTCGTTGCATGCGTTCACGAGAAATATCCGTGCCGAGCCCCAGTCTCAACAGCCACTGCGTGCTGTGATCGACATGGTATTGGACCTCTTTCACGGCCTTGGCTGCGATGGCCGCTAGAGTCCCATCCGTCGACTGGGAAAGCGCGTTGTACAAGTTCTCAAAGTAGACGGATGCCACGAGTTGACGCGCAATCGTCTGCGCAAAGTCACCGTTGGGCTGCTCGAACAGTTGTCGATTGAGAAATTGAGATTCGTCGCGGAAGTAAGCGAGATCATCCTCTGTTTTTCCCCAGGCCGAAGCCGCGTAGGTGAGAAAGCTGCGCGCATGCCCCAACTGATCGAGCGCGATGTTGCCGAGGGCAACGTCTTCTTCCAGTTCGGGAGCATGTGCAATCCACTCACCCAATCGCTGCGCGAGAATCAGCGCGTCGTCCCCGAGTCCGGTTGCATAACGCGCGACGGCCTCCGGGGCGACGAAGCCCGCGGTGGCAATTGTTTCGGCGGTGACCGCGTCGGATATCGAACGGTTACTGGTTGGGATCACAGGTGAGCAACCGAATCAGACTCGGTGTAATAGGTCGCATGGCGGAATTCCTTACCCTGTGGTGATTCGAAGAATGCACCCCGCGCGTCGGGGTCAGACGCGGTAATGGCGGACGCAGGCACAACCCATATCGAGACGCCCTCTGCCCGACGGGTGTAAAGGTCACGGGCATTACGCACAGCCATGGTTTCGTCGGATGCATGAAGGGACCCGGCGTGCACGTGGGAAAGCCCCCGACTGGATCGCACGAACACCTCCCACATTGGCCACGTTTCACGGCCGCCGGAGTCACCTGGACTTGTCACGAGGCAACTCTCTCCTCGATGCGGGAATCTGCATACGCGCGAGCGGCCTCTCGAACCCATGCGCCGTCCTCGTGAGCCTGGCGTCGTCGGGCGACCCGGATTGTGTTGGCGGGACCGTTGCCCGCCAAGACGTCGTTGAACTCTGACCAGTCGAGGTCGCCAAAGTCGAAATGCCCACGTTCTTCGTTCCACTTGATGTGAGGATCTGGCAGAGTGACGCCCAGAATTTCTGCCTGGGGCACGAGCATGTCGACAAAACGCTGACGAAGATCGTCATTACTGAAACGCTTGATATTCCAGTCCATGCTCTGCCGCGAATTGGGCGAATCGTCATCCGGGGGTCCGAACATCATGAGGGCGGGCGCGTACCAGCGGTTGACCGACTCTTGCGCCATCGCCTTCTGTGCATCGGTGCCGCGCATGAGGTGGAGCAGTATCTCGAAGCCTTGACGCTGATGGAATGACTCCTCTTTACAGATGCGCACCATCGCCCGCCCGTAAGGGCCGTACGACGCGCGACACAGGGGAACTTGATTGCAGATGGCGGCACCGTCGACCAGCCAGCCAATCGAACCCATATCGGCCCAGGTCGGGGTTGGGTAATTGAAGATGGAAGAGTATTTTGCCGCTCCCGTAATGAGTTGTTCAAACATCGTCTCGCGATCAACGCCAAGGGTCTGTGCCGCGGAATAGAGGTAGAGGCCATGCCCCGCCTCGTCTTGGACCTTAGCCATCAGAATGGCCTTGCGCTTCAAACTGGGGGCTCTGGAGATCCAGTTTCCCTCAGGCTGCATGCCAATAATCTCGGAATGAGCGTGTTGAGAGATTTGACGTATGAGGGTCTTGCGATAACCCTCGGGCATCCAGTCCGTTGGTTCGACACGCTGCTCGTTGGCCAGCAACTCGGCGAAACGGGCTGCGCCCGCTTCGTCGGCTGAGGTCTCGTTTGTGTTTGCCACCCGGATATCAGACAATTTGTCTCCTTAACCTACTTACTGGTCGTTCAGTAGACTATAACAGGTTGAGCAGGTTGGGGCAAGGATTGAAGTAGGGTCAGAATTCGGAGAATTTCGGAGGCACGATGGAACCCACGTCACCCGGGCGCAGCGCCGGTAACGGTCGCGCCGGTCGCGACGCATACGACCTCGCCTCCGTGCTGGACATCGCGGTCGCGGCATTCAACGACCACGGCTACGAGGCCACCTCAATGGGGATGCTGGCCCACCGACTCGGAACAAGTAAGTCAGCGATTTACTACCACGTAGCAGGAAAAGAAGACTTACTGCGCCTTGCACTAGACCGCGCGCTGAGTGAACTTGAACTTGTTTTGACCAGAGACGGTGCGACGAAGGGCCCCGCCGAAGACCGGCTGCGTTTCGTACTGCGTGGTGCGGTTGAAGTGCTCGTCAAGGACCTGCCCTATGTCACACTTCTGCTTCGGCTGCGCGGCAACACTGATGTCGAGCGTCAGGCCCTCGAGCGACGACGGGGCTTCAACAGTGCGGTCGCCGAGCTCGTGGACGAAGCTCGGAGTGACGGCACGATGCGGGCAGACATCGATGCGCGCACAACAACGAGACTTCTTTTCGGAATGATCAACTCGATCGTCGAGTGGTATCGCCCCGACGGCCCCATCACGCCTGAGCGCCTCGCCGATGACGTGATTAGCGTGGCCTTCGACGGGCTTGCTAAAGCTGCTGACTAAACCTGTTTGGCCACCAGTGTGAGGACGTCATAGGTCGCGACGGTTTCGTCCCGCTGGTTGATGAGAACGGCGTCCCACCTCACTTCGCCGTACTCCTCGTTCTCACGCGGAGTGATCTGCTTTGCGGTAAGCGTCACCCTGACCCGGTCACCGGGTGACACCGGGGTGACGAAGCGCAGGTTTTCGAGTCCGTAGTTGGCGAGGACTGGACCCGGGGCGGGATCAACGAACAAGCCCGCCGCCCACGCGAGGAGAAGGTAACCGTGAGCGACTCTGCCGGGGAAGAACGGGTTTGCGGCTGCGGCCTCCTCGTCGGTGTGCGCGTAGAAAGTGTCCCCGGTGAACTCGGCGAAATGCTCGATGTCCGCGAGAGTGATCTCTCGCTCCGCAGAAACAATGCGGTCGCCCGTGCGAAGTTGGGATATCGACTTACGGAAGGGATGCTCACCGTCAAAAACTGCAGCACCACCGCGCCACTGCTCTGTCAGCATGCTGAGGACGTCCGGAGACCCTTGAAGCGCCACTCGACGCATGAAGTGTTTGACGGCTCGGATGCCCCCCAATTCTTCGCCGCCACCCGCACGACCGGGACCGCCGTGCACTAGGTGTGGAACGGGCGAACCGTGCCCGGTCGAACTGCGTGCAACATCCCGATCGAGGACAAGGATGCGCCCGTGATACGGAGCGATTAGCGCGATTGTCCTCGCCACGAACGTGCGGTCATGACTGCACACCGTGGCAACGAGTGAACCGCCGCCACGATTGGCAAGTCTCGCCGCATCATCCGGCGACGAGTAAGTAACGATCGACGCGACCGGACCAAAGGCCTCGACTTCATGCACTGCGTCCGCGTCAGCATCGTCGAATCGCAGCAGGATAGGCGCGAGGAACGCACTGTCGGTGGCACGGCTGACGGTGCCATCGGCGAGTCTCACTTCGGGAGCGCCAGCATCTCCAAAGACGACGCGCCCTCCACCGGCGATGAGTGCCCCGACGCTGCGGACGACATCTTCTCGTTGTTCAATGCTTGCCAGTGGACCCATTGTTGTGCCCTCGGCGCGTGGATCGCCCAGCACAGTGCGGGCGGTGATTCGTTCGGCAATTGCAGTGACGAGCGCGTCTGCGACAGATTCCGGGACGATGATGCGACGGATGCTCGTGCATTTCTGCCCCGCCTTCGTTGTCATCTCTGCGACAACGGACGCAACGAACGCGTCGAATTCCGGTTCATCTGCCGTCACGTCCGGCCCGAGGATTGCTGCGTTGAGTGAGTCAGCTTCCGCAGTGAAACCCACACCTTTGCGAATAACTCCCGGGTGAACCGCAAGTCCGGCCGCGGTGTCGGCCGACCCAGTGAATGACACATGATCTCGAAGGTCGAGAAGATCAAGAGCCTGGCGAGCGCCCCCGCAAACGAGTTGTAGCGACCCTTCGGGGAGGAGACCCGAGTCGACCATGACCCGGACGGCCGCCTCTGCGAGGCTCGCCGTGGGTGAAGCGGGCTTGACGATCGTGGGCACGCCCGCGAGGAAGGCCGGTGCAAATTTCTCAAGCATGCCCCACACCGGGAAATTGAAGGCATTGATCTGAAACGAGACACCCGGTATGCGCTCGTAAACATGCTGCCCACCGAAAGAGCCGTCTTTCGAGAGGATTTCGTGCGCGCCATCGACAATGCGAGTGTGCGTGTTGGGCAGCTCCCTGCGGCCCTTGGATGAATAGGTGAAGAGCACCCCGATGCCGCCATCAACGTCGACGAGAGAGTCCCGCCTTGTCGCTCCCGTGCCATCGCTCACCGCGTAGAGCAGGTCTTTTTCCTCCGTTAGTGCCGCACCCAACGCTTTGAGAATGAGCCCACGCTGGTGAAAGGTCAACTCGCCCAGAGAGCGTTGACCCACTGAGCGCGCGTAGTCGATTGCACCCGCGAGGTCGAGACCGTCGCTCCCCACGAGTGCAAGCACATCGCCCGTCGACGCGTCCCTGATTGGCGTTCCGGTCTCGGCCTGCCACCAATGACCCTGCACAAAACTCGGTAGTACGTGAATGTCAACGGCGGTTTTGGTCATAATGCGCTTCCTTCGGCTTGATGAACGGTCAGTAGAATGTCGTCATGACGAAAACGCCATGGACGATTGAGCTCGGAGCTCTCGACAGCAAACTCGGCATCGTGGTTCTCGAAGAGTCGGCCGAACGCGTCGTCGCGACGATGCCCGTGCACGGCAACACTCAGTCTTTTGGACTGCTGCACGGTGGCGCCTCGATGGTTCTCGGGGAAGCGCTTGGCTCGTGGGCCGCGGTCATACACGCGAGCTCGCTCGGGAAAATGGCGGTGGGCCTGGATATCAGCGGAACCCACCATCGTGGCGTGCGCGACGGGATTGTGACCGGCGTTGCGACAGCGATTCACCTGGGTAAGACCGTGACGAGTCATGAGGTTGTGATGACAAATGAGGCGGGGGAACGCCTGTGCACGGTGCGCATTACGAACCTCATTATTGACCAGCGCTAATCGTCCCATCGATAGAACCCCTCCCCGCTCTTGCGCCCGAGCTTGCCCTCTTCCACCATCGTTCGGAGGAGGATCGGCGGCTCGAAACGCTCGCCGAGTTCACTGTGCAGGTAGTTCGCGATGCCCAGCCTGACGTCAAGACCAACCATGTCCGTCAGACGCAGCGGACCTACGGGGAATTTGTAGCCCAGCACCATCGCCGCGTCGATGTCGTCAGCAGACGCGACACCCTCCTGCAGCATGCGGATCGCTTCAAGTGCGATGACGACTCCAAGTCGCGAACTCGCGAACCCGGGCGAGTCGTTAACTGTGACCGGAGTCTTGCCGATCGCCTCGACCCACTCCTTGGCGCGTTCAATCAGTTCACCCGCCGATTTTTCTCCCCGAACTATCTCAACGAGAGTTGAACTGGGCACAGGGTTGAAGAAGTGCAACCCGCAGAAGCGTTCCGGCCGCATTAGGACCTCAGCGATCGAGGAGATTGACAACGACGATGTATTTGACGACAACCACGTGTCGTTGCTCACCACCGCTTCAATTTTTGCAAGCATTTCCGCCTTGAGCGCGAAATCTTCCGGCACTGCTTCCACCACAAGTCCACTCTCAGCGAGGTCCTCGGCCTCGAGAGTCGAGGCAAAACGAGCGAGGAGATCGGCTCGCAACTCTGAGGAAGTACCGCGGGCGATGCTTACGTCTATTGCCGTCGAAAGCGCTTCTAATGCCTGAGCTGATGCCTCGGCGTTCCGTTCGAGGAGGGTCACTGATGAGCCCGCAAGAAGGAAAGCGTGTGCGATGCCAGCGCCCATGCGGCCTCCGCCGATCACACCGACCCGGGCAGGCACACCGGTCATGATTTGCGCCTCTCGAGAAAATCGGTCATGCGGCGATACTTTTCCGGCGATTCGAACAACACGGCTTGGGCCTCTTCATCGATCCGCGGGTGCTCGGACCGATCCGCGGACATCACTCGTTTGGTCTCTCGCACTGCGAGCGGATCGAGCTTTGCGATACGGTCAGCCAGTGCGTCGGCCGCCGCATCGAGTTCGTTTGGCTCATGCACCTCGGTAATCAACCGCGCTGTGAGTGCCTCACTCGCCGACAAAATGCGGCCTGCCATGAGCACTTCCTTCGCCAGCGGTTCACCGACGAGCTCCGCCAGCCTCCACGTGGCACCGGCCGCGGCGATTATGCCCAACGATGCTTCGGGATTGCCAAAGCGCGAGCGGTTCGATGCGATGCGAAAGTCAGCGGCGTAGGCCAACTCAGCACCGCCACCCAGCGCCCAGCCATCGATAGCGGCGATCACCGGAGCGGGCAGCAATGCGATGCGTTGAAAGAGTCGGGAGTTGATTCCCTCGAGCGCGTCTGCGGCCCTGCGTTCACGCAGTTCGGCGATGTCGGCGCCCGACGCAAAAACCCCGTCCGCTCCGCTGACGATAAGTATTCGCGGGTCTGTTTCCAGCGATGCACACACATCATGCAGTTCTCCGACCATCACCCTGTCGATGGCGTTCTTCACCGCAGGTCGATTGAGCCGAACATGCAGCCGGTCGCTTCTGCTGTCGTCGATAGTGAGGGTCGACACCATCAAACCAACTCCACAAGAAGTGCGGCACCCTGGCCGACGCCGACGCACATTGTTGCGAGCCCGAATTGCGCTCGCTCGCGTTCCATGCGACCGAGGAGCGTGACGAGAATCCGTGTTCCGGATGCCCCGAGCGGGTGACCCAGTGCAATCGCGCCACCGTCTGCATTCACAATCCCCTCGTCAAGACCGATCAGACGGATGCACGCGAGCGATTGCGTCGCGAATGCCTCGTTGAGTTCAGCAGCCCCAATCTGGTCTACCCGAATGCCCGTGCGTGCCAAAAGCTTTTGCGTCGCGGGGACAGGACCGAGGCCCATGACCTCGGGAGCGAGCGCGGCGGATGCCCCTCCGACAACACGCGCGCGCGGTGTCAGTCCAAGCCTTTCGACCGCTTCCCCGCTGGCAATGAGCACCGCAGCAGCACCATCATTCAGGCTGGACGAGTTGCCGGCGGTCACGATGCTTCCTCCGGGCACGACTGGCTTCAGCCCTGCCAGCAATTCGAGGGAGGTGTTTGCACGGGGCCCTTCGTCCGTTGCCACGCTCAATCCTGCGGCAGTCTCGACGGCCACAATTTCGCGATCGAAGCGCCCTGCGGCAATGGCTGCCAAGGCGCGCTCGTGCGAGCGAAGAGCGAAAGCATCAGCCTGCGATCTCGTCACGCCTTCGCGTTGCCCGACAAATTCGCCGGTCTCCGTCATCGAGAATGTTGCCTTATCTCGCGCCGCTAGCCGCGGATTGACGAATCGCCAGCCGAGTGACGAATCAACAATCTCTCCCGGCTTACTGAAGGGCCTTTCGGGCTTTGCGAGGATCCACGGGGCGCGCGTCATTGACTCAACTCCACCGGCGATAACAACATCGGCTTCGCCGGCCTTGACCATGCTCGCGGCAAGATGCACTGCAGAGAGTCCGGATGCGCACAGCCGATTGACCGTGATGCCGGGGACTGAATCAGGCAGCCCAGCTAGGAGCACCGCCATTCGAGCGACGTTGCGATTATCTTCGCCCGCCTGGTTAGCGTCGCCGAAGATCACGTCGTCGACCATCGACGGGTCTATGCCGCTCCGGGAGACCAGCTCGGCGATCGCAATGGCGGCGAGGTCATCCGGGCGGACGCTCGACAACGCGCCCCCATATCGGCCAATCGGTGTCCGGACGCCATCGACCACGAATGCCTCTGTCATGATTTCGTCGCCCTTCGTTTGCTTACTGTCACGTCGGTCGCCGTTGG
This sequence comes from Microbacteriaceae bacterium, assembly GCA_044338315.1. GTDB lineage: Bacteria > Actinomycetota > Actinomycetes > Actinomycetales > Microbacteriaceae > MWH-TA3. Next base: position 9,631 of record JBIILU010000011.1, on the reverse strand, counting down.
GATTGGCGACAGACGCGGCGGGTGAATGCCCACCCCGGTCACGTTAAATCAGCCAACCCAGCGGGACGGGGACGCCCGTCAACGGAGGTCATAGAGCCGCTTCAGTTTGCCCTCGGATCGCGGCAGAGTTCCAGGATCGACGACGGAGATTTCAAGGCTTGTGCCGATGGTCTCCTTGATGCGCCGAATGAGCAGTTTCCCAGCCTCCTCGGCGGTGGCGGTCGAAACCTCGTTCCGTCGCTCAATCTTCACGGTGAGTGATTCCATCCGACCCGCTTGACGCAACTCCAAAATGAAGTGAGGTGACAAATCAGCCATACCCAGCACAATCTCCTCGATTTGCGTCGGAAAGAGATTTACCCCGCGGAGGATGATCATGTCATCGTTGCGCCCGACAATCTTGGCGATCCGTCTCATGTTCGGTCGAGCAGTCCCTGGCAATAAGCGTGTGAGGTCTCGTGTGCGGTACCTGATGACAGGAAACGCCTCTTTCGTCAACGAGGTGAACACGAGCTCCCCCTCGGTACCGTCCGGGAGAACCTCGCCGGTCTCCGCATCAATGATTTCGGGATAAAAGTGGTCTTCCCAGATGTGCGGTCCGTCCTTTGTCTCGACACATTCATTTCCAACGCCCGGCCCCATCACCTCACTGAGCCCGTAAATATCCACGGCATCGATTGCGAGCCGTTCCTCTAACTCGCGGCGCATCTGCTCCGTCCACGGTTCAGCTCCCAGGACCGCCACGCGCAGGCTTGATGAGCGAGGGTCCATACCCGCCTCCTCCATTGCGTCAGCAATCGTCAGTAGGTAACTGGGCGTGCACATGATGGCCTCGGGTTCAAAGTCCTGGATTAGTTGCACTTGGCGCGCGGTCTGACCGCCCGAAACCGGAATGACCGTTGCGCCGAGCTTTTCTAGGCCAGCGTGGGCACCTAAGCCACCCGTAAATAGTCCGTACCCATAGGCATTGTGCACCCGCATACCGGCACGTATTCCGGACGCTCGAAGGCTACGCGCAACCACCGTTGCCCAGACATCGAGGTCTTTCTCGGTGTAGCCGACGACGGTCGGTTTGCCCGTCGTTCCCGACGAGGCGTGAATGCGGGCAACCTGATCGGAGGGCACCGCGAACATGCCGAAAGGGTAGTTCTGCCGAAGATCGTCCTTGGTCGTGAAAGGGAACTTTCGGAGATCTTCGAGTGCACGGATATCGTCAGGGCTGACTCCCGCTGCGTCAAATTTGGCGCGATACGCCGCAACGTTTTCGTAGGCGTGCCGGACACTCCATTGCAGACGGGTCAGTTGGAGTTCGGCCAGCGCATCGGCGGTGAGCAACTCACCTTCGTCGAGCACGGGATCCGAATCAAAACGTGTGTTCTGGACTTTCGCCATTGAAACCGATATCCTAACTTGCGTAAGCAGGTAGTGTACTAATAGGTAAGCGTACATTTACCTATCCAGAATTGCAACCAACAATGTGGCGCAATAACAGAGAATCGACAAGGAAAAATGACCAACAGTGCCAAGAAGGCTTTCTCAGCAATGGCAGACTCGACGCGCCGGTCAATTCTCCAAATTCTCAGCAAAGACGTTGAACTTCCAGTTGGTTCGCTCGCGGAACACTTTCCCGGCGTAACCCGAGCGGCCATCTCTTCCCACCTTCGCGTCCTCCGTGATGCCGATATGGTCGTCGAAGAGCGACGCGGCCAGTTCCGCTTCTACTCTCTCGGCACCAACCGTGCCGACGACGTTTTGCGGTTTTTGCGCGATGTCTACCAGGACGACATCAATCTCCTGGCATCTGACGCGGAGCCCGACAGGCTTTAGCCCTTGACCGGCGATCTCAGCTTCTTCGTCAACGCGGAGTCCGCCAAGACGCCTAGCGAGTTGTGGAACCAACTATCGGGCGGCAACACTGCTGGTTGGCCAATTCTCAAGCACTGCCGCAATCTCGAAGTCGGTGCCGCCGTGATGTTCACCATTCCTCACCCGGACGGCTCGACGATTGAGTCTTCAGGCCGCATTGTCGAGGTGCTCAAAGAACAACGCGTGAATATTGCACAGGAAACCCCGTGGAGCGGGCGGATCCGCGTCGACCTCAAGCCAATCGCAGGAGGAACGCGCATCACGGTAAAGGTCCAGTTGGGTTCAGAGTGCCTTCCATGGTTCGCTGTCGCAACCGAACCGGAATCCGAGGAGCGCATTCCCGGAGCTCTCAAGATTGGGCTTCTCGCGCCACTGTCCGGGACGGCCGGGCTGTTGGGTCGCGCCGTGGCTAATGCCGCCACGCTCGCCGTGGAAGAGCTCAACACGAGTTCAGGGTTTGGCCGCCGCCGGGCGGAACTCGTCGTCGCAGACGATCGAACGGATCAGGGAGCCGCGCTCACTGCCTTCAACCACCTCACGGTGACCGAGAAGTGCGACGTGGTTGTTGCGTGCATTTCGTCAGCGTCCCTTCAGGCGATTCGACCACATGCCAAAGCACGCGGAACGCTTTTCCTGGCTGCCGCGATGAGCGAACACACACCCGCGGGCGCGCACTTTTTCCAATTCGGGGAAACGCCGCTTGATCAGTTGGCCGCATCGGTGCCGCTCATGATGGAACGGACCAACTCTCGGCACTGGTTCATCATCGGCTCTGACTACGTCTGGCCGCGATCGATCGGCATGGTGGCCAACGAGGTCATCGACCGGCACGACGGGGTGATTGCCGGAGAACACTACCAACCACTGGGAACCGCGCAGTTCGACGAGGTCATCGACCGGATTTCGACGAGTGGTGCGGACTTGATTCTCTCCTCGCTCGTCGGAATAGATGCGGTGCTTTTTGAACGTGCGTTTTTCGAGTCCGGATTGCGCTCAAAGTTTAGGACTCTTGCTACCAACTTTGATGATTCCCTGCTCGATCACACCGGCCGCGCGGTGGCCGACGGAATCTGGTCAACGCAGGAATACTTCATGCCGACACTCGCCGACGAGATGGACTCGGTCGCACGCCGCTACCGGGAAAGATTCGGCGAGCTTGCACCTCGACTGAGCAGCATGGCGAAATCTGTTTACGACAGCATTCACCTCTACGCCCAGGCCCTGGGAATCGCGAAAAGCGCGGAGCCTGCCGAAATCAGTGCAGTTCTCCGTTCTGCCCGGCTCGGTGGCTCGCGCCTCCTCAGCCGCGACCGTGGGACGGTGCTCACCACCGAGCTTGTTGAGGTTACGTCTGAAGGCTTCCGCCAGATCAGGACCGACCGCCAGTAGGACGCAGGATCGTCGAAAAAGTTTCGGCAATCTTGAGGACCGCACGGTCGTCGAAAGGTCGGCCCATGACAGTGAGTCCGACGGGAACAGCCTTCGGGTCTCCCGTGGGAATTGTCACCATGGGCATCCCCATGAGTGCGCCGGGGGACGTTTGGCGCGTGAGCGTGTCAAAGAGTGGGCGAACAGTGCCGTTGTATTCAATTTCGGCATCCTGACCCAACACTGGGGGCAAGATTGGCACTGTTGGGAACATGATCGCGTCAACTCCCGCATCGTCCAGCTGCGAGATGAATTGCCTGCGCAATTGCCACCGGTTCGCGGCCGCGTGCTGGTAGTCCGCCACGGGTACAGGATTGCCGTGAATATAGGCGAGCACGCCCGCGACATCGGGTGACTTCGTCAAAGCCGAAGCAGCGAGCAAGTCCTCGGGGAGGCCCGCCATACCAGTGCCTCGCAAATAGGAACCCAGCGTGTGCGGGGTCTCGAAAAGAACCACCGTCATGTTCGACACCGCGGTCCGCTCGAAGTGATTCTCGAGGTTCACGGGCACGATGTGCACGCCGGCTTTCCGAAGAGCTGCCGCAGCCTCTTCGTATCGTGCCCCCACGGTTTCCTCCAGATCATTGAGGTACGCATCGGAAACACCAATCCGAATTTCTTTGGGCTTAGTGACCGAGCCGCTGTCGCCCTCGCCGGTGATGATTTCATCGACGAAGCGCAAGTCACCGACGGTTGTAGCAAAGATGCCGGCGGTGTCGCGCGTCCAGGAGAGGCCAATAATTCCGTCCGACGGATAGCGCCCGGTGGTGGGGCGGAGACCGTAAACTCCGCAGAAAGATGCCGGTACCGACATTGACCCTCCGGTGTCCGTTCCGATTGCCAGCGGGACAATGCCCCGGGCTACCGCGGCCGCGCTACCACCTGAAGAGCCACCAGCACTGAGTGACGGGTCGAAGGGATTGCGCACCGGTCCGTGTGCACCGTTATTGCTCGTGAGGCCAAAAGCGAGTTCGTGCAAGTTCGTCTTGCCAACAACAACAGCACCTTCCGACCGCAGCGCCGTCACAACATCGGCGTTGACGTCGGGTGAGTAGTTGAGATAGCTCGTACCACCCGTGGTTGAGAGTCCGGCAACGTCGATGTTGTCCTTGACTGCGATTGGGGTTCCCGCGAGAACGCCGAGCCCGCCCTCGGAAAGGGCGTCTTGCTCTGCAATAGAGATAAAGGTGCCGGTTCCAGCGGATGCCAGGGCCGCCGCTCGCGTCTCATCGAGTGCGACACGACGTTGCTCGGGCGAGAGAGCCTGCCAGTCCTTAAGAGTCCGTGTGATCATGTGTTCGATTCCCTTTCGTTTTTATACAGCGAGCCGCCGACTGACGGTCTCGAAGGTTTTGGCTGTCACTTTTCCTTGATCGATGACAGCGCCCGTTTCCATGACAAGCCACCTATCGGCCACGGCGAGGGCCATGCCGATGTGCTGTTCAACCAGCAGCACGCCGACTCCACGAGCCGCTGCCTCCTTTATCAGTTGGGCGCATCGGTCTACGTTCATCGGTTGCAAACCCTCGCTCGGCTCATCAAGAATCCAGAGCTTTCCTGGGTTTGCAGCGGTCCGTGCAACCGCAAGCATTTTCTGTTCCCCACCCGAGAGCGTTCCCGCTCGTTGCGATGAGCGCTCGGCGAGGAAGGGGAAGCTTTCGGCCGCGGCCTCTTTCGAGGATTCAACCAAGCGCAAGTTCTCTGCGACCGTGAGATCGCGCAGGATGGGTTGGTCCTGCCGTACCGCGCGCATTCCGAGCTGAAATCGTCGGGAGGGCTGGGCCTTCGTCACGTTGACGTCCTCGATAAGAACAGTTCCCGCCATGGAGGCGAGGGTGCCGGTGATTGCGGAAACCGCTGTGCTCTTTCCTGCCCCATTGCGTCCGAGCAGTGCGACGACCTCTCCAGGCATAATGTCGAGATCCAGCCCGTCAACGATGCGTGCACCGGCATAGCCGGCAACAAGCCCTTGCACCGCGAGCAATGACATCACTTGCCCTCCCCAACGTACGCGCGCGTAACGTCGCTGTTGTTCTCTATCTCCTCGACGGTCCCTGTTGCCAGAACCTGTCCCGCCTGCAGCACGGTTACCGCAGAGGCCGCGGAGCGGATGACCGTCATGTCGTGTTCAACAACGACGATTGCAATGTCGAGCGCAGCAGCTTCGGTGCGGAGAATCTCAGCTATGCGTGACGTCTCGCTAGCCGTCATTCCTGCCGTCGGTTCGTCCAAGAGAACCAGAGTGGGTCGACTCGCGAAGGTCATGGCGAGCTCGAGAATCTGCCGCTGACCGTGGGAGAGACGGACTGCCGGAATGTCCAGCAGGCGAACGAGGTCACCAGCCTCAAGGATTCGCCACGCCGTCGATGTCAGGTCTGCGCGCCACGGGGCGAATATCAGTGCCACGGGGTGCACGGTCACTCCCAACCGGGCCACAGCTAGGTTTTGAGCAACGGTGAGATCCCCCGCAACGGCCGGAGACTGGAATTTGCGCGCAACACCGACCCGCGCCATTTGCCAAGGGCGCATCTTTGTGAGCTCGGTGTCGCCCACGCGCCATTTTCCTGCGGAGGGGGGCACGGTGCCCGAAAGCGCGTTCAGCAGTGTGGATTTACCGGCGCCGTTGGGACCGATCAGACAATGGACACCTGCGCGCACGGAGAGGTTTACGTCGTCTACAGCGGTGAACGCGCCGAAGACGCACGTGATTCCCGTCGCCTCGAGAGACTTGCCGCCACCGCTGACATCTTCCGTCGCGGTCGTCAGTTCTACCTTCCTGTTGGGACGCCATCTTTCGGGTAACCGTTTGAGGACCGCCTCGGCCAACCCGTCAGGAACGAGCACCACGACAGCAATAAAGATGAGACCCATGGCGAGCAACCACACCGACAGGAACTTGTCCGCGAGTTCGTTAGTGATGAAACTGATGACTATTGCCGTCACGAAGCTCCCGATCAGGCTCGTGCGCGAACCGATCATTGCCCAGAGTACGAAGTTTGTGGCCAAGGCCAAGCTAATCTGATCCGGCGCGACGAACTGAGTCTGGGTGGCGAACACCCCGCCTGCAAGTCCGGTGACGACTCCGACGAAGGCGAAAGTCCCGATTCGGAAGGCGGGAATGTTGTACCCGGATGAGGCTGCTCGAATAGCGTGCGTTTTGGCCAGGGTAAGCACGCCACCGAACGGGCTGCGCGCAACGACAATGAGACTCCACAACAGACAGACCGCGGCGATTGTCGCAACAACTCGCTGCGCCACGGGGTCGGCGGTCCAGGTGTCGCCAATGTTGAGTGGAGGCACCCCGGCGAGTCCGTTGAACCCTCCCGTGATCGGCGTGAGTTGATTCACGACCTCAATTGCGGCGAAGAGCAAAACGAAGGTGAGTAGTGCGAAGGTGATGACGTTGACCCGACCCCGCAGTCCCACGAGACCAACGAGCAGCGAGACGACACCTGCGGTCAGCCCTCCCACAAGAATGCCGAGAAGTGTTCCGCCGTTCGGGACGTTTATTCCGAACCACGCGGCGACATAGGCGCCAATGCCAAAAGAGACGGCATGGCCGAGGCTCAAGATTCCCGCGAAGCCCCAACAGAGTGCCAACGCTGCCGTCGCAACCCCATACAGCGCGAATTGGGCGAACTGACCTCCCTGGTAGCCACCTAGCGTGAGAGCGAGCAGCGGTACAGCCGCAGCGGCAAGCAGCGGGATCGAGCGCCGAATCATACGATGGCCCCCTTCGTAGCGGGGCGAGTGGCGGCCAAAACAAGGAATGCCATGCCGAGAATCGCAAGCTTGGCGACGAGAGAGTCGACGACGAGGGTGGTGACGTTTTGAACGATTGCAATCGCGAGGGCGGCAACGAGCACCATACTCACCCTGGCCCCACCGACGATTACCACCACGAACATAACGAACAGGTAGGCATTGCCCATCCCTGGTCCGACGTTAGTCAACGGAGCGATGAGTGACCCGGCCAGGCTCGCCATGGCGGTGCTGACGGCAAAAACAACCAGCTTGAGTCTGCCGGATTGGATGCCGAGAGTTTCGGCTAGATCGCCGTCTGCTGCGACGGCGCGGACTTTGACCCCGAGAGGGGTCACCGTGAGAACAAGAAGTAGTGCGCCAATGACTGCAACCGACACGGCAATCAACACGAGCCGGTAGAGCGGAAACTCGGCACCCCCAATGGAAACCGAACCAGACAGCGGGTTCTCAACAAATTGAAAGTTCTTGCCGAAGATCAGTTCGACGATTTGGCGAATCACGATGCCAAGCCCGAATGTGCCAAGAATCGCAAGTTCCGGGGCCCGCGCGAAACGCCGCAAGAGGCCCACCTCTGTGAGCGCTCCGAATAAAAACCCAATCACGCAGGCTGCGATAACACCTACGAGATAGGGAAGCCCAATCGCCACACAGGTCAGAACCGAGTAGGCGCCGATCATCATAAAGTCGCCACTGGCGAGGTTGATGATGCCCATCAGCCGGAATGACAGGGCTAGACCCATCGCGACCAGGGCGGATACCGAGGCTGTTGCCAAGATACCCAAGCCCTGGTCGACGATGAATGCAAAATCCATGGGGTTGGAAGAGCCCTACTTGCCCATGGGTTCGGAGCAGGTCTGCTCCGCGTCAACTGAATCGAACGTTGTGGCGACAACCGACACACCATCCGGCTGAACACGTGTCAACACGATGGACTGTGTTGCGAAGTGGTCGGGTCCGAAAGTGACTGTTCCCGACGGTCCGTCGTACGTTGAGCCAGAAAGAGCCGTCAGTACATCGAGGCTCGTAGTTGACTTGGCCTTGTTGGCAGCATTGGCCCACGCGTGAATCGCGACGTAGGTCTGCTCCGACAGTGCCGACTGTGGCGGCGCGTCGTCGCCAAACTTGGCGTAGTAAGCCTTGAGGAACGCGGCGTTCGCGTCGGTGTCAAGGGCTTCGTTGTAAGCCATGGAGACAAACATCCCGTCGGTTACTTCAGCGCCCATTGCGCCCAGGGTGCCGTCTTCATAAATCACACCGAGTCGCTGCACGGCGGAGTTGCCAACGCCAGCATCGAAAGCCTGCTTCTCGAACGTGATTGCGTCGCCGCCAAAGATAGCGGGGATGATGAGCTGTGCTCCACTCTGCTTGATCTTGGTGATGACGCTCTGGAAGTCAGTGGTACCAATCGGAACCAATTCCTTACCGACAACCTCGCCGCCACTGGCCAGGATGTACTTTTCAGCATCGGCAAGAACGGTCTGGCCCCAGATGTAGTCAGCGCCAAGAAGGAACCATTTGTTGTTTCCGGTCTCGGTCTGCAGATAAGGAATCGCTGGTGCTAGCTGCTGTGCAGGAACTTCACCGTTAGAAATAACGTTTGCCGAGCAGAAGTTGCCTTCAGCCAGCGGGGTGTGAAAGTACGCGAGTCCAGCGTCGCTGGTCACGGGAGCGACAGCATCGCGAGTTGCGCTGTTGTGCTGACCGAAGAGTGCGACGATTCCGTCTTCCTGGATGAGTCGCTGCGCTGCGCTAACTCCAGCAGTGGGAACGCCGGTCTCATCGGCGACCAAGAGTTCAAGCTGTTGGCCGTTCACGCCACCCGCCGCGTTGATTTCCTCAACGGCGAGTTCTGCTGCGTTTTGGGTGGGCGGGCCAAAAATACCCGCTGCCCCGCTCAGGTCGGTGAGCAAACCGATTTTGAGTGTTTCCGTGCTTACCGCCGTCGTTGAACACCCAGTGAGCGTTGCAACGATGCCCGCAGCAGCGACAAAAGCCGCTAAAGAGGAACGATGGATCATGATGTACCTTTCGTGTTTACGTGAATAGGAAAGAACTTGCTTACCTATTTGTACACTAAGACCGGGTGCTCGTCAAGACCCGCGATTGACCAATATCTGCGGCGTGTTAGACGCCGAAAGACCGCCAAAAACTAAGGCTTAGCCCCGTGTTTGCTTAGTGTCACCGCGAGAGAGTCGACCAGATTGACGAACAGTTCGTTACTCGAAACACGCTCGTGCACCGCGGCAGTGAGTGAGTGAACCTGCTCAGCATCGAGACCGTCGATGAGTCCGAGGAGAAGAATGACGTCGGGACCGGCGCCAGTGGCGGTCGGGTCACCTGCCCCGACACTGACACCGAGCACCGAATCGATATCGGCCAGAAGTGCCCGCGTGGCCGCGACAAACTCGGGCGAATCCCACGGAGCGATGTAGGGATTCCCCTGCGCGATCGCCCACACCACCGGCCGACGCAGCACGATTTGGTCGGTGCCGGGGTTGATGACGACTCGGTCGGCGCCCTCCCCCGCGGCGGCGAGGCAGACTCGTCGCAGTTCGATGGGAATCGGGCGGGC
>JBIILU010000025.1:0-10220 GCA_044338315.1 Microbacteriaceae bacterium | reverse complement strand
CTCGACTACGACACCGTCGTTGTTTTGGACAGCCACTGGGCGACGACGGTCGAATTCGTTGTCAGTTCGGCGGCCGAGCGCACCGGGTTGTTCACCTCGGAGGAACTCCCGCGCGGAATGACTCAGATTCCTTACGCCATCAAGGGTGACCCCGAATTGGCCAAAGCGATGGCGAATTATGACGAAAAGAACGGCACGTGGATCACCCCCATCGCCGACCCGCATCTGCCGATTTTCTATGCGACCGTGAACCTGTGGCACTACCTCGGTCGCGGCCTTGACGAGAAGGCGTGGATCTCGGTGTCGGTCTGCCAGACCGCAACACCGGAGGACTTCATTCGCGCCGGTCGCGCAATCGGTGAAGCGATTCGTGACTCGGATCGAAAGGTTCTCCTCCTCGCCTCGGGTGCCCTCTCGCACACGTTCCACAAGCTGCGCGACCTCCGCAAGCACGAAGCGTCCGATCCGATTCACATCTACACGCCCGAGGCCTACCAGTACGACCTCAAGGTGCTCGAATGGATGAAGGAAGGCAACCACGCCGCCATCCTCGACGATTTCGACACCTTCAAGAAGTACAAGCCGGAAGCCGGTTTCTTCCATTACCTGGCGATGGCCGGCGCTCTCGGTGAAGAGCGCCTCGACGCCAAGGGCGAGATGTACAGCGAATACGAGAACTCGATTGGGACCGGCCAGGTCCACGTCTGGTTCCCGAAGCCCGAGGGCGGATTCCCCGAACCGAAGGACCTGGTCCTCTCGCGTGACTGAAATTCGCCGCATCCTGCTGGACGGGTACCCGACCGAGGTGATCCGCAACGGTGAGACGCTCGTCGCGCACGACGGTCGGACCATCGCAATTGAGGACGCGCAGCACCTTGCGCCCGTCGAGCCAACCAAGATCATCGCGGTGCACCTCAATTACGACAGCCGCACGCAGGAGTTCATGACGAAACTTCCCTCTGCCCCGACCTACTTCCACAAGCCGATCACCGCGCTCAACAGCCACAAGGGCGCCGTGGTTCGACCCGCCGGATGTAAATGGCTGAATTACGAGGGTGAAATCGTTATTGTCATCGGCAAGACGTGCCGGAACATCTCCCCCGACGACGCGGCCGAATACATCGCGGGTTACACCGTCGGAAACGACTACGGCCTGCACGACTTCCGCGATACCGATGCCGGCTCGATGCTGCGCGTCAAAGGTTCGGACACCCTTGCGCCCGTCGGGCCCGGACTCGTCACGGACTGGGATTTCCGCAACAAGACGATTCGCACGATTGTCAACGGTGACGTCAAGCAAGAAGACAACACCGACAATATGGAATGGGACATGCACTACCTGGTGGCGGACATCGCCCGCACCATCACCCTTGTCCCGGGCGACATGCTCTTTTCGGGAACCCCCGCGAACTCGCGGCCGGTGTTCCCCGGTGACGTGGTCGAAGTCGAGGTCGACGGCCTCGGAAAGCTGACAAACCACATCGTCGAAGGGCCGACCCCCATCCGTACCGATGTCGGTGCACAACCGACCGAGAGCGAGGAGGTCGTCTCGACCGCGCTCGGAGGGGACTGGGAGTTCCGTGGAATTCGCACCCCATCCAAAGACCTGTACCCATCAACTGTGGAGGAAAAAGAATGATCAAGGTCAATGTCGACATGGCAAAGTGCCAGCACTACGGCCAGTGCGTTTTCGAGGCACCGGACGTGTTCAAGCTGAACGCGGACGACAAACTCGAGTACGTCGCCGAAGTTGACGAGTCGGAACGCGCCAACGTCGAAGCAGCCATTGACGTCTGCCCGATGCAGGCGATCTTTATCGTCGATTAACAACTAAAGGAGAGCGCGATGTCGAAACCCGTCGTCATCGTGGGAGCCTCCATGGGCGGATTGCGCATGGCGGAGGCCCTGCGTCGATTTTCCTATGACGGTCCGATTACCGTCATTGGTGACGAACCGCACGCGCCCTACAACCGACCGCCGCTCTCGAAAGAGGTGCTCGCCGCAGAGGTCAGTCATGAAGCAGTTGCATTCCCCCAGCGACCAGCGACCGCCGACGTCAACTGGGTGCTCGGGACTCGAGCAGTCTCGGCCGACCTCGACCACCGCACGGTGACCGACTCGAACGGCGAAATTCACCCCTACGAAACCCTGGTTGTTGCGACGGGACTGCGCCCCAAGCGTCTCCACGTCGCCAATTCTGAACTTGCCGGCCGTCATGCCGTGCGCACTCTCGACGACGCCATCGCACTGCGCGCTGATCTGCAACCCGGAGCACAAGTTGTCATCGTCGGTGCGGGTTTCATCGGCTGCGAAGTTGCGGCCACCGCCCGGAAGCTCGGTTGCGACGTGACGATCGTCGGACCCGGCGCGCTGCCCATGCTTCGGCCACTCGGCCACGAACTCGCCGCCGAGATGATGCGCCGACACGTCGAACAGGGCGTCACATTTCGGATGAAAACAAATGTCGTCGACCTGGTAGGTGAAACGCGCGTCACTGGAGTCGTGCTCGACGACGGGACCACCCTCGACTGCGATGTTCTCGTTGAATCAATCGGGTCACACGCAAACACCGAATGGCTCGAAGGGTGCGACCTCGACCTGTCGAGCGGCGTGCTCACCGATTCGTCGCTGCGGGCGGCACACACCGACGGGCCCCCGTGGGAAACGGTGTTTGCAATCGGCGATGTCGCCCGCTTTCCGAATCCGACCTTCGACGACGAACCGCGAAGGATTGAGCACTGGAACATCCCGACCGATACGGCTAAACGCGCCGCCCAGGTCATCACGGCCGGATTTCACTCCCCCGAAGAACTCGACCGCGTTGCCTCCGAACGATTTGCGCCGATCCCATCGTTCTGGAGCGACCAGTACGACAACCACCTGCTCGCCTACGGGCTGACCTCTCTGGCTGATGAATCGCGCTTACTCGACGGGGAAATCAGCGCGGATTGCGTGTTTGGCTACTATCGAAGAGGCGAAATGGTCGGGGTCTGCGGGATCGGGCTTCGGTCAGTAGTTCAGGGTTACCGAGCGGCATTTGCCTAACTCACTGCGAAGGGAAAACACATGGCACACGATTTCGATCTAGACGTCACGTTTGATGATGCCCGCGGCGAGCCCGACCTGTCGGCAGTTCCCATTGACACGCTGACGGCGGCCATCGCCGAGCTGCCCGATGCACTGCGCGGAGTCGCGACCGGCCTGCTGTTGGAAAAACGGACGATGTCCGACGTGAGCCAAGACCTCGGGATTCGTCAGGGTGAACTTGTGACCCGGCTAAACCGCGCAACCAGCGCAATCGCCACCCATCTGGGCCTCTAGCGCCCGCGCGCGAAAATCTGCGTGACGAAAGAGGCCTGACAACTATGGATATCGATTTCGAGCTCGACGAGTCGGGTGACAGGGTTGGCCGAAACGCCGCGCCCGTTGTCGCGCAGAGTCCCGACAATTCGCCACTGATTGGTAGCCGCGTTCGATTGGAGCGACTTTCCGTCGAACATTCACCCGATTTGTGGGAAGCGTTTTCCGCCACCGATTCGACGACGCTGTGGACGTACATGCCCCAGGGTCCGTTCGACAGTGAGGCCGCTCAGCGCGACTGGATCCGTGGTGTTGCCGATTCCCAGGACCCACTTTTTTACGCCATCGTCGACTCGGCGACCGATCGCGCGATGGGGATTGCGTCGTACCTCCGAATCGACCCTGTCAACGGTGTCATCGAGGTGGGGTATTTGTCCTTTTCCGGCGCGCTGAGTCGGACACCGGCCGCCACCGAAGCGATGTACCTGATGGCAAAAAATGCTTTTGACCGAGGGTTTAGGCGATACGAATGGAAGTGTAATGTCCTCAACGCACCATCGGTTTCGGCAGCGGAACGACTCGGATTCAGTTTCGAAGGCGTGTTTCGGAATGCCGTGATGGTAAAAGGTCGCAATCGCGACACCGCGTGGTTTGCGTTCACCGCGGAGGACTGGAACGGCGGCATCCGTGCGGCACACGAGTTGTGGCTTGACACCTCGAATTTCACACCGGCCGGCGAACAGGTGGCGCGCCTCGCCGACCTCACCGCGCCGTTTCGCCATTCGACTTTCCCCACCGTCACCGTGACATTTAAGGCTGTGGCGGGGTCCTAGGCGTTTACCCCGAGGCTATTTTTCCCTAGAATTCCCTTTATGACTGAAACCCCCCGCGAAAGCTACGGTCAGGGCGCCCAAGGCGAACCTGACGTCCCCACCCGCACCCGCACTAGCTTCGGCAAATGGTTGCGCTACCAGTTCGACAATTCCCTGTCGAAGGCGAGCGCGTTCGTTGCCTATGCATTCCTGCTGCTCATCGTCCTGTCGATTTTCAACACCGCGTTCAACATCTGGATTCAGGCGACTGCTTTGGGGGCGCAGCAGGAGAACCCCGACTTCTGGGAGTTGTTCTACCGTCGGATGTGGACGACCCTCGGTGACGTCGCTCGCCTGAGTTGGGCGGACCGCACTTCGAGCCTTTTGGCGTGGGCGTCCAGCACCGCTGTCAATGCGATCGTCATCGGTTTCGTCGCGACCGGAATCAGCTCTTCCGTTCAGAAACTCAAGGCGGGTAAGTCCCCCGTCATTTCGAGCGGACACACCCTCATCCTCGGATGGTCGAACCGTGTCTTCCCGATTCTGAAGGAACTCGCTGTCGCAAGCTCTAACCTGCGCAAGCCGACCGTCGTCATCTTTGCCGACGTCGACCGTTTGCTCATGGAAGACGAAATTTCATCGCGCGCCGGCGACCTCGGCAAACTGCGCATCATCACGCGCAAGGGCGACCCGACCAATCCCGGCGATCTGGTCCGTGCAAACGTCGGTGGATCGAAAGCCATCATCATCCTCGACGCCGATGAATCGGGTGACGCAACCGTCGTCTCGACCGTTCTGGCCGTCAAGTCGGTCGTTTCGGACTCGAGTATCCCCATCGTTGCTGAGGTTGATGATGCCCAAACCGGCGAAGCGCTGACCAGCGCAACGCGGGGTCAGGTTCTCACTGTCCGTTCGCACGACGTCATCGCGCGCGTGACCGCCCAGGCATCACGTCAGCCGGGACTCTCGACGGTTATTCTCGACCTGCTCGACTTCGCCGGCGACGAGATCTATTTCGCTTCGGTCCCTGCACTCGAGGGCAAAACGTATGGCGATGTCCTCCTCGCGTTCAACGGCGCTTCGGTGATCGGTTTGCGCGATGAGAAGGGCGGCATCCACCTCAATCCCAAGGCCAGTACCAAGGTCAGCAAAGGGACACAGGTCATCGCTATCGCCGAAGACGACGACAAGATCGTCTACACGGGAGTTGCCAAGGCAAAGGCGCCGACGGTCAGCGGTTCGAAATCAGTCAAGCGTTCGGCCGAACACCTGCTCGTCATCGGCTGGTCATCGATGGGGCGCTCGGTCATCTCCGAACTCGCCAGCTTCCTGCCCAAGGGCTCGACCGTTCACATCGTTGCGAACCCCAAGTACGTTGACGCAGCAGAGCTCAAGTCTCTGAAGTTTGCCGGTCTCGCTGTCAGTTACTCGGCCTCCACCGGCGACATCGATGAGCTCATCGCAGCCGCCGAAGCCAAACACTACGACGAGGTTATTGTTCTCGGATACCGCAACGCGATCAGCGAATCGGAAGCGGACGCGCAGACAATGCTGACCATGCTGCAGATGAACACCCTGTTCGAGGATTCCAAGAACAAGGTTCACCCGACCCGGTTGGTCGCGGAGATTCTCGATTCCCGCAAGGCGGAGCTTGCACGCGTTGCCGCGGTCGACGACCTCGTCATCAGCGACAACTTGGCCGCTCTCGTTGTTGCGCAGATCTCGGAAAACCCCGCTCTGTCACCCGTCTTCGCCGATCTGTTCGATGCGGACGGCGCTTCCGTCAACATGCGTCCGATCGAGGAGTACGCCCCGCTGAAAAAGGCCGTCGCGTTCTCGCAACTGGTCGCTGCCGGCGTTGCCAAGAACGAATCGGTGATCGGTTACCGAGTTTCCGCCGAAGCCCGGTCGTCTGGCGCCCAGGGTGTGATGCTGAACCCCGTCAAGGGACACGAGTTCGCCCCCGCCGCCGGTGACAGCCTCATCGTGGTGGGCAACGTCTAGAAGGCCCCACCCCCAAGCCAGCCGGCGTCACGGATTACCGTGGCGCCGACTGTTTTTCACGAGCGCCGTTCGCGTCAGGCCGCTGCAAAGACGTGGGCGGCATCGTGGCCGTCCAAGGCGACCTCACCGTTCGGGCCGACGATGCGCCATGAATTCGTGTCTTCGGTCACCGTTATTGTCGCGCCGGGGATTAGTCCCGCGCGTGCGCAGTCGGTCAACAGGGATCGATCCGCCTGCAGGCTTTCACCCAGCGCTACGAGCGCGTAGGTTCCCTCACCCAGCGTGGATATCGGCACTCCGCTAATGCGGGGCACGTGTGCACTATCGCCCAGACCCGGTATCGGGTTACCGTAAGGGTCGACGTCCGTCGTCTTCAGCATCGCGAGGAGTTTTGATTCGGCTTCGTCACCGAGGACGTGTTCCCACCGGCACGCCTCTTCGTGGCAATCCACCCAGTCGAGACCAAGGATGTCGAAAAGGAAACGCTCGGCGATTCGGTGCTTACGCATCACCGCAACGGCGATTTCACGCCCTGCGGGGGTGAGGGCAACGATTCGATGGTCATCCAGGGTGAGCAGCCCATCTCGTTCGAGACGAGCGACGGTCTGCGACACGGAGGGCATTGTTTGGTCAAGGCGCTCGGCTACGCGGGCGCGCAAGGCGGGCTGCCCTTGTTCTTCGAGCTCAAAGACGACCTTGAGATACATCTCGGTCGTGTCAATCAGATCCGACATCACACCTCCAACGACCAAATTACTCTGCCTGTGGACAATTCCGAACGGACTGTCGCTGTGAGTGGTGAGGTATCCCACATGTCACTATCAACAAACCGTCGACGATTCATCGTCGCAACCGAAATCACCGCCATCATCGCGACCTCCCTTGCGGGGCTGAGTCTCGGCCCAACACCGGCCGCTGTCGCCAGTGTCGAACAGCCCGTCGTGGCTTTCGCTGTCCCTGCCCCGACAGGAATCACCATCGATTCGCCGTGGATCACCGACGCGACGGGTTCCGTCGCGTGGGCCCTCGGGGTGAATTCCAGCGGGGTGGGAGTCCTCGCTCGACGGGATCTTGCGACCACGACAATCACAACTGCCCCGACCGTTGCCGGCGAAATTGGGGCAGCGGAGGGTCGGCTCATCACTCCCACCGGCAACATCGCATTTCTCGCCAAGCGACAGGGGACTGGCGGGCGATTGGTCGTCATCAACCCCACCACGTCAACGCGAGTGTCAACCTACGACCTCACCGCAACCGACACCAACCCGCGAGGCATCGGATTTCCCACGACCGGCGCCTCCGTTTACCTTGGGTCTAACCCGAGTACGTCGCAGGTACTCAAAATCACCGCCGCGACCGGTGCGTTGTCCAGCAGCGCTAATCTCATCACGATCCCCGCAACGAGTGGAACCACCTATGGTGGCAAGTTCTACCTGACGTCGGGAAGTACTGCCCCTCGCCTCATCACAATGAAAGACACCCCTCCCCTCGCGGTCGAGACATCAACGACGTTGACGGGGCTGACTCAGCCTCTCGTCGACCCGGCGCTGGTTGGATCAGTTGCCTGGTACGGCACGGAAACCGGCCAGGGCAGGCTCGTCGCAATCGATCTCGTCACAAAATTCGTCACGTCAAATTTCTCGCTTGCAGCGGATGAAGTCGGTCTGCGGAACATCACAATCCCATCCGGGTCGGCATTCGCCTATGGCACCACCGTGGCGGCCGGCCGCACGCGGCTTGTCACGATTCGCCTCAGTGACGGTGCGCGCTTGGGGACTACCGACTTGGGGACTTACCTGGGCGCCAAATCAATCACCGTCACCGGACGGTACGTGGATGTCTCTTTCCCCGGCTCGACCGCGTTCGTTCGACTGACAACCGCCGCCGCGCCGACAGCGCCCGCAGGACTTTCCGTGTCGGAAAGTGACGGTTCGCTGACAGCATCGTGGACAGCGTCAACCTCTGCAGAGCCCGCCGTCTCGTATGTTGTGTCGGCAACGGGTGGTGGGCAGACCGTCACCTGCACGACAACAACAACCTCGTGTGGGGTGACTGGGCTGACCAACGGCACCATTTACTCCGTTTCCGTCACGGCACAGTCATATGCAGGTTCCACGCTCAGCGCAAACGTTGACGCATCACCTGTCACGCTTCCCTCTGAGGTGACCGTCGTCGTCGCAACCCGAGGGGACGCTGCAGCCACAATTCGCTGGATTCCTGGATCGGACGGTGGACGGCCCATCACCGGGTACACCGCGACTGCGCAACCAGGTGGGTTAACCTGCACCTCCGTCTCCACGGAATGTGTAATCACGGGACTCACGAACGGTACTTCGTACACTGCCACTGTGGTGGCGCACAGCTCGAAGGGTGATTCATCAATGAGTGCGCCAAGTGCTCCCGTGACTCCCGCAACGGTCCCCGCCGCACCGAGTGGTCTTTGGTTGGAACGCGGCGACAAATCGATCCGCGTCGGCTGGTCCGAAGCATCCGACGGTGGAGAGCCCATTTCGAGCTATACCGTCATGACGGTGCCCGAATCAACGGGGTGCATC
The DNA here is from genome assembly GCA_044338315.1 of Microbacteriaceae bacterium. Taxonomy (GTDB): domain Bacteria; phylum Actinomycetota; class Actinomycetes; order Actinomycetales; family Microbacteriaceae; genus MWH-TA3. The sequence continues at coordinate 1,549 of JBIILU010000025.1, read as the reverse complement.
TCGCTCGAACCAACCTGCGAAATTATTGGATTGACGAATGGCGTGGAGTACTCCGTCACGGTCTCAGCACACAACGCCGTTGGCAGTGGGGCAGCGAGCAGCGAAGTGGCGGCAACACCGGCTACCGTTCCCGACGCACCGTTCATTCACTCTGTTGTCGATGAGGTTGGACAATCCTTTTTCGGATGGAGCGCACCGATTGATGGCGGGGATCCACTACTCGGTTACCGTGTGACCCTGTGGGACGAGGCCTCGATCATTGCGACCTTTGACACCAGCGATGTGACATTCACCCTCGACGGAGTAAATCATCCGGCACGCGTGCGCGTCACGATTGAGGCGATGAACTCGGTCGGGGCGTCGGCGCGTTCGACGGCGTGGGCTTCGCCGTTGGCTCCGCCGCCACCTCCGGTGACACCAGAGCCCCCTGTCGTTGAGCCACCCGTTGAGCCACCCGTCAACCCAGAACCGCCCGTTGTTGAGCCGCCGGTAACGCCCGAGGTGACAGTGCCGGGTAGCCCTCGCGCGATCAAACTACGGTCGGTCAGTCGCACCGCCTATACGCTCAGCTGGCTCGCTCCGCACGACGGTGGATCGGCGATCACCGATTACCGCATCGCCACACGAGTTGCGGGAACGGCGCGCTTCAAGACGCTCAAGGACGGAGTGAGCACTCGCCGGACGGTGCGAATCCCTCGCCCCCGTTCAGGAAAGTCTGTGTACGTTCGAATCGTTGCCGTGAACTCGGTGGGAACGTCGACACCGCCCATAACCCTGAGGTTGAAGGGGACGAAGGTTTACCGAATGCCGAGTGCCGTCGCGGTGCGCTTTAACGAAGCCGCCGCCTTGGCGGGGCTTGCCGCAAGGTCCACACCATACGACGGAACGAGCTTCGCGAGCTTCTTCGACCAGTCCGCCTTTTTATTGGGGAAGCACGTGTCGAGAACTTCGAGCATTGCGGCGACCGAGGTGGATGCGCCGGGGGAAGCCCCGAGCAGACCGGCGATCGAGCCGTCCTTGTGTGCGACGACCTCGGTTCCGAATTTCAGCACGCCCATCTTGTCGGGGTCGCGCGAGATTACTTGGACGCGTTGACCCGCGGTGTACCCATGCCAATCATCGGCCGAGGCCTCGGGGAAATACTCGCGCAGTGCCGCGAGTCGGTCCCTGCGACCGGCGAGCACTTCGCCGAGGAGGTATTTCACGAGACCGAGGTTGGTCGCAGCCACGGCGAGCATCGGGATAATGTTGCCCAAACGAATCGAGAATGGGAGGTCGGTGATCTTGCCAAACTTGAGGAACTTGGGGGTGAAGCCCGCATAAGGCCCGAACAGCAGACTCGACTGCCCCTCGACGACCCGCGTATCGAGGTGCGGAACAGACATCGGCGGAGCCCCCACCGATGCGCGGCCATAAACCTTCGCGCTGTGTTGGGCAACGATCGCTGGATTGTCGCATCGGTAGAACTGACCGGAGATGGGGAAGCCCGCGTACCCGCGGATTTCGGGGATACGCGAACCCTGGAGAAGTCCGAGCGCATAACCGCCGG
>JBIILU010000082.1:0-2729 GCA_044338315.1 Microbacteriaceae bacterium | reverse complement strand
GAGCAACTGGTTCAGAGTCTGTTCGCGCTCATCGTGACCGCCACCCATTCCCGCACCGCGGTGGCGACCGACGGCGTCGATCTCGTCAATGAAGATGATCGCGGGCGCGTTTTGCTTGGCAACCTCGAACAGGTCGCGAACGCGACTGGCGCCGACACCGACGAACATTTCGACGAAGTCGGAACCGGAAATCGAATAGAACGGGACGCCCGCCTCGCCGGCGACGGCGCGAGCGAGAAGCGTCTTGCCCGTTCCGGGAGGGCCGTAGAGCAGCACGCCCTTGGGGATGCGGGCTCCGACCTTTTGGAATTTCTCGGGCTCTTGCAGGAATTCCTTGATCTCGTGAAGTTCCTCGACGGCTTCCTCGGCACCGGCAACGTCGGCGAAGGTCACCTGCGGCGATTCCTTGGAGAACTGCTTTGCACGAGACTTGCCGAACTGCATCGCACCGCGCGAGCCGCCGGCCGACGACATGATGAACCAGAATGCCAGGCCGATGATGAGGAAGGGCACGATGTATCCGAGGAGCGAAACGAACCACGATTCCTTGGGGATTTCGTCGTTGAACTTCTCGGGATTCGCCGCGTTGACCGCGGTAACAACCTCAGTGCCACGGGGGCTCGAGTAGTAAAACTGAACGTGATCGCCGTACGTCTCGTCTGCCGCCGTCAAAATGACGTCGACGCGTTGCTCGATGTCGACGATGGTGACCTCTTTGGCCTTGCGGTCGACGATAAAGGCAAGGCCCTCCTTCGTCGACACGGGCGTGTAGTTGACCGTCGTCAGGAAGGAAAAACCGAACCAGACGATGAGCAACCCAGCAGCGATGTAGAGCCAAGGGCCCTTGAGAAAGTTCTTCATGCGGTGACGTACTCCTCTAGAAACTCACGTTCTGCCAGCGTACCCGCCCGCGGGCACACCGTGACGGGCTATTCGCCTTCGGCGTAGACGTGCGGGGAGAGCACCGCGACGTCACGGAGGTGGCGGAAACCCTCGGCGTAGTCGAGTCCGTAGCCGACGACGAACTTGTTGGGGATGTCAAAGCCCAAGTAATCGGGAACGATGTCAGCCACAACCGCATCGGGCTTACGCAACACCGTGAGAATCTTGACGCTGGACGCACCGCGCGACATAAGATTCTCGCGCAACCAGGTGAGGGTCAGACCGGTGTCGATGATGTCTTCGACGATCAGTACGTGACGATTCGCAACCTCCGTGTCGAGGTCTTTGAGGATGCGAACGACCCCGCTGGACTGGGTGGAGTTTCCGTACGACGAGACGGCCATCCAGTCCATCATGACGGGGATGTGCAGAGCACGGGCGAAATCCGCCATGACCATGACGGCACCCTTGAGAACGCCGACCAACAAGGGGGCTTCGCCGTTGTAGTCGCGCTCAACCTCACGCGCCAGTTCGTCGAGGCGCGCGAGAATTTGTTCCTCGGTGACCAGAACTTCGTCGAGTTGGTCCGCAACATCCGAATACCGCATTACGCCTCACTACGTGGCCGGAAGAGGAGCCGACCGTCTTGTCTGACCACACTACCGCCGGTGACGTCAATCGGTTTCTGGCCGTGCCAGTCGGTCACGAGCGCGTCAACGGCGAGCGTTTGCGCGTAGCTCAGGGTCGTGAGAAAGGCCTCGGCGGCCGCGAGGCGAATCAGTCGTGTGCGCAGGGCACGCGGCTTCGACGCCGTGCCGTCAACGTCGAGCGAGACACCGTTTTCGGCCGACAGAACGCTGCGAGCCATGCCCGCAGCGAGCAGATCGAGAGCGTCGTCGTCGTCGCGCAGCAGGCCGGCGGTGCGGGCGAGAGCATCCACAATTCCCGGGCCGAGTTCCGATTCGAGCGTCGGCAAGACGGTGTTGCGAATGCGAACCCGCGTAAAGGACGGATCGTCGTTGTGGGGGTCTGCCCACGGTTCAATTCCTTCGGCGATGCACGCCGCCACGGTCGTTTCTCGAGTGACGTCCAACAGCGGGCGTCCGATTGCTCCGTCGAAGGCGGGCATTCCCCGGACACTGCCCGGGCCCGACCCGCGCGTCAGTCCGAGGATGACGGACTCGGCCTGATCGTTGCGGGTGTGGCCGGTCACAATCATCGACGCGCCCAATTCGTCCGAGACATTCATCAAGCCGAGGTATCGCGCCTCGCGCGCGGCCGCCTCGGGTCCGCCGTCCACACCAACCTCAACGCGGCGAACGACAACGGAATCGAAACCCCGTTCGCGCAGAACGCCGGCGGTTCGTTCCGCGACGTCGGCACTGCCCGATTGCAAATCGTGATCAATGATCGCCGCGGCCACGCGCAGTCCACGTTTGCTCGCAACGAACTGCGTTGCGGCCGCGAGCGCCATCGAATCGGCACCGCCACTGACGGCAACGAGGATAAGTGCGTCGGCGTGGATTCGCTGCGATTCGCAGAACGAATCGACCGCTGTGCGCACCTCGGCAACGGCGGGGTTCAATCGCCCGCGACCACCGTTGTGTTCCGCGCTCACTCGGTAAGGTTATCGAAAGAACGTATCGACCAGAGGAGTCACCATGACCGGATACCCCGCCGTCATTGAAATCCCCAAGGGAAGCCGCAATAAGTACGAAGTTGACCACGAGACCGGTCGCGTCTTCCTCGACCGTGTCCTGTTTACGGCCTTCGTTTACCCAACCGATTACGGGTTCTTCGAGAACACGCTGGGCCTCGATGGTGACCCGGTGGACGTACTCGTCCTA
>JBIILU010000083.1:0-2729 GCA_044338315.1 Microbacteriaceae bacterium | reverse complement strand
TTCCTCAATGAGGTCCTCCAACGTCGCGATTCCCGCGGTTCCGCCATATTCGTCGACAACGAGGGACATTTGATAACCCCGGGTTCGCAATTCCCCGAGGAGAACGTCGAGCTGCATCGTTTCGGGAACGCGGAGGGCTTCGGTCTGCAGCGCACCGGCGGGAACCTCGGCGCGGCGTTCACGAGGAACGGCGACAGCTTGTTTGACGTGAACAACACCGACGACGTCGTCCGCATCCTCGTCAATGACCGGGAACCGTGAGAAACCGGTCTTGCGGGCCAGGGCAATGATGTCGTCCGCCGATTCGCCGACCTTGATTGTTGCGACGCGAGTTCGCGGAGTCATGATGTCTTGCGCCTGGTGCTGAGCGAAGGAGAGTGCCTTACCCAGCAGTGTCGCTGTGTCTTCTTCGAGCCCGCCGTGAATCGAGGAATGCCGAACCGCCGACGCCAACTCTTCGGCCGTGCGGGCTGAGGACAGCTCCTCCTTGGGCTCAATCCCAAAAGCTCGAACAATGGCGTTAGCCGACTTGACCAGCACCCAAACGAATGGGCTAAACAACCACGTGAACGCCAACTGGAATGGCGCAACGACCTTGATGACCCTGCGCGGAGCTGAAAGTGCGAGGTTCTTGGGATACAACTCACCGATGATCATAGAAAGGACCGTTGCCAGGGTGACCGACGTGACGACGCTGACGACGGGAGCAATTCCGGAAGGGATACCCCAGGAGCGGAAAACAGGTTCCACCATCGTGGTGATTGCCGGCTCCATCGTCCATCCCGTGAGCAAAGTCGTCAGCGTGATACCGAGCTGCGCCGCTGACAAGTGCGTCGAGGTTCGCTTCAGTGCCGTAATTCCGGCGGAGAACCCGTGCTCACCCGCATCGCGACGTGCCTCTAGGTCACTGCGATCGAGGGTGACCAGCGCAAATTCCGACGCGACAAAGAAACCTGTACCAATCGTGAGGACAACTCCCAGCAAGACAAACAACCACTCCGTCACGCGACACCGCCCGATTCGGTGCGGTCGCGTGACCCGCAACTATGACTGCCGTCCACCCGTTCAGCATAACTTGCGCAACGCCCCGTGGGCTGGCATTCCACCCACCCGTCAGTCGGTAGGCTAAATATCGGCGGTAGCGTTCCGCCGGCCACAATCTCCCATACGAGGTGACAAGAAGCAGTGTCCAACGACGGTTCGACTGACACTCCCGCATCCGACGATTTCGGAGCCAATGGCTGGCTCGTCGAAGAGATGTATGCATCGTGGGTCAAAGACCCCGCTTCGGTTGATCCGTCATGGATTCCCACGCTTGAGAAGTTCGCGTCACACGTCGGCGCAGCTGCCGCAAGCCCCGTCCCAACGACACCGGTCGCAGCGGCCGAGCGGGCACCCGCTGGTGAGAACGTGACTGGGCCAATTACTGCCGGGCAGCCAACTTCTCGCACCACGTCCGTCGGGCCGGTTGCCACTCCAATTCCTGCTCAAGCCCCCGTTGCTTCGCGCCCGTCCGAACAGACGGATGAATCGGTTGTCACCCCGCTCAAAGGAATGGCCAAGTCGCTGGCATCGAACATGGACACGTCGCTGACGGTTCCCACGGCGACGAGTGTTCGGTCTATCCCCGCGAAACTCATGATCGACAATCGCATTGTCATCAACAATCACCTGCGCCGCACTCGCGGCGGCAAGGTTTCGTTCACCCACATCATTGGGTGGGCGATGATTCGCGCCATCAAAGCGTTCCCCTCGCAAAACGTTTCGTACGACGAGCCCGACGGCATCCCGTCGCTGATTGTCCCCGCGCACATCAACCTCGGACTCGCAATTGATGTTCCGAAGTCAGACGGAACCCGCGCACTGCTTGTCCCCGGCATCAAGAAGGCCGAGCAGATGTCGTTTGCCGACTTCCTCGAGGCCTACGAAGATGTCGTTGCTCGCGCACGCGGGAACAAGCTCACGGCCGATGACTTTGCGGGTAACACTGTCTCACTGACAAACCCGGGCGGAATCGGAACGGTGCACTCGGTTCCGCGACTCATGAAGGGCCAGGGTTGCATCGTCGGTGCCGGCGCGCTCGACTATACCGCCGAATTCCAAGGCTCGGCAGAGAAAGTGCTCTACGACCTCGGTATTTCTAAAACCATTACTCTCACATCGACCTACGACCACCGGGTTATTCAGGGTGCCGGCTCGGGGGAGTTTCTCAAAATCATCCACGAACTGCTCATCGGCCAGAACGATTTCTACGAAGATATCTTCGCCGCGCTGCGTATTCCCTACAAGCCAATTGGTTGGTCTCAAGACATCAAGGTGAATGACTCGGACACAATCAACAAGACCGCTCGAGTTCAAGAACTGGTCGACGCATTCCGCGTCCGCGGACACCGCATGGCCGACATCGACCCGCTGGAATACAAACAGCGCACACACCCCGACCTCGAGATCGAAAATCACGGACTGACGTTCTGGGACCTTGATCGTGAATTCGTCGTCGGAGGGCTCGCTGGTCGTCGCACCATGCTGTTGCGCGAGGTGCTCGGCCTCATGCGCGACTCCTACTGCCGCACGGTCGGCGTCGAATACACGCACCTGCAAGACCCGGCGCAACGCAAGTGGTTCCAAGAACAGTTGGAACAGCCCTATGAAAAGCCAACGCACGACGAGCAGATGCGAATCCTTGACCGACTCAATCAGGCGGAAGCATTCGAAACCTTCCTGCAGAC
>JBIILU010000024.1:0-10242 GCA_044338315.1 Microbacteriaceae bacterium | reverse complement strand
TTCGCGTTCCCGCCGGATACCCTGTGGCAACGCGAGTTGGAAGACGCGTTCCCGTACCACGAGACCCCCGACCAGTTGACGACAATCGACGAGGTCAAGGCCGACATGGAACGGGAAATCCCGATGGATCGCCTGCTGGCGGGTGACGTCGGGTTTGGCAAGACCGAGGTGGCTGTTCGCGCGACGTTCAAAGCGGTCATGGCGGGCAAGCAGGTTGCCGTCATTGCACCGACCACCCTGCTGGTGCGGCAACACACCGAAACGTTCCGAGACAGATTCGCGGGATTCCCCGTGCGCCTCGCGCCGCTGTCGCGTTTCCAGTCGGACTCCGAAGTGAAGGCCACCGTTGCGGCGCTGGCCGACGGTTCCCTCGACGTTGTCATCGGCACGCATCGACTGTTGTCGTCGGGGATTAGTTTCAAAGACCTGGGGCTGGTCATTATCGACGAAGAACAGCGATTCGGTGTTGAGCACAAAGAGGCACTCAAGAAATTGAAAACGAACGTCGATGTTCTTGCGATGAGCGCGACACCGATTCCCCGAACGCTGGAGATGGCGATTGCGGGAATCCGCGAAATGTCGACTCTCGCCACCCCGCCGGAAGAGCGCCACCCCGTGCTCACGTATGTCGGCGAATACTCGGAAGACCAGGTCTCCGCGGCCATCAAACGCGAAATGCTGCGCGAAGGCCAAGTGTTTTACGTGCACAACCGCGTCTCGTCGATCGCCGGCGTTGCCGCACGACTATCGGAACTGGTTCCCGAGGCGCGCATCGCCGTTGCCCACGGCAAGCTGTCCGAGACGCAACTGGAACAGGTCATGCTCGACTACTGGGACCGCAAATACGACGTGCTCGTGTCGACGACGATCATCGAAACGGGTCTCGACGTTCCCAACGCGAACACCCTCATCGTCGATCGCGCCGACAAGTACGGGCTGAGCCAATTGCACCAACTGCGCGGTCGGGTTGGCCGCTCGCGCGTTCGTGCCTATGCCTACTTCCTCTACGACCGCGGACACGAACTGAGTGAAACCGCCTACGAGCGGCTCAAAACGATCTCCCAGAACGCCGACCTCGGTGGGGGAATGGCGATCGCCATGAAAGACCTCGAGTTGCGAGGGGCGGGAAACCTGCTGGGCGCCGAACAGGCCGGACACATCGCCGGAGTCGGGTTCGATCTGTATTTGCGCATGATTTCCGAAGCCGTCGGAGAATTCAAGGGCGAAGCAGCCCCCGAATCGAACGACCTGCGCCTCGAAATCCCCGTCGATGCCCGCATCCCCGACGACTACATCGATTCCGAACGACTGCGACTCGAGGCATACCAAAAACTGTCAGCCGCGTCCTTCCCGACCGCCGCCGACGACGCCATCGACCGGGAACTCGACGAACTCGTCGATCGATACGGGGAAGTCCCCGCACAAGTGCAAACCCTTGCCTCCATCGCGCGCCTGCGTCGCAAGATTGCGCTGTGGGGAATCACCGATCTGGTCACCACCGGCACAAACCTGCGAATCGTCGGGGAGGCTCTGCCCGATTCCCGGCAAACCCGACTGCAACGGCTGTATGCGGGGGCGAAATACGTCACCACCATGAACTCGTCGATTGTGCCCATGCCTGCGCGCGAAGGCGACGAACTGGTCAGCTGGGTGGACGACCTCGTCACCGCCATCTATGGTGATGAATCATGAGCGAATCCCGCCACCCCGAACTTGACGCACTGATTGAGGTCATGGCGACGCTGCGCGGCCCGGACGGGTGCGCGTGGGACCGCGAACAAACGCACGAGTCGCTCCTCAAGTACCTGATCGAAGAAAGTCACGAATTCATTGACGCCGTTGAATCGGGTGACCGCGACCACATGATCGAAGAACTGGGCGACGTGCTGTACCAGGTGCTGTTCCACGCCGACCTGGGTGCGGTGGCTGAACGCCCGTTCGATATCGAGGATGTTGCCCGCGTTGCCCGAACGAAGATGGTCGGCCGCCACCCGCACGTGTTCGGTGATGTCACCGCCGATACCGCCGACGAGGTCGTCGCGAACTGGGAGAATTGGAAAGCGGCCGAAAAGCCCGAACGCGAATCGAAGTTTGACGGACTGCCGAAGGGCCTGCCGGCGCTATCGCTCGCCGACAAGGTCATCGGCAAGATGGAAGCGAAACCGACCGCCGGCCCGCTATCCCCCGAAACGACGACTGACGAACTGGGCGATTTACTGTTCGGGCTGGTTGCTGCGGCGCGGGCTCAGGGGCTCGACGCCGAAGCCGCGTTGCGTGCCGCGGTTCGCCGCGCTATTTCCGCGGACGAAGCCGGGGAATAACGACCATTCCCGCAATCCACAGCGCTACGACGGACAACTGACCGATTAGCCCTACGGTGAAACCGGACTGCGTGTCATCGATGACTTTCTGAGACGCCGTGCTGTCCGGGTAATCGGGGTACGGCTGACCGGTTGTTGCGAGCAGTTCGCATTCGTTGATGAGGATCGTTTCGCCCGGCGTGATCTGCAGGGCTCGAGACGACACCGCAAGCGTCGAGAACAGGTCTATCGGTGCAGTGGCCTTGTTCACCTCGGGGGTAATCGGCGCGCTGTCGCCCGTCCACAGAACAACGTCATAGGTCGCAATTTTTGGTTCGACGGATTCAGAGACCAACACGAACGGATTGACGACCGCCGCCGGCCAGACGAGGTCGTAGCGCGGAATCATGACGGTGGTGACGTTCGGGCTGGGGCACTTCGGGTCTGTGGGGTATCCCGTATCCGGATCGATATCGTTCTGATCACTTGGCCACTGCATCGTCCAGGTTCGTGTGGTTTGCTTCACACCGGGCAACGCGGAAACCGTTGCCAAGACGAGGAACGGCCCAACGACGAGTGACACAATGGCGCCGTAGGCGACAGCGGTTGCCGCCCCTGGTCGGCGGATTGTCGTGAACGCGACCGCGACGAGCAGGTCGACGATGAGGACCTCGAGCTTGAGCGACCCGAGTGCGGGGATCCACACGGCCGGAGAAACGCTCGTCGACAGCATCGCCCACAGGAGGGCGGGAGTTGCCGCAACAAGCAGCGACGAACCGACGATGAACGCGGTGACGAATGAGTCGAGGAAACCGCTCGCGCCGGTTGTGCTGCGAACGCGAGCAACAATCGCTGGGATGGTGAAGAGCGCGAACGCGAGGACGAGCATGGTCACAAACGACAGCGACATGCGTCCCGCGTCGAGCCCCTCGACGGTCGTGTTTTCATTGAATGTCGTGAGTACCGTCGCGATGAGGGCGAGGACACCTTCGGCGGCAACGATGGTGAGCCACAGCGGAGTGCGGACTACGGCGATGAAGGAATTTCTGATCTGAGTGACAATTCTGGGATTGCTCATGTATTTAGTGTCCCACTAATTGCGAGGATGCCTGACGGATAAAGGTGCTGTCGCGTGAAACAATGGGGATTATGGCGAGCGTGACACCACCCCGAGGGATGCGCGACTTCACGCCCGCCGTCAAGGCTCAGCGTGAACGCGTGTTGTCGCGAATTCGCGAGTCCTATCGCGCACACGGCTTTGACGAGATTGAAACCCCCGTCATGGAAGAGTCGAGCCGACTGTCTGCCGGCCTGGGCGGCGACAACGAACAGCTTGCGTTCGGAATCCTCAAGCGTGGGTTGACCGCGGAGGACCTTGCGGGTGCCGCATCCACCGCCGACCTGATCGACATGGGTCTGCGGTACGACCTCACCGTTCCGCTCGCGCGTTTTTATGCGACGAACCGCGCCGAACTGCCGCCCGTGTTTCGCGCGATTCAAATTGCACCCGTGTGGCGCGCGGAACGCCCGCAGAAGGGCCGCTTCCGTCAGTTCGTGCAGTGCGACATGGACATCATCGGCGAATCGGGAATCATCGCCGAGGCCGAATTGCTCACTGCAACCCTGGCGACCCTCGACGCGCTCGGCGTGACGGGAACGACGATTCGACTCAACGATCGCCGCATCCTGATGGGGTTGCTCGACGCGCTGGGCTTGACCGACACGGCATCCGCGCTGATCACACTCGACAAGTTGGACAAGGTCGGGGCCATCGGCGTGCTCGACGAGTTGCGCGAGCGCGGAATGCCCGAAGCCGCCCTCGAGACGCTGTCGGCCCTGCTGTCGAGCCACTCCACACCGACCGCTGCGCCGACGGTCGCCGAGATGACCGCTGCGCTGCCCGCCGGTGTTGCACCCGACGCGGTGGCCGAACTCGCCGCGATTGCCGACGCCGTCGGTCACACCGGCCGACTGATTTTTGATCCGTTCCTGGTTCGCGGGATGGGGTATTACACCGGCGCAATCTTTGAGGTCGCCCATCCCGACCTCGACTACTCACTTGGTGGTGGTGGCCGATACGACGGAATGGTCGGCCAATTTCTGGGAACCGACGCACCGGCGGTCGGGCTGTCGCTCGGTTTCGAACGACTCGTTGACCTTGTCACCGACAGTGAATCGACGGACGTCACGTCGGTTGCCGTCATCTACGACCCGGAACTGACAGTGGCCGAACTGATCGCGACAAAGAACTCGCTGATGGCGGAGGGGCTGCGCGTGCGACTCGTCGTCAAGACAAAGAACACGCGGGCGATTCTCGACCAACTCGACCACGACGGATTCCGTCGCTATGCGTTCCTCAACCCGGGCGAACCGCTCGAGTGGAAGACACTCGAGTAACGCTCTAGTCTTAAATCGAAACTACATATACAAGGAGAAACTGTGTCCGCAATTGCGTTCGTTGATGCCCGCGAAATTCTCGACTCGCGTGGGAACCCCACGGTCGAGGTCGATGTCGTCCTCGACGACGGAACGGTCGCGTCGGCTGCGGTGCCGTCCGGCGCATCGACCGGTGCGTTCGAAGCCTACGAACTTCGTGACGACGACAAGTCGCGATACGGCGGCAAAGGCGTTCTCAAGGCGGTTTCCTCGGTCATCGAAGTTCTCGGCGACGTGATCGAGGGCCTCGATGCCAGCGAACAGCGCGCGATCGACGCGGCCATGATCGAAGCCGACGGCACCGACAACAAGTCGAAGCTCGGCGCGAACGCAATCCTCGGCGTCTCGCTCGCCGTTGCCAAGGCCGCTGCACTGTCGGCCGATCTTCCGCTGTTCCGTTACCTCGGCGGACCCAACGCACACGTTCTGCCCGTGCCGATGATGAACGTCATCAACGGAGGCGCACACGCCGACACCAACGTCGACGTCCAAGAGTTCATGGTCTTGCCCATCGGCGCCGAGAGCTACCGCGAGGGACTGCGCTGGGGCGTTGAGACGTATCACGCACTCAAGGGACTCCTCAAGGACAAGGGACTCCCCACCGGACTCGGCGACGAAGGCGGTTTCGCACCAAATCTCGACAACAACCGTGCGGCCCTCGACCTGCTCATGGACGCGATTGTCAAGGCTGGCTACAAGCCGGGCGTCGACATCGCTCTGGGAATGGACGTTGCCGCGACCGAGTTTCACACCGACGGCAAGTACAACTTTGAAGGCAAGAAGCTCAGCGCGGACGAAATGATCGCGTACTACTCGGAACTCGTTGCCGCCTACCCGCTCATCACCATCGAAGACCCGTTGTCCGAGAACGACTGGGACGGATGGGCCGCGATTACCGCCGCACTCGGTGAAAAGGTTCAACTCGTCGGCGACGACCTGTTTGTCACCAACCCCGCGCGACTCTCGGATGGAATTGACCGTCACGTCGGAAACTCGATTCTGGTGAAGGTGAACCAGATCGGGACGCTCACGGAAACGCTCGACGCGGTGGCGATGGCACAGCGCGCCGGGTACACCGCCGTCCTGTCACACCGCTCGGGAGAAACCGAAGACACCACCATCGCCGACCTAGCTGTTGCCACGAATTGCGGGCAAATCAAGACGGGTGCACCCGCCCGCAGCGAGCGCGTCGCGAAATACAACCAACTCCTGCGCATCGAAGAGGAACTGGGCGACTCGGCGGTTTACGCCGGCCGCTCCGCCTTCCCGCGCTTCCAGGGATAACACGCAGAGCGCGAGGGGGTGCGGGCCTGTTCGCGCCCCCTTCGTTTACCCTTGAGGAATGAACGCGCAACGACCTAAGCGACCGGGCCCACCCCCGCGTCAGCGGCGTGTTCCGCGCGTTCGCGTGCCGCTCAGCCTCAGTGAGTTGTGGGCCAGGCAGCTCGACCGTTCGGGCATGTGGCTCGGCGTTCTCGTCGTTGTGATTGTTGCCGTCGTGGTGCTGTTTGAGCCTGTCCAAATTTGGTTTCAGCAGCAGGTTCGCCTCGGTGAACTTCGGGCCGAGGTGACGAACTCCAAAGCCGCCGTCGCGTCGATGCAGGATGACTTGGAACGGTGGGGCGACCGCGCCTACGTGGAAGCCCAGGCGCGTCAACGTCTGCTGTTCGTCTATCCCGGAGACGTGGCGTACCTCATCGTCAACGACATCGTGGTTGACGAATCCGTTGCGGTGGATGCTGCCGCCGCAGTACGGACGACGGATATCAACTGGGTGGATGCTCTCCTCGCGTCGTACATCGCCGCAGCCGTCGACCAGGAACCGAAATGAGCATGACCCCGGCAACCGACCGTGATCTGGAAATCATGGAGGTTCAGCTGGGACGCCCCATGCGCGACGTGGTTGGAATCGCCGCGCGGTGCGCGTGTGGTGCGCCGACGGTCGTCTCGACAACTCCGCGATTGACGGACGGAACCCCGTTTCCCACCTTCTACTATTTGACGCATCCCGCGGCGACGGCGGCAATCTCGACGCTCGAGGCGAACGGAGTCATGGCCGTAGAGCAGGCAAAACTGGCCGAGGACGACGACCTGCGGGCCGCCTACGCGGCCGCGCACCTCGCCTACATTGCCGATCGTGACGAGTTCGGCCAGGTCGCCGAGATCGACGGGATCAGCGCGGGCGGAATGCCGACTCGCGTCAAATGCCTGCACGCCCTCGCCGGCCACAGCCTGGCGGCGGGCGCTGGCGTGAACCCCATCGGCGATGCCGCTCTGACGGCGTGTGGCTGGAAACCCGAGGTGTGCCAATGCTTACCCGACGCGCGCGACTGAGCATCCTCGCCGTCGTCGCGCTGGTGTTCGGCGCGGCGCTGCCGGCCAGCGCCGATGCGTATCGCCGATCCGAGTGGTGGCTCAAGGATTACGGAGTGACCAAGGCGTGGAAAACGGCGACCGGCGAAGGAGTCACCATTGCCGTCATCGACACCGGAATCGACGGCAACCACCCGGACCTCACCGGGCAGGTTGTCGGCGGCGCGGACATGTCCGGAATTGGATCAGCCGATGGGCAAACCCTGCTGTCGCCGAAAAAGGACCACGGAACCAAGGTTGCGTCGCTTGCGGCCGGACACGGGTCTGGTTCGAAGGGCGTCATGGGCACTGCCCCCGGCGCGAAGCTGCTGAGCGTCAGCGTGTCGTTTGACCGCGGCGATTCCACCACCGACCAGCAGGTCGCGGACGGCGTCAACTGGGCCGTCGACAACGGCGCGGACATCATCGTCATGTCCTTCGTCATGAACCGGCCGTGGTGGACTCCCGAATGGGACAAGGCGTTCCTCAAAGCCGAAAAAGCTGGAGTCCTCATCGTTGCGGCGGCGGGAAACCGCGGAAACGGCACCACCTCGATCGGCTCTCCGGCAACCATCCCCGGCGTGCTTGCCGTTGGCGGGGTGACGCGCTCGGGGAAAGTCAGCTCGTTCGCCTCCACACCCGGTTCGACCATCGGGGTCGTTGCTGCCAGCCAACGCCTCCCCGGCTCAACCCCCGGCGGCGGACGAGAGTTCTGGAACGGAACGTCCGGCGCAGCGCCGATTGTCGCGGGAATCGCCGCGCTCGTCATGGAGGCACACCCCGAACTTGACACGGCGAACATCGTCAACCGGATCCTCGTCACGGCCGACCCGGTCGGGAAAGTTGGCAACGTCAAATACGGCTGGGGAATCATCGACGCCTACGGTGCCGTGACGGCCGACGTTCCCGTCATCGAATCCAACCCGTTGGGAACAATTGCGGAATGGATTCCGCTGCACCGATTCGTCGAGTGGGAGTCGACGGCGATTTCCCTCACCGTCCCGGACCCAATCGCCGACGACCCACTCGTGGTTTCCGAAGAGGCGACAGGTCGCGCGGGCGTCGAGGGAACGTGGGTGAACGTCATCGCGCCCGTATTGGCGATCGGCGGACTCGTCGGGTCGTTCGCGCTCATTATCTTTGGATTCGTTCGACGGCTGTTTCTGGCACTAACACGGGCTGCAACACGATAGATTAGGGAAGTTGTAAACAACTCTCAACAGGAGATTTCGTGCCCAAAGTTCTCGTCGTCGGTGGCGGATACACCGGTTTCTACACCGCGTTCGCCCTGCAAAACCAGCTTCGCCGTGGCGAAGCCGAGGTGACGCTCGTCGACCCGCTTCCCTACATGACGTATCACCCCTTCCTGCCCGAGGTCGCTGCCGGTTCGATTGAGCCGCGCCATGTCATCGTGCCGCTGCGTCGCCATCTGAAGAAGACCAACGTTATTCAGGGCAAGGTTGTCGGGATTGACCACAAGAAGAAGTCCGCGACCGTTGAGCCGTCGGCGGGCAAGCCTTACACCGTCAAGTACGACCACATCGTTCTGGCCGCCGGTTCCGTTTCGCGCACATTCCCCATCCCGGGCGTTGCCGACGGTGCAATCGGCATGAAGTCGATCGAAGAAGCCGTCGCGGTTCGCGACCGCATCATCGATAACTTCGCGAAAGCCGCGAACCTGCCCGCTGGCAAGGAGCGCGACCGCCTGCTGACCGTCACCGTCATTGGCGGTGGCTTTGCCGGAATCGAAACTTTTGCCGAACTACGTTCGCTGGCCTCGGGAATGCTCAAGAACTACCCCGAACTGACCATCGAAGACACCCGGTTCCACCTGGTCGAGGCGATGGGTCGCATCATGCCCGAGGTGTCGCTCGGCACGTCCAAGTGGGTTCTCAAGAACCTCGCCCAGCGCGGCGCGACCGTTCACCTTGACACCCAGTTGACATCTGCCGTGGACGGAAAAGTCGAACTGTCGAGCGGACTCAAATTCGAATCGGATCTCATCATCTGGACCGCGGGGGTCATGGCGAACCCCGTCTTGCGCAAAACCGACTTTCCCATTGACGATCGTGGCCGAATTCGGTCGTCCCCGACGCTGCAGGTCACGGCCGACAACGGTGCGATCGTCTCGGGCGCGTGGGCCGCTGGCGACAACTCGGCAGTGCCCGACCTCACCGGTGACGGTGTCGGCGGAATGTGCGTTCCGAACGCACAGCACGCCGTGCGCCAAGCGAAGCTCATGGCGAAGAACATCGTCGCCGTCATCCGCGGGGAGGAACCGCGCAAGTATTTCCACAAGAACCTCGGAGTCGTCGCCGGACTCGGCGTCGGTCACGGAGTGTTCGAGTCGGGGAAGTTCAGGGTCACGGGATTCCTGGCGTGGGTCATGCACCGCGGTTACCACGGTCTTGCCATGCCGATGTGGGAACGCAAACTGCGCGTCTTCGGAGACTGGGTACTGCAGTTATTCGTCGGCCGCGACACCGTCGCGATCTCGTTACGCGAAACCCCGACCGCCTACTTCCGGGCATTCGCGTCGCGTCCCGCCCGCACGAAGTAGAGCTCAAACATGCCCCAATAGCCCAACCGGCAGAGGCAAACGACTTAAAATCGTTACAGTCAGGGTTCGAATCCCTGTTGGGGCACAAGTTCAATCCGTTTCCTATGAATTTCGCCGTAGGGGAAAGCGCTGGATTCTTGCGGTTGGGCGAGCGTAGAGTAAAGACATGGAACTAATCACAATTGCCCTTCTGTCCGTCGCCGGCGTCGCCGTCCTCGTCGGACTGTATGTGTGGTCGACCTATAACGGTCTCGTCACCCTCAATGTCCGCGTCGAGGAAGCGTGGAGCGACATCACTGTTCAGCTCAAGCGCCGTGCGGATCTCATCCCCAACCTGATCGAAGCGGTCAAGGGATACGCGAAGCACGAAAAGCAAGTTTTTGAGAACGTGACCAAGGCGCGTGCCGCCACGGTCGGTGCGGGTTCACCCGCCGAAGCAGCCGCTGCCGAAAACATGATGCAGTCGGCGCTCAAGTCGATTTTTGCCGTTGCCGAGGCCTACCCCGACCTTCAGGCCAGCGAAAACTTCCAGCAGTTGCAGGCGGAACTCGTCGACACCGAGAACAAGATCCAGGCCTCGCGCCGCTTCTACAA
>JBIILU010000023.1:0-10248 GCA_044338315.1 Microbacteriaceae bacterium | reverse complement strand
AAATTCCGACGATGATCCACGGAACGATTCCCGTCATGCATCCGAAGATGAAGGGCAGGCCCTTCCCGTTGCCGGGGGTCTCGTACTTCTCTTGAAGTGCGCCAAACATAATCATCGACGCGTTTACGGCGAAGATTCCGAAGAGAGCACCGACGTCGGTGGCTCCCGTCAGCTGTGCAATGAGCCAGATCATGACGGACGAACTGAGCGAATACTCGGTCCAGCGGAAATAGTTGTGGTTAGCCTTCAATCCATTTGAGTAACGGGTGAAGACTCCCGGCGACGAGATGAGGAAGTGGAAGAACGCCGACATCAAAAGGAAGGCAACGACACCGATGCCGAGGTCGATTTCGAACAGCGTCACGCGCTCGGTGGGAAGGTCGACGCCGGGCGGGCCCGTCATGTAGTCGATGGTCACGGGGAAAAGCACGGGGGTGCCGATCAGGGTGAGCGCAAAGCCAAACGCGAGGGCCTGTGCGAGGTGTACTGCTCCGGCGACGACGTTGTAAACACGAAGGCGTCGAATCTGTTCGTCGATTGTTCGGATTGCTTTAGCCATGTTCTGATTCCTTTTTTATTGGGTGACGCCGGGGGAGGTCATCGACAGGAGGTCGAGGGCCTTGTCAAGTTGTTCGAGCGTGATCTCGCCGCGCTCGACATAGCCGAGTTCGATGACGGACTCACGCACGGTGGTGCCGGTTTTCACGGAGTGTTTTGCAATCGCCGCCGCCGCTTCGTATCCGATGATGCGGTTGAGCGGGGTCACGATCGCGGGTGACATGCCCGCAAGAGCGGCCGCGCGCTTGTCGTTCGCTTCGAGCCCGGTGATTGTCTTGTCGGCGAGGACCCGCGCCGAGTTCGCGAGCAGTCGGATCGATTCGAGCAGGGACGTTCCCATGACGGGTATGGCTACATTCAGTTCAAACGAACCCGAAGCGCCGGCCCACGCGATGGTCGCGTCGTTACCGATGACCTTCGCGCACACCATGAGGACCGCTTCGGGGACAACGGGGTTGACCTTCCCGGGCATGATTGACGAACCGGGCTGAAGGTCGGGAATGTGGATCTCGGCAATTCCCGTGTTGGGGCCTGACCCCATCCAACGGATGTCGTTGCAAATTTTGGTGAGCGACACCGCGATGACGCGGAGCGCACCAGAAGCCTCGACGAGCCCGTCTCGTGCACCCTGTGCCTCGAAGTGATCTTTCGCTTCGCTGATCGGCAGCTTCGTTGCCGACGCGAGTTCCGTGATGACCGCTGCCGAGAAGCCTTTCGGGGTGTTGATTCCCGTACCGACGGCGGTCCCTCCCAGAGGGACCTCGGCGACGCGGGGAATGGCCGCTTCGATTCGTTCGATGCCCAGTCGAATCTGGCGAGCGTAACCGCCGAATTCCTGCCCCAGGGTGACGGGTGTCGCATCCATCAGGTGCGTGCGCCCCGGCTTGACGTGCTTGGCCCACGCCTTTGCTTTCGACTCAAGCGCTTTTGCAAGATGGTCCAGCGCGGGAATCGCCGAGGTCAGCAGCGCCGAGGTCACGGCGAGGTGCACCGACGTCGGGAACACGTCGTTCGACGATTGTGATGCGTTGACGTGGTCGTTGGGGTGAACCGGTTCGCCGCGCACCGCGCTGGCGAGGGTCGCGAGAACCTCGTTCATGTTCATGTTCGAGGAGGTGCCGGAGCCGGTCTGGTAGGTGTCGACGGGGAACTGGTCGTGGTGCTTACCCCCGATGATGTCGTCAGCGGCGGTGACGATCGCGTCGCGAATGTCTGCGGGAACAATCCCCAGTTTCTCGTTGACGATGGCGGCAGCGCGCTTGATGTGTGCCAGGGCCACAATCTGCGCTGATTCCAAGCCGCTGCCAGAAATCGGGAAGTTTTCGACGGCACGCTGAGTCTGTGCGCCGTACAGGGCGTCCTTGGGAACGCGCACTTCACCCATGGTGTCGTGTTCGATTCGGTACTCGCTCACGCGTGCCTCCTTCTCTTAATCTATGTCGCCGATGACGACCGAGGGGATAACGTGCCCCTCGCGCAGGTTGTATGTGGCGCCGACGATGGCGACGTCGCCGGCCGCGATCGCCTCGGCGATCAGTTCGCTGGTGCTGAGCAGTTCCGCGATGGTGTCGCGCAGGTGTTCTTCGCCAACTTCGTCGATGTTGATGTCGTCGACTTCCGTTGTCGCGTTGTTGAGGAGGACACGGTCGATCGCCGGCTGAATCGTGTCGGTCAGCGCCCTGATGTTGACCGGCAGCATCACGGCATCGGGCCGGCGGGAATCGACGGCGGCTTGCACCGCACCGCACTTGTCGTGCGCGAGCACGAGAATGAGGGGGACGTTGAGGGCCGCAACGGCATATTCGAGCGAGCCGACAACCGATTGTGAAATCGTTTGCCCGGCATTGCGAACAACGAAAAGCTCGCCGAGCCCGACATCAAAGATAATCTCCGCACCGAGTCGGGAATCGGAACAGCCGAACAGAGCCGCATAGGGCGTTTGTCCATCCGCAACCGAGCCACGGTGAGTCATGTCTTGGTTAGGGTGGGCGGGAGTTCCCTTGACAAATCGGTCGTTGCCGGCGCGCATGAACGCCCACGCGTCGCGAGGGTTACGCGGTGACTCTGTCACGGTGTGCCTCCCAACGATTCGATGGCGCGGGCCGCGGCCAACTCGATTTCGGCGATTGTCGCACTGCCCGACACCATCAGGCTACCGTTTCCCGCCAGTCCCGTCAGCAGGTAGATGACCCCGCGGTTCCCGGGGTTTTCGACCCCGCTGCGGTCAAAAACTGTCCACGTGAGACCGGCGACCGTCGATGTTGACGGTGTCACGTCGTCTAGTTCCGCAGCGATTTCCGGTGACGGGTCGCCCTCGAATTGTTCGATGACGACAAATCCGTTCGTCGGCGTGACCAGCCCGATGTACCACTCGGGGTAGTCGCCGCTCGTGAATTCCGCCCGGTTGCTCCACCAGTCGCCGTCCGCGGCGGTGAAGTCGGGGTCGACAAACTGAGCGGACGACGGAATGCCCGCGTGGACCGCATGCCAATCGATTTCGGCGCGATCGGTGTTTGCGGGACGGACGGTGATGAGAACGAGGACGAGCACGATGGCGAACGAGGCGCCGAGTGCACCGAGAAGAGTCAGGGTTGACTGCCGGGCGCGACCTTGCCGGGCGCTGCTCACTCCGCGGACTTTCGTGCGGCTTCAAGGCGCGCACGGGCTCCAACGAGCCATTCCTCACAACGGGCGGCCAGGGCTTCGCCGCGTTCCCACAGCGTCACCGACTCATCAAGCGACGCGGTCCCCTTTTCGAGTGACGCAACGATCTGAATCAGTTCGTCACGCGCCTGCTCGTAGCTGAGGGAGGAGACGTCGGGAAGTTTCTCGGCCATGGTTCAACGATACCGTTCGCTAATTGGTGGTTGCGGAAATGTCGCCATCGGCAACTTGAATCGAGAGCACGTCTCCGGCCTTCACCGAAGTCGCCTGCGCGACGATTGTGCCCTTCGGTCCGCGCACAATCGCATATCCGCGATCGAGCGTGTTCTGAGGCGATAGCGTGCGCAGTTGAGCAGTCAATCGGTGCAGGGAATCGGTCGCGCGGCTGACGGCATGTGTGATGAGCGTCAGCCCCTTGTCGGTGTAATTCGCCAGGTCCGTTTCGTGTCGTTCAAGGTACGCGAGCGGACTGGCCATGACGGGCCGGTTGCGCACTTGGGCAATGCGGTCGATTTCTTGCGCAATGGTTGCGGACACGATCTGGAACGCTCGCGAACGGTGACCCGCGATGGCGTCGATTTCGGCGGCAACATCGGGCACAACGCGTTTCGCCGCGTCGGTGGGTGTCGACGCGCGAAGGTCGGCGACTTCGTCCAGCAGCGGGCGATCGTTTTCGTGTCCGATCGCCGAGACAAGCGGGGTTTCACAGGCCGCGGCTGCACGCACCACGCGTTCGTCGCTAAATGTGACGAGGTGCAGGAATTCGCCCCCACCGCGGGCGATGATGATCACGTCGACCTCGGGGTCTGCGTCGAGCGTCTGAATCGCTGAGACGATTTGGGCCGGTGCCTGATCGCCCTGGACGAGAGTGTTGATGACGCGGAATTTCACATCCGCCCAGCGCAACCGTGCGTTGGTCAGGACGTCCTTTTCCGCATCGGAGTTTTCGCCGGTGATGAGCCCGATGCACAGAGGAAGGAAAGGCAGGGCTTTTTTGCTGGCGGGGTCAAGCAAGCCCTCCGCGGTGAGGTCCTGACGAAGTTTTTCGATTTTCTCGAGGATGTCGCCGAGTCCCTCGTGACGCATTTGCTTGACCTGGAACGACAGCGACCCACCACCGACCCAAAAGTCGGGCTTGGCCAAAACGCGAACCTTGTCGCCCTGTTTGAACGTTTCCGTCATCGTTTCGAGGACGGAATTCCAGACCGTGATGTTGATCGACGCATCGCCGGTCAAATCCTTCAGCTTTCCGTAGTGCGCCTTTGCACGGGGATTCCACTCGGCAAGCTGGCCCTCGATCCACACGGGCGGGAGCTGTTCGATGTAGGAGCGGAGGCTGTTCGCGACGTCCGCGACCGACCTAACAACTTCTGCGCCGGTGGCTTCCATAACACCCACCGTACCCGCGAGGACGGACCTTCGGGCGGTACGGTGGGGGAACACGTCAGGTTAGGAATTCCGTGCGAACACACACTGCTTTGCCGGTTGATTTTGGAGTCGCGCGATGAATGTTAATGCACGGTGGTACCGCGCCCTCATCGTCCTGTTTGCCATGTTGGGGCTGACCAACGCGTCACTGTTGGCGCGCCTGCCCGAAGTTCGCGAGGCGGTGAACACCACCACCGCCGGCATCGGTTTCATTCTGCTGGGGTTCGCAATCGGATCGGTCGGCGGACTCGCCGTTGCCGGTCGGATTATCGAACGCTTTGGCGTGAAACCCGTCATCGCGTGGGGATTTGTGGTTTCGGCTCTCGCCGTCGGCGCGCAGTCCGTTGCAATCACACTGGGGTCGGCCGTTGCACTGTTTGCGGGCTTCGTGGTTCTGGGGATCGCGATTTCCGCGGCCGATGTAGCCATCAACGTCAATGGCGCAGCGCTCGAGCAGATACTCGGCAAGACAATCATGCCCATGCTGCACGCCGGGTTCTCTATCGGGACTTTCGTTGGCGTGGGCATAGGAGCGTTTGCAACCACCGTCGGTTTATCCCTCGGCGTGCAGTTGCTGGTTTTGGCGGCAGGGACGACCACTCTTGCCCTTTTCACCTGTCGTGCCCTGCTCGATTTGCGCGACTCCACAGCGACCGCCGAGCCCGGAAGCGCTGCCAGTACACCGCTGTGGCGGACGCCGGTCGTGCTCGCGCTCGGAGCCGGAGTTTTTGCCATCACGCTAGCGGAGGGAGCGTCTAACGACTGGTTGGTGTTGGCTCTCGTTGATGACTACGGGGAAACTCGAACAAACGCCGCCATCGCGTACGCAGTTCTCATGAGCGCCATGATTGTCACCCGAATTCTTGGCGGGCGCATCTCCGATCGGCTCGGACGCGCGCACACCCTGCAACTGTTTGCCGGCATTGGTGCTCTTGGCGTTGCGACCGTCATTCTCGGCGGAAGCCTGCCTTTCGCCTACCTGGGCGCTGCGATGTGGGGCGCCGGGGTTGCACTCGGGTTCCCACTGTTCCTGTCGGCTGCCGGCGAAGGCGATAACGCTGCGCGACGTGTGTCGTTCGTGGCAACCTCGGGATACATGGCCTTTCTCGTTGGCCCGCCCGTCCTCGGCATAATCGCTCAGTCCATCGGGCTGCTGTCGATGTTTTGGATTCTCGTCATCTTCGCGGCGTTCGCCGCAATTTTCGCCAATGCCGCCGGCGGGCGACAGCAGACCGACACACAACCTGCCTAAACTAGACATGTGAGCGCAGTCAATATTGGAAAGACGTCAGTTGAGTTGACGGTGCGCCATCCCGCGCGAACGACACCGCTTGACGAGGTGCCAACAGAGAAATCAAAGCGCATCGTTCTTGCCGCGCCGCGCGGTTACTGCGCCGGCGTCGACCGTGCGGTCATCGCCGTCGAGAAGGCCATCGAGCAGTACGGCTCACCGATTTACGTGCGCAAGCAAATCGTCCACAACGTCGAGGTCGTTTCGAGCCTCGAAGAGCGCGGTGCGATTTTTGTTGACGAGGTCGACGAGGTCCCCGAGGGTTCGCACCTCGTTTTCAGTGCCCACGGAGTTTCGCCCAAGGTCAAATCCGACGCTGCCGCTAAGAACCTCATGGCCATCGATGCGACCTGTCCGCTCGTCACGAAGGTTCACCGCGAGGCTGAGCGTTTTTCGCGCCAGGATTATCACATTCTTCTCGTCGGTCACGAAGGGCACGAAGAAGTCGAGGGCACGATGGGCCACGCCCCCGACAACACGACACTTATCCACGACCCGGATGCCGCCGACACCGTTGAGGTTCCCGAATCCGAGAAGATGATTTGGTTGTCGCAGACGACCCTGTCCGTCGACGAAACGATGGAGACGGTCCGCCGTCTTCGCATCCGCTTCCCGCACCTGCAGGATCCGCCGAGCGATGACATTTGCTACGCCACTCAGAACCGACAGGTTGCCATCAAGAAGATTGCACCCGAGTGCGACCTGGTCCTCGTGGTGGGAAGTTCGAACTCGTCCAACTCTGTCCGCCTGGTCGAAGTCGCCCTCGAAACGGGAGCAAAGGCCTCGTATCGCATCGACTATTCGAGCGAAATCAAGCAGGAGTGGCTGGAGGGCGTTTCGACGATCGGACTGTCATCGGGGGCCAGTGTTCCCGAATACCTCGTCGACGAAGTTCTGAGCGACTTGCGTCACGCCGGATTTGGTCACGTCGACACCGTGACCACCGCGACCGAAGATCTCATGTTCTCGCTGCCGAAAGAACTGCGCAGCGACGATCGCGCTCTGGGCGGTCGAAAGAGCTAGCGCGACTCGCCGGGGTAGTAGACCCCGAGCTGGTGGCGCGCGGCCGCAATCGTCTCGATGTCGAGAACCGATGCGTCGAGGTTGCGCCACGGCGATTCCGTCAGCCCGTCGGCGATGAATTTCGCCACCGCAACCGCTTGGTAAAAGAGCCCGCGGTGTTCGGTGATTCCGGTTTCGTCGCGCCACTGCGCAACGGGTGTGGGGTTGAGCGAACGATCAAACAGCGTCAGCGATGACGGGATGAAGAAGGGACGCCCGACCTCGAGCGACGCGTGGGTGCCGTCGACCCACGCGATCGTGTGCGAGAAGGACCTCATCGACGAAGAGGCGTAACCGTTTGCTCCGTTTGCATAGGACGTCCGAATGACGATCTCGGAATCGACGCCATTTTCCGTCACATCACCGACCGCCGAGACCGTGAGCGGCGTGCCACCCAAGAAGGACGAGACGAAAGCGGTCGGGTAGATTCCGACGTCGTGCGAAACACCACCGCCGTTGATGTCGAACAGGCGGTCGACATCGCGCAGGTCGAGACCGAAATCCGCTTGGACGAGACGGATGTCACCCAGGACGTCGTCGGCGACGAGCTGTCGAATGATGTCGGATTGTGGCAGGTACGTCGTCCACATCGCTTCCATCACGAAGAGCCCGGATGCACGAGCAGCATCGCGAATCGTGCGAGCGTCCTCGGGGATTGTCGCCATCGGCTTTTCGACGAGCACGTGCTTTCCCGCGGCGAGTGCCTGCAGAACGTTTTCACAGTGGGTGTGCTGACGCGTCGCAATGTAGATGATGTCGATTTCGGTGTCGGCCAAGAGGTCGTCGTACGAGCCGTAGGAACGGGGAATGCCGTGCTTTTCAGCGAACGCGGCCGCGCGCTCGGCGCTCGTTGATCCGGCGGCGACAACCTGTTGGCTGGTGTTTGCGAGAACCGTTGACACCCACGTGTCGGCGATTCCGCCCGGACCCATGATTCCCCAGCGCAAAGACGGAACGCTGCTCGGATCGATCAGTCGCGGGGTGGGCAGCGACGTGGGCAATTTCTGGCCTGACATGCGCCCAGACTACTTCAGTGCGTGCCCGGCGCTGCCGAGTTGCTGTGCATAATCGACAACGCGGGACGCCATCGCCGTCTCGGCGAGCTTGCCCCAACTGCGGGGGTCGTACACCTTTTTGTTTCCGACCTCACCGTCGACTTTGAGGACGCCGGAGTAGTTCGTCAACACGGTGTCCGCAACCGACCGCGTGTACGCGTACTGGGTGTCGGTGTCCAGGTTCATCTTGACGACTCCGTTGCGGACGGCCTCGAAGATTTCGTCCTCGGAGGAACCGGATCCGCCGTGGAAGACGAGGTCCAACGGTTTGGCGTCTGTGCCATATTTCGTGGCGAGTCCGTCTTGAATTTCGGCGAGGATTTCGGGGCGAAGCTTCACGTTTCCCGGCTTGTAAACGCCGTGGACGTTTCCGAAGGTGAGTGCGGCCATGTATCGACCCTTGTCGCCGAGCCCGAGCGCTTCGACCATGGCAATCGCGTCATCGAGAGTTGTGTAGAGGTTTTCGTTGATGTCGTGGCTGACGCCGTCTTCTTCGCCACCGACGACCCCGATTTCGACTTCGAGAATTGCGTTGATGTTTGTCGTCTTCGCAAGAATTTCCTTCGCGATTTCCAGGTTTTCGGCGAGAGGAACAGCCGAACCATCCCACATGTGCGACTGGAAGATCGGCTCGCGACCCGCCTTGACTTCCTCCTCGGATGCGGCGATCAGCGGGTACACGAAACCTTCGAGCGCGTCCTTGGGGCAGTGGTCGGTGTGCACGGCGACCGTGATCGGGTAAGACTTGGCCACTTCGTGGACGTACTTGGCCATTGCAAGAGCGCCCGTTGCGCGCGCCTTGACCGTGTGGCCGGCAAAGAAGTCGGCACCACCCGTTGTGACCTGAATGATTCCGTCGGAACCGGCCTCGGTGAGTCCCTGAAGAACCGCGTTGATTGTCGACGACGACGACACGTTGATGGCGGGGAAGGCGAAGATGTTCTTCTTTGCCGTGTCGAGCATTTCGGCGTACTGGTCCGGTGTTGCGACGGGCATTACTTCTCCTCGGTCGAGTTTTCTGCGTGTGATTCACATTCTAGCGATTGGGCCTTGGCGCTAGGCTGGCGCTATCGCCGATCCACCGCCGACTCGACCTGCCACCGTGTAGAACAGGAAATCCATGGACAACGCCTTCGCTCACCCGGACCGCAACCTCGCGCTGGAATTGGTCCGAGCGACAGAGGCCGCCGCGATCCGCGCGATGCCGTTCATTGGCCGCGGCGACAAAAACGCCGCCGACGGTGCCGCCGTCGATGCGATGCGAAAATTTTTGGGGACGGTCAATTTTCAAGGGACGATTGTGATCGGTGAGGGCGAGAAAGATAACGCCCCGATGCTGTTCAACGGAGAGGTTGTCGGCAACGGTAACGGGCCCGAGTGTGACATCGCGGTCGACCCGATTGACGGAACGAGCCTGACCGCCGCTGGTCGCGGGCACGCGATTTCCATGTTGGCGGTCGCCGACCGCGGCTCGATGCTCGATGCGTCGAGCGTGTTCTACATGGAAAAACTCGTCTCGGGGTCGGACGGAATCGGCGTGCTGGACATTACGCAGTCGCTGGGCGACAACATCCGCGAATTTGCGAAAAAGAAGCGAGTATCGGTGAGCGACATCAAGGTCGCCATTCTTGACCGCCCTCGGCACGCCGACGCGATCGAGCAAATTCGGTCGGCCGGCGCCAACACACGCCTAATCCTGGACGGCGATGTTGCCGCGGGAATAAACTCGGCGCGACCCGATAGTCGGATCGACATCTGTTACGGCGTCGGCGGCAGTCCGGAGGGCGTCGCAACCACGTGTGCGATCAAGGCGTTGGGCGGGTTCATTCAGGGGCGCTTGATGCCCGGGTCGGACGAGGAACGTGAACGCGGAGCCGCGGCCGGTCTCAAGTTCGATTACGTCTATTCCGCCGATGAGCTGGTCGCGGGAGACAACATGTTCTTCGTCGCCACGGGTGTCACCGACGGCGAACTGGTTCGCGGTGTTCGCCGTGACGGTCCGTGGCTCAAGACGGAAAGCATCATTTTCCGTTCGCGTTCCGGAACGATCCGTCGCGTCAACTCGGACTATCTCGCCGAGCGCTGGCTCGACTAGCGGTCCGCGAGTTCCGATTCCACCGTGTTGTTGCGGGCCAGCACCACGGCTGCCCACGCCGCCGCAAGCCCGCTGAGTGACAGACACGTCAAGGC
>JBIILU010000081.1:0-2794 GCA_044338315.1 Microbacteriaceae bacterium | reverse complement strand
CAGTTGACCGAACGTGTTCGACGCAAGCCGTTCTCGGTCGTGCTGTTCGACGAAATCGAAAAGGCACACCCCGACATCTTCAACTCGCTGCTGCAGGTGCTCGAAGAGGGTCGCCTGACCGACGGTCAGGGCCGTGTCATCGACTTCAAGAACACCGTCATCATCATGACGACCAACCTGGGAACGAAAGACATCACCGGCGGACCCGTCGGCTTCACACTCCAGGGCAACGCCGAACAGTCGTACAAGGCGATGCGCGCGAAGGTCGTCGAGGAACTCAAGAAGCACTTCAAGCCCGAGTTCCTGAACCGTGTGGACGAAACAATTGTCTTCCCGCAGCTGTCGCAGGACGAGTTGCTGCAGATCGTTGATCTCTTCATTCGCCGCCTGCGCGAACGCATGCTTGACCGCGACATGACGCTTGACGTCACCGACGCCGCTCGTCGCCAGTTGCTCACTATTGGCTGGGATCCGACACTCGGTGCGCGCCCGTTGCGTCGTGCGATTCAGCACGAGGTCGAGGACATGTTGTCGGAGAACATCCTGACCGGCGAACTGCACTCGGGAAGTCACGTGCTGGTTGACTTCGTCGATGAAGAGTTCACTGCGACGATGACGGGAACGCTCGCTCTGCCGGAAGTCGTTGCCGAAGAGGTAGCCGAAGCCACCTCGGCAGAGGTTGAGGCCGATTCAGCCCCGCCCGCAGCGACCGAGTAGCCGCGCCTAGACTGGCGGAATGACCCTCACGGTTCGTCCCGCTCGAACGCCCGATGTCGCCTCAATCGAGGCGCTCATCGAGCCGTTTGTGGCTCAACGCATCCTGTTGGGCAAAGACCCCGTAGTCCTCTATGAAGCGATTCAGCAGTTCGTGGTTGCCGAAGAGGGTGGGCAGGTTGTCGGTTGTGGGGCTCTTCACGTGATGTGGCGTGACTTGGGCGAGATTCGTACGGTCGCCGTCGCGGAATCCCACCGGGGACGCGGTGTCGGTAACGCGGTGGTCGATGCACTCGAGGGAAACGCTCGTGAACTGGGGCTGGGGCGCTTGTTCTGCTTGACCTTCGAAACCACGTTTTTCGGTGCCCGCGGATACGAGGTCATCGGCGAGGTCGGCGATGCATCCCCCGCCACAACCAATCTGGTCAGCGCTGACGTTTATGCCGAACTCGTGCGCTCTCCCGACGAGGGAATCGCGGAATTCCTTGATCTTGCGCGCGTCAAGCCCAACACCCTCGGCAACTCGCGAATGCTCAAAACGCTCTAATCGGCGCGCCACACGGGGGTTGCCCGAGGCCCGCCGTAACCTGCTGATATGTCATGGATTGCGGATCCCCGTGGGCCCTTGCCCCCGCGCGTGTACCAAGTTCGCCGATTGATCGCCGTGATTGCCATCATTGGCGCCGGGGTGGGAATCTCTGGGGTCATTTCGGCGGTGACGGGTGGCGGCACCGCTCAGCCCCAGGCGACATCGTCGGACGGCACGATTTCCGAGGCGGCGGCGTGCGACCCGGCCGCTGTGATAATCACCCCAGTTACGGATCACGACACGTACGCCGAGGGCGAGCTGCCGAAACTCTCGATGACCATCACCAACACGAGCGATGTTGCGTGCACGATTGAGGTCGGCACCGACAAACAGAAGTACATCATCACGAGCGGATCCGACCAGATTTGGGATTCGACGGTCTGCCAGAAGACCACCGAGCCGTTCGTCCAAGAGTTTGCGGCGGGTGAAGCGATCACCACAAACTCGTTTGAGTGGGGTCGCGCGCGGTCGGACAATTGCGATGCCGGGACACCTGCTGTCGGCGGCGGCGCCTCGTATCAGGTGTCGGTCAAACTCGGCGATGTCGTCTCTGCCGAGCCACGCCAGTTCATGTTGTACTAGCCGGCTGTTTAGGGCTGTTGGCTAAAAGCCGGGTTTTGCCGGGTCGGCGGATGCGCTGGCTCGGCGGACCGCTTCGGCGAGTGTTGTAGCGGTGTGGTCAAGCACCGTCGAATACCCCAGTCGGGTCGCCTCGGTGGCTCGTTGCTGGTGTGCGGCCACGGCACGGATGTCGCCGGCGAGACTGATTTCGCCGGTTGCCGCAAGGGTTGAGGGCAGGGCGATGTCGCGCGCGGCACTGGCCAGTGCGAGGGCAATCGCCAGGTCGGCACCGGGTTCGGTCACGCGGATTCCACCGACCGTCGACACATACACATCAGCGGATGACAACGGAATTCCCGCACGCCGTTCTAGAACAGCGAGCAGCATTGCGACGCGGGATGAGTCCACCCCGTTGGTGACGCGACGGGGCTGTGGCGCATTGGTGGGCACGATGAGCGCCTGAATCTCGACGGGGATGGCGCGGCGGCCTTCCATCGCAATCGTTGCGCACGTGCCGCTGACGGGAGTCCCCGAGTTCGAGCGGAAAAGGGCCGAAGGGTCGGGCACTTCCTGAATCCCCGTCCCGACCATCTCGAAACAACCGACCTCGTCTGTTGGACCGAACCGGTTCTTGAGGGCACGCACGAACCGCAGCGCGGTTTGGCGATCACCCTCGAACTGCACGACAACGTCGACGAGGTGCTCGAGAAGCCGGGGGCCGGCAATCGTGCCGTCTTTGGTGACGTGTCCAACGAGAATGACGGGCAGACCGCGTTCCTTCGCCAATCGAACCAGCGTCGCCGCGACTTCTTTCACCTGGGCGACGCCACCGGCCAGCCCGTCGATGGTGTCGGATGCAACGGTTTGCACCGAGTCGACGATGACCAGTGACGGGTGAACCTGGTCGATGTGTCCCAGCACGGTTCCCAG
>JBIILU010000080.1:0-2853 GCA_044338315.1 Microbacteriaceae bacterium | reverse complement strand
CCGTCACCAAGGCGCTCGATGTTCTTCGTCGCCCAGGCACACGCCTCGGCAAACTGTTCGACCGCGTAGACGCGTGACCGCGGGACCTCGGTCGCAAGCGCCAGTGCCAGAGCGCCGGTTCCCGTTCCCAGGTCCACCGCGAGAGGGGACGGGCTCGGAACCTGTGCCAGTGCGTCGATTGCCCACTCGGCGACGAGTTCGGTCTCGGGACGCGGAACGAGCACCCCCGGCCCAACGTCGAGAACAAGATGACGAAACGGCGACTGGCCGGTGATGTGTTGCAACGGTTCGCGTGCTTCACGGCGAGTGCCCAGTTCTGCGATTCGGGCAATAACGTCGTCGGACAGTTCGGTGCCCATGAACGCCTTGGTGGCGACTTCCCCGCGGGTCCAGCCCGTCACAAACCCGACGAGAAGTTCGGCATCGGCCAGAGCGGAGGCAATCCCCGCCCGGCTGAATCGTTCAGCCAGTTCGGAGACGACCTCACCGACGGTCGCCACGGTTACTCCGACAGCGCCTTGAGCTGAGCTTCCTCATCAACCTGAATGCACGATTCGATGATGGGGTCGAGTGCGCCGTTCATCACCTGGTCGAGGTTGTACGCCTTGTAGCCGGTGCGGTGATCCGCGATGCGGTTTTCCGGGAAGTTGTAGGTGCGGATTCGTTCGGAACGGTCCATTCCGCGGATCTGGCTCTTGCGGGCCGCGCTGTCGACGGCATCGCGCTCCTCCTGGATACGGGCAAGCAGGCGGGCACGCAGAACGCGCATCGCCGATTCCTTGTTCTGAATCTGGCTCTTCTCGTTCTGACAGGACACAACGATGCCGGTGGGAACGTGTGTGATTCGAACAGCCGAGTCGGTCGTGTTGACCGACTGCCCACCCGGACCACCCGAACGAAACACGTCGATGCGCAAATCGTTGGGGCTGATTTCGACCTCTTCGGGTTCGTCGACTTCGGGGAAGACGAGAACACCCGTCGTCGAGGTGTGGATGCGACCCTGGGTTTCCGTGACGGGGACACGCTGAACGCGGTGCACTCCGCCCTCGTACTTGAGGCTTGCCCACGCGCCCTGAGCGGGATCCGTTGACTTGCCCTTGATGGCGACCTGGACATCTTTCAGGCCTCCGAGGTCGCTGTCGGTCTTGTCAAGAATCTCGACTCGCCACCCGCGACTGTCCGCGTACTGGGTGTACATGCGCAACAGGTCGGCCGCGAAGAGGGCGCTTTCGGCGCCGCCCTCGCCACCCTTGATTTCCATGATGACGTCACGACCGTCGTCGGGGTCGCGCGGGATGAGCAAACGACGAAGCTTCTCTTCCAAATCGGGAATCGATGCCTCGAGCGCCGGCACTTCCTCAGCGAACGCCGGGTCATCTTTGGCGAGTTCCTTCGCAGCGGCTAAGTCGTCGCGCGCCGCCACCAACAATTCGTGAGTGTTCACAATCGCGTTGAGTTCGGCGTATCGACGGTGCAGTTTCTTTGCTCGACCGGCGTCCGCGTGCACGGACGGATCCGCCAAGTCCAGTTCGAGCTGGGCGTGTTCCGCGAGGAGACCCTCGATCGACTCAAACATGAGGTCCTTAGAGTGCGACGACGCTGGTGGCGATATCGAGCAGCTCGTCGCGCATGGCGCCGGGGAAGCCATCGGTGGAGTTGTCGATTGTCGCGATGACGGTCAGCGATCCGCCGGCTTCGAGGGTGCGACCGGCGCCAAAGAGGCGCTTCGTCGCGGCGAAAACCGCCGAGTCAACCGGTCCGTCACCAATCGGGCGTGAACCCTGGATGACAGCGAGCTGGCTCTTCGCGATGCGCGTCAGCGAGTCGATCAGGACAACAACGTGGTGTCCCTTCTCGACGAGTCGCTTTGCACGGGCAATCGCCAGTTCGGCGACCGTGACGTGCTCGTCGGCGTGACGGTCGTACGACGATGCTGCGACTTCTCCGCGGACTCCACGGGTCAACGCTGTTACGTCCTCTGGCAGTCCGTCTGAAACGACGACCATGAGGTGAGCGTCGCTCGAGCTGGAGGAAATTTCGGCGGCGAGGTCACGAATGACCGCGGTGCGGGTCGCGCCGGCAGGGCCGTCAACGAGAACGCGCTCGCCCTTCTTGACTCCGTCGAAACGACCGCGCAGGCCGAGGCCCTCGGTCGCGTGGATGGGGGTCAGGTCGGCGAAATCATCGCGGACGACGGCCTCTTCCGGTGCGGCACCGTTGACAAAGTCAATCGTCGCAAGGGCGTTGTACTTTTGGCGGTTCTGGAAATCGTTATCGCGCGGCTGGCGAATCGCACCGACGACCGCGTCTCCGCGACGCAGGTTGTACTTCTTCACCTGACCCAGCGCAACATAAATGTCGGCGGGGCTGGCGAGGTACCCAGCGGTGCGAACGAAAGCGTAGTTGTCGAGGATGTCGAGGATTCCGGCGACGGGGATCAGAACGTCATCGTCACTGATGGTGTCGAAGTCGTCTTCGCGTCCGCGACCGCGCTTGCGGCTGCGCTGGCGACCGCGTGAACCATCGGTTCCGCTATCGTCACCGTCGGGGCCGTCAGCGGAGTTGTTCTCGGTTGCGTCTGCGTCGGTCTGTGCGGCGGCGGCAGTGCCACGACCGCGTCCACGGCCACGGCCACGGCCACGGGTTCCTTCGGCGGGAGCCTCGGCTTCGGCGGGCGCTTCGATCTCCGGCTTGGCGGCGGCCCTGGTGGCACGCGGAGCCTTTGCGGCGGGTGCGCCTTCGGTTACCTCGATGGGTGCATCGGGCGACTTCTTGACTGCACGGCGCGGGGTGCGCGTGCGGGGAGCCGATTCGGTCGAACCGGCGTTGTCGATTACAACATCGTTGTTTTCG
>JBIILU010000022.1:0-10660 GCA_044338315.1 Microbacteriaceae bacterium | reverse complement strand
GCGCTGTGTTGGGCAACGATCGCTGGATTGTCGCATCGGTAGAACTGACCGGAGATGGGGAAGCCCGCGTACCCGCGGATTTCGGGGATACGCGAACCCTGGAGAAGTCCGAGCGCATAACCGCCGGCACCAACAAATACGAACTTGGCGAGAACCTCGCTGGGGGTCTTGCCGACTTCGTGCCGGATCGACACGCGCCACAGTCCGTCGCGGCGACGGCGGATGCGGGTGACGGAGTGCGACAGGTTCATTTCGACGCCATCGGCGACGAGCGGCGTGACGAGTAGTTCGGTGAGCGCACCAAAATTGATGTCCGTGCCGTCGACAAAACGAGTGGCCGCAACCGGTTCGCCCTTGGAGCGTCCGGGCATGAGCAGCGGCGCCCAGCGATGAATCACGGCTGGGTCATCGGTGAATTCGGCGCCGGGGAACAGGGGGCTTTTCTTCAGCGCATCGAAGCGTTTGCGCAGATATTTCACATTGTCCGCACCCCAGACAAAACTGATGTGAGGGACCGGAACGAGGAACGCTTTGGGGTCGGGGATCGTGCCGTCGTCAACGAGTGCAGACCACAATTCTCGAGAAAGCTGAAACTGCTGGTTGACCTTGACGGCACTCGACGTCGACACCGATCCGTCAGGCATTTGCGGTGTGTAGTTGAGTTCGCACAGTGCCGAGTGGCCTGTTCCCGCGTTATTCCAAGGGTCGGTCGATTCCGGGGCGAGAGAACTCGCGCGCTCGTAGATGCCAATCGTCCACGTCGGTTCGAGCCGGTGGAGAAGGGTCGCGAGGGTAGCGCTCATGATTCCCCCACCCACGAGGACTGCGTCAACTACCTTGGTCACCCCTCCATCCTATTCCCCGCCGTTATGCTGAATTTCGTGCCCATCCCGACCCCGCGACTTCCCGTCATCGTCGCAATTGGTGTCGTTGCCGGCTTTTTGTCGGGGATGTTCGGTATCGGCGGTGGGATTGTCATGGTCCCGCTTCTCGCTCTCGCCGCAGGTTTCCCCCAGCGACAGGCGTCAGCAACCAGCCTCGTCGCCATCATCCCCACCGCCGCAATAGCGGCAACCGTCTATCTCGCATCGGGTGCCGTCCCCTGGACGCAAATCGGATTCGGGTTGGTGATTGCTGTTGGATCGGCGGCAATGGCACCCATCGGCGCCCGGGCTCTGCGCACCTGGAATGTTTCGATTGTCCGCTGGATCTTTATCGGGATGTTGGCTTTAACGGCAACGATGGTCTTCATCAGCGTCCCCGAGCGCGCGGCTCACCTCGACTGGTCAGCCACCACTGTCGTCATGCTCGTCGCGATTGGGGCTTTGATGGGTTTCGCCGCGGGCCTTCTCGGTGTCGGCGGCGGAATTCTCGCCGTGCCAATTCTCGTTCTGCTCGGGATCAGCGACCTGACCTCGAAGGCCCTGTCGCTCATCGCGATGGTTCCCGCCGCTGTGTCGGGAACCATCAGTTCGAGTCGCGCAGGGCTTGTCCAGTGGAACAGCGCGATTCCCCTGGGGATTGCGACCGCCGCCGCCGCACCCCTCGGTGTGTGGGCATCGGTGTCGCTGCCCGCAGAATGGGCAAACCCACTGCTCGCGGTAATCATCGTCTACGCGGCGGTTCAATTGTCCATCCGCGCAATAGGCGATTCGAGGAAGGGCTAAACGAGGCCCTTGCGTTCGGCGACGATCTCGGCAATCTGAACCGCGTTGAGCGCGGCTCCCTTGCGCAGGTTGTCGTTGGAAACAAAGAACACGATGCCGGTTCCATCCTCAAACGACTGATCCTGTCGAATACGACCAACCAAACTCGGATCGATTCCGGCGGCGTCGAGCGGGGTGGGAACGTCAACCATTTTCACACCAGGAGCCGTCGCAAGGA
The DNA here is from genome assembly GCA_044338315.1 of Microbacteriaceae bacterium. GTDB lineage: Bacteria > Actinomycetota > Actinomycetes > Actinomycetales > Microbacteriaceae > MWH-TA3. The sequence continues at coordinate 8,776 of JBIILU010000022.1, read as the reverse complement.
TTTCTTTTGCGCGGGCTGCGGTGATGGGGTTTGCGAATTGCGCGTGAATCGACAGCGAGTGGCCCGTGAACACGGGTACGCGAACACACGTTCCCGACACCGCAAGGTTAGGAAGTTCGAGGATCTTGCGTGATTCGTTGCGCAGTTTCTTTTCCTCGTCCGTTTCATCCTGACCGTCGTCAACGAACGAGCCGGCCTGCGGGATCACATTGAACGCAATGTTCCTTGGGAATTTAACGGGTGCGGGGAAATCGACGGATCTACCACTGTGAACGAGACCGATGGTGTCCTGGGCCATGGCGGCACGAGCCTGGTCGAGCAGTTCCTCGCCACCCGACAATCCCGCACCGGAAACGGCTTGATACGTGGAAACTTGCAGGCGAACGAGACCGGCTTCGGCATCGAGCGGTTTGAGGACAGGCATAGCGGCCATGGTCGTGCAGTTGGGGTTCGCGATGATCCCCTTGACGGCTTCGTCGATGGCGTGCGGATTGACCTCAGAAACGACAAGTGGCACGTCGGGATCCATCCGCCACCCGCTCGAGTTGTCGATGACGGTCACACCAGCTGCGGCAAACCGAGGCGCTTGCGCTTTCGACAACGTCGCTCCGGCCGAGAAGATGGCAATATCGAGTCCGGTCGGGTCGGCGGTCTCGGCATCCTCGACGACGATGTCCTGTCCGCTAAACGGAATAACTTTTCCGGCACTGCGGGCCGAGGCGAAGAAACGAATCTCGTCGATGGGAAAGTTTCGTTCTTCAAGTAGCTGCCGAACGACGGCCCCAACCTGCCCGGTCGCGCCGACGACTCCGATGCGGGCGCCCATTAGCGGCCCGTTCCCGCGTAGACAATGGCCTCGACTTCACCGTCAAGACCAAAAGCGGTGTGAACGGCTGCGACGGCACGATTCAGGTCTTCTCCGCGCGTGATAACCGAAATGCGGATTTCCGACGTCGAGATCATGTCCATGTTGATTCCCGCTTCGAACAACGCGGTGAAGAGTTGCGCAGATACCCCTGCATTTGTGCGCATGCCTCCACCAACGACCGACAGCTTGCCGATGTTGTCATCATAGGCGAGGTCGGTAAACCCGACAGCGGACTGAGCGTCGCGAAGAGCCGCGAGTGTCTTTTCGCCGTCCGTCTTCGGGAGGGTAAACGAGATATCGGTGAGACCGCTGACAGCGGCGGACACATTCTGCACAATCATGTCAATGTTTGCCCCGGTGCCGGCCACAATTGTGAAAATCTCGGCGGCCTTGCCCGGAACATCGGGCACACCGACGACGGTGATTTTGCCTTCGCTGAGGTCTCCGGCAACACCGGTGATGATCGGCTCTTCCATGTTCTCTCCCCTCGTGGCGACGACGAGCGTCCCCTCCTTATCCGCAAAACTTGAGCGAACGTGCAGCGTCACCCCGTGGCGACGCGCGTATTCGACAGCGCGAATGTGCAGCACCTTGGCGCCCGCGGCCGCGAGCTCCAACATCTCTTCGAACGTGACGATATCAACCTTGTGCGCCTTGGGCACAATCCGCGGGTCTGCGGTGAAGACGCCGTCGACGTCCGTGTATATCTCGCAAACGTCCGCGTTCAAGGCTGCGGCGAGTGCGACAGCGGTCGTATCGCTGCCACCGCGACCAAGGGTGGTGATGTCTTTCGAATCACGGTTGAACCCTTGAAAACCCGCGACGATTGCGATGGCGCCCTCGTCGAGGGCTTCGCGAAGGCGATCGGGCGAAACATCCACGATTCGCGCCGCACCGTGGTGTGAGTCCGTCATCATTCCCGCTTGGCTGCCGGTGTACGAACGCGCGTCCACGCCCAGCGACTTGATTGCCATGGCGAGCAGGGCCATCGAGATACGCTCACCCGTGGTGAGCAGCATGTCCATTTCGCGGGGGTCGGGGTTCTCCGTTACCGAATGCGCAAGTTCGATGAGCTCGTCGGTGGTGTCCCCCATGGCCGAAACGGCGACGACAACGTCGTGGCCCTCGGCTTTGGTCGCCACAATTCGGCGCGCCACTCGCTTGATGCTCTCGGCATCAGCGACGGACGAACCGCCAAATTTTTGGACGATCAGAGACACGGATGTTCTTTCGAGTCGGGGAACAACAAAGGGCGATGGCTTCGTCGCCCGCCCGATACGAAATTCTACCGCTTAAGCGGCGCCACCGACACGAGTGCGGTGCTCAAAGGCCCGTCCGAGGGTCACTTCGTCCGCATATTCGAGGTCGCCGCCAACCGGCAAACCGCTGGCGAGGCGGGTCATGCGGATGCCGAGAGGCTCGAGCAGGCGGATGAGGTAGGTCGCCGTCGCTTCGCCCTCGACGTTCGGGTCCGTGGCCAGGATGATTTCGATGATGCTCGTATCCCGCAAGCGTTCGAGAAGCGAGCCGATTCGCAACTGGTCGGGACCGATGCCGTCGATTGGTGAAATTGCGCCACCGAGAACGTGATAGAGCCCACGGAATTGGCGGGTCCGTTCGATTGCGACAACGTCTTTTGCCTCTTCGACGACACAGATTGTGTCCCGTGTGCGCCGGGGATCGCGGCAGATTGAACATTCGTCTTCCTGCGAAATGTTTCCGCACACGGCACAGAACTTGACCGCTTCGCGAATGGTCGCGAGAAGTTCGGCAAGGCGTTTCGGGTCATACGCCTCGGTCTGAATAACGTGGAAGGCGATGCGCTGAGCCGATTTGGGGCCAACTCCGGGCAGCCGCCCGAATTCGTCGATGAGTTCCTGAAGAATTCCGTCGTACATCGTCAGGCGTCCGGGGTCGACTCGTGGTCGAAGAGCGAAGACGCACGGCCGTCGTCGGAGGTCCCGGCCGTTTCGGATGCCGCGTCGCCGTCGATAGTGGCAACAAGCGTTGCGCCCAGCAGGTCGCGAATCACTGATTCGCCGCGCTTTTCATCCTCTGGCTTGACCGATGCAACGGGAGTGGTCGGTTGCTCGTCCACATGGGGCTGCGGTGTCGGCTCGTTTTCACGCTCCGCCACGGCCGCGGCGGCGGCCTGCATGAAGGGGTTTGTCTCGGGGGTCGCAACCCGCGGGGTTTGTGCGGTCACCGGTCCGCTGCCCGCACCGAATCCGACGCGGGGAACGAATCTGAATCGAACACCGAGCGCACCGACAATGACTTCGCGAAGTTCCTCGAAGACGGCCTTGCCGCTTTCAGGTTTTTCTTTGAAGCGATCGAGGAACATCTGCTCGGTGAATTCGATGGTGAGGATATCGCCGTTGAGCTCTGTCGGTGTTGCCGCGTTGACGACAACCCACACCGCGGGATTCGCCTTGAGTTCCTCGAGCACGTCGTTCCAGATGTCCATCAGTTCGTCGAGGCTCCCCGATTCGGACGCTGTGGTCGTCATTTCGGCAGTTGGCTCGGCAGCGGGTTCCGTCGGAGCCTTTTTCGGCGCTTCATTCACCGCCGCCACCTTCGGTGCTGCCGGGGCTTTTGCCGGAGCGGTTGCGACTGAAGCAGGCGCGACTACAGGAGGCACGGCTGCAGGAGGTGCGGCTGGTGGAGCCTTTGCTGCGGGTGCTGGCGGGGCCACCCGGGTCTGCCGCTCGGCGGGGGCCTCCGGTTCGCCTCCGTCGACGAGCAACCGCGCAACCATGAGTTCGAGGTGAATGCGCGGCGGTGTCGTGCCCGTCATGTTGGAGAGGGCTTCGTTGACGACATCGGCCGCGCGGGAAAGTTCGCGTGCTCCGTAGAGGGTGGCAAGTGCAGTCATGCGCTCAATTTCCTCGGCGGGAACGCCACGCAAAACGGCGTGTGCCCCGTCGCCGGTGGCTTCGACAATGACGAGGTCGCGGAATCTCTCCAAAACGTCTTCGACGAACCGACGAGGGTCATTTCCGGTCTGGATGATGCGATCGACGACGGCGAACGCGAGCGCCGCGTCAGCCCGGCCGATGGCGTCGATGCATTCGTCGAGAAGTTCGTTTGGGGTGTAGCCGAGCAGGTTGTTGGTGCGTTCGCGCGTGACGTGTCCGTCGTCTGAACCGGCGATTATCTGATCGAGCAACGAGAGGGTGTCGCGAACAGATCCGCCACCCGCGCGGATTACCAGTGAAAGCACGCCGTCTTCGACGGTGACCTTTTCCTGAGCGCACACCTCTGTGACGTAATCGAGCATGACCGCGCTGGGAACCAGTCGGAACGGATAGTGGTGTGTGCGCGAACGAATTGTTCCGATGACCTTTTCGGGCTCGGTCGTCGCAAAAATGAACTTCACGTGCTCCGGGGGTTCTTCGACGATCTTGAGCAGCGCATTGAAACCCTGTGACGTGACCATGTGCGCCTCGTCCAGAATGTAAATCTTGTAGCGGTCGCGCGTCGGGGCAAATCCCGCACGTTCGCGAAGGTCGCGAGCATCGTCGACACCGTTGTGGCTGGCGGCGTCAATCTCGATGACGTCGACTGAACCCATACCGTCTCGGCTGAGCTCGACACAGGAATCGCACTTTCCGCAGGGGGTGTCCGTTGGGCCCTCGGCACAATTGAGGCAGCGCGCGAGGATTCGTGCGGACGTCGTTTTGCCGCAACCCCGAGGCCCGCTGAACAGGTAGGCGTGATTGACGCGGTTGTTGCGAAGTGCGGCGCGCAACGGATCGGTTACCTGGGATTGCCCGATGAGTTCTTCGAACGATTCGGGTCGGTAACGACGATAAAGAGCAACTGCCACTCTTCGAGATTACCCGTCACCACTCCCATTCGTGGGCGGCGCGTGGGTGGGAGGGCGGTGGCCCCCACAATGGAAAGACCCCTCGCGCACCCGCCAGAGCCGGGTTACCTTTGCTACGTTTCCGTCCTGGAGGAGTTGGCCTGGATGGCGCCACGCGAGGGGCTGTCTACAAGTTTAGAACTAAATGATCCACGCATTGATGCTGGGGAGGTTACTAATCCCAGGAGGGACCAGGTTCAACCCTGCCGAGCTCACGGACGAGGCGGCTGAATTGCAGCGGTCCCAATGCGAAGGTCGACCACCCTCGCAACGACAGCAATAACGGCGTTTGCGGCAAGTCCGGCGAGAACTACGAACATCAATTGGTCGCCCGACAGAGTAGCGAACCCAAAGAATTCAGCAAACGGGCGAATGAGGAAGATGCCGCTTGCGAGAACCGCCATCGCCGCGAGAATTCCAATTCGAGGGGGTGTCAACGGGATCGACAGTGTTGTCAACACCCACAATCCCGTCATACCGAGCAACAGCGCAATTGCGGTCTGGGACTGAGCGAGGGTCCACGTCCCATCAGTCTGGATGACAAAGTTCACCGCCAGCACGCTTGCGGCCGAGATGATTCCCGCCGGCACACAAAAGAGCAGTGCTCGGCGCAGAAACCCCGGCACATATCTGCGCGAGTTCGGTAAGAGCGCGAGCAGAAAGGCAGGTACCCCGATGGTGAACGAATCAATTGCCGACAATTGTCGGGGCAGGAACGGAAATGACATCAGCGTTAGCCCAAACACAGCGGCGAGAATCATCGCCCAGACCGTTTTCGTGAGGAAAAGGCGAGACAGTCGTTCGATGTTGGCAATCACCTTTCGGCCTTCGTCGACGACACCGGGTAGTGACGAAAAGCGACCATCAAGCAGGATGAGGTTGGATACCGCTTTGGTTGCAGCAGCCCCCGACCCCATCGCTATGCCCAAGTCGGCGTGCTTAAGGGCAAGGGCGTCGTTGACCCCGTCGCCGACCATTGCGACAACGTGTCCGCGGGACTGAAGTGCCGCCATCATGAATTTCTTTTGTTCGGGAGTCACGCGACCGAAAACTCTGTGGTTTTCAAGGATTTCCGCGAGCGCCTCGATTTCGGTCGGAAGAGTACGCGCGTCCACTGCTTCACCTACCTCAAGACCCGCACGACGAGCGACAGCCGCCACCGTCGCTGGGTTGTCGCCCGAGATGATCCGGATGTCAACACCCTGTTCGTGAAAGTAGGCGAGAGTCTCACGAGCGTCGTCGCGCACCTGTTCACTAAAGGTCACAAGGGCGACCGGCTGAAGGTTTGGCGGCAAGGATTTTTCGGTTGCAACTCCATCGACAGATACCGCGAGTGCGAGCGTGCGCAATCCGTTCTCGGCGTATTCCATTGCTCGACTGCGTGCTACGGCGTGCAACTGTGACGAATCAAAGACGATGTCGGGAGCGCCAAAAATCCATGTGTGGCGTCCCGTCGTCAATGCCGACCATTTGCGCACAGATGAGAACGCCACGGACGCGTCAATGGGCACGGGAATCAGGTCGAAAGCGCCACGCAGCGCTGCGGTCGTCGTGTTGGCGCTGACGTCATGCGCGAACAACCCGAGAACAACCACCGCTGATTGTGCACCGACGGGTGGCCGCTCAATCTCGTGGAACGCGTCAAACGCGATCTCGCCGTCCGTAATGGTGCCCGTCTTATCGCAACAGAGAATATCGACGCGGGCAAGCCCCTCAACGGCATAGAGCTCCTGCAGGAGAACCCGCCGACGGGTCAGCTTCACCGCGGCGAGCGCAAACGCGATGGAGGTGATGAGCACCAGCCCCTGCGGAACCATCGCCACAATCGACGACGTCGACTTGACAATGACGTCGACCCAGCCCTCATTCGATATGGCACCCCAACCACCCACGGTTTGCACCTGCCCGTTGATGATGATCAACATAAGAGGAACAAGGGCGAATGTGACCCACCTGATGAGTCGATTGAGTGAATTGCGCAGTTCGCTGTTGACCAACGAAAAGCGTCGCGCTTCTACAGTGATTCGGCTGGCATAGGTGTTGAGCCCGACCGCGGTGATATGAACGAGAGCAGAACCCGCGATGACTCCGCAGCCAGAAAGCACCGCATCTCCGACCACTTTCACCACCGCTTCGGATTCGCCAGTCAGAAGGGACTCGTCAACTTCAAGCCCAGTCGATGAAATGACTTCGCCGTCGGCAAGAATTTGGTCACCTGCGCGCAACACGAGGAGGTCATCAAGCACCACGAGTTCCAGTCGAATGTCGATGTCGTGGCCATCTCGGCGCACTCGCGCCAAAGGCTGGTTAAGTAGTGCGAGTCGGTCTAGGGTGCGCTTGGCGCTGACTTCTTGGATGATTCCAATCAACAAATTGGTGATGAGCGCGAAACCGAACAGTGAATCCTTCCACTGACCGACGGCGAGAATCAGAAGGAAACAACTCCCAACAACTCCGTTAAAAAGGTTAACAATATTGCCGCGTAGGATGCTCGCGAGGCTGCGGCTGGGATCCATCTTCTGGGTGTTCACAAGTCCAGCGGCAAGGCGTTCATTGACCTCTGCGGTGGTCAGTCCGTCAACGTCGTACGTCACCTCTCAACGCTAGTCCCGTTCGCGCTGACGAACGCGTTCACGCTGGTTTTTTGTCGGCCCAAAACATGCGAAAATAAGGTTACTCGTGGAATCCGTCGCGACCTTTTTGTCAGGAAATAATGTCTCAGCTTTTGTACCTTCTCGGAAAATTCTCTGCTCGTCGCGCCTGGACCGTCATCATCGGTTGGTTCGCAGTTCTCGGTGTCACCATCGCTCTTGCCCTCACTTCTGGCGGGGTTTTCACGAGCGCGATGACAATCACCGGCGTGCCAGCGCAGGTCACCATCGACAAGCTGCAGTCAACATTCCCCGACGCAAGTCGCGGATCGGGACAGGTCATCTTCCACACTGCGAACGGACTGCCGTTTACTGAGACAGAAAAAGTAGTCATTGGTGATGCCTTGACCAAGGTCGACGGCCTGACCGCCGTCAGCGAATCGATAAACCCCTTCATTGCACAACAGTCCCTCAACGACAGCCGCACCGAGCTCGGGCAGGCGCCGGACAAGATTGCCGCAGCGCAGGCGAAAATTGATAAAGGGCGCTCGAAGCTTGCCGATGGCCGTGACAAGCTCACCCAAGCACAAAAAGACCTCGACAAGGGTGTCGGCGATTTAGTTGCCAACCAGAAAACATTGCTCGCGGGCGAGAAGGAATTGCTTAGTCAAGAAGCAACCGCGCTTGCCACCAAGAGCCAACTTGAATATGTCATCGCAAACCCAAGCTCGTTCACCGCTGGCGAGTTGGCCACCGCACAAGCCGCGCTTCCCCAGATAATTGCGGGCCTCGAGGTGATTGCGGGCAAGAAAATTGAAATCGCTGCCGGAAAGAAGACCATCCAAAAAGCCTGGTGGCAGATCGAGGTGGGTCGCCAAGAAATCACACAGGGCCATATCGACCTCGCCGCAGCCGAACAGGATTTGGACGACGGGCAGGCGGAGCTCGACCTCAACGCTGCCGAAATTGCGCCGGCACAGACTCTCATCGATGCAGCAAAGGGATTCCGACTCGTTTCAGCGGACGGCGCGACCGCCATCGGAACCGTACTGTTCGAAACGCCCATCACGAAGGTCGAAGAGGAATTCCGCTCCGCCGTCGCAAACACCCTGATGGGTGTCGCCACCGACAATCTCAAGGTGGACGTCTCCCAAGATTTGCTTCGCTCGCTCGAATCCCTCCTGGGTCCCGGTGAAATCATCGGTCTGGTCGTCGCCGCGGTTGCGCTGTTCGTCATGCTCGGCACCTTGATCGGTGCGGGCCTTCCGTTGCTCGGGGCCATCATCGGCGTCGGAATTTCGGGGGCCATCACGTTTGCGCTGTCCGCTGTTTTCGAATTCACGTCGACCACACCACTGCTCGGCGTCATGCTGGGCCTCGCCGTCGGCATCGACTATTCCCTGTTCATCATCAACCGACACCGCCGCCAGATGAGGGCGGGAATGGGCG
>JBIILU010000079.1:0-2894 GCA_044338315.1 Microbacteriaceae bacterium | reverse complement strand
CTATGGCTTCTCCCCGTTTTGGCGGCGGTCGTCGGCCCGACGGGGCAGTTCCCGAAGGCCCGAAGGCTACTTTCCGTCAGTTGCTCCCGTACCTTCTTGAGCACAAGGGGATTCTCTTCAGCGTCATCGGCCTGAGCCTTCTCGGCGCCGGAGCATCACTCGCGCAGCCGCTCATCGTGTCTCAGGTGATCACGTCCGTGCAAGACGGTTCCGACCTCGGTTGGCTGGTTCCGGCCCTCATCGCGCTCGTTATTGGCGGCGCTCTGCTCACCAGTGTGCGCCACTACCTGCTGCAACGCACGGGGGAATCCGTCGTGCTGTCGTCACGTCGTCACCTCGTTTCTCGCCTTCTCAACCTCCCGATCAGCGAGTTCGACGCACGCCGCACCGGCGACCTCGTCTCGCGCGTGGGCGCCGATTCAACGATGCTGCGGGCTGTCTTGACGCAGGGGCTCGTGGAAGCAGTCGGTGGGTCCGTCACCTTTGCCGGTTCAATCATCGCCATGTTGTTCATCGACGCGATCCTGTTCGGACTGACATCAAGCGTCGTCGTCGTCTCGATGCTCGTCGTGATCGTTCTGTCGCGACGAATTCGCAAGTATTCACGCCTCGCACAAGACCGCGTCGGTGCCCTCACGGCGTCGGTCGAGCGCTCCATCTCTGCCGTGCGCACGGTTCGCGCCGCGAACGCCGTCGCCCGCGAAATTGACGTCGTCGACGAAGACGCTCGTGAGGCCTGGACCGCTGGCCTCCAGGTCGCCCGCATCTCCGCGTTTGTCGTGCCCATCTCATCCATCGCGATGCAGGTGTCTTTCCTCGTCGTCCTCGGCGTCGGCGGATTCCGCGTCGCAAGTGGCGCCATCACCGTCGCCCAACTGGTGTCGTTCATCCTGTTCCTGTTCCTCATGATCCTCCCCCTCGGATCCGCCATCGGCGCGTTCACGTCCGTCGCACAGGCGCTCGGCGCGCTCGGGCGAATTCGCGAAATCATCGACCTACCGTCCGAGACGGCCAATGACAAGCCGACCGAGACGCTCGCGGGTGGGCTCGGAAAAGTCGCCGTCGAGTTTAAAGGAGTCTCCTTCGCCTACGACCCGGAAACTCCGATCCTTCATGACGTTTCGTTCTCGGTGCCAACCGGCAAACGCGTCGCTCTGGTCGGGCCAAGTGGTTCAGGAAAATCCACCATCTTTTCGCTCATCGAACGTTTCTATGATTCGACGGTGGGCACCATCACCGTCGGTGGTCACAACATCCACGCGCTTGATCGAACCGAGCTTCGAGGCTCGATCGGATACGTCGAACAGGATGCCCCGGTTCTCGCGGGAACGGTTCGCGACAACCTCACGCTCGGCTCTCCCGACGCGACCGACGAACAGTGCCTGGAGGTTCTCGCCGAAGTCAATCTCTCGAACATCGTCAGCCGATCCGGAAAGGGACTGTCGGCCCAGGTCGGCGAGGGCGGGGTGATGCTCTCTGGAGGTGAACGCCAGCGTCTCGCCATCGCGCGTGCGCTCCTCATGGCGCCCGCAATCCTCTTGCTCGATGAGTCGACGTCAAGCCTCGACGGACTCAACGAACAACTGATGAAGGACGCCATCGATCGTGCGTCGGTCAATCGAACCCTCATCGTCATCGCACACCGACTGTCAACAGTCATCGACGCGGATCAGATTATTGTTCTCGACAAGGGTCGCGTGCTGGGCACGGGAACCCACGCCGAGCTCTTCACGAGCGTTCCGCTCTACCGCGAACTGGCAGACACCCAACTGCTGACGAGCAACTAGCTGAAGTCCGCGTCCGGCCCCTGAGTCGGCACGAACGAGCTGGGTGCGTTGAACCCGTAGGCCAGCATCCCCTTTGATTCGCGCAGGTAGCACGTCCCACACAGCGACTCGTAGGTCACGTCAACACCGTCGATTGCAACCTGAGCGCCGTCGAAAATGAACTCGCCGTTGATCTTGCGACCGTTGAACATCGCCTTGCGACCGCAACGACAGATCGTTTTCAGTTCCTCGAGTGCGTGCGCGACCTCGAGCAGTCGTCGAGAACCGGGGAACGCAATGGTCTGGAAGTCCGTTCGGATACCGAAAGCCAGTACCGGAATGTCATCGAGAATCGCGATTCGCAAAAGATCGTCGACCTGGTCGGCCGACAGGAATTGTGCCTCATCAAGGAGGAGGCACGAAACGTCCTGACCCGAAGTCGCTTTTGTGTTCGCGCGGTACGCGTCAAACATCGTTCGAACGTCATCGTGCGGTCCGATGATGAAATTCACCTCGCGTTCGACACCGAGGCGCGAGACAATCGATGCCTTGCCCTTCGTGTCGACTCGCGGCTTGGCGATGAGGACCTGCTGACCCCGCTCGGCATAGTTGTAGGCGGCCTGCAGCAACGCCGTGCTCTTGCCGCTGTTCATCGCACCGTATCGGAAATACAACTTCGCCATGAGTCGAGCGTACCGAATGGAGGCGCTACCGTGAACGGCTGCGGGGCGAACCCCTAAGCGCGTTCCGCCATCTCAACGACGTTCTTCAGCAAGAGTGCCCGGGTCATCGGGCCGACCCCGCCGGGGTTGGGCGCAACCCACGCCGCGACCTCGCGCACGTCGTCATCGACATCCCCCGCGATGCGGGTTGTTCCGTCGGGGTTGGTGACGCGCGAGACACCGACATCGAGGACGATTGCGCCCGGCTTGACGTTTGCGGCGGTGACGATGGACGGTGAACCTGCTGCGGCAACAATGACATCGGCACGCTGCAGATGTTCGGCCAGGTTGCGCGTTCCCGTGTGTGTCAGGGTGACGGTCGCGTTGACGTCTTTTCGAGTCAGCAACGCGCCAATAGGCCGACCAACCGTAATTCCACGTCCAATGACGACGACGTTGAGCCCGT
>JBIILU010000078.1:0-2896 GCA_044338315.1 Microbacteriaceae bacterium | reverse complement strand
GTCGACGAGGCCGGGTATTTCGACAATGTTCCCGGTGGAACCGCAACAGACTTCCGTCGCAACGCCGTTCGCCACTTGGAAGACCTGGGGATTTCCGTCGAGTTCAGTCATCACGAAGCCGGACCCGGCCAAAATGAAATCGATTTGAGGTACGCGGACGCGCTGACCACCGCGGACAACATTCAAACCTTTCGCACCGTCGTCAAAGAGGTTGCGATCGAACAGGGTGTCTACGCAACATTCATGCCCAAGCCGCTCGCCAACCAGCCGGGAAGCGGAATGCACACCCACATGTCACTCTTCGAGGGCGACGCAAACGCATTCTTCGACCCCAGCAAACCGCACAATCTTTCGACAATGGCTCGGCAGTTCATGGCGGGCATTCTCACCCACGCTCCGGAGATCACGGCCGTAACCAACCAGTACGTGAACTCGTATAAGCGTCTCTGGGGCGGGGGAGAAGCTCCGCCGTTCGTGACGTGGGGGCACAACAACACCTCGGCACTGATCCGAGTCCCCAATTACAAGCCGGGCAAAGAGCAGTCGGTCCGAATCGAATATCGCGGTCTCGATGCCGCAGCCAACCCATATCTGGCCTACGCGCTGTTACTCGCGGCCGGCATGAAGGGAATTGAGGAAGGGTACGAGTTACCTCCGGAGGCAGAAGGTGACATCGCCGCGTTGTCGTCAACCGAACGACGCGCGCTCGGGTACAAGCCCCTGCCGGAGAGCCTTCATCGCGCTCTGCACGCAATGGAAGAAAGCGAGCTCGTCGCGGAAACGCTGGGCGAGCAGGTCTTTAACTTCTTCCTGCGAAACAAGTTGGCCGAATGGGACGCCTATCGCAATCAGGTGACACCCTGGGAGCTGGACTCTAACTTCCGCATCCTTTAGCTCATGGCGAGTGAACTGACACTCCAGTCCCTGGCCCGCCACGGCTTTGCGGACCTCAGGGTGGCGCGCGAGATCCTGACGCGTCGAGGCTGGGTTGCTGACTGGTTTTCGGCCGCTGCCAGTCCCGACCAAGCGGTCTCGTGGCTTGACCGAATTTTTGAGAGTGACCCGGATGGGGCTACGGAACGTGCTCTTGCACAATCAGACGGCCGCCTGCGCGACGGACTCATTCGTGTCCTCGGTGCGAGCGACGGCTTAGCCGAGTTCATTGCGCGCACACCGCTTTCCTTTGTCTGTGCTCTCCCGCCGGTAACCCTCCCGAATGCGGAGCAGTATCGTCAGGCGTTTCGTCAGTCGAAAATCGTCGATTCGGACGCCTTACGGAGGTCGTACCGTCAGCACCTTGTGACTATCGCCGCGTGGGATCTGACTCAACCAAACCCTGCAGATTCTGTGCATCACGTGGGGCGCGCGCTAGCCGATCTTGCTGATGCGACCGTTGACGCCGCGATTACCCTGACTCGAGCGACCCTGTCGGTTGATGCATCGGACTTGGCGGGAACGAAGTTCACCGTCATCGGAATGGGAAAAACGGGCGCACAGGAGCTCAATTACATTTCGGACGTCGACGTGATCTTCGTGTGTGCTGCAGACGGAATCGAGGACGACCGCGCGGTTGATATCGCGACGAAGATCGCACGGGGCACGATCGCGGTCATCAACGAGCCCGGACTAGAACCTCCGTTGTGGGAACTCGATGCAAATCTCAGACCAGAAGGCGCGAAAGGCGCTCTGGTCCGCACTCTGGAGTCCCACATCGCCTACTACGAGCGCTGGGCCGAGAACTGGGAGTTCCAGGCGCTCCTCAAGGCCCGCCCGATGGCGGGGGACGCCGAGTTGGGTTCGCGGTACCTCGAGGCCGTCACACCCTTTGTGTGGTCGAGTTCTGGCCGGCCAGGGTTCGTTGAATCGGCTCAACGAATGCGTGAGCGCGTCACGGACAATATCCCCGCCGACGAACGGGACATTCAGATAAAGCTCGGACCCGGTGGTTTGCGCGACATTGAATTCACTGTTCAACTGCTTCAACTCGTGCATGGCAAGGACGACGAATCACTGCGCACGCGGGACACACTCACGAGCCTCGAACGGCTAACCGATGGTGGTTATGTCGGACGCGCCGAGTCCCAGTCCTTTTCTCAGGCCTACCGGTCCTTGCGCGTATTGGAGCACCGCGTTCAGCTTGTCGCACTGCGCAGAACGCACCTCATGCCGCGCGACGTCGATACGCTGCGCATTGTTGCAAGGGGCTCCAGGTTGGCCGAGACGCCAGAGGAACTTCTCGCCTGGTGGCAGCCACTGAAAATCGAGGTGCGGTCCCTCCACGAGAAGATCTTTTACCGCCCATTGCTCGCCGCAGTTGCCGCTCTTCCGGGGGAACCGCACGCTCTGTCGAGTGATCAAGCCGAAGCGCGACTGGCGGCCTCCGGCTTCCGCGATCCGGCGGGGGCACTGCGGCACATTGCCGCTCTCACCGACGGCATCAGTCGGACGGCGAGTATGCAGCGAAACCTTCTGCCGGTGTTGCTGCACTGGATGTCGGAGGGAACGAATGCGGACGGTGGATTAGCGGCGTTCCGCACTGTCAGTGAAAGTCTTGGGGATTCACCCTGGTACCTGCGCATGCTCCGCGATTCGGCCGGAGCCGCTCAGCGATTGAGTAGGGTGCTGTCGATGTCGACCTACGTGGCGGCGCTGATTGAGCGGATCCCCGAAGCCGTTGCATGGCTTGATGACGATGAACTTTTGGTGCCTCGGACGCTGGAACAACTCTCGACCGAGTTCGCGGCGATTGATGGCCGACACGAGAACGTTGACGACGCGGCGAAAGCGTTGCGGTTCGCGCGGCGTCGAGAGTTGCTGCGGCTCGCCCTCGCCGCAGTTCTGGACACAATCGACGTCCAGCAGTTGGGTCGGGGTCTCTCTGACGTCACGACGGCAA
>JBIILU010000004.1:0-95571 GCA_044338315.1 Microbacteriaceae bacterium | reverse complement strand
CCGACGCGCTTGGCTTCGATGATCATGAACACCACCGCAGCAATGGCCACGATGGAGAGATCGACGGTGAGAACCATGTCGACCGCGGTGCCGGTCCAGGCGGTGCCGTAATCTTCGCCGTTCATGACCGCGATCCCGTTAAAGACCCAAGCGGTGATGAGCCCGACGGCGGACAACGTGAGATAGACCCAGAAACGAATTGTGGAGGATTTTGTCATAACTGAACTGTACGCGCGAGGAGTAAAAATGCCCGTACGTTAGAGGGGTGACTCCACGCCCCCGCAAACCCGCGACCATGCCGTCCGGAGCGTTCGACCGTTACGCAACTGGGGTCGACCCCGCGGTTTCGCTGCAGATCGCCCATGACACCGCAACCGCCCTGGTTCGTCGAATTCGTGAATCGGATGACCCCGCAGTGCTCGAGCGGCTGCTCGCGTACACGGCCGATCACGGTGTCGGCGAGCTCGCAGAGTTGTGGTCGGCCGCGCCCGCGCATTCGTTGCCGGGCGCCCTGTGGCGCCTGTATGTGATTCACTCCAGCATTGTCGCCGATGAAAACTTTGCCGCCGCCGCGTATGACACCGGTGCGGCGTTGGAGGCAACCGTGGATGTCGTCATTGCCGGAGCCCCCCAACCCACATCACCCGACGACATCCGCGAGCTCGCCGATGAGATTTTGCGGGGCGCATTCCACGGGGACATGGGTGATGCACTCGATCGCGCCGCGGCGTATTGCCGAATCGAAGCGCGCGGCGTCACCGACATCATGGGCCGCTCGGAACTGGGAAACAGTGTGCTGATGCAACGGGCACTCACCCTCACCGATTTTGCGAACGACCTTGCTGCCAGCGCCAAGCTGGACCGCAAGGGCCATTTACGCTAGTGGGAATAAACGACGACGTCTGATGGTTACACTAAACGTGTCGGGTCGCGCGGATACCCCGGGTCCCAACTTAAACCGCCGCTGCGAGTGGCCACGTGCCGAGAGGCGTAACCCGCGGCCCGACACCCCCCTTAGGGCGCTTCGTGGTATTCGACCGAGACGATGTGGGGGCCGAAATCGGTCTGCACGATGTGAAAGACCGAAAAGTCACCCGTACTCGGCGACGCGGTGCGCCGGAAAGCGGCATCGCTTTCCGCGCCGGTCTGTTCGACAAGTTCCGCCACAATTTGCGGGATGACCGGTCCGTGTGAACAAAGCACAACGGGCTTTCCTTTTGCCAGCCGCCGGGCGATAGTCTTCTGCGCGTTCGTCCCGTCGGACGTCCAGCGTTCCTGCGACAGTTTCCCGGATTCCTTGACGCGAATGCCAAACTTTGTCGACACGGGCGTTATCGTCTGAATGCACCGCGTCGCGGGCGACGTAAAGATTGTCTGCGGGCCGAAACTGGCGATCCCACCCGCAATCGCCTTTGCCTGCTGGTGTCCCCGGTGCAGTAGCGGGCGGCGCGGATCGGGGCCATCCCAACTGGAGGCGGGCACCGCTTTTGCGTGCCGAACAATGATGATCGGAAACGTCCGTGCAAACCCGAGCGAATACATCTTCTCCAGCGCCTCGACGAGCCCGACATCGTGGGAATACGACAGTTTTTCGCGCGCGACGGGGATTGTCATCCACTCGAGAGCGTAGATTTCGTCATTCGACGTAAACGGCGACCGCTCGGCCGCTGTGGGGTCAACCTCGGCCGCCCAATAGTGGACCTCTTTGCGTTTCCCGTTACTCGGCAGGGCGTAATCGACGGTGCCCAAATACGGGCCGAGAGCAATGTCAAGACCGGTTTCTTCACGGATCTCGCGAACGGCGGTTTCGGGCAGTGTCTCGCCCGGATCGACCTTGCCCTTGGGAATGGACACGTCCTTGTGCTGGGTTCGGTGCACGACGAGGATTTTGAGCTCCTTGTCGACAACCTTCCACAGCACCGCACCTGCCGCGTAGACCGTGTCGTTGGCCATTAGCGTTGGACTCCGTTCCTGTTGCGCACTTCCGCTTCTTCCATCATTGTGTTCTGAACATCCATGAGCGGTTCGCCGTCCGATGTGTGCCGTGTCCAGTGTCCTTCACTGGTCAGTATCCACGATGAAGCCAATTCCGACATGTGAAGATCGAAAATTCTGGAAATACGGGCAAGGTGTTCGTCGGCCTCGAGTCTCACGAGAACCTCGACGCGTCGATCAAGGTTTCGGTGCATGAGGTCGGAGCTTCCGATGTACACCGCGTGCTTTCCACCATCGTGGAAGGCGTAGATGCGCGAATGTTCGAGATAGCGCCCCAGGACACTGCGAACGCGGATGTTCTCGGAAAGCCCGGGAACGCCGGGGATCAGCGCGCAAATTCCGCGAACCGTGACGTCGACGGGAACGCCCGCCCTGCTTGCGCGATACAACGCGTCGATCAGGGCTTCGTCGACGAGAGAGTTCACCTTGAACCGGATTCCGGAGGATTCGCCCGCGATTGCCGCTTCGGTTTCACGCGCAATCAACTTGAGCAGGCCTGCGCGCAAATAGCGGGGGGCAACGAGCAACCGTTTGAACTTCTTTTCGATCGCGTAACCACTCAGTTCGTTGAACAATCGGGTCAGTTCGGCACCGACCTCGTTGGAGTTGGTGAACAGACCGAGATCCTCATAAACGCGGCTCGTTTTGGGGTTGTAGTTTCCCGTACCAATGTGTGAGTAATACGCGAGCTCGCCGTTCTTTTCTCGCCGGACAACCTGCGTCAGCTTGCAGTGGGTCTTGAGCCCCACGAGTCCGTAAACGACGTGAACCCCGGCCTTTTCCAATTGTCGAGCCCAGGAGATGTTGTTTTGTTCGTCAAACCGCGCCTTGATTTCAACCAACGCGAGCACGGCTTTGCCCGATTCGGCGGCGGTGATGAGCGAACGGACGATGGGGGAGTCACCGGAAGTTCGATACAGCGTTTGCTTGATAGCGAGAACGTCGGGGTCGGTGGCGGCTTGCTCGATGAACGCTTGCACACTCGTCGCAAACGATTCGTAGGGGTGGTGGACAAGAACCTCACCCTCGCGCATCGCGGCGAAAAGATCGGCCGGGGTGTTTGGTTCTGGTGCCTGAAATGGCGCGGCAGTCGTCGGAACATGTTTCGGGAACTTGAGGTCCGGCCTTGGCAGTCCCGAAATCTGGAACATCTCGTTGAGCCCCAGCGTTCCCGGCAGGCTGTATACCTCGTTTGCTTCCATCCCCAGTTCGCGAACGAGGAACGACAGCGTGACGGGGTCCATGTCGTCGGAAATTTCGAGGCGAATCGGCGCACCGAACCGCCGACGCGACAGCCCGGCCTCGAGGGCCTTGATGAGGTTTTCGCTCTCGTCCTCGTCGAGTTCCAGATCTTCGTTTCGGGTTACGCGGAAATCGTGGTGGTCGAGGATTTCCATTCCGGGGAACAGCGCCCCGAGGTGATTGGCGATGAGATCTTCCAACGGGATAAAGCGGAGCTGGCCGTTGCCGTTATCCCGCAGTTCAACGAATCGCGGCAAAATCGAGGGAACCTTTACGCGCGCGAAGTTTTGGTCGCCCGACTTCGGGTTTCGCACACGCACGGCAAGATTCAGTGAAAGTCCCGAAATGTAGGGGAACGGGTGCGCAGGGTCAACCGCGAGTGGAGTCAGCACGGGGAAAATTGTCGAAAAAAACAGTTCATCGGTCTGGGCTCGATCGTTCTTGCTCAGGTTTGCCATCGTCACAATCTCGATGTTGCTCTCGCGAAGAGCGGGGAGGATGACGTCTCGGGCAAGAATCGCGTGGCGCACCTGAAGCTGCTGTGCGGCGTCGTGAATGGATTCGAGAACGTCAACCGGGAGCCGGCCGGTATTCGTGGGAACCGCGATTCCGGTCTCGATTCGACGTTTCAGCCCTGCGACCCGCACCATGAAAAACTCGTCGAGGTTGTTCGCAAAAATCGCGAGAAAATTAACGCGCTCGAGCATCGGAACGGTCGGATCTTCGGCGAGTTCGAGGACGCGTCGATTGAACGACAGCCACGACAATTCGCGGTCGAGGTAACGCTGTTCGGGCAGCGTCGCATCGCGCCCGTGAACCGGGTCGACCCAATCGTCGTCGAGGTCGTCATCAATGGCGTCGCGGTGGCCGTTATCGTCCATCATTCGTCGCCTCCGTTCGGTGCGAATCGGTATCCAACGTTACGAACCGTACCGATGACCGACTCATGATCGCCAAGCTTGGCACGAAGCCGTCGGACGTGGACGTCCACCGTCCGAGTACCGCCGAAATAGTCGTAACCCCACACCTCCGACAGTAGTTGTTCCCGGCTGTAGACGCGGCTGGGATTCGCGACGAGAAAACGCAAGAGCTCGAATTCCTTGTAGGTCAGGTCAAGAGCGCGACCGCCCACGGTTGCCTGGTAACTTCCCTCGTCAATCGACACACCCGAATGGGACAGACCGGTCGTGTTCGCGGGCTGGTGCGTGGAAATCGCGAGGCGAATCCGTGCGTCGACCTCGGCGAGACTCGTTGTTGAC
This sequence comes from Microbacteriaceae bacterium, assembly GCA_044338315.1. Taxonomy (GTDB): domain Bacteria; phylum Actinomycetota; class Actinomycetes; order Actinomycetales; family Microbacteriaceae; genus MWH-TA3. The sequence goes on along the minus strand of JBIILU010000004.1, from coordinate 91,075 downwards.
AGGAGAAAGTCGGTGATGCCCCACGACGCATCGATGACGGGAAGTGCCGTATCGCGGAGGGCGAGCAGAACGGGCACGGGAACGTGCGCGGAGGACAGTATCGAAGCCATTGCCTTGGCGGCGACGAGGTCGGTGACCCCGTCGAGGATGATCACGTCCGAATCGCTGTGATGAGCGATTGATTGGGCGGTGAGTGGGGCAATCACGGTCTGGTGTGGCAGCAAAGCGAGCGCGGGAATCGGCGCCTCGGAGGCGCTCGTCAAGACCAGTAGTCGAGCCATTTCCGCCTCCTTCCACGCCACTTTTTAGTTTAGGGCGTTTAGAGTGGGCGTATGCCTCGCAGGTTTGCCACCGCACTTCCCTCCTGGGTTATAGCCCTGTGTGGGTCGGCGTGGGCGGTCTTCGCGGGCGGAGCACAGTGGCCGGGCGCCATCTCACTCACCGTGGGCGCATCGATTGTCGTGTCCTTCATCGTGCAGCTTTCGCTTCAACGCAAGGAGGGCCTGGTCAATCGGCTCGCGTTCACCACGAGCGGCTCGTTGTTGATTGCGGCGGCGGGTGTGGTCGTTGCATGGGTGTCTCACGGAATAGGCTAGAACCATGATTTTGGCGTTAGAAATTTTCTTCCTCGGCCTCCTGGGCTTGGCGACCATCGCGATTGGAATTACCTCCCTGACGGTACTTATTCGCTTGTTTCGAGGTCAGCGCTAGTCATGGCAAACCCATTCGTCGATCAACGTGACCTGGTCGACGGGAACGCGGTGGTGCGCCTCGACGGCGCGATTCTGTCGGTGACCGGCGCCGATCGCGCAGCAGTTCTCAATGCGACGCTGTCACAATCCCTGCTCGGGATGGCTCCCGGAGACTCTCGCGAAGCGCTCGAACTGGATGGCAACGGTCGAATCGTGCGCGTGGTGCATGTCCGTGAACGAGACGCGGACACGCTTCTCATTGTCGGCGGTGCTCGCGGCGAAGACGTCTTGGCGTGGTTGGACAAGCGCGTCTTCATGGAGGAAGTCGTGGCGGTTGATGTATCGGCGGAGTTTGCGATTTACGCGGGGACCCGTGGGTTCGGGCCGATTACGTGGGCCGACCCGTGGCCCGACATTCAGCCGGGAGGTTTCACGTACGGTTCCGAGACAGTCCCCGACTGGTCATATGTCGAATCGTTGGTTCCCGCGGGTGAGGACCCACCGGCCCGTGTAGTCGACGTCAGCGCACTGGACGCGATTCGCGCGGTTGCCGGGCGCCCAAGCCGCGCCGAAGTGGACGATGTGGCCCTGCCGCACGAACTGGATTGGTTGCGCACCGCCGTTCACTTGTCTAAGGGTTGTTACACCGGGCAAGAAACGGTCGCGAAAATTCACAACGTTGGCCACCCACCGCGCCGACTCGTTCGCCTCCACCTCGACGGCTCTGATTCAGAATTCGCTGTCGCTGGCGACCCGGTGCTGCTCGACGGCGAGCAGGTCGGTGTGGTCACGACGGCGGGAAACCATTTTGAGGACGGACCGGTGGCGCTCGCGAGGGTGAAACGAACGGTTCCCGTCGACGCGGCTCTTGTCGTCGATCGCGACGGCCACCCGCTCGCAGCGAACCAAGAGGTCATTGTGCCCCCGAGCGCGGGAGCTACGGCAGCGGAGCGATTGCGGCCCAACCGACCGTGATTTCGCCGAGTCGCCAGCGCGACTGGTTGTCACGGACGGGCCAACCGAGTTCTTTCATGCCGCGCACGGTTGCGACCCAGCGCTGCATCGCCGAAAACGACCCGAGCCCAACATTCACGGCCCAGAGGCGATCGAGATCGACAAAGAAGCGATGAATGTTTTCGCCCGACACATTGCGATGGATGAGGACTTTGGGGAGGCGCTCGGCGGCGATGCTCGGTTCGTCGAGATCCGCCAGCCGCAGGGAAATCGACAGGCTGTCGGGACCGTCGGGGGTGAGCGCGACCCAGGTTGACACGCGACCGATCTCGTCGCAGGTTCCGTCGAGGAACAAACCACCCGGTGCAAGGCGTGAGAGGACCGTCGACCAGATGGACGCTACCTCGGCTTCGTCGTACTGACGAAGCACGTTGAACGCTCGGACGATGTCGGGCCGGGTGTCGAGCGGGATTTCGAAGCCGCCGTGGCGGAAGGAGACCGCGTCCGTCTCGAATGGCTTCGCCGCAGTGACCCGCTCGGGGTCAATTTCGATGCCGATGATTTGTGCGGCGGGTTTGACCGCGCGAATGCGCTCCGCCAACTCGAGCGTTGTGTGAGCGGCTGCGCCGAAGCCGAGATCCACGACCAACGGTGCCGTCATGGCCCGAACCCGCGGGTGGCGTGCAAGCCAACGGTCGCTGCGGCGAAGACGATTCGTCCCCGTCGTTCCGCGCGTCACTCGGCCAACTACCACCAGTCCATTCTCGCTGGTTAGGCTATTTCCTATGACACACACACTCATCCTGCTTCGTCACGGCAACTCGACGTGGAACCAGAAGAACCTCTTCACGGGGTGGGTCGATGTGCGCCTCTCTGAGCAGGGTGTCGCGGAGGCGACCCGTGCCGGTGAGCTTCTTGCGCAGAGCGGCTTGAAGCCCGATGTGCAGTACACGAGCGTACTGTCGCGGGCGATTCAGACCGCGAACCTTGCCCTCGACCGCGCCGACCGCTTGTGGATTCCCGTGAAGCGCTCGTGGCGTCTCAACGAACGCCACTACGGCGCTCTGCAGGGTCTGGACAAGGCGCAAACGCTCGAGGAATTTGGCCCCGAACAGTTTCAACTGTGGCGTCGCTCGTTCGACGTGCCGCCACCGCCGCTCGACGATTCGTCCGAGTGGTCACAAGCGAACGACGAACGCTACGCGGGACTCGGCGCTGACCTTCCCCGCACCGAGTCACTCAAGCTCGTCATCGATCGGATGTTGCCCTATTGGCTCAGTGACATCGCACCGGACCTGATTGCGGGCAAGACGGTTCTCGTCACGGCGCACGGAAATTCGCTGCGCGCACTCGTCAAACACCTGGACGGAATCTCGGACGAGGACATCGCGGAACTCAACATTCCGACGGGCATCCCGCTCGTCTATACGCTTGACGATGATCTGAAGCCGGTCGGTAAGGCGGAATACCTAGATCCCGACGCGGCGGCGGCGGGTGCGGCGGCTGTCGCAAACCAGGGGAAGAAGTAGCCCGCCCTAAGGGTTGAGTGTGACGGCGGGCGGAAGAGCCTCCGGCACATACGGGGCGTAAATCTCGAGGCTGCCGTCGAGAACGGGCACACTGACGAGCTGACCGTCGTTGGTGCCGTATTGCACGTAGACGCTGGCGTATTGGCCGGGCACGACCCCGGCGCCGTAAAGAACGATGGGGTTGTCGTCGGCGATACCCAGTTTGGTTAGCCCGGGGTAGATGCCAGTCTGGGTCGAATTGCCGATCGTTCCGCGCAGTTCAACCGTGAGGAGTTCGAACGATGAACCGTTATTGATGACGCTTCCGATGAGCGCGGCATCGCCAACCTCGTTAGTGATGATGAGCGCGTTTCGCACGTGTAGGTCGCCAATGTCAATGGAGACGCCATCACTCGCGGCGTACTGCTTTAATGTGGCTGTTTCGACGAGCACGCCGCACCCTGCGGTTCCGAGAAGCAGAGCGGAGGCGACGGTGACGGTCACAAGGGCACGAATTCGCACGAATAATCCTTTGGCGCAAGAGGTTTTGGTGACTTCAGTCTATCGAACCATCACGGGGTGGGAGGCGGGTGGGCCACCCCGCTAGTTCACCGTCCACCCCTGTGGTAAAATTGAAGTTCAGGCGAAGGGAAGACCATAATTATGGCGTTCAAAGTTGGCGAAACAGTTGTTTACCCGCACCACGGCGCGGCCACCATCGTCGAAATCAAGACCCGAACAATCAAGGGCGAAGACAAGAAATATCTCAAGCTCATCGTTGGCCAGGGCGGCCTGACCATCGAAGTCCCGTCGGACAACGTCGAAATGGTCGGCGTTCGTGACGTCATCGACAAGGCCGGTCTCGAACGCGTTTTCACCGTTCTGCGTGACCCGATCGTCGAAGAGCCAGCAAACTGGTCACGTCGCTACAAGGCAAACCTCGAAAAGCTTGCGTCGGGTGATGTCATCAAGGTCTCCGAGGTCGTTCGCGACCTGTGGCGCCGTGAACAAGACCGTGGGTTGTCGGCCGGTGAAAAGCGAATGCTCGCCAAGGCCCGCCAGATCCTCATCTCCGAGTTGGCTCTCGCCGAGAAGTCCAACGTTGAAAAGGCCGGGGCTCGCCTCGACCAGGTTCTCGCTTCCTAGATCCTGATGTCTCGACTCGGGCTGGTCCTCCTCGCGGCCGGGTCAGGAACCCGACTCGGTAAGGGCATTCCCAAGGCGCTCGTCGAGGTCAACGGAACAACTCTTCTCGAGCAATCACTCGGAGTTGTCGCGGAGCTCGAACCCGCCGCAGTTGTCGTCGCCGCGCCAGCGAATCGGATAGAAGACGTTCACGCCATCGTGAACTCCGCGCAAGTTGACGCGACTGTCGTTGCCGGCGGTGACACCCGAACCGCAAGTGTCCGCGCCGCCCTCGCCGCGCTTGCCGACGTTGATGTCGTCCTCATCCACGACGTCGCTCGCGCGTGGATGCCCGCCGATGTTTTTCGTCGAGTCGCTGCACTGGTGGACGCCACGGGCGATGGAGTCGTGCCCGTCCTGCCCGTCGTCGACACCGTGCTTGTTGTCCGCGACGGAGTAGTCGCCGAGTCCACCAATCGCGAAGAACTCGCTCGGGTGCAGACCCCGCAGGGGTTCCCCGCGGATGCCTATCGTGTTGCACTCGCTGCGGTCGCAGGGGATTTCACCGATGACGCAAATCTCTGGCGATCCGGGGGAGGAACCGTTCGAACCGTTGTCGGCGATGACCTCGGGGCCAAACTCACCACGCCAGCCGACCTGACCGCGGCCCAGGGCGGAATTCGTGTCGGGCTGGGAACCGACACGCACGCGTTCGGCGGTGACGCTTCGCTGTGGCTCGGTTGCGTTGAATGGCCGGGTGAAATCGGACTCGACGGGCACTCGGACGGCGACGCGGTGGCGCACGCCATCACCGACGCGCTGTTGCAGGGCGCCGGGCTCGGCGATATTGGTTCCCGATTCGGAACGAGCGACCCCCACTATGCGGGGGCCCGCGGCGAGGTCTTCATTCGCGGCGCACTGGAGGCGCTCGCGGTTGAAGGGTTCGAACCGCGCTCGGTGTCGGTTCAGATCGTCGGTAACAAACCGAAAATCGGACCCCGTCGGGTCGAATTGGAACGAGTTCTCGCCGAAATCGTCGGTGTACCCGTCTCCGTCAGCGCGACGACAACCGACGGGCTCGGCTTCACCGGCGAGGGCAGGGGAATCACCGCTATCGCCATCGCTCACGTGTCCAGCCGATAACGCTCGGTACGATTGGCAGGTGAGCATCCGCCTGTTTGATACCGTCACGCAATCGTTGCGTGATTTCGAACCGCGCGTCCCTGGAGCGGTCGGGATGTACGTGTGTGGCCCCACGGTTCAGTCGTCGCCGCACATCGGGCATTTGCGCAGCGCGCTTGCCTACGATCTGTGGCGTCGCTGGTTCACCTACCGCGGGCTCACCGTTACCTTCGTGCGCAACGTCACCGACATCGATGACAAAATTCTTGCGGCGTCGGGCGCGACAGAGTGGTGGGCGCTCGCCTATGAAGTAGAACGCGAATTCACCGATGCAACGAATGCTCTGGGAATTTTGCCGCCAACCTACGAACCCCGTGCGACCGGGCACATCGGCGACATGATCGCCCTCATTGAGCGGCTGATCGAGCGCGGGCACGCCTACGCCACCGATGATGGCAGTGGTGACGTCTATTTCTCGGTCAGTTCGTGGCCCGACTACGGACAGCTCACCCGGCAGTCACCCGACGCGGTCGAAAACGACGACACGGCCGTCGACCGCGCCAAGAAGGACCCGCGCGATTTCGCGTTGTGGAAGGGGCGCAAGTCTGACGAACCCGAAACGGCATCGTGGGCTTCGCCGTGGGGCCGTGGCCGCCCAGGTTGGCACATCGAATGCTCTGCGATGGCCACCCGCTACCTCGGAAGCTCCTTCGATGTGCACGGCGGCGGACTCGATCTGCGTTTTCCGCACCACGAAAATGAACTTGCACAATCGCGCGCAGCGGGAGACGACTTCGCCACCACGTGGTTGCACAACGGACTCGTCACAGTGGGCGGGAAAAAAATGTCCAAGTCAACCGGCAACGTCTTCGGGCTGAACGATGTGCTTGCCGAAACCGACTGGGTTACCGCCCGCTATTTGCTTCTTGCCTCGCACTACCGATCGCCGATGGACGTCCACGATGGCGCGATTGCCGAGGCCGCGGCGGCATGGGATCGTGTTCGCGGATTCGCGCAGCGCACGGCGGCGGCCGTCACCGATGGGACCGTTGTGCCCGAGGCATTTGCCGCGGCTATGGACGATGACCTTTCAATGCCGACCGCTCTTTCCGTGCTGCACGACACCGTGCGCGCGGGCAATTCCGCGCTCGATGCGGGCACGGACGTCACCGCGCACGCCAACGCTGTCGCAGCGATGACGGCGGTGCTGGGGCTCTCGACTGCCTCAACGGATTCCGGTGCGGCGCACGAAGCGTTGTCGGTGCTGATGGAGCGCCTCATCGCCGAACGCAACGAAGCGCGGGACACCAAAGATTGGGCGACTGCAGACCGCATTCGCGACGACCTCGATGCCGCGGGCATCACCGTCGAAGACGGAACCGACACCACCCGATGGAGCATCAATGGTTAAGCCAGGACGACCCGGAGCCGCAAAGGCCAAGAAAGGGCCGGTCAAGGGAACGGGCGGAAAGAACCGTCGATCGCTCGAGGGAAAGGGACCGACGCCAAAAGCCGAGGACCGCACGTGGCACGTCGCGGGAAAGCGCAAAGCGTCTCAGGATCGACTTGACGCCGCTCGTGAACGGCACGGATCCAAGCGCCCGTCGAGTGGGCCGAGATCATCAACCAAACGCAAGGATTCGGACAACGAAATCCTCAACGGCCGCAACTCGGTGCTCGAGGCTCTGCGGACGGGTGTGCCCGCGACGACGCTGTACATCGCCGCCCGCGTAGAGGTCGACGACCGAGTGAAGGAATCGATCGCGCTTGCGACAAAGAAGGGAATAGCGATTCTTGAAATCATGCGTCCCGAAATGGACCGACTCTGCAGTGAAGGCTCGGTTCACCAGGGAATCGCCTTGTCTGTCCCGCCCTACGAATACCGCCACCCGATGGACCTGCTCGATTTTGTGCTTGGCCGCGGGGAGACACCGCTTTTCGTTGCTCTGGACGGCATCACCGACCCCCGCAACCTCGGCGCCATCATCCGCAGCACCGCGGCTTTCGGGGGACACGGCATCATCGTGCCGCAGCGTCGAAGTGTCGGCGTCACCGCCGCCGCGTGGAAGACATCAGCCGGAGCGGCTGCACGACTGCCGGTCGCAATGGCTGCAAACCTCAACCAGACGATCAAGGCGTTCAAGGAGCGCGGCGTCTTCGTGATTGGCCTCGACGGTGGCGGGTCTATGGATTTGCCCAATCTCGACATCGCCGATCGCCCGCTTCTGATTCTGGTCGGGAACGAAGGCAAGGGGCTTTCTCGCCTTGTCGCGGAAAACTGTGACGCCATCGTCTCGATCCCGATCGGAGCGGCCACAGAATCGCTCAACGCGGGAATTGCCACCTCAATCGCGATGTATGAAATCGCCATGTTGCGCGGCAGCAACCGCTAGAGGCAATCCGCGTGACCCGAAATGGGGGTCTCAAGTTGCCTCAGGGGGTAACTTCGCTAAACTATTGAAGTTATCGTCAGCGCGAGTTTTCGCCCCAACGTCAGGATGCACATGAACGCAGCGAAGCGCCCATCACGCAGTGAAGCCCGTGAGCAGGCCCGGCACCAGGCCCGGGAAATCGGACAGAAGAGTTCGTCACGAAACAAGCGGCTCCGCTTCTTTACTCAAGCCGGGCTTGCCGTTGCGGCGCTGGCTGTTATCGCAATTCTTGCCGCCGTGATTGTGGAAGGCACCAAGCCGGCCGGCCCTGGCCCGCTCAACATGGCCAGTGATGGAATCAAGATTGGCACCGACTACAAGGCTATCCGGACCGATGCACTCCCCGATGGTGCGGAACCTGTGGCTACACCAGCCAACCCAGCCGGGGTCATTGACATCACTATTTTTGTCGATTATCTCTGTCCCATTTGTGGTGAGTTTGAACTGGAGAACGGAAAGGCCCTCAGCGACCTCGTGTCCTCCGGGGCGGCAACGGTTGAGATTCACCCGATTGCATTCCTCGACAACCGCTCGCAGGGAACCCGCTATTCGACGCGCGCAACCAATGCGGCTGCCTGTGTCGCGAACTACACTCCTGACTCTTTTTATATGTTCCACAACCTCCTCTTCGCTAATCAACCGGCCGAGAACACGCCTGGCCTAGAAGACACGACAATCATTGGCCTGGCCACTCAATCAGGTGCCAACGCACAAGTGACCGACTGCATCGAAAACGGGGACTTTGATGACTGGGTTGGCGCAAAAACTGAGCGTGCTCTCAGCGGCGCGGTATCTATCAACAACGCCGACCCGAGCTTCACCGGTGTGACGGGAACCCCGACTGTTCTCATCAACGGCGTGTCCTTCGAATACTCGTATCCGTTCAGCTCCGCAGAGTTTTTGGCCGCAGTTCAGGCAGCGTCCAACAACTAATCACCTCCGTCGAGACGGTAATCTGGTTGCAGCGCCGACTTAGCTCAGCTGGTAGAGCATCTGTCTTGTAAACAGAAGGTCACGAGTTCGAACCTCGTAGTCGGCTCGGCATTTATCGAAGGGCAGAGCGAATGGCCGACAAGACCTCGGGCGAGACAGCGCGGAAGACCGGTGCGAATCTCACCGTGCTTGGCCTGGTCGCGGCTCTGGTCGCCGTTGCTTCGTTTGCGGGCGGATTCTTTCTCGCGCCGGGCGGCAGTGCAACACCTGTTGAGACGGAAGCAGCACGGACAGTCCCTGAAACCCCCGCGCCGGACTTTCCCGTCCGAACGTGCTCGATTGCCGGGCAGGTTTTCGCAGCCCAACTGGGCGACGCCACCGTGTACGTGCTCAACTCGACAACGAACGAAGTGCTGTTCCAGTTTGGTGCGAACCCGACGGTCGCGATGGGCAGCGTCATGAAGATCATCACCGCGGCAACCGCGATTCAGGTCCTCGGGTCAGACGCACGACTCACCACTCGGGTAGTTGCAGGATCAACACCGGGAAGTGTGATTCTCATCGGTGGCGGGGACCCCACTCTCAGTGCGGGAAACGGATCCGTCTACTCCGGTGCACCGACCGTGACCGACCTTGCAACACAAACCGTCGCGGCGTATCAGGAAGCGTTCCCTGACGCGGAGCCGATCACGCAGGTAATCGTTGACGTTTCCCTATTCCCCGTCGATGACGCCTGGCACTCGTCGTGGCCAAAGAGCGAGAGAACCAACGGATACCAGCCGCTCATTGTGCCCCTCATGGTTGACGGCGATCGATCAAACCCCAGTAAAGCGACCAGCGCACGCTCGAAAGATCCCGTGGGCAAGGCGGCACAGGTCTTTGCCGATGCGTTGCAGGCCGCTGGTGCAGGAGATGGCGAATCCGACATCACCATCACGTATGGGTCGGCGCCGGGAAATGCCACCCCCCTCGCCAGCGTTTCGTCACAGCCCGTTTCCAAGCTGATCAAACAAATGCTGCCCAACTCCGACAACACACTCGCGGAACTGCTCCTGCGCGCGGTGTCCGTCAAGCTGGGTCTTGGTGGAACCGCGAGCTCTCTGCAGCAAGCCGTGGTCAGCACGATGAAGACCCTCGACGCAGACTTCTCGGACGGAATCTTCATTGACGGTTCGGGCGAGTCAGCAAAAATTCGCATAAACCCCGCTCCGCTCGCCGAGCTTCTGGACACGATTTTCAACGACGAGGGGGACCTTGCCGTGATTGCCAACAGCTTGCCCGTAGCGGGAAAGTCGGGGACTCTCAGCAGTCGATTTACCGGGGAGGCAAAAGTCGCACGCGGGCGCGTCACCGCAAAAACCGGATGGATCGACGGCCTCTACGCGCTCGCCGGACACATCGAGGCCGCTGATGGAACCAAGCTCATCGCCATTGCGGTTGCCAGCGGCAAGGTGAAAGATTCCGCCAAGGCCGCAATAGATAACGTTTTCGCGGGGGCGTTCACGTGCGGCAACAACCTCGCGTCGTATTAGGGGACAGCGTGACTAGAGGTCTGCTCGTCGTCGACGTACAAAACGACTTCACCGAAGGCGGCACACTCGCCTGCGAAGGCGGGGCCGCGATCGCGGAGGCAATCTCAGCGTTCATCTGCACTGAGCGCGAGCACTATGCCGTCATCGTTGCATCGCGGGATTGGCACAATCCGGATGGCGACAACGGGGGGCACTTCTCGGACACCCCCGATTGGGTGAACTCGTGGCCTTCCCACTGCGTCGCGGGCACGAACGGTGCTGAGTACCACCCTGCGATTGATGTGGCGCGCGTCGATGTCCATGTCCTCAAGGGTCAAGGGGTACCCGCGTATTCAGCCTTTGACGGGCGGGCCGACGACGGACGTTCCATCACCGAGGTCTTCGCCGCGGGTGGCGTTGACGGTGTCGACATCGTGGGAATCGCGACCGACTATTGCGTGAGGGCAACGGCGCTCGATGCAATCGCGGCGGGATTTGCGGTGACGGTGAAAGCGAATTTGTGCGTCGGAGTGAGCCCAGCGAGTTCCGTTGCTGCGCTGGGGGAGCTTGCTGCAGCGGGGGTAGTGATTGAGGTTCAGTAACTGAGCCCTGGCGCCCCGCAACGTTTTGTCCGAGAAACCAAAAGAAGACCAGCTAGTGCCGGTCTTCTTTTCGTGTCGGGGTAACAGGATTTGAACCTGCGACCTCGTCGTCCCGAACGACGCGCGCTACCAAACTGCGCCACACCCCGTAATTTGTCAAGAATACCCGAAGTCTCGTGGCTGCAGGGTCATGAGGACGGCTTCGGGCGGGCACGCGAACCGAACCGGCGCATAAATCGATGTGCCGACACCGGCACTGACATTGAGAAACGCGCTGCGGGCGTGATGATTCCAGACCGAAAGTCCGCGAGCGAGCGAGACGGGGAGATCGCTGTTGGTGGTCAGTGCGCCTATTCCGGGAATGCACACCTGACCGCCGTGGGTGTGTCCGGCGAAAATCGCATCGACTCCCAGAGTTGTGAGGAAATTAAGCACGCGACGGTAGGGCGCGTGGGTGACGCCGAGAAATGTTCCGAACGCGTCTGTGTCGGATTCGAGCACGGACTCAACTGCACCGGCAACGACGTCAAGCCGGTCGAGACCCAGGTGTGCGTCGTCGGTCCCGGCAAAAACGAGGCGCGAACCATTGATGGTTCGCTGATTGCTGGCGTTATTGAGATCCGCCCACCCTAAGCCCGCATACAGCGCTTCGAGGGCGACCGTGTCAAGGGGTTCACCGTGCTCGCGATCGCTCGACGTCTTCCACACGTACGCGAATGGGTTGGGGACGGTCGGGCCAAAATAATCGTTGGAGCCGTTCACGTAGACACCGGGGATACCGTCGAAGGCCGAGAGCGCCGAGCGCAAGGCAGGGATTGCCTCGGTGTGACCGAGCATGTCTCCCGTGGCGATGATGAGGTCGGGCTGTAGCTCAACGAGTGACCGAATCCACTCAATCTTTCGCGCCTGCCACGGCGCGAGGTGAAGGTCGCTGAGGTGGAGAACGCGAATCGGACGTGCGCCGGGTTCGAGAACATCGACCGATTCGTGACGAACGCCGAAGGCGTTGCGTTCAATGAGCGATGCGTAAGCGAACACGCCCGCGCCCAGTGCGAGTGCCCCCGCGAGGACCCGCTGAGCAAGCATCAGTTACACGTTGCTTGGAGGATAGTTATTCGGACGTAACTGTTCGCGTTCAATTCTGTTCCCGCGGATGGGTATTGTGCGAAAACGGAACCAATCAAGGGATCAATCGGATCAGCCGCCTCTTCGCAGCGCACTCTCGGGTTTGTCGCGCCGAGGCTGGACAACGCGCTCTCTGCCGCCGCTTGGGTAAACAGCGTCGTGAGGAAGTCGGGCATGATGAACGTCGCGATTTGCAGTGACGGGGTGAGCGTGATGGTCATTCCCTGAGCCGCCTGAGAGCCCTCGGCGGGACTAGATTGCACGACGAGTCCGTCGGCGAGATCTGATTCCACCGTCGGCCCAACGGCCACCTCAAAACCGAGTCCCAGGAGCAGGGTGGTCGCGGCTTCGACCGTGAGTCCGCGCAGCGCAGGAATCTTGACACTGCCACCGGCGAGCATCTTCGCGGGCGGCGTCGGCCAGTTCGTCTCGCCGGTGTACATCTTGTTGGCGGCTTTCATGACCGTTGCCATGATCTTGTGCCGGAACTGTGCACCCCCGGGGAATTGGCGCATGGGGAACTTGCCGACGATGTTACCGACCCACACGACACTCGCAACGCGCGACGTCGATGTGACAATCCAGGTCTGGTTTGAGGAGTCAGTGGTTCCCGTTTTTCCAAAAATCGGGACGCCGTCGCGAGGGTTCGATGCGGAACCCGTACCGCCGGACATCACGCGCTTCATCGCGTAAATGGCCCCGTGAGCAACATCCGGCGAAATCCCCTGGGAGCACTTCGGTGTTTGACCGGGGAGTTCTTCTCCGGCGGGCCCAACGACATAGTTGAGCACAATCGGCGCACAGTACTTGCCGTCATTGGCTATCCCTGCGAACGCGGCGGCAAGGCTAATCGGCGCGAGTTCGTTTGTGCCGAGGATTGCCGACGGGTTTGATTTCAGCTTGCGATTGTCGGCACGGTGAACGCCGAGAGAAATCGCTGCTTGACGAATCGCGCACTGGTCAAGTTTTTCGCCGATCGACGCAAACGCTGAGTTAATCGACGCGCGCGTGGCGTCAATGACAGAGACAACCTTCGGCGCCTTGGCGTCGTTCTTGAATTCCCATTTTCCGCCCCACGGACCGCCGCCGTCGGTGCAGGTGTCGAGATATTGCGACTGATTTTTGGTGAATTCAGAAGCGTCGACCAGCTCATTGAGTCCGTGACCCGCCTGCAACCAGGCGAGAAGGCCAAAAATTTTGTAGGTTGAACCGGTTTGGAATCCGCTCGACCCGCCGTAGTCGCGGTCCGTTGCGAAATTGACGGCGGAGGAGTCCTTGCCACCGCCCTGCAGGGTGTCGTTGAAGAGCTTGTTGTTCGTCATCGTGAGGACGCGACCGGTTCCGACCTCTACCGACACTTGAGCGGCACCGATCTTTGGTTTGGTTTTGTCCTTGGGAACAATCCAGGTCTTCTTTTGTGCAACCACCTGGAGCTTGTAGTTCAGCGTCGTGTACAGCTTGTAGCCGCCGATGTGCCAGTTGCTGAGGCGCTCTTCGGGGGTAGTTCCCAGTGCTTCAAAGTTGGTGACATTTTTGACGACGTAGTCACAGAACCATTTCGCGTATTCGTCCGCCGCGATGCAACCGGACAACGGTTCGGTCAAGTTCACAAAGTTTTCGTCGACGGGGATGGCAATTGCTTCCTTGTACTGCGCGTCGGTGATGTACCCCTCGTCGTGCATCGCCGTCAACACAACGTCACGACGGGCTTGGTTGGCTTCATAGTTCGCGGGGTCAGCAAGGTTGCGCAGCATCGGGTATTGGACGATGGCTAGCAGAGACGCCGCTTCGGCGACGGTCACATCCGCCGCTGACTTGCCAAAATACAATTGGGCAGCGGACTCGACGCCGTAGGTGTTTCCGCCGAAACTGGAGATATTGAGATACGCGAGCAGAATCTGCTCCTTGGTGTAGCGTTTTTCGAGGCCGAGGGCTAACTTGATTTCCTTGAATTTGCGCTGAAATGATGTGGCGGTGGCCTCTTCGTAGGCGGCCGTGCGTTCCTCTTCGGTGGGCAGTGCTTCCGCGCGTTGGACATAAACGTTTTTGATGACCTGCATCGTCAGGGTCGACGCACCCGACTGGACATCACCGGAAACGACGTTGCCGAACGCGGCGCGGACGATTCCCTGAAGGTCTACTCCTCGGTGTTCGTAGTATCGGCGGTCTTCGCCGGCGACAGCAGCATCCTTGAGGAACTGGGATACGCCGTCCCATCCGACCTCTTGACGGTTCTGCCAGTACACCGAGGCAATCTTCATGTAACCATTGGCGGGATCTTCGTCAATTTGCGCGTAAATCTCGTTTGTTTGTGCGAGTTGGTCGAGTGCGATGAAGTCGGGCATCGTGTCAAACACCCCAACGGTGTTCTTGAGCGTGACCCCGCTAATCGCCATGAGCGGCGTTAGCATCACGGCGACCATGACTCCGGCGAGACTTGAGACAAGTCCCAAACCAATCCAGGAACCGACGCGCGGAGTGAATCGTGACAACCAGTTCGACATAGAATCAAGATTACCCAGTGAACCTATGAAAAGCCGAAACGAGGGACCCGTTATGCGTTGGGAATACGCGACGACACCGCTAATCATCCACACCACCACCCAGATCCTTAACTCGTGGGGTGACGACGGTTGGGAACTCGTCACGGTCATTGCGGGGCCCGAGGGCGGCTTGGTTGCCTATTTCAAACGTCCCGTTGCGAACTAGGAGAATCCGTTGAGCGTCACTGATCGTTTGGCCGAACTCGGCCTGTCCATCCCCGAGGTTGCGAAGCCCGTCGCTTCTTACGTGCCAGCAACAATCGCGGGGAACCTCGTCTTTACCGCTGGCCAGCTACCCTTCGTCGGCGGACAGTTGCCGGCGACAGGCAAGGTGGGTGCCGAGGTTTCCGCCGACGACGCAAAGGCTTATGCGCGCACCGCCGTGATGAATGCGCTCGCCGCGGTAGAAACTGCGATTGGGTCGGTCGACCGCATCACGCGAATCGTCAAGCTCGTTGTTTTTGTGGCGTCGGCTCCCGAATTCTCGGGCCAACCCGCTGTTGCAAACGGTGCGAGTGACACCCTGGTTGAGATTTTCGGAGAGGCCGGGCGCCACGCCCGCAGCGCGGTCGGAGTTGCCGTCCTTCCGCTTGACGCTCCCGTCGAGCTCGAGCTCATCGTCGAATTCGCTTAGTCCACAGCCGGCTTCCTGGGGCGTTTGTGCACCGAGGTGAACTGTGCTGACTGCCACAGGGCTCAGTTACGAACGATAGAGCCATGGAGAATTGGCGCACCGACCTTGGGCCGCTTGCACCGTTGATCACCGCCGAAACCCGTGACCTGTGTGTCGATGGGGCCGGGCGGGTTTGGACAGATAACGGTAGGGGCTTTCAGGAGTCGACGATTGCCCTTTCTGCAACCGACGTGCGGCGCATCGGGGTCTCGCTGATTGAAGCGGCGGGAGGCCGAGTCGACGACGCGAAGCCCATCGGTGATGCGGCACTTTCGGGTCGCGTTCGAGTGCACCTGGCACTCCCACCCGTTGCTCGGACCGGGCCTCTGCTGTCACTTCGGTTCCCTGCCCCCGACGCGCTGGGGCTCGACTACTTTCGGTTTGCGGCCGGCGTCAACCCCTCAGAATTCGCCGTAAGCACAACCCTCATCGCGGGGGTCACCGGCAGCGGCAAGACGACCCTGGCATCCGCAATCATTGACTCGTTACCCGCTGCTCATCGGGTGGTCATTGTCGAAGATCTCGCGGAGTTGAATCCGCGGCATCCCCACACGGTTCATGTGACGACCCGACCCGCCAATGCCGATGGTGGCGGTGCTGTGAGTATGGCGGCACTTGTTCGCGAATCCTTGCGGATGCGTCCCGATTCGCTTGTTGTCGGCGAAGTGCGCGGACCTGAAATTCGCGATTTCCTCGCGGCGGTGACCGCCGGGCACCACGGGCTCTCCACGATTCATGCGGCAAGCCTTGACGAGGTGGTCACTCGCGTCACGATTCTGGCACTGCTCGCCGGGATCCCGCGAGAAGCAATTGCGCAGCTTGCCGCTTCCGCCATTCCCATCGTCGCGCACTGTGAGCGGTTGGGCGGGGCCGTCACCGTCACCGCGGGCCGCCTTCGAGCGGAAGGCGATGACCTCAGAATTGAGTCCCTGTGAGCGGGGTTCGAGTGTTGGCGGCGGGGTTGTCCGCGGGTGTGCCCCTCGAGCGCGCTCTCGCCATGAGCGATATCGGCAACGGGCCCGACCGGATTACCGTTGACGACATCCTCGAGCTCGCCCGCCACACGGGCGTTCCGCGTGCACGAGTTCTGAACGACCTCGCTGACTCACGGGACGAGGCGGAGAGTCGAGTCGCTTCCGTTTCTGCTGCGTCCGCTTCGGCCCGACAGACGATCCGAGTACTGACTCTTTTGCCCCTTGCGACGGCGGTGGTCGCGCAGTGGTTCGGTTTCGACGTTGTTGGGGTGCTGGCCTTGACGCCCCTCGGTTGGACGTGTGTTGTGCTGGGCGCCAGTTTGACAATCGCAGCGTGGAAATGGATGGTGAACATTCAGCAGCGGATGCCCAACCCCTCAGCCCACCTGGGGCTAATCCTTGCGCTCGCTGCGGGCATTGCCGTGTCCAGCGGTCTCACCCGGGCACACCGACAGGAGCTCGCGAATCTCGCACAGAAATGGGGAACCGAGGCGGAACTGGACGATGTCGATCGGCATCGGCGATTATCCCGGGAGACGGGTGTCCCCGTTGCGGGTCTCTTGATCGTTGAGGCAGAACTCGTGCGTCGGCGCGCCAGAGCCGGTGTTCGGCACGCGATCGAACTGTTGCCCGGCCGGCTCCTCGCACCTGTCGGTGTCTGCCTGTTTCCTGCGTTTATCGTGACGACCGTTATTCCCGTCGTCGCCTCAATGATTGGCGATTTCGTCGGCTAGTTGACTTGCCCGTCGATAATTTTTATGACCGCCGTGTCGAGCAAGGTTGTCGTATCGCCGATCTCGCGACCCTCGGCGATGTCGCGAAGCAGACGCCGCATGATCTTTCCCGAGCGCGTCTTGGGGAGGTCTTCGACGAGGTAGATATCGCGCGGTCGAGCGATTGCGCCAATCTCGTGCACGACGTGTGCCTTGAGCCCCGCAATTTCGTCCTCGGTGCTGATGATGTCCTTTGCGCGCTTTTTGAGGACGACGAACGCAACAATCGCCTGGCCGGTCGTTTCGTCATGTGCACCGACCACCGCTGCCTCGGCGACGGATTGATTCGACACCAGCGCCGATTCGATTTCCATGGTGGAGAGCCGGTGACCGGAGACGTTCATCACGTCATCGACACGTCCCAGCAACCACACATCACCGTCGGAGTCCAAATGGGCGCCGTCGCCGGCGAAATACGTGCCGGCGAAGGTCGACCAATACGTTTCCGCGTAGCGCTCGGGATCTTTCCAGATTCCGCGCAGCATCGACGGCCAGGGCTCGGTGATGACGAGCAGCCCACCCGCGGGGGCGCCCACCGGCGCCCCACTGTCATCGAGGACATCGACTGAGATTCCGGGGAGTGGTACCTGCGCGCTCCCCGGTTTGGTTGTGGTGATGCCAGGCAGAGCGGAAATCATGATTGCACCGGTTTCGGTTTGCCACCACGTGTCAACGATGGGACAGTTGTTGCCCCCGATCACCTCGCGGTACCACATCCACGCCTCGGGATTGATGGGTTCGCCAACAGACCCTAAAAGCCTCAGCGACGATAAATTGCGCGCCTGCGGAATCTCACGGCCCGCCTTCATGAACGACCGAATAGCGGTCGGCGCGGTGTAAAAGATGGACACTTTGAACTTTTCGATGATGTCCCACCAGCGGCCCGGCGCAGGAAAGTCGGGAGTTCCCTCATAGATTACCTGGGTTGCGCCGTTGGCCAGGGGTCCGTAAACCACGTAGGAGTGCCCGGTAATCCAGCCGATGTCGGCCGTGCACCAATACACGTCGGTTTCGGGGTGAAGGTCGAACACATTGCGGTGCGTGAACGCCGCCTGAGTTAGGTATCCGCCCGACGTGTGAAGGATGCCCTTCGGCTTTCCCGTCGTTCCCGACGTATACAAGATGAAGAGCGGGTTCTCGGCGGGGAAACCCTCGGCGATGTGATCGTCCGTCATCGGCGCCATTTCGTCGTGCCACCACAGGTCGCGGCCCTCGGTCCACGCAATATCGTTTCCCCCGCGCTTGACGACAAGAACCTTTTCCACGGTCGAGGTTTCGGCGACCGCCTCATCGACGGCGTCCTTGAGGTTGAACACCGCACCCTTCCGGTATCCGCCGTCGGCGGTGATGACCAGTTTCGCCTCGGCGTCCTCGATTCGAGCACGCAGACTTTCGGCGGAAAATCCGCCGAATACCACCGAGTGGATGGCTCCGACGCGCGCACACGCCAGCATTGCCACTACGGCCTCGGGAATCAGTGGCATATAGATCGCAACGCGGTCGCCGTTCACGACCCCGAGGCTGGCGAGAAGGTTTGCTGCCTTCCGAACCTCCTCGGTCAGTTCGAGATAGGTGATGGAGCGCGAATCGCCCGGTTCACCCTCGAAGTGGATGGCGACCCGGTCCCCGAGCCCCGCGGCTATGTGACGGTCGAGGCAGTTATACGCGACGTTTATCTCGCCGTCGCCGAACCACCGCGCAACAGGTGCGCCGGACCAGTCAAGAACCTCGGTAAACGGTTTGTGCCAGTGCAAATTTCGCGCCTGGTCGGCCCAGAATCCGAGGCGATCGGATTGTGCCTGCTCGTAAATTCCCGATTGCGAGATCGCGTTGGCCGCAAACTCGGGCGACGGGGGGAAGCGCCGATCTTCGTTGAGCAGGCTATCGATTGTTGTGTTGGACATCGTCGTCCTTTGCAGTGTTCGAGTTTTCTCGGCGGTAGGGCATTAGCAATCCTACGGCGCTGATCCCAGAGCTCGGGACTGAACTGGATGTTAACGACAAAAGTACGCCCCGTCAGGGGCGCACTTTTGTCGTGAAGCGGGTTGCTATCGGACAGCGCGGCGACGCAGCGCCACTGCGCCCGCGGCCAGTGCGAGAAGTGCCAGGCCGAACAGACCCTGGGCGTCAAAGCCGGTGCTAGCAAGGTCTTCCTCTGCCGGGGGTGCGTTTTCGCCGGGGATGAATTGGACTCCCACCTGATACGGTGTGGGGGTCTGCTGAAGGTCGGACACGGCGAGGTTGTCGAATTCAAACCCGCCACCCGACAGGACGATGCGGTCGAACGATGCCCCACCCGTTGCGTAGAGGTTGAGGTAGAGGAAGGGCTCCTCAGGGGCTGAACCATCTCGGGGATTTCCCCGGTAATCGTCGGTGTTATAGGTCGGTCCGCCAAGGGCCCCTACTGATGCCCCCGACAGCAACGTCATGAGCGTTGCAGTGGTCATGGAGGCGACACGGTCGGCCCCCGAGTAGAGTTCGACGACGTTGGAGGGGCTTCCCGCAGACCACCACATCCCGAGGTATTTTGCGGGTTCGTCGAGGTCAATCATGATTTCCATCGAGGGGTTGGATGTTGACCCGTAGTTGCTTCCCGCTCCCAACATCGTTGTGGAGGGGTCGTTCGCATCTGCGCTCGAGCCACCATAGTCACCCGCCGCCGAGACGGCGCAGTCACCCGAGATCGTACCGATTGTGATTGTCGTGGGGCAGTCACCCGTCGCGGCCGAGTTAAAGTTTTCGGTGACCAAGCCCGTGGAAACTGCCGTTCCTTGGACGAACGGGGCAGACATGTAAATGTCCACACCGAAGTCTGCGGTAGGCACTGCGAGTGAGGGAATTGACACAAAGAGCAGCGCCGCTGTCGTTGTTGCGATGGCACGAATGCGCATGGGGTTCCTTTCGAGGGGGGATTAAACCTTTTAGTAATTCTTGTACACAGCCTAGTCTGTGGCGTGTTTGTACACTGCGTTGGGTTCCATGGGTGTGTGGCGCGATGATCGGGTCGAACATGTCTTCATGAACACATTCACCACCCTCACTTTCATCCACGCCAGCGACGACCGCGGTGCGGTCACCGTCGAATACGCGATCGCAACCGTCGCCGCGGCTGCCTTCGCAGGGCTTCTTGCGATTGTCCTCAAGAGCGGCTCCGTCCAGGGACTGTTGATGTCCCTCATTAGCAGTGCACTTTCCGTCGTCACGCAGTGACCGCGGCGCGGTGACCGCCGAACTCGCCATGGGAATACCCGCGGTGCTGGGTGTTATCGCCCTCGGCCTCGGTTCGCTGCGGTGGGGGATGGACGCCGTCGCTGCAACGACCGTTGCGGCGGAAACAAGTTACGCCGTGGTTCGTGGCGAAGACCCCGGCACCGCACTCGCCGTCGCTCGTGACGCGGTGCCCGGTGCCACGTGGACGTTGGACTCGACGGCATCGGATACCTGCACCGTCGCGGTCATCCCTCCGCCACTCCCGTTACTCGCATCTCGGACGGTGCGCCAGTGCGTTTCGGGTTAGACCGCGGATCCGGAACGATGACGACAGTCATAACACTTGGCGGTGTGGTGTCGATTGTATTTGGTCTGCTCGCCGGCGTCGCGGTAATCAGTCGCGCGACCGACGCACTTCGCCTTGCCGAGCGCGAGGCAATTGCAGCCGCGACGCTCATCGCCGAGGGAGAAACAGAGCCGTGCTCTCGTGTCGAACCGCCTGTAGTCATGTGCGAGCGAACAGGATCTGCGGCGACCGTGACGATTGAACTGAGGGGAACCCGGGCAACGGCGACCGCCGGTCCCGACCGATGAATGGTTTAGCGCGCTTGGGCCGATTCGAAAATCATCGCGTTCGCGAAAACAGCGTGTCGAGAAATCTGCGGACACGATAATGATTTTTCTCGAAAATTTGCGCAAAGAAGTAAGCAAAAACGTTGCACAGTGCCAGGGTAATGAGGAATTTTAGCCATCCATCAATTGGCGCAAGTGCCATCAAGACAACGATCGGGTAGTGAAGCGCGTATAGCGAATAGGAGAAATCTGCCCACCCACTCGCTACAACAGAAAACCGAGATGACCCAAGATTCTGAAGCGCAGCCAGCAGAAAAAGCACCCCGGCGCCTAACCCGACGGTGAAGAGCATGCTGTATGCCCCAGCGTGGGTGGCATAGAGGTACAGCGGAGCCGCGAATGTCAGCGCAATGCCTCAAATCCAAAATACGGCGGCGAAGCGTTTGGCCAGCCCCTCAAAGGTTGACAGCACGAACGAGGTCGCGGCGCCCAACCCCCAGGCCAGAATCAGTGCGCGATGTTGGCCGAGAGATTGATGCGCCGGAACGACGAGCGTAACGGCTATGAAACCCGCCATTGCTAGGCGTTTCAGGAGCGTCGATTTACGCCACTGGATGACGGCAAAGTAGATCGCACCGAAAGCGATGTACAGCCACCACTCCACGGCGATACTCCAAAACGGCCGGCCCAGACCGAGCGAGGTGACGTGCACGAATGGGTCGCCAATCACCTGCGAAAAAATCCCGGCTCGAAAAAAGGGATGGGACTGCAACATGAATAAGTTTCCAAGGAACTGATCCGGCCCAACCGACAAAAAGAGATCGACTCCTTTAAGTGTGTTGTAAAGCATCGTTAGCCCGAGGACGACGAATAGGGCGGGAAAGTAAACAGAGTAAATTCGGCTAAATCGATCTCGCAAAAAAGTCGCAAAGTGATACTGCACAGCTGGGGACTTCATCTTGAGACGAGTTGTGTGTGTGATGACGAATCCGCTCAAAACGAAAAACGCGACGACGCCAATTTCCTGCATATAGGGAGAGTTGGGTTCACCGAGCTCGGGAGCAAGGCTGAAAATTGCGAGCGCGTGACCAACCAGCACAATCTGGGCACTAAACGCCCGCATGCCGTTGAGAAACGTGCTCGACGCCGGTGAGATTTGCGGCACGTTCACCAGGTGCTCAAACCTCCATCAACAATCAGGTTGTGGCCGGTGATGTAGCTAGAGGCATCGGATGCGAGGAAGACAACCGCAAGGGCAATCTCATCTGCACGGGCCATGCGGCCCAACGGAACGCGGGCTGAGTACCTCTCAGAAAACTCTGAGTTTTGACCAGAGCTAATGCCGCCGGGAGTGATGGTGTTGACCCGAACTCCCTGAGCGCCCCAATAGGTCGCCAGAAAGTTGGTGAGCCCCACTACTCCCGCCTTTGAAGCGGCATAAACGGGAGGTGTGTTGATCGGGCCACCCAGAAAATCGCTCCCTTCGTAAATTCTTTGGTCTGGTCCAGCGGTTGCACCGTAAATCGATGCGGTTTGGATGATGGAACCACGACCCCGGGAGGCCATCCTGGATCCGATCGCGCGGGCAACTGTGAACAGTGCATCGAGGTTCACGGACATTACTTCGCGCCAAACGCTCATGTCGTATTCTTCGACGCTTTTGAAGAAGGCCCGAACGTCGGACCCTTTCGTCGCCGCGTTGTTGTGCAAGATGTCGATCGGACCGAGATTGTCTTCAATCTGGTTTGTCACTGCGCCGAATGCGACCTCGTCCGTTATGTCACACTCGAAGGCCTGTGCCTGGTTCTGCCTCCCCACGGAGATTTTCGTTGCGATGTCACGCGCACGATCCAAATCCCGGTCAACCACGGCCACGGTCGCCCCTGAGTCGGCCAGTGCTTCGCAGACGACAGACCCTAGAATCCCTGCTCCGCCCGTCACAACTGCGACTTTATTCTCGAGACGAAACCGCTCGGACAGTGAATTAGTCATTTTTTTCTCCAAGGCTCATGATGAACTCCACAATCTTAAAGTCAAGTTCACTGTCGATATCGAGGGATCGTTCCGGGGGCATCACATAAATGCGGGTGGTGGGGAAAAATACGGCTTCCTCCTCCACAAGGAAACGTCGCTGCCAGACGTAAACCGCGGCATTCATGTCGTAGGTCTTAGGCGCGTCCTGTCGTCGAACGACTGCCTGAGGAAGAGCCTTTGACGTGGAAACAAAACCTCCTTCACCTTCTTCAACGAGATTGAAATACGGTGAACGGTGAGATTCTGCGCCCGTAATCACTGATGCGGCGGACGTAGTTTCCAACAACTCCACCGCACCGACGATGTCCGCAACAATCCGAAGAGGGGAGGTCGCATCGAGGTCAACACAGACGTCGTACGTCTCATTGAAATGACCCTCAGCGGTGCGAACGGCGTGAGCAATGGCCGGTACTTTGGCCGCTTTATCGCTGGCCATCTCGGGTGGGCGCACAACGACATAGTCTGCACCATAAAACATCGCGTTTTCCAGGACTTCCGCGGCATCCGAGCTCACGACGACTCGATCGAAGAGCCCCGATTTCTTCGCTTGCTGAACGGCAAGCGCGTAGAGAGGTAGGCCTGAGAGTTCTCGCCAATTCTTTCCGGGGACCCCCGTGGATCCTGCGCGAACACAAATCGTGCAGATTCTCATGCGTAAACCTTCCATTTTTTCGTGGCAGATGCGTCTTCGATGTCGTCAATCCATTTGTCCACTGCCCGCGCTTCGACGGCGCCCGCCAGCAGATGGGGACTCCCCGACAGAAAAGCACGGTGCATTGCACCATAGGTGTCAGCGGTGGCACCCTCGAATTGATGGGTTTTCTCATTCTGCTCAAGAGTCATCCGAACCAGATCAACGGAGAACGTCCCCAGATTGGTCAGTACTCGGATCGTGCGAGTAGAGATGGTGTCCAAGTAATTCAGTTGAAGAGAAAATTGTGGCGCGTTTTCCAACTCGCCGACTATGGCCCACGAATCGTCGGAATCGACCGTGATGTCTGATAAACGTCCTCCAATTGCGGCGAACGAGATGGGACTGCCGAAAATCCACGTCAGATAATCAAGTTCGTGGGACAAATCGCGCAGCACACCGCCGCCTTGATTTTTATAGGCAGAATACTGAGAACTTACATTCCTGTCATTTCGCCATGTGCGGAGATCCTGCCCTACGTAACATTCGACGGCGAATACAGCCGAATTCACTAGCGCTTCTTTGAGCGCAATCAAACACGGGTGAAAACGCAGATTAAATGCAATCGCAACTTCGTCGAAGCCTGACATGTCGACATCGTCAAGTTGCGCGGGCTTTTCCACAAGCACGCGACCTGAATAGCCCGCGGTTGAAAGATCTCTAGCCGCTTTAGCGTGTAGGTGTGTGGCGTTGGCAATTACCGCATAGCTGGGGTTGACAGCCTGGATTGCAGCAGACACGTCACGAAATCTCTGGTGGTCAATATCTTCTCGAGAAGTAACAAAGACCACGTCGTGGCCCAGTTTGTCCAGTGCGCGGGCATGTTTCATGCCGATAGAACCTGCACCAATAACGAGGGAAATCTGCTTTGTGGTCACAGTCAATCTTCCTACAAAGCGCTCAGAATTGGTTCAGCCAAAGCACGATTTGCGAAAGTATTGCTTCGTCGACGTTTCAGTCCACTTCGATGTATCCTCATTCCCTCGTGGCGTGCCATCTCATACCGACTCCCTTGACAGCATGTGTATAGTCGGTTCTCGCACACACAACGTGGACGAATTTTTTACCGCCGGGGAACCCACCCTGTACCCTCGGCACTGAGACGCAATAAGGAGAACTGTGGCGGATAAGCGCACACTCGTCATCGTCGAGTCACCGGCGAAGGCGAAAACAATCGCGAAATACCTCGGGTCGGGCTATGACGTCATGGCATCCGTTGGTCACGTTCGCGACCTCGTAGCGCCAAAGGAAGTCCCCGCGGAACTCAAGCCGACGCACGGAAAATTCGGTGTCGACATCGAAAACGGTTTCACGCCCCTATATATAGAGACCCCGCGGGCGAAATCAACAATCTCCGAGATCAAAAAAGCGCTCAAGAACGCCGACGAGTTGCTTCTCGCAACCGATGAAGACCGCGAAGGTGAGTCCATCGCGTGGCATTTGCTGGAGGTTCTCAAACCGAAGGTGCCGGTGCGCCGAATGGTTTTCCACGAAATCACGAAAGAGGCCATCACTGAAGCCGTGACACAGCCGCGCGACATTGACATGCCGATGGTCGACGCCCAGGAAACGCGCCGAATCCTCGACCGTCTATTCGGTTACCAGTTGTCACCGGTCCTGTGGTCCAAGGTCGGACCGGGACTCAGTGCCGGTCGCGTCCAATCGCCGGCGCTGCGCCTGATCGTCGACCGCGAACGCGAACGACGCGCCTTCGTATCCGCGTCCTACTGGGACGTCGTCGCAACCGTGTCGACCACGACGGGTGAAACCTTCGGCACGAAAGTCACAAAGCTCGGAGACAAGCGACTGGCGAGTGGCCGCGACTTTGACGACAACGGGCAGTTGACATCGGGCGCCACCATTCTCGACGAGGCCACGGCTCGGGCACTCGCCACGGCACTCGAAGTAGCCGCCCCGACCGTCGCCGCCATCGAATCGAAACCGTACACGCGTCGACCGGCTGCACCGTTCACGACGTCGACTCTGCAACAGGAGGCGGGACGAAAGCTGCGCCTTGGGTCGCGAGACGCGATGCGCATCGCCCAGAGCCTTTACCAAAACGGTCACATCACGTACATGCGTACCGACTCGATTTCGCTGTCGGCGCAGGCGGTGTCCGCGGCGCGCTCGCAGGCCGCGTCCCTTTACGGAGACGCATCGATTCCCGCATCGCCACGGACATACCAGTCGAAGGTGAAGAACGCGCAAGAGGCGCACGAGGCGATCCGTCCGGCGGGGGACACGTTTTCGACACCCGAGCAGATGCGGTCCGTGTTGTCCGCCGACGAGCTGCGTCTCTATGACCTCATCTGGAAGCGCACCGTCGCTTCACAAATGGTCGACGCGACGGGCGAGACCGTATCGGTGACGATGACGGCGCCAGTTGGGGAACTGGGAACAGCAACACTGACCGCCGCGGGCACGACCATCACCAATCGCGGATTCCTCGCGGCCTACGAAGAGGGCCAGGACCAGGCTCGTGACGACGACGACGCCGAGTCGAAAATCCCGAACCTCGCCGTTGGCGCTGTGCTGACTGTGCCCGAGGTTGAAGCGAAGGGGCACCTCACGTCGCCGCCCCCGCGTTACACCGAGGCCAGCCTCGTCAAAGCACTCGAAGAACGCGGCATCGGCCGCCCGTCGACCTATGCGTCGATTATTGGTGTGCTGTTCGAGCGCGGATACGTCACCAAGCGTGGAACGGCACTGGTCCCCGGTTGGGTCGCTTTCGCTGTCATTTCGTTGCTCGAGAACTTCTATTCCGATTTCGTCGAGTACGACTTTACGGCCGAACTCGAAAACGACTTGGACCGTATCTCTAACGGCGAACTCGACGGGACGGATTATCTGCAGCACTGGTACTTCGGTTCGGGTGAGCACGCGGGGCTCGCCAACACGTGTGTCGACTGGAAGGCCGACATCGACGCCCGCGAGACGAACTCGTTCCCCATCGGCGACAACATCGTTGTGCGCAGCGGCAAGTACGGCCCGTATCTTGAATGCACCGACGCCGAGGGCGAACGACGAAACGTGTCGATCCCCGACGGGCTCGCGCCGGACGAACTGAGTTTGGAAAAAGCGCAAGAACTTCGCGACGCCCCCGAACCTGGTTCGACAGCCATTGGCGTCAGCGCTGACGGCAGCAACATGATTACCGCCCGAGTCGGTCGTTACGGTGCATACATTGTTGAACAGCCCGTCGACGCGGAGATTCTCACGGGGTCCGAGGGCGTTTACACGCTGCCCGAATGGACACCGAAAGTCATCAAGGGCAAAGACCCGAAGCCGCGCACGGCATCGCTGTTCTCGACGATGGACCCGTCGACGGTCGACCTCGAAACCTGCATTCAGCTGTTCTCGTTGCCAAGAACACTCGGCGTTGACCCCGAATCAGAGAAGCCGATCACCGCACAGAACGGCCCTTACGGTCCATACCTGAAAAAGGGCACCGAGTCGCGTTCGCTTGAGAACGAGGAACAGATTTTCACGGCAACACTCGACGATGCTCTTGCGCTGTTCGCCCAACCGAAATTCGGTTCCCGTTCGGCGTCGAGCATCAAGGAACTCGAACCCGACCCCGTTTCGGGAAAGCCCATCAAGATCAAGAGTGGCAAGTTCGGTCCCTACGTCACCGACGGCGAAACCAATGCGACCATTCCGGCCGGCGAAGTTCCAACAGAGGTCTCGTTCGACCGAGCCGTTGAGCTACTCGCCGACCGACGTGCCAAAGGCCCAGCCAAGAAACCCGCTCGACGCGTGAGGGCAAAGAAGTAGATGGCCGGCTTGTTTATCACTCTCGAAGGGGGAGACGGCACGGGCAAGAGCACGCAGATCGCTCTTCTTCAGGAGTGGTTTGAATCCCGTGGTCGCGAAGTCGTCCGCACCTTTGAGCCGGGCGGAACGGAATTTGGCAAGGAAATCCGCGAAATCGTGTTGCACAGCCGCGGGCACATCGAACCTCGATCAGAGGCTCTCCTGTATGCGGCGGACCGCGCCCACAACATTGCGACCATCGTGCGCCCCGCTCTCGAACGAAACGCCGTCGTCATCCAAGATCGTTACCTCGATTCGTCCGTTGCCTATCAGGGGGCTGGCCGCGTGCTGGACCCGGTTGAAATTCGCGATCTGTCCATGTGGGCGACGAATGGGTTGGTGCCCGACCTCACCATCGTCCTCGACCTTGATCCGGTTGCCAGCCGAGAGCGGTTGCTCGCCGAAAACAAGACTTTTGACCGGCTTGAATCCCAAGAATTGGACTTTCACATTCGCGTGCGTGATTCCTACCTCGCAATGGCGAAAGCCGATCCGGGTCGGTTCCTTGTCATCGACGCGACCCTTGACCGTCTCGAGATTCGGGATCGCATCATCGAACGAGTCGGTAACGCCACATGACGCGGTTGTGGGATGACCTCGTCGGGCATGACACCGTCATCGCACAGATGCGCGCGGCCGTTGCCGACCAGGACACTCTCGCGCAGTCGTGGCTCATTACGGGACCGGCAGGCAGCGGGCGCTCACTCGTCGCGCGGGCTTTCGCGGCCGACCTGTTGGGAATCGGCGCTGATGAGGAAGCGGTGGATCGGCAGGTGCGCAGCGGCGCACACCCCGACCTCACCGTATTGGTAACCGAGCGCGTGCTCATCACTATTGACGAGGTGCGCAACCTCGTCGAGGCGTCCTATCGCTCCCCGGTCAATGCGCCGTGGCGAATCATCATCATCGAAGACGCCGACCGCATGGTCGAGCGCACGTCGAACGTTTTGTTGAAAGCGCTCGAAGAACCGCCGCCGCGCACCATCTGGGTTCTCTGCGCGCCGAGTGAAGCGGATGTGATCCCCACCATCCGCTCACGTGTGCGTGCTGTTCGGCTGGGAGTCCCGCCGATCGAGGCGATTGCGGGAATGCTCGTCGAGCGTGACGGAGTCGACCCCGTGATCGCGGAACAGTCCGCCCGTCACGCGCAATCGCACATCGGAATGGCCCGTCGATTGGCGACTTCGGCGGAAGCGCGAGAGCGTCGCGACCGCGCTTTGCGGGTCATCATCGGCATCAACGCTGTTTCTGACGCGGTGTTCGCCGCCGCAGACATCGTCGCGCTCGCAACAGAAGACGCCAAGGCGTATACCGAAGCACGAGACGAGCTGGATCGAACCGAGTTTCTCAATCAACTCGGAATCGCTCCGGGCGAAGCGGTTCCGCCCGGATTGCGCGGACAGGTGAAAACGCTCGAAGAGAACCACAAGCGCCGCTCTACGCGTTCGCTGCGCGACGGAATTGACCGAGTACTGACGGATACCGAATCGCTATATCGCGACATTCTCGTTCTTGCGCTGGGTGGTGGGGTCGCACTCACAAATGAAGAACTACGACCCGAGATGGAATTGTGGCTGTCACGCCACCAACCGGATCACGCCATTCGAGTTCTCGACGCAATCGATGTTGCCCGCCACCGCATCGACCGGAACGTCACACCCACGCTGTCGCTCGAGGCGCTCTTTGTCGTGGCTTCAGGCCTGGTTTCTGCATAATTGCCTCGCGGCGACCGTGCTAATCTGATTCGGTTGCCTTATGGCACGCCGCCTTAGCTCAGTCGGTAGAGCGTCTCACTCGTAATGAGAAGGTCGTGGGTTCGATTCCCACAGGCGGCTCTCTTTATGCCTCGGGCGTGAATTTCAACGACAACGAGTTCATGCAATATCGAAGCCCTGTTGGTGTACCGAACCCGTCGGGGAACACGTGTCCCAGGTGTCCGTCGCAGGTTGCGCAGCGCACCTCGGTGCGGGTCTGACCCAGCGAGTTGTCCTCGAGCAGAGTGACGGCTTCGGGGTTGATCGATTCGTAAAACGACGGCCAACCGCAGTGACTGTCGAATTTCGTGCCAGCGGTGAAGAGTTCAGCACCACAACCGCCACACGTGTATAGACCGGCGCGGTCTTCCTCGAGCAGTTCGCCCGTCCAGGGGCGCTCGGTCCCCGCCTCGCGAAGGATGTGGAATCGTTCGGGGGAGAGCGCCGCGCGCCACTCCGCTTCGGTGCGCTCACCAGGGTTGTCTGTCATGCACACCATTAAACTCGCAAACATGGCACTAAGCGAACGCGACCGAGCCGCCGACTGGTTCCGGCGCTTCGCAGACACCGAAGGACGCGAGTCGCAGCGGTACCGCGAGTGGGCGCTCGCCATTGCTGAGGACGATGAACTGCTCGCCAAAATCATTCGTTTGCCCGTCGCAAAGCGCCAACCGATTTTGTTGCTTACGTGCGCGCGCGTCGCGGGGGTGCCACTGCGCCCCTATGCGACTGCACGGACCGACTTCGTCAAACTGTGGCCCCGCATCGTCTCCCTGGCGAAGGAGCGTGCGACACAGACGAACGATCCACGGCGCTGTTCACCGTTGCTCATCGCGCTCAGCAGAATTCGAGGCCCCATCGCGCTGATCGAGGTCGGGGCTTCCGCGGGGCTGACGCTGATCCCCGATCGCTATTCGTACGCGTGGACGGCTCGCGGTCGCCGTATTGTCGCCGACCCGGTTTCCGGGCCATCAACGGTGACGCTGACCGCGGATGTCACTGGCTGGGGCGCCAACCCTCCGGCGATTCCCCGGATTGCGTATCGCGAGGGCATCGACCTGAACCCGCTCAACGTCACAAACGCTCTCGACAGGGAATGGCTCGAGGCGCTGGTGTGGCCCGAACAGACCGACCGACTCGAGCTCGTGCGGAATGCCGCCGACATTGTCGCCGAGGTATCCCCGGTGCTCACGGCGGGCGATGCGCTTGACCAGCTTCGTGCCGCGGTGGCGCGGGCGCGCAAGTCGGCACCGAAGGCCACCGTGGTCGTGTGGTCTCCCGCGGTGCTCGTCTATCTGGACCCGTCTCGGCGCGCAGAGTTTCAGAAATACTGCCGGCGCGCGACGGTTCGCTGGATCTCGCTCGACGGTCGGAAGGTTCTTGCGGGGCTGGCCGCAGCCGCAACCGAACGGGGTCTCGACGGCGAATTCCTCTTGACGCTCGACGGCGAACCGATCGCCGAGGTCGACGCGCTGGGGCGCTCCGCAAAAATTCTCAACACAGCGGGTCTCAGTCCGGATGACATGGACCTGCTCGAGTTCGAGCGCGTCCACTGGGGTGCGTTGCGGTCAAAGGAGTCGCTCGTCCGCACACACTGGGGACTACCCCTGGTTCGCTACTACCAGCGCCTGTACGCGATAATGGAGAGTGCCGCCGCGAGGCGGTATGACCCGGTCCTCGTCCGCGCATTTGATGAGTCTCGGGATTCCGCAAATCTGCGCAGCCGTCGAGAGTGAGAACCACCACGTGAGCAAGTACGCCCAAGACCGATTCGATGACCGCGATTCGAGTTCGGTTCAACGAGGCGCTCACCGCACGACGGTCCGCCGCAGGCCCTGGTGGGTCAAGGTGGTCACTGTCGTTGCGTCGACGAGCGCGGTGATTGTCGTGGCGCTTGCCGGCATCACGGTAATCGATGCGCGCCTCAACTTTGAAATCCCCGATTTCACGACGATCGGGCAGACTCCGACGCCTACTCCCACCCCGACCATCGAGCTGTTTGACCCGACGAAACTGACGGAGAAGCAATTCAAGGCGATCACAATCACCATCCTCAACGGAACGACCTCTCCGACCCTCCCAACCGATGTCGCGTCGCTTCTCACGACTCAGAATTGGCCGCAGCCGATTCTGGCCGATTCGTCGGATAACACGGTTGAAGAGAGTGTCATCGTCTACCGCTACCCCGCGGACGAATTCATGGCAACCTCCATCGCCGCCGCCTTGGGAATCGAAAACATTCAGCAGTCGGGCGCATACCGCGGTGCACGCGTTTACGTCCTCCTGGGATCTGATTTCGTCAAGTAATGGCGACCACCTCGATGGTCCGTCTGGCGGTTGTGCTCACCGCGGTGATGTTGGCGTCTGGTTGCGCCGCAATTCCGGTCGAGCCGACTCCGACCGCAACCGTGAGTGCCACTCCGACGCCCACTCCAACGCCGATGGAGGCAGCGCCACTGACCGGTCAAGAGTTCGTGGCCGGCACACTGTCGCACGGAACGTTCATGGCCAAGGTCGATAACCACCCCGACGCGAGACCACAGTTTGGACTCAATCACACCGACATCGTGTTCGAGGAACTCGTTGAGGGCGGACTGACTCGCTATGTGGCGATTTGGCACTCCGACATCCCCGCCGAAGTCGGTCCGGTTCGTTCCATCCGACCAATGGACCCGGACATCGCGAGCCCGTTCAAGGGGATCATCGCCTATTCGGGGGGAAAGCGGAAATTCATCTTCATGATGCGCGACACCCAGGTTGAGAATTTCATGCACGGTCTCGCCAAGACAAAGAAGTACACGTTCCGCACGAAGAAACGTGAAGCACCCCACAACGTCATCTTCCGCGCCGCGCAGGCGATAACGGACAAGCCGAAGCTCGTTGCGCCGGACCAGTCATTTACATTTGCGGTGGCTGGAGAGATGCCCACGGCCGTGCAGTTCGGCGCGATGCGTGAAGTTCTCCACGCACGATTCTCTTACTTCAACGAGCCGTCGTGGGTGTGGGATTCCGAGATTGGTCTGTATAAGCGACGCCAGGCGGGTGGCGAGTGGGACACCGACGAGAACGGCGACGTCCTCACGGCGACCAATGTGATTGCACAGGTGGTCAAAACATCCCGGGAGTTCGGTTATGTCCCGAAGGCGCTCGTCGTTGGAAAGGGCACCGCGTACGTTTCGACGGGGGGAAAGACGTTCAAGGTGAAGTGGACGAAGAAAGATCGGAACTCATTCACCGTGTTCACGTTCCAGGACGGAAACGTCGTCAAACTTGCGCCGGGCAATACGTGGATCGAGCTCGTCCCGACCTCCGGAAAGTTCTGGACTGACGCGAAGGCAAAGTAAACCCTGTCGAGTAAATTTGCACTCTCCGAGGGGGAGTGCCAGAATTAGCATTAGCACTCTCTACCGTTGAGTGCCAGAACCTTAGTGACGTCCGGGAGGGACGAAAACCATGGCAAAAATTATTGCATTCAACGAAGAGGCCCGACGCGGTCTCGAGCGCGGCCTCAACATCCTGGCCGACGCCGTCAAGGTGACACTGGGACCCCGCGGTCGCAACGTCGTCCTCGAAAAGAAGTGGGGCGCCCCCACAATCACCAACGATGGTGTTTCCATCGCCAAAGAAATCGAACTCGAAGACCCCTTTGAAAAGATCGGTGCCGAGCTCGTCAAGGAAGTTGCGAAGAAGACGGACGACGTTGCCGGTGACGGAACCACCACGTCGGTCGTTCTTGCCCAGGCCATCGTGCGTGAGGGACTTAGGAACGTCGCCGCCGGCGCCGACCCCATCGGGTTGCGTCGCGGAATCGACAAGGCTGTTGCCGCTATTTGCGAACAGCTCCTCAAGAACGCGAAAGATGTCGAGACCAAGGAAGAGATCGCCGCGACCGCGTCGATCTCCGCAGCTGACCCCGAGATTGGTGCTCTCATCGCCGAAGCCATCGACAAGGTTGGCAAGGAAGGCGTCGTCACCGTCGAGGAGTCGAACGCGTTCGGAACCACGCTCGAAGTGACCGAGGGAATGCGTTTCGACAAGGGCTTCCTGTCGGCATACTTCATCACCGACACCGAGCGCATGGAGGCGGTTTTCGAAAACCCCTACGTGCTCATCGTCAACTCGAAGATCTCGTCCATCAAGGACCTTCTCCCCGTTATCGAACAGGTCGCCCAGACGGGCAAGCAGTTGCTGATTGTCGCTGAGGACGTTGACGGAGACGCACTCGCGACTCTCGTCGTCAACAAGATCCGTGGCATCTTCAAGTCAGCTGCCGTCAAGGCTCCGGGATTCGGCGACCGCCGCAAGGCAATGCTCCAGGACATCGCGATTCTCACGGGCGGTCAGGTCATCTCGGAAGAGGTCGGCCTCAAGCTCGACAACGTGACTCTCGACATGCTCGGAACCGCGCGCAAGATTGTCATCAGCAAGGATGAAACGACAATCATCGAAGGCGGCGGAACGAAAGAGGCTGTTGCCGGTCGCGTCAAGCAGATCCGTCAGGAAATCGAGAACACGGACTCGGACTACGACCGCGAGAAGCTGCAGGAACGCCTCGCGAAACTTGCCGGTGGGGTCGCCGTCATCAAGGCGGGTGCCGCAACCGAGGTCGAACTCAAGGAGCGCAAGCACCGCATCGAGGACGCCATTCGTAACGCGAAGGCTGCCGTCGAAGAGGGAATCGTGGCCGGTGGTGGGGTAGCCCTCATCCAGGCAGCCCACGTGCTCGACTCGCTCAAGCTCAAGGGTGACGAACTGACCGCGGCGAACATCATCCGCATCGCCATCGAGGCACCGCTCAAGCAGATCGCGCTCAACGCGGGACACGAACCGGGCGTTGTTGCCAACACCGTCCGTGGCCTTCCGACCGGCCAGGGACTCAACGCCGCAACCGGTGAATACGTCGACATGTTGGCGGCGGGAATCTCTGACCCGGTCAAGGTGACCCGTTCGGCACTGTTGAACGCGGCATCGATCGCCGGTCTGTTCCTCACGACCGAGGTCGTCATCGCCGAGAAGCCGGAGCCCGCATCAGCGATGCCCGCCGGCGACCCGTCAGGTGGCATGGGCTTCTAGTCCAACGCTTCAGTCAGTCGGGATGGCTTTCGAGCCATCCCGACTGTCGTTTAACCTCCCAGCAACCGAACGTTTGTCGCTTCGGTATCGAGGTAGTGGGTGTGGATCTGACGCAGCGCGGTCCCGATCGCACTGAGCGACTCCGTGAGGCGCAGGCTCGCGGTGGTCCACTCGTTCATCAAGTGTGTAAAGGCCAGCGCAGCCGGCCCGCTCCACGCCCCCTCGAGCGAGCGCAACTGGGCGCCCATCGTGGCGACGTCGGCTGTCAGGCGGTCAATCGTGGATCCGATCTGAACAGTTGCGCTGTCGAGTGCGCTGGAATCAACGTGGAAATTGGTCATGACGGAAGTGTGCAGGTTTCGGCGTCAACCCGATGCGAACGTGCCGGATTGTGTTGACAACTCGCAGCAACGGCGTGGTGTGGATGTCTAAACGACTGATTCGTCCACGATTTCATAGGCGTAACCCTGTTCCGTCAGGAAGCGTTGACGGTTTTGAGCGAAGTCTTGTTCGACGGTGTCGCGCGCGACAACCGTGTAGAAGACCGCGGTGCGTCCGTCCGATTTGGGCCGCAGAATTCGCCCCAGTCGTTGTGCTTCCTCTTGGCGGGACCCGAACGAGCCCGAGATCTGGATGGCGACGGACGCGTCGGGCAGGTCAACCGAGAAATTGGCAACCTTGGATACGACGAGCACCTTGATTATTCCCTTGCGGAATTTGTCGTAGAGCACTTCGCGCTCGTCAACCGGGGTCGCGCCCGTGATTGTCGGCAGCCCGAACTGTTCCCTGACTTCGTCGATCTGGTCAAGGTACTGTGCGATGACCAGAATCTGGTCGTCGGGGTGCTGCTCGATCAAGCGGCGAACAACGCGCTGTTTCGTTGGGCTCGTCGCCGCGATTCGATAGCGCTGACGATCTCCCGCGACGGCGTATTCCATTCGTTCGTCCGATTCGAGCAATACGCGAACCTCGACACAGCGGGCCGGTGCAATGAACCCCTGCGCTTCGATGTCTTTCCACGGTGCGTCGAAACGCTTTGGACCAATCAGCGAGAAAACGTCCCCTTCTTTTCCGTCTTCGCGGACCAGAGTGGCGGTCAGTCCGAGGCGACGACGGGCCTGCAGGTCAGCTGTCAGTTTGAACACGGGAGCGGGCAACAGGTGGACCTCGTCATAGATGATGAGCCCCCAGTCGTTCGCGTTGAGGAGGGGCAGGTGAGCGAATTCACCCCCGCGCTTGGCGGTCAGGATGTGATACGTCGCGATGGTGACCGGGCGGATCTCTTTGCGCTCGCCCGAATACTCACCGATCTGGTCTTCCGTCAGTGTGGTGCGCCCGAGAATTTCGTCACGCCACTGGCGCGCGGAAACCGAGTTCGTCACCAGAATGAGCGTCGATGCCTGTGACGCAACCATCGCCCCGATTCCGACGATTGTTTTCCCCGCTCCGCAGGGCAGCACGACGACACCGGCACCCGCGTCGATAAAGAGGTCAATCGCTTTCCGCTGGTAACCGCGCATCACCCAGTCGGTGCCCGCGAACTCGACGTCGAGTGGTTGACCTTCGGTGAATCCGGCGCGGTCTTCGGCCGGCCAGCCAATGGAAAGCAACTCTTGTTTGACGATTCCACGAGCCCAGTCATGAAGTCTCACAATGGTTTCGCCCGACTTTGCACCGAGCAAAGGCTCGAGCTTCGACGATCGAGTTACCTCGGTCAGGATCGCCGGTGTCTCCGACTCGAGGTACAACCCCTCGTCGTCACGTTCAATGATGACGCGGCCATAGCGAGCAACGGTGTCTGCGATGTCCGTGGCGACGACCGCGGGCACGGGGAACTTCGAG
This sequence comes from Microbacteriaceae bacterium, assembly GCA_044338315.1. Lineage (GTDB taxonomy): Bacteria > Actinomycetota > Actinomycetes > Actinomycetales > Microbacteriaceae > MWH-TA3. The sequence continues at coordinate 55,118 of JBIILU010000004.1, read as the reverse complement.
TACGTCTCGAGAGTTCCCAGCATCTCGTCGGCCGTGTGCCCGGCCGCACGCGCATTCCACAGCCCCAACCGCGTGATGCGGTACGTGTGAATGTGTTCGGGGGCACGCTCCAGTTCGGCAAAAACGGCGAGAGCGTGACGAGCCTCGGTGGCGTCGGGGTGACCGACTTCGAGCAGAACTGTCCTGTCGCTCTGGACAATGAGGGGTCCGTTCATGGCTACTCTCCTGCTGGCTTGAGTTCGAGGATCGCCGAGATGGGCAGCGTTCGTTCGACATCCGCACTGGTGTCGAGTCCACGCACGCGACCATTGGCGACTTGACGCGGTTCGAGGGTGATGGTCCGCGGACCGGTTCCCGTTTCGATGACGAGGGTCACGCGGGTTCGTGCTTTACCGGCGACCATGAGTGCACGCTCAAGGTGGGACGAGCCGAGCCCGACCTCGAACAGGGTCTCGGCCAGGACGATCACGGGCGGGCTGGGCACCGAGTCAGCGGGGGAGAAATCCCGCTCGGAAGCGACGACGGTGTAGCGCGCTTCGATCAGGGTTGCTTCAACTCGATCGCGGGAAGCGCCGTAGAGAATGCTCACCGAGTCGACCGCGACGGGCGCAAGGCGCTGGAGGCGCGGATCGGTGAGGAGCATTTCGCCGAGTTCCGGGTGCGACGCCTTTGCCGCGGTGTCCGTGCCCGTGCCGTTGAGGAGCACGTACCGCGTGTTCGTCGCGATGTCGTTGACGGTGGACGTAATCGCCGACGTCAGCGGAGTGAGTGAATGCGCTGCGAGGACCGCCAGGAGCGCCTCGACGGTTGAACCGTTGGCAATCGACCGCAGGATTCGAGCGGGGTCGAGGCGTCGCTTCGCCGCAAGCCCGCGCGTTTCGACGGTCGAGACGGAATCGAGTGCGGCGGCCGCCGGTGTCGAGATGGGCCCCGGCGCAATGATGCTGAGATCGTCGAGGACATAGACGGTGTCCAGGAGTTCGGGAAACGCTGCGCCACGAATCGCGTCCAGCGCTGACGTGTCTCGACCAAGCACCGCACGACCGCAGTCGGTCGTTGAACCGGCGACAAGTCCGAGCATTTCAGCCGCTTGATGAATCTCCTCGAGTCGCTGTGTATCCGCCGCGTCACGCAACGGCCACACCCACTCGCAGAACTCGCGGTCGAGCCGACCCGCGGCACGGAGTTCATTGAGTATCGACACGGGGAACATCCCCAGTACCGCGTCGACCGCAGAATCCCAGAGCCCGACCAGGTCGTCGAGTGCCGCGGCACCGCTGACCGTGATCCGCAAACGGCGATCCACGTTGCGCGCAAAACCCGCGCGCTCGACCATCCACACGACGGTGTGGGCTTCGCTGGGTGGGATGACGAGGTTGTGGGAAACGGTTTTTTCCTCGGCCTTGAGGATTCCACCGGTCGCCGACATCGGCAAGGGCTCGTCGACAATCCACGCGAGCAAATCACGGATGGCGGCGACCGTGTGCAACATCGTGCTCGAGTCGGTCACCGCGATGGCCGGTTCGGAGGGTGTGGAGCGAGGAGCAACCGTTGGCAACAGCGCCAGCACCTCGGAGTAAATCTCGCCCGAAGGCCTCGTGAGCAGCAGGTCGCTGCACGCCGTATCCGGCGAACCGGTGTGAAGGCTTGCGAGCGATGGACGGGACAGGCCGCGAAGCGTCGGCGCAATCGACTCCGCTGAAAGGAGGGTGTCGGCAAGATCGTGCAAGTCGTGTTGGCGTCCCAATTGGAACGGTCGAGCGAGCGAAAGTTCCGTCAGCTTCGCCAGTGTGAGCTCGCTGAGCTGGTTGGCGACATGGACGGCAGAGGGCATCCGACAATTCTATCGCGCCACGGGTATCCTCATGGAGAGTCATCAATTTGAGGAGATGGGCATGCCCACCGGAAAAGTTAAATTTTTCGACGACGACAAGGGCTTCGGGTTCATCCAGGGTGATGACGACATCGAGGTTTTCTTGCACGCGTCGGCGTTACCCGCTGGCGAAACCGTTCAGCCGGGTTCCCGCGTCGAGTATGGAACGGTGGACGGAAAGCGCGGACTGCAGGCACACGGAGTCAGCGTTCTCGACGCGCCACAGCCCATCGCAAAGAACCGCCGGCGAAATCCAGACGACATGGCTGTCATTGTCGAGGACCTGGTCACCCTGCTGGACTCGGCCAACAACGATCTGCGCCGCGGCCACTACCCGGCCACTGCTCACTCTCGAAAGATCGCAGCGGTGCTGCGGAAGGTGGCTGATGATTTTGACGCTTAACACTCGAGAATCTGCCGGGCGCGACGCTCTGGCGCAAATGACCCCGGTCGCCACGATCGGCGACCTGCTGTCGAGCGAGCAGACCGACAACGTTGTGACGCTCCGTTTTTCGGCCCGGATGAAGGGTTATGTGGGTTGGGATTGGGTTGTCTCACTCGCCGTCGATGGGGACAACACGACAATCCTCGAAACCGAGCTTGTTGCCGGCGATGAAGCGGTCATTGCCCCCGACTGGGTGCCGTGGGCTGACCGACTGCGCGAATACGAAGAGTCGATTGCCGCGGGCATCGAGGCGGAAGAGGTCATCATCGTCGCCGAGGACGAACTCGACGATGACGACGATGTGGATGACTTCGACGACGATTTGCTGGACGGCGTAGACGAGGCCGACAGCATCGATGACGATGATGACGATGATGACGAGGACGAGTACGTCGTCATCGACGACAAAAACTAAAGCGCGGCGATTGCCGCTTCAATCGCGCCGAGAAGGCGTGTCACATCGGTCGGGTCAACCGCGGTAAAGGTCGCGATGCGCAATTGGTTGCGGCCCAGCTTGCGGTACGGGTCGATATCGACGATTCCATTGGCACGAAGCATGGCTGAGACAGTTGCCGCGTTGACGGTGTCATCAAAATCGATTGTTGCGACAACCTGCGAACGGTGTTCGGGATTGGCGACGAACGGTGTCGCGTTCGGGTGCGCATCCGCCCACGAATAAATCAGCCCCGACGATTCCCGCGTTCGCGCATCCGCCCACGCGAGCCCGCCGCTGTCCAGCATCCACCGGATCTGCGACTCCATGAGCAAGAGGGTCGCAATCGCGGGTGTGTTGAGCGTCTGGTCGAGGCGGGAGTTGTCGACGGCAACGCTAAGGCTGAGGAACTCCGGGATGTATCGGTCGGTAGCGGCAATTCGGGCGATGCGCTCAATCGCCGCGGGGGACATCAGCGCGAACCACAGTCCGCCATCGGACGCAAAGTTTTTCTGCGGAGCGAAATAGTAGACATCCGTCTCGCTGACATCGATGTTCACACCACCCGCAGCACTCGTGGCATCGACAACGGTGAGGGAATCGCGGGGACGCTGACGGCGGACGGCGGCCATCGCCCCGGTTGACGTTTCATTGTGCGGGTAGGCGAACACGTCGGCCACCTCGTCGCCAGTGAACGACGACACGGTTCCCGGTTCACCCACGGAGACAGCGGGGGCCTTCAACCACGGGGCCCCTGCGGCGGCGACAAATTTCTGGCCAAATTCACCGAACGACAGGTGCGCACTGCGCTGCTCGATCAAGGAAAATGCCGCGGCATCCCAAAATGCTGTCGAGCCACCGTTGCCAAAGATAACTTCGTAACCCGCGGGGAGTCGGTAGAGCTCGGCGAGTCCGGCGCGAACGCGGCCGACGAGATCACGGACGGGTTTCTGGCGGTGCGAAGTTCCCAGGAGGTGGGCGTTCTGCAGGAGGTGCTCGACCTGCTCTGCACGGATTTTGGACGGCCCGCAACCGAACCGGCCATCGACGGGAATCAAATCCTCGGGCAGTCGGAAGTCGCTCATTACCTCATTTTAGTCGGCATCCACAACCCATGAATGTCCACAGAAAACGCCACGCGCGGGGCTGTGCTTTGGCTTCGCGGAGAGGGCTTTGGTACCCTAGGGGTAGTTCGCAGGCGCCACCGTGCCGCATGAACAGCCCAAATTTCAGGAGATTTCTCTTGGCCAACGTTTTGTTTCACCTCGGTCGCCGTGTGGCGCTCGCCGTCAAAACCAACTCTCGACGACTCGTCCGAGGCCTTGGTCGAATCGGCAGCCGATTGGGTGGCGGGTTTCGTAACGACGGCTTCCGACGCGTCGCGACCGTAACGGCCGGCTCCGCACTCATCGGCGCATTTGCGTTCCCCGCCTTTGCGATGGGGCCGGAAACTGTCGACAACACTCACGAAGGTTTGACAGTCGTCGCGGCCGACGGCATAACCGTCGTGAGCAAAGACGCGTTCAAGGCACTTTCCGCCGCACAGGCTGCTCGCGCAGGTTTGACGATCAACTACCCGTCCTACAGCGGCCCCTCCGTCGGCGACTATCTCAAAAACCCGGCCTACCCCGACTACGACCTTGCCGCCGTATTCGCCGTTGCGAAGAAATACGTCGGAATCAAGTATCGGTTTGGCGGTTCATCGCCGGCTGGTTTTGACTGTTCGGGCTACATCCAATTCGTTTACTCGCAGTTCGGAATTTCACTCCCCCACTCCGTGAGTGGTCAAGCCGCCAGGGGGAAGCCGATCCGCCTCAAAGACGCAAAACCCGGAGACCTCGTCATCATGGCAGGGCACAACGGTTTCTATGCGGGTAACGGCATGATCCTCGACTCGCCTCGCACCGGCGGTTCCGTCAGCATCCGACCCATCTGGACCGAGTCGTACTACATCGTCCGTCTCGGAATTTAGTTTTCCGCCAATACACGGTCTGTTCACCCATCGGGGTTAGTCTGAGCGGGTGACCAACACACACCGGAGCATTCACGTCATAGATGGCTCCCGCGTGACCTCAACCCGAGGATTCACGTGGGAACACCCGATATGTCCGAGCACCGTGACGCGGCCCCGCGGCCGCACCACGTTGAGGCACTGTCACTAAGACAGTGCCTTTTTTGTGCTCACGAACCGGTCGAGATGGCACGACCCGACAGCCCACACTCCATGCGGGCACGAAAGGAACACCATGAGAACTCTCGTCCTCAACGCCGGCTATGAGCCGCTCGCCGTCGTGTCCGACCGGCGCGCAATCGTGCTCGTCATGACGGGCAAAGCCGCCATCCTCAGCCATGAGGTGAACCATCCCGTCTTCGGAATCAGCGGCCTGTGGGATCGCCCCAGCGTCGTCATCCTCACGCGGTACGTGAAGGTGCCCATGACCAACGGGGTCCCCCTCACCCGTCGCGGGGTGCTGCGCCGGGACAACAACCGCTGCGCGTACTGCGGGAAAGCCGCCAACACCATCGACCACGTTCAACCGAAATCGCGAGGCGGCGCAGACAGTTGGGAAAACCTCGTCGCGTGCTGCGTCCGCTGCAACAACGAAAAAGCCGACCGGACCCTGCGCGAAATGGGGTGGACGCTCGGCGTGAAACCCAAACAACCACACGGCACATCGTGGCTGGTCCGCGGGCTGGATCGAGACGTACCCGCCTGGAGCAACTACCTGGCCGCCTGACACCCGCGCACCGCCCGTCGCCCGTGCGACAATGGTGTGCACGCCTTCGTAGCTCAATGGAAGAGCAGTTCCGTCCTAAGGAAAGGGTTGGGGGTTCGAATCCCTCCGAGGGCACTCTTATTGGTGAGTCGCGGTTTCCGGCAGGTTAAGACGTGACAACCCACTGGGTTGTCACGCTCCTCGGGCACGATTCGGGCACGATTACATGTCCGGGGTCCGCCGTAGCCTGCTGACATGGAGAAAATCACTCAACTGTCCTGGTCACATCGCGCCCGAATCGCATGGACGTTCGTTGTCGTTGCGGTCCTCATGATTCCCACCGGTCTCAACTCTGCGCCGGCCGCCGCAGTGGGAACAACCCCCGGCCCGATCCCGTCGGTTTCTTTGGTGTCGCGTGGTGCGAACTTGGCAACCGTTTCGTGGGCAACCCCATGGACTGATGGCGGTTCTCCAATCACCGACTACGGCATCGAGATTCGAGTGGTCGGCGGTGAATGGGCTCGTGTCGACGAGGACGTTTCACTCACGCAAACTGCGGTTGTGGGCGGGATGCAACACGATACGGATTTCAATATTCGGGTATTCGCCATCAACGCCAACGGTGACGGCCCGGCGACGGTGTACGGCGCAATGTCGACGCTCATCTCGAATAACGAAGATCTGTGTGGCGCGACCCCGGACCAAACCTTGAGTTGCTTCACCTACAGCAAGTCACTGCGGACGGTCACGTACTACGACTATCCGACTCCCAGCGCAGCGACGCGTCACGCGGCTTCCGACATTATCGATATGGAGGGTCTTTGCTACCTCAGCCGTTCCGTTGGTGTCATTTGCTCGAGCGAATGGAAAAACAGACACGGCGAACTCGGACAGGGCTTGACCGGCGGACCAATAGCGCATTTCAGGGTGCCGGTTCCGACAGACAGCACGATTGTGTCGATTACGAGCGACTCCCAGCGAAACTGTGCACTCGACTCGGCCCGTCAGTTGTGGTGTTGGGGCATGTCCCGCGACGACGCCGGAAATCAACAACCCCTCTTATCACCAACAATTGTCAAGACCGGTGTCGTGCAGTACGAAGGCGCCTGCGCGCGGTTGTGGGACGACACCGTCGAATGCCTCAACGCCGACTTCAAGTGGACGTCTATCCCGGGAATGACGCCGATCGTCGAGCTCGCAACGAAGCATGGATCCAGCTGGAACGGTTGTGGAATGACCTCCGATCGAAAAGTCTTGTGCTTCAATACGGTCGACAAGACGTGGTCAGAGCGTGCCGATTGGCAGGGCGCTGTTGACATGGTTCAGGGATCCGGCAGCCCGACCTGCGTTCTACTCGAGACGGGAGTTGTCAAATGCTTTGCGGGCTCAAATTACCGCGGAGAACTGGGGGACGGCAATCGTGGCCTCGGCGGATACGCCGCGGTGAGATTGCCAGAGCCCGTAATCGCACTCAGCACCAATAAGCGGGTTTGGATCACGAATCACCTCACCTACACGTGTGCCGTCGGAGTGTCGTCGGCTGTGTATTGCTGGGGTGAATTTCCACACGGGTATTCGACGGGAATGGGAATTTCAACGGTTCCTCTCGAGGTAGCTGGTGGTGGGGCATTGGCGGTTCGCCCATACAGTGCACCGAGTTCCGTCGCTGGTCTGGCGCAATCGTCACGTACTGCCACGACCGCCTCAGTATCGTGGGGTGCGGCGACAAGCCCGGACACCCCGGTTCTTGGTCACGCCGTTCGTTGGAGCAACGACGGGGGAGCCTCATGGGTGCTTGATTCTGTGGGGACAATTCGGTCATGGACGAGCACAACGCTCGAACCAAATTCCACCATTGTGGTGCAAGTCGCCGCATTCAATGAAGCAGCTCGGGGCCCGTGGTCAGCCGCAATAACTGCGTCGACAACTACACCGCCCGCGCGGCCGACAACGCTGCGACAGATCTCGCGAACCGGCACCACCGCCGTTATCGGATGGACCCGCGCCTCGGACGAAGACGAACCCATCACGGGTTATCGAATTCAATGGGCGAGCGACGGTTACACCTGGCATGACGTGATCGCCGGGGCCACGGATTCATCGGCAACGATTCAGGGACTCCCCATTGCTTCCGCAATTGACATCCGCGTGCGCGCCGAAAACGCTGCGGGTGTCTCGTCGTGGACGACACCGCTCCTCGTCGCCACGTCGGGAATGAACGCGCAAAGTGTCGTTGTTGCCGATTCCTACGGATCGCCCGTCGTCGGCGGTCGCGTGACATGGGTCACGCCAAACGGGGCTTTCCAATCAGCGGTTGATTACGGGTTGACGTCGAATGGGTCGGTCACCTTCCCGATTGCTCCGGCCGGCCAGGTCAATCTCGTCCTCACCGGGGTGCTCTTGCCCGGCGGGGCGACTGCGGATTACTCCACCACGGCACTCTTCGGTGCTGGTCGCACACCCATCGTTCGCTTTCCTGCCGAACCCAGCCGGTCGCAGCACGTAGTTCGGGTCACGCTGCCGAACGGAATGCCCGTTATGGGGGCAACCGTCACGTCAACTGAACTCGACCAGGCCGCAACGGTAGAAGGCGTCACCTTCACCACCCCCGCTGTCGTCTCCAACGGAATCACAAATGAATTCGGTGAGGTGTATTTGGTTGGCTATTCGAACAGCTCGACAACAGTCAATATCGAATACAACGACGGAGTCCTCATTCAGCGTTTGTCCGGCCCATTGGGTCGCGCCGACGCTGACTTCCAGTTCGAGGAAATGCCATGGATCGACTCGACAATCGACACGACCACCGCATCGGTTGGAAAACTGGTCAGCATACCCGTCACCGCCGAATCGTCGTCCGCGACCGTTAGGGTCGTCGCACCGGCGGGGGCCGCTCAAACCTGTCGGGGCCGCGTGCTCTCGGCGCGAGTGAATGCCGCGGGTCGGGCAACCCTGAAAGTGTGCGCAAGTGCATCCGGCACATACGCACTGGCGGGAACGGGCGCCGTTTCAACCGGCGCAGTTCAGCTGAATGTTCTGGGCACGAAGTCGCTCGGTGTCCGCGATGTAAAGGCCGAATCCCGCACGCACGCCACGGCAACGGTGACATGGATAGCACCGGCGTTCACCGGCGGAAAGCCGATAACCGGCTACACCGTCAAGATCATCAGTCCGAGCGGAGCGACGATTTCGAAAGTCGTCAGAGGCACCACGGCAACCTTCACGGGACTCCGCGGGGCCACGAAGTACACGGTCAAAATCGTCCCCACGACGAAGCTTGGGAATGGCGTCACCGTGACCCGAACAGTTCCCGTTTCGTAACCCCAACGTCCGTCCGGTCGCGGCTTTCAGTCCTTTCTCCGCGGCCGGGCGGCTCCTCCACGGGGTGGGTTGCTACAGAGATTTGCACTGTGCTCGAGATAGCGTGAAACCATGCTTCGGTCGGGGGAATACGGCTGGTCCGACGGTGAAAACCCGCAACCAGACGCGATGGTCGACCCCGCCGGTCTGACGACTGGTTCGACCGAGACGATCGTTACCAATGTCGCCGAACCCGTCTGGGACGCTTGGCGGAAACGACTCGTCGAGCTCGGTGGAACGAACCCACTGCTTCACTTCCCGGATCACGCCGCGATTGAACTCAGCACCGGCCACCCCGGTGGGCTTGCCCGTTTTTTTTCGGGCACTCCGACATTCCTCCGCAATCTCGTGCGCGACGATGTCGCACTGCATCGCGCGCGCAACACCGCGATCCGCATCAACGACAAAAATGTTGAACTCGCTGCGGCCCGCGGGATCAACTCGGTGTATTTGGCCGTCGGCACAGTCGAGTGGACAAACGGTTCGGAATCATTCAAGGCGCCCATGCTCGTTCGCCCAATCTCGATGCACCGCCGAGGTGACGACATTGAACTTCAACTCACGGGTTCACTGCGACTCAACCGAGCCCTCGCGCGCGAACTCGCCTACCAGTTCGGCGTTGCGCTCGATGAACAAACGTTCGTCGCGCTGACCAACGACAACGGTTCTTTCCGACCCAACGGCGCACTCGATCGACTCCGCGGTTTGATTGCGCACATCGAGGGTGCCACCGTGTCGCCGACGCTCGCGGTCGCAAACCTCAGCGATGTCGCATCCGAAATGCTCAGCGCCGCACGAGTCCTCGACCACCCGTTGCTGGACGCCCTCGGCGGCAACACGAATGCGACGAAAATCCTCACCGAGTCTCACGCCGCGGTCGACCCGGGGGATTCGGACACCCGCAGTCTCGAAACCGATGCGCTCATGCTGGATGCGGATACCGAACAAGAACGGATCATCGCCCACATTGTCGCGGGCAACTCGATCGTTGTTGGGACGCCGTCCGGGGCGGGCGCGACGCAAACCGTTGTCAATGCACTCGGTGAGTTGATGCGCGCCGGTAAGAGCGTGTTGGTTGTAGGACCTCGCCGGGCCCGGCTCGACTCAGTGCGCCGTCGTCTGCGCGGAATTGGGCTCGATGGTGTCGGGGTCAGCCCCTCAAGCCTGACGTTCGATCTCATCCGCAGCATCTCTCGCATCGAAAAGACGCCCGTCCCCAACACCGCGGACGTCGACAGCGCACTCCTGCGGATGCGCACAATTCTTCGCGAATACCGCACGGCCCTCGCCGAACCCGACGCACGCTTCGGAGTCAGCGTCCTGGACGCTCTCCGCGAACTTGCCCGACTCGCAAATGATGCGGACGCGACAAACGAGGTCACCCTGGACACCGCGAGCGTGATCGCGCTGACCAACTCGATGCCCGAAACGATTGAAGCGCTCCTCGCGATCGCTCAACTGGGCCAATTTGACTCTGAGTCGGGAAGTTCGCCGTGGCTCACCGCCCACTTCGCGACCGCCGACCAAGCGTCCCTCGCGTATCGAGCAGCGCGGAGGCTCGATTCGACGGTGCTCACGGCACTCGACACGATCGCCTCCGAGGTGCTTGGCCCCACTCCGCTCGGTGCCGGATTGACGTTCGCCGATGTGAACGTCCGCCTCGAACTCTTCCAGGGGCTGGCGGACACACTCGACAAGTTCACGCCAGAACTTTTCGACCGCTCCATCGGCGACCTGGTTGACGCCTACGGACCGAAGAACCCCGAGAACCGCACTCCCGCCGTCACGCGCCGCCGACTCAAGAAACTTGCCAAGGAATGTCTGCGCCCCGGTGCTCACGTCCCCGACATGTTTGACGCCCTTTCTCGAGCAGCGGAACAGCGGACGCTCTGGAACCAGTTAGTGGCCGCGGCCTACCGACCGTCTGTCCCGGCTGGTCTCGCGCAACTCGCAGAAGCACTTGCCAGTGTTGGCGACGATATCGACACGCTGTCGCACGTGTTTGATCGTCGCCTCGACACCGCACCGCGCGCTGACCTGATTAGTTTTGTCCGCGGATTGGCGAGCGACTCCGCGAGCATCGAAACCATTCATGAACGCAGCGAGCGAGGGGAATCGATCCGCGCGCGCGGATTGGAGCCGCTGCTCGAATCGTTCGCTGGCCGAATCGTCACCCGCGAGATCATTAAATCCGAACTCACTCTTGCCTGGTGGCGTGGGGTGTTGGAAGCAATCATCGCCGAACGCAGACAGTTGCTGGGTGCCGATACCAACGTCCTCGACCGACTCGAAAACGACTACCGCCTTGTCGACCAGGCGCACGTGACGGGCAACAGCCACAAACTTGCGCACACCTTGGCCGAATCGTGGCGAATCGCACTGCGGGATTTCCCCGACCAGGCGCAGGCGCTCAAGCTTGCGTTGAAGGCCGGCAACGCGACCGCCGCGCACCTGCGTGACGTCGCTCCGTCTCTGCTGGACACCGTTGCCCCCGTCTGGGTTGTGTCGCCGTATGCCGTCTCACAGTTGGCCCCTGACCACCGGTTCGATGTTGTCGTACTGGTTGACGGTGCCGCCCTCTCCGAAGCGGAGGCGGCCCCCGCCATCGCCCGGGGTGGCCAGATCGTCGCGTTCGGTGACCCCATCGCCGACCAGCCGACTCCGTTCGTCATCACGCCGACGGACACCCCTCCGACCGCGTCCACGGCGCCGTCGGTCCTCGCCAAACTTGCTCAGCACGTCCCCACCCACACCCTGACGCGATCGTACCGACCACTCGGCACCGCGCTGGCGGCACAAATTTCCGCTCACCTCTATTCGAACAGCCTGTCGTCGTGGCCACTTGCCGAGGCGAGCCTCGGGCAATCCGGGCTGACGTTCATCGGTGTCGACGGATCGGCGCCCCTCGACGAGCGCACCGGACGCATCGAGGCCGCACAGGTCGAGTTGGACGCCGTCGTCGCAAATGTCATCGAACATGCCACTCTGCACCCCGAAGAGTCGCTCATGGTTGTTAGCGCGTCGACCGTCACCGTTGACCGAATCCATGATTCGATTCAGAGTGTCCTGCCCGCGAACCGAACATTGCAGGATTTCTTCGCCCGCCACGAGGACGAACCGTTCGTTGTGATCACCCTCCAACAAGCCTCGGCCGTCACTCGTGACCGGGTTATCTTTTCGCTTGGGTTCGGCCGCAGTCCTCACGGCCGCGTCCTCAGCGACCTCGGCGCACTGTCGACAGAGGACGGCAAGCGGCTCGTCGCGGTCGCGGTGACCCGCGCCAACCATCACCTGACCGTGATCTCGTCGCTGACCACAGCGGAACTGCGCGAAGAACGCATGTCGGCCGGCGCACAATCCCTCGGCGAATTCATCGATGACACCCTGTCGTATGTTCCCCCGGTGCGCGCTAGTCATCCGCTGCTTGACGACCTCGGCCGTCGACTCGAACAACGCGGCGCGGCGCTCATCGCGGATGTTCCCGGAATCCCGTTGGCGGCGCGCGTCGGCGATGTGTGCATCGCGATCGACATCGATGACAACCTCCTCACGCTGAACCTGCGCGAAGGTTTGCGGATTCGACCCGCGATGCTGGAGCGTTGCGGCTGGAAATATGCGCGAGTTCATGAGCTGCAGCTTTTCCTCAGCCCGGACATCGTTGCAGACCGAATCGTCAAGGCAATCGGTGGCGGACAAGCCACCGCGTAAGCGCCGGGTCCAGCGACCGTCACCCGACGGAACCGACCCGAAGCCTTCTCCCGAACCAGAGCGTCACAAACCCGCGGAAAATGACGAGCGACTCAAGCAGGACAAGCCGCCCCACTATTAGCGTGCAGTGAGCTTTCGTCGACGACGCGCAAAAATGCCAACACTAAAAGCAATGAGCAGCGACGTGATCCCAATTATTAATCCTGTGGAGTCGCTGGATGGCGCTTGTTCGTCGGGGCCCGACTGGGATCCGATTCCGCCGCCTAGTTCTTTTTCGAGGGAGCCGTTGGCTAATATCGCAATTGTTTTTTCGTCGAGCAAGTCGTCCACATCAGTTCCGGGCTCCCCACCGCTCGTTTCATTTGCAGTTTCGTCGAGGGATATGTCGGTCCAGCCGACGATGTCATTCGTCGAACTTAACACGGCCAATTGGCCTCCGTTGGCTGCGGCAACTTGCGATGTCGGCAATTCGACCACTCCGAGCGAGTTAACCTGTAACCATTCCGAGATTTGCGGGACGGCCATCGGCGCAATAGCCCGCCGCTGGTCGACACGGGGCACCACATTTGCGGCGGCCAAGATTCGCGGCGCTATCGAGGAATCAAGAGTCACTTCAGCGGCGACCCATTGACCCGCCAAATCAACATCGAGTTGAACTGGAATTGTGTCATCCGTTGCGTCAAGAATCTCGATTTGATCTTCGAGTTTTGCGAGCACATCATCATCGACTTCATCGAAGTTTATTGGCTGAGGGGGAGTCTCGGGCCGGCGGAACTTGATTCCCACATTGACGCCGGTGACCGTTTCGCCCGTATCAACCACAATTATGGGGGCCGCATTCAGGTTCGAAGTTCCACCGTTGCACACCTCAGCAAAGCGATTGATTGAGGTGTAGTAGTCACGGAAGCAAACCTTGTAGTGTCCAGCAGGGAGCCCAGACAGTTGATACTGGCCACCCATCTCGTCGCTGGACGCCCAACCGTAAACCATAGTGATTGCTTGCCAAGACGCTCCAGTTTGAACATAGAAGTGCGCTCTCGCGTCGTAACTGCTGCCGGTGAGAGGATTGCCGATGGCATCGACAAAATTCGCTGCACCACTGATGGTTGCGCCGGACCCAACGGCAACGTCGGGTAACTCGGTGACCGCCGGCTCGGGGTCTGCAATGGTAATCGTCACGGCATCGTTTACTGCCATACTCAACTCGCCAGACTCTGTTGCATAGCCCTGTTCGAGTTGGCCAACAACATTTCCCCAGCTCGTCGCTACAAACATTGTGTAATCCCCGAGCGGCACGGGCTCATCGAACGACACGACGCCGAATGCATCGGATTGGCCGTGAGCTTCATTGCCAAGTTCAATTTCTCGGAGGATAACCGAGGCTCCAACGGGATCGCCGTGGACATCAGTAATCTGCCCAGTAACTTCAGCGCCGACGCGGAGAACCAGGTCGCCAAGATCAACGAGTTCGGCACTATCCGCCCGGTATGTAAAGGTACTTGTTGGAAGCGCGTGCGAACGGTCGATAACGGTCATGGTGACATCGCGCCCGGTCAAGAACCCCTCAAGTTGGAAGGTCCCATCTTCGGCGGTGGTGTCATTGACGCTCAAATAATCACCTTGCAAGGAAGTGTGAGGGGTCCACGTTTGCGACGCACTGACACGAATTCCGTCAAGCGGATTGCCGTTTTCGTCGAGAACACGGCCAGTTGCTCTACCACTTGTGTCATAAGCGTCGAACGGCACCACGTAAAGATTTTCCCCAGCGTGAACGGTTACGGCATTCGCCTTCCCTCCCACTCCCCAGCTACGGCCGCTAGAGTTGCAACTCACGTCATAGGTATAGCCGCGGAAAAGATTCCCGAACGTAGCGACACCATCGGTGTTCGACGTCGCGGATTGATTAGTGTGCACTTCATCGGATATTTGCACCGAACAGGTTGCTCCGGCTACAGGAAGTCGGGTTTTATTGTTTTTGACCTTCACAGACAACGTGTCGCCACTGGATTCGACCACGTAATACGACTGGATTCCTGTGTTCACCGATTCGCCGTTGTCAACGGTGACGAGGATTGTGTTGACAGTGGTCCACGCTTGTCCACTTCCTTGGTCGTCAATGTATGGGAAAGTCAAGCGGTACTGCCCGTCGGGGATGCTATCGAAAGACCACTCACCGGACTCGCTCGGTGTCGCCTCGTAGTAAACATCGAACGACGAACCAGCGGGAAGGGTCCACGGCGTGTCAATCGAGACGGCAGTCATCGAGACAACCAGTTCGGACATGGCGGCAAAATCCACGTCCCAGTCGAGGGTTCCTGAGATACCGCCGGACCCTTCAGGCGTTGTGTACACCACGAAAATCGACTCGTTTGGCGCACCGGTCTCATTGGATACTGTGAACACACTCGATGTCGAAGCGGCACGACGTACCCCGTCGTTATTGCGTGCACTGAGGGTGTACTGACCAGGCGCAAGCCCCGTTAGGACGAGCGAGTTGCCCCCCGATGCTGCACTTCCAGAGGAGCCCGCACCTTCGTACCAGAATTCCAGGCCGGCAAGGCTGACCGAGTTCCCATTGGGGTCCTCCGCATTGATGACGTAACTCAAGTCACCCGTAGGCGCGTCCCCATCGTCTTCTATCCACGTGTAGAGGACAAGTGTGCGGGCGGGAGAGCCCGCGCGGAGGTGCACGGATTCATCCGCTCTCTGATAATTCGCATCAGAGTATCTTGAGTCAAGCTGAGCCGACGGGTCAAAGGAGATGGTATATGAATGTCCAAACGGCAAACCCTCGAAGCAGTACGTTCCCGATTCCTCGGTCGTCATCGTGTCCTTTAAGGCATAACGGATTCCGTTGATCGTCGCGGTGCTGTTGATCGTGACATCGACAGCGGCCAACTGCGTCTCATCCTCAATATCGACGACCGCTCCACAAACGGATCCACCGACCGGGTCAAGGATTTCAAGGTTCAATTCGATTTGTGTCGGATCGGCTGTCAAGCCAGTCCACGTAGAGGCAAGAATTGGGTAGTAATACTGGCCGGACGGCATGTAATCGGGTTCCCCTGTTTTGAGAAATCCGGGTGTTTTGCTCTCCGGTTCCACCCACACGAAGTACTCGCCGGTTTCGTAAATCGGAACGCCCGAGAAGGCAAAGTTTTCGCCGTCGCCTGTGCCCGTGGAGTTTTCAAAGACACTCTCGCCGTCGACCCAGACATTCATAAAAACTTTGTCCATATCGGGGGCAACGACATCGCCACTCGCATCAAGAACGTTGATGTGCACCGAGACGGTAGTCAGCGGGGCGTCTGCCGAGGCTGTCGTGGGCACGCCCGCGACTCCGACAACGAGCGCAAGGATTGCGAGATTACTAATCCAGTGTGAGCGAATCGACCAATTAATGAGAATCTCCCAACTTTCATCTACCTCGAACGTACAAAGGATTTGGCTTGAGCGCAATGCACGTTAGCGAGTATGAACGGTGTAGACGTCGCGTTCGGTGACGATCGCGTCCACACTGATGTCGTGCTGCTCGACGGGGATATCAGCCACGATGTCCGCTTCGAACACGATCGCAACGACAAACGTCGCCGGGTCCAGAGTTGCGAGAAATCGATCGTAAAAGCCCTTGCCCCAACCCAGTCGGTTGCCGTCACGATCAACGGCGGCGGCGGGGACGAAGACGACGTCAACGTTGTCGACGCTGGCCGCTTCTCCACCGGCGGGAATCGGCATGCCCATGCTGTCGACGGTCATGTTGCCGTCAAATCTCGGCGTGAGCCGAATCCAGTCGAGATGGCCGTCGGGCGTCGACGAGGGAACCGCAACATCGATGCCCTGCGTGAGCAGGTCGGTGAGCACACCGAGGATTGGAGGCTCGGACGTTGTCGGGATGAACGCGGCGATGTGCTGCCAACCGTGTTCGGCAATCAAACTTGACAGAGTGGCGGCGAATTCGGCCTGCGCTGTGACCCGCTCAGTTTCGCTACGAGCAGCGCGCGTAAGCCGAACGAACGCGCGAAGTTCGGACTTAACGTCACCGACCGACATGAGCCCATCCTATTGACGAGACCGCACGATACCCTTGACGTATGACGACACGACTGACCAAAGCGGTCATCCCAGCTGCAGGTTTGGGCACACGATTCTTGCCAGCGACGAAGGCGATGCCGAAAGAGATGTTGCCGGTCGTCGACAAGCCGGCCATTCAATACGTCGTCGAAGAAGCGGTGCGCAACGGTCTGACCGACGTCCTCATGATCACCGGTCGCAACAAGAACGCGTTGGAGAACCACTTCGATAGTGTCCCCGAACTCGAATCGGTCCTGGAACTCAAGGGTGATCAGACGCGACTTCTCACGGTCACGCAACCAGCTGACCTGGCTGACATGCACTACGTCCGCCAGGGCGCTCCTCGCGGGCTCGGACACGCTGTTCTTCGATCACAGATGCACGTCGGGGACAACCCCTTTGCAGTGCTGCTCGGTGATGACCTCATCGACGAGCGCGACAACGTACTCGGTCCGATGATTGCCGCCCACGAAAAGCACGATGCATCGGTGATTGCGCTGATGGAAATCCCCAAGGATTTGACCGACCACTACGGGATTGCAACCGTCGAATCGGTTGGCGAGGGTGACCTTGTTCGAATCGTCGACCTGGTGGAAAAGCCCGCCCCAGAGGACGCGCCCTCCAACCTGGCAATCATTGGCCGCTATGTTCTCAAACCGGATGTTTTCGGGGTCCTCGACCAGACTCTCCCCGGCAAGGGCAACGAGATTCAGCTGACCGATGCGCTGCGGCACATGGCGACGAACAACATCGCCGGCGGTGTGTACGGCTACATTTTCCGAGGACGTCGGTACGACACCGGCGACAAACTCGATTACATCAAGGCAATCGTTCGTCTCGCTCTGCAGCGGGAAGACCTCGGCCCACTCCTCGAACAGTGGCTCGACGTCGAGTCGCACCGCCGCAAGTGATTTTTGTTCCGACCCTCACACACGGTGATGTCACCGTTCGTTCGATTCGCCCGCGCGATGCGAGCAAAATCTCGCGGCTACTGAAAGACAACCGATCGTGGCTGGTGAAGTGGGAGGCGACCGTCCCCGGCTTTGACGGAATGCCGCCCGTCGGCGACATGATTCGCGGGATTTTGCGGCTTGCCCGAAAGGATCAGGTCGCACCTTTTGTCATCGAGTACCGGGGCGAGGTCGTCGGACAGGTGACCCTCAGCGGTCTCTCGTTCGGGTCACTCGCTTCCGGTGCCATTGGCTATTGGGTCGCCGAATCGTTTGCGGGCAAAGGAATCACCCCGCTCGCCGTCGCACTCGTCTCGGATTGGGCGTTCACCACTCTGGGAATTCACCGAGTAGAGGTCTGCATCCGACCGGAAAACGAGGCGTCGTTGCAGATTGTTCGCAAGCTCGGCATGCGCTACGAAGGGCTGCGCCGACGGTACATCCACATCGACGGGGACTGGCGCGATCATTTCTGTTTCGCCGTCACGATTGACGAGGTTCTCGGTGGGATGCTCGCACGATTACTGCGGGGCACCGCGAATCCCGGCCTGGCGGATATCCCCGAGGCTGATCGAATCGCTGCGCGCACCCCGATCCGATAACGACACGCGCCCGCCAGCATCCCGCTTTCCCACCCAGCCGGTTTTACCGTAGAGACCATGGGCAATGGAATGGGGACGACGCTGACGTTTATCGTCGCCGGAATTCTCTGGTTGGTTTACCTCGTGCCCGCTCTGCGCCGCAACCGCGAATTCGACGCAACGGAGAAGAACGCGATCCGCCTTCAGCAGGCCCTTCGAACATTTGCGCAGTCGACGGAGACTCCGGACGAGATCGTCACCGAATTGTCGAATCGCGAGGCGGTGATTCGCCAGCGCGAACGTGACCGAATCGATCGTCAACGGGAACTTGCGCTGCGGGCCCAGGTTCGTGCCGAAGCACACGTCACCGATACGGCGCTGACCGCTCGACACCGTTCGGTCAAACTCGGCCTCTCCTCCCTCGGCCTCGTCGCCCTCGTGACGACGGGTGTGTTCGGGTTTGCGGGTGCGTGGGTGCCCACGCTCGTCTCACTCGGACTACTTGGCCTCTCGGCGGTCGGACTCGTCATTTTCAACGGTGCTAGCGCAGACGCCCGCCCAACGGCGAACACGCGACGATTCACGGGACTCCCCGACGTCGACGATTCGTGGACACCGATTCGCACCCCCGAGGTTCACCGCTCGATTCCGGAAGGCGCTGGGCTGATTGTCACCCCTGAAACAGAGCGGAAAGTCGAAGAAGCCGAGCGCGTGGCGCGCATCCGTGAACAAGCAGCTCGTGTCGCGGCCGAGGCGGAACCGTCGATTGACCCGCGCTTTAGCGAAATTGGGCTCACAACAGAAGAAGTGGCGGTCGTCGATATCACCGCCGCGCTGCGCGCTCGTCGCGCCCAGTAACGGGTTACGGCCCCGCACCACCGCTGTTATTCTGAAACACCTGGGGCTATGGCGCAGTTGGTAGCGCGTCTCGTTCGCAATGAGAAGGTCAGGGGTTCGAATCCCCTTAGCTCCACCACACAAACCACTAAAACTGCGTGCGGATTGCCCAGAGGTCGGGGAAGACCGCGTGGAAGAGCGTCGACGACAGGTACCCGACCCCGCTGGATCCGCCGGTGCCCTGCTTGTTGCCGATGGTGCGTTCGACCATTTTGACGTGACGGTATCGCCACTCCTGCAGTCCTTCGTCGATGTCGACGAGTGCTTCGCAGATCAGACCGGCCTCTGGGTCGGTGTGGTGCACGCCGAGCAACATGGATTGCACCCGTTCGTCGCCACCGTAGGGAGCGGTGACATCGCGGTCGCGGATGTCGGCCGGTACGTCGTGGCCCCGGGTGACGAGGTATCGAAGGGTTGAATCCCACAGGCTGGCACGCGCCATTGCTGCTTCGACGCGAGCACGTGCGGGGGAGCCGGCAACGAGGTGCTCGCTCATGCCCATTCCCGTTCCCGAACCGGCCCCGGCGCCCGCGTGATCGCGGCGGCCCAGGACTGCCTCGAGTTCACGGAACTGTGCCGACTGGAATCCGCTGCCCGAGGTCAGGCGGTCGCGAAAGGTGTTGAACTGCAGCGGGGTCATCGTTTCGAGAATGTCGAGCTGGCTGACGCACACCTTCAAAATGGTGCGGATCCGGCCCAAAGTGGCGAGCGACGAGAACGTGTTTCCCGATTCGAGTGTTTCTTGGACGTGCGAAATCTCCCACAAAATCTGCTTGAACCACAGCTCGTAAACCTGGTGGATGGCGATGAACAACGGCTCATCGTGTTCCGTCGACTGGGGTTCGTTCAGCGAGAGCAGTTCATCGATCTTCAGATACTGCGTGTACGTCAGTGCCTGTTGACTCATGTGACTCGGTTCCCTTCGTCGCGCACATTTTTATAGGCGCCGCTGGCGACCAGTTCGCGCAGCCTTTCGAATCCATCCCACACTTCGACGTACGACGTGGGCAGTGGCGACATCGCCATGCGAATCCCGTCGGGCATGCGGAAGTCGGGAATGACCTTGGAAATCTTGCGCATCGCGAGCGCGATTTGGCGCGCATCCTCGTGGTGGATGGTGATGTGTCCGCCGCGCTGTTCGGCCTCGCGCGGGGTGCCCAGTCGAAAGCCCAGTGGTTCGAGCCATTCGTCAAAGAGTCGAATCATCAGCTCAGTCCCGATGGCCGCTTTGTTTTCAATCGCCGCTATTCCTGCTTCGCCGATCATCTCGAACGCGGTACGCACCGACCGTAACCCCATGATCGACGGTGAGGCGATCTGGAATCGACGGATGGTGTCGGATGGTTCGAATGCGGGTCCCATCGCGAACTGGTCTTCTTGAGCGAACCAGCCCTGAATCGGGGGGCGAAGGACGGACTGTAATTCTGCGCGAACAAACAGCCAGGCCGGAGCCCCGGGTCCCGAGTTGCCGTACTTGTAGGTGCACCCGACGGCCAGGTCGACGCCGTTGGCATCAAAGTCGAGGGCAATGGAGGCGACCGCGTGAGCGCAGTCCCAGACGACGTAGATGCCGCGCGAGCGCGCGAGGTCGTTGATGGCCTTCATGTCGGATCGCGAGCCCGAGCGGTAGTGAATCGCCTGGAGGGTCAGGACGGCAACGTCGTCGGTCAAGTAAGGCTCGAGGATGTCGACGGTCAGCCGTTCGTTTTCGGTGGCTACGTCAACTGCCCCGGGACCGCCGGATCCGTCGTTGTTCAGCGTGACGATTGTCATGCCGTTCGCCTCGGCGAGTCCCTGCACGATGTAACGATCGGTGGGGAAATTCGCGGAGTCGATGATGATCGTCTTTCGTCCCGAATTCGCGCGAATCGCCGCCCCGACAAGCTGATACAGGTTGACGCTCGTCGTGTCACACACAAGTGTTTGGCCGGGACCTGTTCCCAGAGCCACGGAGGCGAGAACGTCACCGACGCTCCCCGCTTCGTCCACCCAGTGCGACCAACCGTCAACGGCTTCAGCGCCCCACTCGTCGTTCATGAAATCGCCGACGTTCGACACCGTGTCGAACGGAAGGCGGCCGAGCGAGTTTCCGTCGAGGTAACACACGTCCTCGTCATCGATGTAGAACTGGTCGCGATAATGCGCGAGGGCGTCGGCCGCATCGAGCTTCTCTGCGGTTGCTCTCAGGGTTGCTTCTCCGGGAAGGACCGAAAACGTCACGGGTCACTCTCCTCTGTGTCGACCATTGGTCACACTATCCTCCTGCACCGAATCCTGCTAGCGGGCGCCTCGGTAGACTTAAACAGTGAGTTCGTCGCGCATCGCCGTCGTGGGCATCGGTTTCGTGGGCCTGTCCCTCGCCGTCCTGCTTGCGCAGCGCAATACGGTCGTTGCGATCGACATCGATGCGGAGAAGGTCGACGCGGTCAATCGTCGCGAATCCCCCATCGACGATCCCGACATTTCGCGTTTCTTTGCAGAGAAGGAACTGCACCTCTCGGCGACGACCGATGCCGTTCCAGAATTTCAGCAAGCCGACATCGTCATCATTGCCACGCCCACAAACTACGATTCGACGACGGACTCATTCGATACTTCAACGGTCGAACAGACCATCACTCTCGTCAATGACGCGAACCCCAGCGCACTCATTGTGATCAAATCCACGGTGCCTGTGGGGTTTACCGCGCGCATCCGAGAGAGGCTGGGCCTCACTAACCTTGTTTTTTCGCCGGAGTTTCTTCGGGAAGGCAGCGCACTGTATGACAACCTGCACCCCTCTCGAATAATTGTCGGCGACCGGAGCGACCGCGCTGTTCAGTTCGCCGAGCTCTTGGCCGAATGTGTAGAGGGAGAACGTCCTCCCGTCCTGCTGACCGAATCGACCGAAGCAGAGGCCATCAAACTTTTCTCGAACACCTACCTGGCGCTTCGCGTTGCCTATTTCAACGAAATTGATTCGTTTGCAATGGGTCACGACCTCGATTCTCGCGCCGTGATTGAAGGCGTCAGTCTTGATCCGCGAATCGGAACCGGCTACAACAATCCGTCCTTTGGTTACGGAGGATATTGCCTGCCCAAGGACACCAAACAGCTCTTGGCGAACTACAGAGATGTTCCGCAAACGACGATTCGGGCGGTGGTCGAGGCCAATGAGCAACGTAAGGACGTGATCGCTCAAGACATCGCTCGCCGCAAACCGGGAACGGTCGGCATCTATCGACTGGTTATGAAGTCAGGCAGCGACAATTTTCGTGAATCGAGCGTGCTCGGTGTTATCGATCGACTGCGCGCTCAAAACATCACCGTGGTCATCTTCGAGCCCAACCTCGACGATCCGGACTTCGATGGCGTAGAGGTCATCCGTGATTTGGCTCAATTTATCGAGCGGGCTGACCTCATCGTCGCTAACCGAAACGCCGCTGAGCTCAGCGCGGTTCAGGACAAGGTCTATACGCGCGACGTTTACGGCGAGAACTAGCGCTTACGGCTCTGTAGGTATTCCCGCAGCAACTCGATGGGGAACGGCAGCGACGTCACAATGACGACGATGATGATTGCGGTTTCGATGTGTTGGCTGACAAGGGGGATGTCACCGAGAGTGAACCCCATGACCACCAGCGAACCCACCCACGCGAGCGCACCGAGCGCGTTGTAGGTCGCCGCTGTCCGCGCTTCGACACGGGAAATTCCCGCAACCATCGGAACAAGCGCTCGAATGATGGGCACAAATCGGGCCACGATAAAGGCGCGTGGCCCGAACCGCTCAAAGTAGCCGTGCGCCCGTGCGACGAAATGCGGGTTGAAGAACCACGTGTTTTGTCGCTCAAACAGCGCCGGCCCGATGGCGCGACCCGTCCAGTATCCGACCAAGGCGCCCGCGATTGCGGCGGCGGTGACGACAACGAGAGCAACCGCCAAAGAGCCAACCCCGCGCGATGCCAGGGTGATGCCCAGAACGAAGAGCAGCGAGTCTCCGGGAAGAAACGACGTAACGATGAACGCGGTTTCCACGAACACGATCAACGCAACAGCGTAGGTTGCGATGTCACCGTAGGAGTCGATGAAGGCGTGAACGTCAAACACGTGCGCGTCGAGTGACTTTCTTTCGCGCCTTCGCGTAGTGGGCCATCAGTTCGGCATTGATGGCATCCCACGTGCGGGTGAACACACGGCGTCGACCAGACTCGGCCATTCGTGCGCGCATGCCCGCATCTGCGACGAGGGCGGCGACCTGCTGAAACGGTTCCTCAAGCTTTTCGGGGTTGAACAGGTATCCGTCCACTCCGTGCTCAATGAGGTGAAGCGGGCCACCGGCGGCGGGCGCAACCACGGGCAAACCCGCGGCGTGTGCTTCCTGGATGGTTTGGCCGAAGGTCTCTTCAGTGCCAAAGTGCACGAACACATCCATTGCCGCGTAAGCATTTCCCAGAACAGACCCCGACAGTGAGCCCGCGAACGTGACCCGCGATGCGGGGAGCAGCTTTGCCAAACGCTCCCGTTCGGGCCCGTCACCGACGATCAGGATGTGGGTGTCTGGAATGCGCAGCAACTCGGCGAAGCGATGCACCTGCTTTTCCGCGGCAAGTCGGCCGACGTATCCGATGACGCGCTCACCGGCTGGTGCGATGGATTGACGCAGACTGAGCGCCTCGGATGTGCGACGGTGATTGGGGTGGAACTGTTCGATGTCGACGCCGCGACCCCAGACCGCGACTCGCCCGATGCCGAGACCGGTGAGATATTCGACTCCGAGGGGTGTCGGTGCCAGCGTTATGGTCGCTGGAGCGTGCACGGTTGCAATGAACTTGTCGATGAGACCTCGCGCAAGCTTCATTCCGTATCGTTCAAAATATCCGGCAACATCGGTTTGGTAAATCGCCACTGACGGAATTCCGTTGTGTGAGGCGTAGTTGATCGCCTGCGCACCGAGCGCAAATGGGCTGGCCGCGTGCACGATGTCGGGGGCTTCTTCATCAAGAATCGCGGTCAGTTGCGGCGAGGGCAGTCCCACGTTGAATTTAGCGAACGGGATCGACGGCACGGTTCTGACGGGAATTCCTTCAAAAAACTCTTCTGTGCGGGTCGGGCCAACGATGACCACATCGTGGCCTTCCGTCTTGAGGTGCCGTGCAACCCTCATCACCGAATTGGTAACCCCGTTGAGGTGTGGCAAAAACGATTCGGTGACGATTGCTATCTTCATTTGACCAGCATGTGACGCGTTGGTGAACGAGAGGTACCCTCTAGGCAAATGTCGGGTTAACGAACGAGGTACGGTGGAAGCATGATTGTGGCCGCAGCGGAAGACCTGCTCCCCTGGTTTAACGACACCGTTGCCACCGCGGGAATCGTCGGCTTTTATTTGCTCGTGTGGGGTCTCGTTTTTGCGGGGACGGGGTTGTTCGTCGGAGCATTCATTCCGTTCATCACGGGCGACACTCTGCTGTTTGCCGCCGGTTTGCTTGCCGCGCATTTGGTGGGAGTCGATATCGTCATCCTCGCAATCGGAACGGGAATCGCCGCTTTCCTCGGTGACCACGTTGGATTCATCATGGGGCGTAATCTTGGCCGACCGTATCTCGACGCCCGAACCGGCCCGCGCATGAAGGTGATCGTCTCGGGGGTCGAACAGATGTACCAGCGCTACGGATGGTGGTCGGTCGTGGTCGCCCGCTTCGTTCCGTGGGCACGCGTTTTTGTTCCGTGGGTCGCCGGCATCGGGCGCATGAACTACTACCGATTTCTGACGGCGAACGCGCTGGGCGCGATGCTGTGGGGGATTGGTCTCACCTTTGCCGGATGGGGTGCCTATTTCATCCCCGGAGTGAAGTCAGCCGCTTACGTCATCGCGGGAGTCGTCATCCTGATGTCGGTTATTGCGGGTTTCCGAACGTGGCGCGCGAATCGGGTTGAACTCTGATGGGCGCCCTCGACGGGGTGCTCGTCGTCGATTTGTCGCGCGCCGTTGCGGGACCTCACGCAGCGATGATGCTCGGCGATTTGGGCGCGCGTGTCATCAAGATCGAATCTCCGGGTGGTGATGATTCTCGCCAGTGGGGTCCGCCTTTCGTTGACGGGGAATCGACGTATTTTCTGTCGGTCAACCGCAACAAAGAGTCGGTGGTTCTCGACCTGAAAACGGACGACGGTCGAGCCGTCCTTGACACACTGGTTGCGCGCGCGGACGTCATCATCGAAAACTTCAAGGTGGGTACGCTCGCTCGACTCGGTTTCTCCGAGGACCGTATTCGGGAACTGAATCCGCGTGCCGTGCTTTTGTCGATCACGGGGTTCGGTCACGACGGCCCCGAGGCCGCCCGCGCAGGGTATGACCAGATCGCACAAGGCGAGGCGGGACTCATGTCGGTGACGGGCTCCGGCGTCGACGACCCGCAACGCGTCGGTGTTCCCATCTCAGACGTTCTTGCCGGTCTCTACGGCGCCTTCGGCATCGTCGCGGCGCTGTACGACCGTGAGAAGTCGGGAATCGGCACAACCGTTCGTACCTCTTTACTTGCGGCAACAATCGGAGCCCACGTGTATCAGGGGACGGCACAGACCGTTGGTCACGTGACGGGACAGCCCCGAGGTAACCACCACCCGTCGCTGGCACCCTACGGGCTCTTCCAGGCGTCGGACGGACCGATTCAGATCGCTGTCGGGACGGATACGCAGTGGGCAACTCTGTGCGCTGTGTTGGGGATTGAACAGTCAGAGAAGTTCTCCACGAACAGCCTGCGTGTCACCCGTCATGCCGAGCTGGTCGAAGTGTTGAACGCCGCGCTCGGTTTGCGCGCATCGGCGGACGTCCTCGCCGAACTCGAGACAGCTGGTGTCCCAGCGGGCAAGATTCGCACCATGGACGAGGTCTACGCATGGGATCAGACCCGTTCGCAGGGACTCGTCATTGATGTTGACCACGCCTCTCTCGGAAAAATCTCGATTCCGGGGCCCGCACTTCGCTGGTTCGACGGTTCGGGAGAAATCACCCCGACACGTCACCTCGCGCCCCCCACGCTCGGCCAGCACACCGACAGTGTGCTCGCGTGGCTCGCTGACGACTAGTCGTTCAGCCAATCCGACAGTTCTGCACAGAACAGGTCTGGGGCGTCGCGGTGAACGTTGTGTCCTGTGCCCGGAATCGTGACCCGGGTCACGAGCGGGTTTGCCGACTCGATCCGCGCGGCGTGCTCGTCGGTGTAGCGAGCGATGACGGCCGGGTCGCCCTGAAAGACCAGAGTCGGAACGGTCAGTGCAATCGTCTCGTTGAGGACATCCCAGTCGGGGTTGTCATCACACGAATGAACGAGCGCGAATTCGTCCGCCGCGCGTTGCGCTGTAACCGAGGTCTCGACATCCCGCGCATCCCAGTGAGGATTGTCCGCCGACTGTTGCTCGACCGTGAGCGTGTGGTGGTTGTGCACCTGCCGAGTGCGAATCTCTTCACGGTCTCCCGACGTCGTCGCGAGGGCCGCGTCTATCAGCACCAGCCGGCGTGCCCAGTCGGGCTCTAACGCGCTCGCGTAAACGATGTTCGCCCCACCAATCGAATGCCCCACGACCACGTCCCACGGGTGCTCACGGCGAACGGCGAGCAGGTCACGCGCGTAATCCTCGATGCGGTAGCGGTCGGTTCGAGGAGCAGTGCCGTGCCCCCGCTGGTCAACGGCGACGGCAAACCAGCCTTCCGACGCAAGGTGCTCCCCGATTTGCCACATCGTGTGCTTGTCGCTGCCGAGCCCGTGCACCAACAGTGCGTGTCGCTCGGCCGTGGGCGAACCCCACGTGATGAACGGCAGTTCGACGACGGTCATGGCGATGCTGGCGTTAGTGCCCGGTCAAATGCCGCAGGTTGGGAAGTTTTCTGACCCAGATCGCGGGGATGAGCGCGGCAATACCGGCGAACACGGCGGCGGAAACAAAGCCTCCGGTCGGTCCGAACGCGTCGATGGCGAACCCGGCGATCGCGCTCGCGATGGCGGCTCCGATGACCCATCCCGTACTCAGCCATCCGAGGCTTTCGGGAATGTCACCCTTCGACACGGATTCGGTGGCGATGGCGTACTGAACAGTCATGGCCGGGGCGACGCCGAGACCCGCAATGAGCAACGCACACGTGATCAGGATGGGGTCAGTCGTGAACATTGCGAGAGCCGCACCGAAGGCGACGAACGCGAGCCGGCGGGATAGCGACCAGCGCCCCATCGGGGAATGCCCCATGGCGAGGCCGCCGATGAGGGAGGTGGCCGCCCACAGCCCGAGCACTAGCCCGGCCGCTGAATCCGGACCGCTGCCGAAGGCCGCGACGGTGGCCGCTTCGATTGCACCGAATGATCCGACGACCATTACGCCACTAATGACGACGATGAGCACGGCCGGCTTTTTGAGGACGGCTCCCATCTTCCCGCTGGAGGCCTCGAGAGTCGCGTTTTTAACTTCACGACGGGTGAGGAACCACAGGCCGCCGCCGCCGCCGATGACGGCGCTGCCGAGCAGGGCGGTCGTTGGGTTGATTTGTGTCGCGAGGAACACGACGATGACGGGTCCCAGAATCCAGATCAGTTCCTGGATGCTCGCATCGAGGGCTTGCAAACTTTGTATTTGTTTCGGGGACACGATGGAGGGGTAGATCGCGCGAGCCGCCGGTTGGATGGGGGGCAGCGTCAACCCGAGCAGTAATCCCAGGGGGATGTCGATGAGCGCGTTCACCGGGATGAGGGCAATGGCGACGGTGGTGATGGTGGAGACAACGGTGAGCCAGCCGAGGACGACACGAATGCCGTATCGGCTCATCGCGCGTGTGGCGATCGGGCTGGCTACTGCTTGCCCGATAGACATCGCCGCAAGCACGAGACCCGCGACTCCGTAGAATCCCGTCTGCTGCTGTACGTGGATGAGAAGCCCCAGACCGAGCATTCCACCGGGGAAGCGAGCGATGAGTTGTGAGATGACGACGGGGCTGAGCCCCCGTACTCGCAGCAAATCGGCGTATCGCTTCACCCACCCAGCCTATGTCCGTGCTGGGTGTTTCACTGATGGCTATGCCCCGTTCGCAAGGAATTGTCATATGTCGACCGAAAATGCCTGTGGAAAACTCGAACAAGTTATCCCCAGATGTGTACGACACGCCACAAGATATGGGGTTCTTGCCCAAACGATAACCGAACATATAGTGTTTTTCATCCAACCACTTTTTGCTACGAAACTGGCGCGAATTCACCGAAAACCTTCGATTTTTGACCACTCTGGAAGAAACGAGACCACCCATGGCCATCACGGTCGTCAAGCGCAACGGGGCACGCGAGCCCTACAACGCCAACAAGATCAACCTTGCTATCGAGGAAGCCGCCGAAGGCTTCCCCGACAAGCTCGCGTGGGTCACCCAGATTGGTACCGAACTCGAACTCACCCTGTTCGACGGAATCACCTCGCAGCAGCTCGACGAAGCCGTGATTCAGGTCGCACTCCAGAACGTTAAGGACGACCCCGGTTTCGACCAGATCGCCGCCCGCCTGCTGCTCAAGACCATCTACAAGAGCGTCCTCGGTGACTACAACTCGGCCGAGGAACTCAAGAGCCTGCACGCTCAGCACTTCGAGGCAAACATCCGACGCGGGGTCGATGAAGGACTCCTCGACGCGCGCCTGACAGAGATGTTCGACTTCGACACGTTGGCCAAGGAACTCGAGCCCAACTACGACGAGCTCCTCAAATACATCGGCGTTGTCACGCTCAATAACCGTTACGGGGTCAAGGGACGCAACGGCGACCCGCTCGAGGTTCCCCAGTACTTCTGGATGCGCATCGCGATGGGCCTGTCGCTCAACGAAAAAGACCCGACAACCGTCGCCCTGCGGTTCTACCGCAAGATGGCCAGCCTCGAATACTTGGCGGCCGGTTCGACCCTCGTCAACGCGGGAACGTCGTACCCGCAACTGGCGAACTGCTTCGTCCTCGAAATGCAGGACGACATCGAGCACATCGCCAAGACCACTCGCGACGTCATGTGGCTGACAAAGGGCACCGGCGGCATCGGCCTCTCGGTCACCAAGTTGCGCGCCCAGGGATCACCCATTCGCTCGAACAACACCGTGTCGACCGGCCCGATTCCGTTCATGCACACCATCGACTCGGTTCTTCGCGCCATCTCGCGCGGCGGCAAGAAGTTCGGCGCACTGTGCTTCTACATGGAGAACTGGCACCTCGACTTCCCCGAGTTCCTCGACCTGCGTCAGAACTCCGGTGACCCGTATCGTCGTACCCGCACCGCGAACACGGCCGTCTGGATTTCGGACGAGTTCATGAAGCGCGTTCAGAACGACGAAGACTGGTACCTCTTCGACCCGCTCGAGGTCATGGACCTCAACGAACTGTACGGTGCCGAATTCTCGAAGCGTTACGCGGAATACATCACGCTCGCCGAAAAGGGTGAAATCGAACTCTTCAAGAAGATTTCGGCGCGCGAACAGTTCAAGCAGATCCTCATCTCGCTGCAGTCGACGTCGCACCCGTGGTTGACCTGGAAAGACACGATCAACCTTCGTGCCCTCAACAACAACACGGGAACGATTCACTCGTCGAACCTGTGCACCGAAATCTGCCTGCCGCAGGACGCCGAGAACGTTTCGGTCTGCAACCTGGCCTCGATCAATCTGTCGACGCACCTCATCGACGGCAAAATCGATTTCGAGAAGATGGACGAGAGCGCCCGAATCGCCGTGCGCCAGCTCGACAACCTCATCGACATCACGCGTTCGTCGGTGCACGAAGCGGACAAGGCCAACGCGGAGAACCGCGCCGTCGGTCTCGGGCTCATGGGCTTCACCGACATCTGCGAACGCCTCGGCATCTCGTACGAGTCCGAAGAGGCCTATGAACTCATCGACGAAATCACCGAGCGCATTTCGTACTCGGCAATCGACGAGTCGACCAACCTTGCGCGCGAACGCGGGGCGTACGACAACTTCGCCGGCTCGCGCTGGTCGCAGGGTCTCGTGCCGTTTGACTCGATTGACCTGACCGAGAAAGACCGCGGGGTTTCGATCGACATTTCGCGCAAGACTCGTCTCGACTGGGATGCGCTGCGCACCAAGGTCAAGGGCGGAATCCGCAACGCGACCCTCATGGCCATTGCGCCCACCGCCTCGATTGGCCTCGTCGCCGGAACGACTCCCGGTCTCGACCCGCAGTTCTCGCAGATCTTCTCGCGTTCGACGTCCAGCGGAAAGTTCCTCGAAGTCAACCGCAACCTCGTCGACGCTCTCAAGCAGCGCGGATTGTGGGAGTCAACTCGCGAAGACATCCTCCGTTCGCAGGGGGACATTCAGTCGTTGCCGACGATCCCCGATGACGTCAAAGAGGTATTCAAGACATCGTTCCAGTTGTCGCCCTACTCGTTCCTCGAAGTTGCCGGTCGCGCCCAGAAATGGATCGACCAGGCGATCAGCCGAAACATGTACCTCGAAACCCGCGATATCGACGAAATGGTCGACATCTACATGGGTGCGTGGGAGCGCGGAGTCAAGACGACGTACTACCTGCACATGAAGCCTCGCCACACCGCCGAACAGTCGACAGTCAAGGTCAATAAGGCCGAGGACATCGTCCAAGGAAACAAGAAAGGTTTCGGCGCATCAACCGAAACCGCAGAACCGGTCGCCGCCGCTGCATCACCCCTCAAGGGCTTCGGCTTCGGTGGAGCATAAGGAGAAAAGCCATGAACCCAACCGACACCACTAACGATTACGTCGTGCCAATGGATCCGATGGATCTGTTGCAGTGCGAATCGTGCCAGTAACACAACCCTGAGGGACAACCCTCGCCACTCGATGTATTTTTAACACACCTAAGGAGATCACAATGGGAATTCTCGGAACCGGAATCCAAGACGGACTGCTGCTCAAGCCCGTTCGGTACCAGTGGGCCATGGACCTTTACAACCAAGCGGTTGCAAACACATGGTTCCCCAACGAAATTCAGCTCGGCGAAGACATCGCCGACTTCAAAAAGATGACCGATGAAGAACGCCAAGCCATCACGTTCCTCATGTCGTTCTTCAACCCTTCGGAACTGATCGTCAACAAGGCACTTGCCTTTGGCGTCTACCCGTACCTCAACGCTGCCGAGGCGCACCTGTACCTCGCCAAGCAGATGTGGGAAGAAGCGAACCACTGCATGAGCTTCGAGTACATCCTCGAGACGTTCCCCGTAGACCGTGAAAAGATCTACGCTCAGCACGTCGAACACCCGGCAATTGCGGCCAAAGAAGAGTTCGAAGTCAAGTTCATCAAGCGCATGGCCGAACGAAGCCTCGACATCACCACCACCGAGGGCAAGCAGGACTTCGTCCGTAACCTCGTCGCGTACTCGGTCATCATGGAAGGTATCTGGTTCTACACCGGATTCATGGTTGCCCTGTCGTTCCGTCAGCGCAACCTGCTCCGCAACTTCGGTTCGCTCGTTGACTGGATCGTTCGCGACGAGTCGCTGCACCTCATGTTCGGAATCAACCTCATACTCACGGTCCTCGAAGAGAACCCCGACATCGCCACGGCAGAGTTTGCGGACGAGATCAAGCAGATGATTCTGGATTCGGTTGTCATGGAAGAGGAATACAACAAGGCCATGATCCCCAACGGAATCCTCGGCCTCAACGCGGAGTACATCACGCAGTACACCAAGCACATGGCCGACCGTCGCCTCGAAGAGCTCGGATTCGAAGCGCACTACAAGGTGTCGAACCCGGCGAAGTGGATGGCCGCAGCGAATGACACGCTGCAGCTCGTCAACTTCTTCGAATCGACCAACACCTCGTACGAAGTCAACTCGGGAACGTCGAAGGTCTAAACCTCAACGCTCTCGGTCATGCCCCTCAGTTAGGCTGGGGGGCATGACCTTTATCCCCAACATTTCCCTCAACGACGGCACCACGATTCCCCAATTGGGGCTCGGAACCTACCGCCTGGAGGACGCCGACGCCGAGCGCGTGGTCCTCGAGGCACTCGAAGTTGGGTACCGCCACATCGACACCGCGAGCCTGTACAAGAACGAGGTTGGCGTCGGTCGCGCGATCGCGGCATCGGGAATTCCGCGCAACGAGCTGTACGTGACGACCAAGTGCTGGAACAGCGAGCAGACCGATCCCCGTGCCGCCATCGGCAATTCACTGGACCGTCTTGGCCTCGACCACGTCGACCTGTACCTCATCCACTGGCCGGCGCCCACCCGCGGAACGTACATCGACGCGTGGCACGAATTCGCGAAACTGCGAACCGACGGGTTGACGACATCGATTGGCGTCAGCAACTTCCTCACCGAACACCTCGACGCGCTCGCCGCCGCCAGCGACATCATTCCCGTTCTCAACCAGATCGAATTGCACCCGCTGTTGCAGCAAAACGAACTTCGCGCAGTGCACGCAGCGCGGGGAATCGCCACCGAATCGTGGGGACCGCTGGGCCACGGCAAGGCCGACCTCGTCGCCGAACTGCCCGGCTTGACGAACCTGGCCGAAAGGTACGGCAAGACACCTCAGCAGGTCGTGTTGCGCTGGCACATCCAGGAGGGAATCATCATTTTCCCGAAGACGGCCCACCGCGAACGGCTCATCGAGAACATGTCAATCTTTGACTTCGAGATCAGCGAAGCGGATATGGATGAAATTCGTGGGTTCAACCGGGACGAGCGCATCGGTGCGCACCCGCTAGAGGGAAACTGGGACTAGATCCACCACGGGAACCAGTAGTGGGCTGCGGCGAACCAGATCGGAATCGGTAGCCCCATCCACACGGGCAGAAAGAACGCACCGACGGCTACGCCCGCGACAACCAAGCCGGTGACGACCGTCTCTCTGCCGGCACGCCACAGCCGGACGAACAACCAGACCGCCGCGAGGGCGAGGAACGGTTCGAGGGTGA
The DNA here is from genome assembly GCA_044338315.1 of Microbacteriaceae bacterium. Classification (GTDB taxonomy): domain Bacteria; phylum Actinomycetota; class Actinomycetes; order Actinomycetales; family Microbacteriaceae; genus MWH-TA3. The sequence goes on along the minus strand of JBIILU010000004.1, from coordinate 22,164 downwards.
CGGTGTAGAACTGGAACACCGTGCGGTGCGCGAAGAAGAGCCATGGCAGATAGGTGGCCGCGACACCGACGAGGACGGGAACACCCCACGTCGACCGGGTTCGAATGGTGTGAACGACCAACCAGACGAGGGCGACGACCCCGAAGTACCAAAAGATCGGGTTGGCAACGCTTGTGACGTATTGGACGATTCCGTCGATTCCGGTTTGTTCGTAGTAGAAAGCGGTCGGCCGAATCATCAACAACCACGTGAACGGGTTCGCCTGGTATCCGTGAGGGGAGACCAGCCCGATGTTGTATTCAAAGATTGAGTGGTGGTAGGTCCACAGTGACTCGAGCGCGGACCCGATGGGGTTTCCCTCAAGGGTCACAACCTGTCGGTTGTACCCCCCACTGGAAAACAACCACCCCGACCAGCTGGCCAGGTACGTGATGGCGGCGACGGGTAAGGCCAGCAGTGCGGCGCGCGCGATGGGCCACGCGGCAACCCACGAACGATCGCGCAGGATGGCGTCGACCGCGATCCACGCGCCCAACACGGCAAAAGCGTAGAGACCACTCCACTTGACCGCGGTGGCGGCACCCAACAGAGCACCGGCAAGAATTAGCCACTGCCCCCAGCCGGGGCGGTCAAAGTGACGAAGGATGACGAGGAATGCGGCGAGGATGAACGCCGCCAGGATTCCGTCGAGCAGCGCCGTGCGGCTCATGGTGATGGCGACACCGTCTAGTGCAACGATGAGTCCGGCGAGTGCGGCGGCGAAGCGGGAGCGAAAGAGCCGACGAGCGATGAGCATGATGAGCAGCACAACGGCGATTCCGGCAATAGCGGTCGCGAACCGCCAGCCGAATGCGTTGTCGGGACCGAAAAGGGCCATGCCCGCCCCGATGAGCCACTTGCCCAGTGGCGGGTGGGCGATAAACGACGGGCCGGTCGTGAACGCGGAGGTTGAGCCGCCGACGAAGTCGGAATCGTCCGCCCACTCCGACTCGTAACCCAAATTCCACAGTGTCCAGGCGTCCCGCACGTAGTACACCTCGTCGAACACGAGCGCGCGGGGGCTGCCCAGGTTGACCAGCCGGATCAGGGCAGCAACGACCAGAATCGGGCCGTACAGGACGAGTGCTTGGACCCGCGGAGTGAGCAGGGCAACTCTGTCGCGCACGGCGATGGCGCGGTCGACGAGAGTCATGACTCAACGGTACGCGAGAATGGGGGTGTGCTCATCCTCGCCGCCACCCCGATCGGGAACCTCTCCGACGCCAGTCCGCGGCTGCGCGAGGCGCTCGCAAACGCGGACGTCATCGCGGCCGAGGACACTCGCACGACCCACCACCTGTTGTCGGCGCTGGGGCTGAAGACGGAAGCAAAGTTCATCGCCCTGCACGATCACAACGAAACGGCCAAGGCCAGCGAAATCGCCGAACTCGCACGCGACCGCGATGTCGTGCTCGTGTCGGATGCAGGGATGCCCGGCATTTCAGACCCCGGGTTCGGTGTCGTTCGCGCCGCCCACGAATTGGGTGTCACCGTGACGGTCGTGCCCGGTCCGTCCGCCGCAATCGCGGCGCTCGCGGTGTCGGGGCAGCCGACCGACCGATTCGCGTTCGAGGGCTTTGTTCCCCGCAAAGGTCAGACGGCATATTTCACCGAACTCGCCCGCGAACCCCGCACACTCGTGTTTTACGAATCGCCGCACCGACTGGGTGATTCCCTCATCGCGGCGCGCGATGCGTTTGGCGCCGATCGTCCGGCGACGGTCGTTCGCGAACTGACCAAGATGTTCGAGGAGGTTGCCAACGGCACCCTCGGCGCACTGGCGGAGCGTTTTGCGGGGGACAACCGCGGCGAGATTGTGCTCGTCGTTGCGGGGGCGACGGTCACTGCAATGTCTCTCGAGGACGCACTCGCGGATGTGCGCGCGCGGGTGGCGTCGGGCGAGCGACTCAAGGAAGCGTGCCGTGAAGTCGCCGAAGTGACGGGCATCCCCAGCCGGGACCTGTACTCCGCCGCCATCGCCAAGCCCAGCGCCCCGTAAACTAGACAAGTTATGGCCAGCGCGGACAACTACTTCATCACGACCCCGATCTTTTACGTCAACGATGTGCCCCACATCGGGCACGCGTACACGGAGGTCGCGGCCGACGTACTCGCGCGGTGGAATCGGCAGAACGGCAAAGACGCCTGGCTGTTGACGGGAACCGACGAACACGGTCAGAAAATCTTGCGCACGTCCGTTGCGAACGGAGTTTCACCGAAGGAGTGGGCGGACCGGCTCGTTGCCGAGGCGTGGAAGCCGTTGCTGGAAACGATCGACATCGCCAACGATGATTTCATCCGCACGACGGACGAACGCCACGAGGTTGCCGTTCAGAAATTCCTGCAGCACCTCAAGGACACCGGGTTTATTTATTCGGGCGAGTACGAGGGCTATTACTGCGTCGGGTGCGAGGAATACAAGCAACCGACCGACCTTCTCGACGGTGGCGAGGATTTCCCCGGCGACAAGGTGTGTGCGATTCACACGCGTCCGGTCGAGATCCTCAAGGAATCGAACTATTTCTTCCGCATGAGCGACTTCCAACAGAAACTGTTGGACCTGTACGAATCGCAGCCGGATTTCATCCAACCCGAGTCGGTGCGCAACGAGATCATTTCGTTTGTCAAGCGCGGACTCGACGACCTTTCCATCTCGCGTGCGTCGTTCGACTGGGGTGTCAAGATCCCGTGGGACGACAGTCACGTCGTTTACGTGTGGTTCGACGCACTTCTCAACTACGTCACCGCGACGGGCTGGGGTCAAGATGACGCCGAGTTCGAGAAGCGTTGGCCGGCCATCCACATCGTGGGTAAAGACATCGCGCGTTTCCACGCCGTCATTTGGCCCGCGATGCTCATGGCCGCGGGACTTCAGCCGCCGCGCCGCGTGTTCGGACACGGTTGGTTGCTTGTCGGTGGCGAAAAGATGTCGAAATCGAAACTGACGGGAATCGCCCCGCACCAGATCACCGATGTGTTCGGGTCGGACGCGTTCCGGTATTACTTCATGAGCGCCATCAGTTTCGGCCAGGACGGTTCGTTCTCGTGGGAGGACCTCTCGGCGCGGTATCAGTCGGAACTCGCGAACGGTTTCGGAAACCTCGGCAGCCGGGTGGTCGCGATGATTTCGCGGTACTTCGACGACACCGTTCCCGGCGCGAACGAGATGAACGACGCCGATGCCGTCATCGTAGACACCGTGGCCCGCGCGTTCCAGGGCGCAAACGCGGCGATTGACAAACTCGCAATTCACGACGCCATCGCGTCGATCTGGACGATAGTCGACGCGCTGAACCTGTACATCACCGAGCAGGAGCCCTGGGTTCTCGCCAAGGAGGACGCCGACCGCGCCCGACTCGAGACGGTCCTGTACACGGCGGTAGAGGGGCTGCGCGCCATCGCCGTCGGGTTGTCGCCGATCATGCCCGATGCGACCCAGAAACTGTGGTCGGCTCTCGGGGTCGGTGAGGCTCTCGGAAACCTGCGCGACCAGCACCTGTCGCGTGCGGGTGACTGGGGTCAGACCCCCGCCGGAATACGCACCTCGCCGCTCGACGCTCTCTTCCCCCGCATCGAGGAGTAACCGGTGTCGGAACCGTTGAGGGCTCGAAACGCGAAAGAGGGCGATCTCACGCGCGACCTGTCGTTCCCGCCCGCCCCCGAACCGCTGATGGTCCCCGTCTACGACAATCACACGCACCTTGAAATCGCGGACGGTGAAAACCCGTTGCCCCCCGAGGAGAGCCTCGCGATGGCCTCGGCCGTCGGCATCAAGGGCGTTGTGCAGGTTGGAACCGACCTGGAAACGTCTGAGTGGAGCGCCGATCTGGCCGATCGCGATGCGCGCGTTCTCGCCGCGGTCGCCATTCACCCGAACGAAGCACCGCGACTTCACGAACGCGGAGTCCTGGACGAGCACATCGAGGGCATCGCCGGTTTGGCGACGCGCGACCGCGTTCGCGCCATCGGCGAAACCGGTCTGGACTTCTTCCGCACCGACGAGAGCGGCCGCGCACCGCAGGTGCACTCGTTCGAAGCGCACATCGATATCGCCAAGTCGAACGGGCTCGCCCTGCAGATTCACGACCGAGACGCTCACGGTGCCGTGATGGATACGCTGCTGCGGGTTGGCGCCCCCGAGAAGACGGTTTTGCACTGCTTCTCGGCCGACGGGGAATTTGCTCGCGTGTGCGACGACAACGGCTGGTACCTGTCGTTTGCGGGAACGGTGACGTTCGGCAACGCGAAGGGGATTCGCGAAGCGTTGTCGATTGCGTCGCGCGATCGCATCCTCATCGAAACGGATGCGCCGTTCCTCACACCGACGCCGTTCCGCGGCCGCCCCAACGCGTCGTACATGATTCCGTACACGCTGCGGTTCATGGCGGAACACCTGGGGATTGACCCGAACGAACTGGCGGCCGACATCGCCCGCAACACCGAGTCGGTGTACGGCCAGTGGTGAACCTTCTCGGGGCGAGTGACATTCGTTCGCTCGCGTCGGAGCTGGGGGTTACGCCGGCGAAGAAGTGGGGCCAGAACTTCGTTCACGACGCGAACACGGTTCGAAAGATTGTCGCCGCGGCCAAACTGTTGCCCGGTGAAGCGGTTCTCGAGGTCGGTCCCGGATTGGGTTCGCTGACTCTCGGGCTCATCGAGGCGGGACACCGCGTGACCGCGATCGAGATCGACCCGCGACTGGCCGAGCGCCTTCCGCGCACTCTGGTTGACCGTGGTGGAAACCCGGTCGACCTTACGGTCGTGTTGTCGGATGCGCTGGTCGTGCGCGACCTGCCCGAACCGCCGACGGCCCTCGTCGCCAATTTGCCCTACAACGTGTCGGTGCCCGTTCTGATTCACCTGCTGGAAACGTTCCCCACGATTCGCCGTGTTCTTGTGATGGTCCAGGCCGAGGTCGGGCAACGGCTCGCTGCCGTGCCCGGAACAAAGATGTACGGAGTCCCCAGCGTCAAGGTGTCGTGGTGGGGTCACTGGGCTCTTGAAGGGACGGTAAGCCGCCGAGTGTTTTGGCCAGAACCGAACGTTGATTCCGTTCTCGTCGGGATGACCGCGCATGACACCCCGGCTGACGACACGGTTCGCCGGCGCGTGTTCGCGCTCGTTGACGGTGCATTTGGCCAGCGACGCAAGACTCTGCGCCAAGCGCTGAGCGCCGTGACCGGGTCAACAACCGCCGCCGAGGCGCTGTGTGTTGCCGCCGGAATCGACCCCGGTGCGCGCGGCGAACAACTGCAGCTCGACGGTTTCCTCCGTCTTGCACAGGCGTAAATCGGTGTCACCAAGAGCGCTTAGGGTTTAGTCATGGCATCCAGATCCGTCACGGCGACAGCACCGGGCAAGATCAATGTCTGGATGCGCGTCGGCCCAGTCCGCGAGGACGGGTATCACGATGTTGCGACGATTTACCAAGCGGTCTCGCTGCTAGAAGAAGTCACTGCGACCGAGGCCGACGAACTCTCGGTGTCGTTCTCCGGGCCAATCGACACGAGCGGAATCGCGCTCGGGGAGTCGAATCTCGTGATTCGCGCCGCGCGCGCGGTTGCCGTCGAAGCCGGCATCACAGCCGGTGCCGCCCTGCACGTGGTCAAGAACGTTCCCGTTGCTGGCGGGATGGGCGGTGGTTCCGCCGATGCCGCCGCCACACTCGTCGCGGTTGACGCACTGTGGGAGACGAACCTCGGAGCGAAAGCCCTTCATCGATTGGCGGCGGAACTGGGCGCCGATGTCCCGTTTGCCCTGCACGGCGGAACCGCAATCGGACTGGGCCGCGGGGATGTTCTTTCGCCCGTCCTTGCGACCGGACACTTCGAGTGGGTTCTCGTGACGAACGACCAGGGGTTGTCGACGCCCGAGGTGTACACGCAACTCGATCGACACCGCGCGGACCACTCGATTGAGATTGAGACGGTCGCCGTTGACCCGTCGGTGGAACCCGAACTGTTGCACGCTCTGCGGGCGGGGGATGCGATTGCGCTGGCCGAGTACGTTCGCAACGACCTACAGGCCGCCGCGCTGCACCTCAAGCCGGAACTTGGTGATGTTCTGGAGTTCGGCGAAACGCACGGTGCACTGGCCGGACTCGTATCGGGCAGCGGACCGACCGTTGCGTTTCTTGCCGAGGACGACGTCTCCGCCCTCGCGCTGGTTGCCGCGTTTACCGCGGAGCGTCAGACGGCTATGCGGGTGATTTCGCCGGTTCACGGCGCTCGGGTTCACTGAACGGAATCCCGATAAAGGTCAGTACGACAGCGCCGGCCGCGGCCCCGACCAGAGCGATGTCGGCGATGTTCCCGACGAAGAACCCCGCGTAGTCGAGGAAGTCGACGATGTGCCCGTTGGCAAACGCGGGCGGGCGCAGCAGGCGGTCACAGAAGTGAGTGACCGCGCCACCGAACATCGACCCGAGGACGAACGCCCACGCCGTGTGACGAACTCGGGTCGCGTAAAAGCCGAGGGCGATGGAGAGAACCCCCGCGATGATTGTCAGAATCCAGGTGTACCCGGTGCCCAACCCGAACGCGGCGCCTGGGTTGTAGACGAGTCGCAGCTGGAACCATTCACCCAGCAGGGGCGTTGCGGCACCCGGTTCGAGGTAGGTCTCGGCGAGCCATTTTGAGACCTGATCGGTGACGATCCAGAAGATTGCGATGCCGAACGTCAGGACGGAGAGCGCTCGTTGTTTCACGCCATCATTCTCCCAGCAATTCCATCCCTAAACTAACGAAGTGAACCTCGTCGGCCTCGAAAGCATTTCGCACGAATACCCGAACCGGGTCGTGTTGGCCGATTTGACCATCGGTGTTCACGCGGGGGACCGCATCGGAGTGGTTGGTCGCAACGGCGATGGCAAGTCGACGATGCTGTCGATCATCGGCGGAACCCTCGTACCTGACTCGGGCCGCGTGACCGTTCGAGGCGGTACGCGCATCGGAACTCTGACGCAAGACGACGAGTTCACCGACGACGCAACGGTCGCCCAGACGGTCGTCGGGGATGGACCCGAACACGAGTGGGCGGGAAACCCGCTCATTCGGGCGGTGCTCACCGGGCTGCTCGCGGACGTCGACGTCAACTCAACCATCGGGGCGTTGTCGGGCGGTCAGCGCCGGCGAACCGCGCTGGCCCGGCTTCTCGTCGGGGATTGGGATGTCCTGTTGCTGGACGAGCCAACGAACCACCTCGACGTCTCCGGTGTCTCGTGGCTTGCCGAGCACCTCAATCGTCGGTGGAAATCGAGCGACGGCGCTCTCGTCGTCGTCACCCACGATCGGTGGTTCCTCGACGCGATCTCAACCGCGACGTGGGAGGTGCACGACGGTACTGTCGACCAGTTCGAGGGCGGATACGCGGCGTACATCCTGCAGCGCGTTGAACGCCAGCGCCAGGCCTCGACAATCGAGGACCGCCGCCAGAACCTGTTGCGCAAAGAACTAGCGTGGCTACGCCGCGGTGCGCCAGCCCGCACGAGCAAACCGAAATTCCGCATCGATGCGGCAAACGAACTCATCGCCGACATTCCGCCACCGCGTGACCGCGTCGAACTGGCCAAGATGGCGACACAGCGACTCGGCAAGGACGTGGTCGACCTCATCGAGGTTGGTTACGAGATCGAGGGAACGACAATTCTCGAGGACGTCGAATGGCGACTCGCGCCGGGCGAGCGAACCGGAATCCTTGGTCGCAACGGTGCCGGTAAGTCGACACTGCTGGGGCTCATCGACGGAACGTTGACCGCCACCGCCGGTCGAGTCAAACGCGGCAAGACCGTTCACTTGCGCCGACTCGATCAGCGCCTCGAAGGGCTCGACGAGATTCTCAACGACAAGGTGCGGGACGTCATCGGCCGGCTCAAGACGAACTACAACGCTGGCGGGGTCGAGCTGACGCCGGGACAGTTGCTGGAGCGGCTGGGGTTCTCGTCGGCCCATCTGTCGACGCCCGTCAAGGATCTGTCCGGTGGGCAAAAGCGCCGGCTACAGATTTTGCTCATCCTGTTGGACGAGCCCAACGTGCTGCTGCTCGACGAGCCGACGAACGACCTCGACACTGACATGCTCGCCGCGCTCGAAGACGTGCTCGATTCCTGGCCCGGCACGCTCGTCGTTGTTTCGCACGACCGGTACCTGTTGGAGCGCGTGACGGACAATCAGTACGCGGTCATCGGCAACCACCTACGTCACCTGCCCGGCGGGGTTGACGAATACCTGCGACTCGACGCGCGCATTACCGAGCCGATCGCCGCCGCGAAGCCGGCGGTGAAGGCGACGAACCTGTCGGGTGCCGAGAAACACGCCCTCGAAAAAGAACTCAAGTCGCTGGATCGTCAGATCGAGAACATTCGCGCCGCGATTCAAACCATCCACGACGCACTCGGGGTTCACGACCAGAGCGACTTCGCTGGGCTCACGGACCTGTCGACCAGGCTGCGCGATTCCGACGCCACCCTCGAAGAGCTCGAGATTCGGTGGTTGAACGTGATGGGAAAGTTGGAAACTTAGCCGAAACGGCCCGAGATGTAGTCTTCGGTGCGCTGGTCACTGGGGTCTTCGAAGATTTTCGCCGTGGTGTCATATTCGACGAGGACGCCCGTGCGATTTCCTGTGGTCTCGTCGGGTAGAGCCGTGAAGAACGCTGTGCGGTCGGCAACTCGAGCCGCCTGCTGCATGTTGTGCGTCACGATGATGATCGTGTAATCCTTCTTCAGCTCGACCATGAGGTCTTCGATGCGCATGGTTGCGATGGGGTCGAGCGCCGAACAGGGTTCGTCCATGAGAATCACATCGGGCTTGACCGCGATTGTTCGAGCGATACACAAACGCTGCTGCTGTCCACCGGAGAGACCGAAAGCTGATTGCTTGAGTTTGTCTTTCACCTCATCCCACAATGCGGCGCGTGTGAGGGCTTCCTCGACGAGGTCGTCCATGTTCGACGTCTTCATTCCAATGACGCGAGGACCGTAGGCGATGTTGTCATAAATTGACTTGGGGAAAGGATTGGGTTTCTGGAACACCATGCCGATGCGGCGACGCACTTCGATCGCGTCGACGTCGGGGCCGTAAATGTCTTCTCCGTTAAAGGTGATGGCGCCCGTCACGTACGCTCCGTCGACGAGGTCGTTCATTCGGTTGAGCGACCTGAGAAGTGTTGACTTTCCACACCCGGACGGGCCGATGAGCGCGGTGATTTCATTGAGATTGAAGTCGAGAGTGACACCCGTCACGGCGCGGAACTTTCCGTAGAAGACGTCGACGTTGGTCGTGGTGATGACGGACATTGTTTCTCCTTACCAGCGTTTCTGGTATCGATTGCGAATGACGATGGCGATTGCGTTCATGGCCAACAAGAGGCCGAGCAGCACGATGCTCGAGGCGGCGGCAAGTGTGTGGAACTCTTCTTGAGGGCGCCCGGTCCAGTTGAAGATCTGGATCGGCAGGGTCGTGTAACCGGACAGCAAGCCGTTCGGGTCAAACGAGACGAAGACGAGCGCTCCGAGAATGAGGAGAGGGGCGGCCTCACCCAGTGCGCGAGACAGAGCAAGAATTGAGCCCGTTGCGATTCCGGGGACGGCTGACGGAAGAGTTGAGCGGAACAGCGTTTGCAGCGGTGTTGCACCGAGTGCCAGGGAGCCGTGCCGGATTTCCTCCGGGACAGAGCGCAGCGCTTCGCGAGTCACAATGATGATGACGGGCAAGATCAACAAGCTCAGTGCCATGGCGCCACCGGCGACGATGTTCTTGTTTTCGACACCCATCGCCGTTAGTGCGCCGAGAGTGAGCAACCCGTAGACAATCGACGGGACGGCCGCCAGATTTTGAACGTTGAGCTCAACGACGCGGTTGTACCATTTGTTGCGGTCGGAGAACTCTTCGAGGTGAACTCCCGCGGCGATTCCGAGCGGGAGCGTGAAGAGGGCGGTGAATCCGATGACCATCACGGAACCGAGAATTGCGGGGCGTGCACCCGCTCGCTCCGGCCTCGACGCGGGGAACTCGGTGATGAGTGTTGAGTCGAGCCGTGACGAACCGTCAATGAGTGTCGTGACGATCAGCGTGACGAGGAATGCAAAGGCGAGGAACAGGCTCAACCACAAAAGCCCGAGGAACACGATGCTCGTGGCGCTGTTGTCGCCACCCTGAGCACGACCGCGGACCGACTTCGTGACAATGAGCGTCCGAATCTTTTTCAGCTTGACTTTCTTTTTCGCGGCCTTCTTGTTCTTTTTGTCGTCGGCCATCAGTAGGCCTCACGGTATCGGCGAACGAAGGCGATAGAAATCCAGTTGATGACGAGTGTCAGGATGAACAAGAGGAGACCGACTGCATAGAGGGTGTCGTATTCGAGCGAACCGACTCGTGAGTCGCCGAGCGCTGCGTTGGCGATGAAGCCGGTCATGGTTTGTCCGAGCTCGAGAGGGTTTCCAACAATTCGAGCTTGTTGGCCGGCGGCGATGGCAACAATCATGGTTTCACCCACGGCTCGCGAAATCCCGAGAACGACGGCGGCGATGATTCCTGATAGCGCTGCGGGGAACACAACTCGGAGAGTGGTTTGCATTCGGTTCGCGCCGAGCGCGGCGGATCCTTGGCGCATTGCTTGCGGCACGGCACTCATCGCGTCTTCCGAAATGGAGGCGATGGTGGGAATGATCATCACTCCCATCACGATTCCCGCGGCCAGAACACTGAATGCGTCCGTGTCGAGCTGGAGCCATTCGCGAAAAACTGTGGCCTGAACGAAGGTCAGGGCGAAGTATCCGTAGACAACGGTGGGAATTCCGGCGAGAACTTCTAGCACCGGCTTGAGGACTTTACGAGCACGTGGGTGGGCGTATTCGGAGAGGAAAATCGCTGCACCGAGCCCAAACGGGACCGCGACGCTCAGCGCGATGACGGTGGTCCAGGCCGTGGCGGAGATGAGCGGAAGAACGCCGAAACTTGAGTCGGCGAAGCGGGGAGCCCAGCGATCTCCGAGGAGGAAGTCGAGCACAGGGACTTGAGCGAAGAACTCCGCCGAGGGGATCGCGAAAGCGATGATGATTCCCGCTGTGACGAAAACCGTCAACCAAGCGGCGATGCGAAAAAGAATGTAGGTCGCACGTTCGCCATAACGCGGCGACTGGCGGCTAAGCGCCGATGGGCGGCCCGGTTGAACCGGGCCGCCCTCGGTGGTGAGTGTGCTCATGGTTGGCACTCTCTCCTTTGGGTTAGGTGGTGTACAGAGGTTTAGCCTAGTGAAGCAAGTTCCTCTGTGGCAGTGGCAACCTGATCTTCGGTCAGACCGATGAAGATTGCGAGTGCCGCGACCTCAGCCTGGTTCTCAATGTAGAAGTTGACGAACGACTTCACCTGAGGCTTGTCGGTGTACGACGCGTTGTTCACGTACACGAACAACGGGCGTCCGAGGGGGGTGTATGACCCGTCCTGAACGGACTCTTCCGATGCCGCGACACAGCCTTCGCCACCGTCAACGTCCACTGCGCGAACGAGGTCGGCGTTTTCGGTTACGTACGAGAGGCCGAAGAAGCCGAGGCCGCCTTCAGCGCCAGCGATTCCCTGAACGAGAACGTTGTCATCTTCCGAGGGGCTGTAGTCGGTGCGGATTGCGCCTTCTTCACCGTTGATTTCCTTGGTGAAGTAGTCGAAGGTTCCCGAGTCGGTTCCGGGTCCGAAGAGAGCGAGCTCAACATCGGGGAACGATGCGTCAACCTGGTTCCAGCTGGTGATGGTGCCTTCAGCTTCGGGTCCCCAGATGGTGTTCAACTGCTCGACCGTGAGGCACTGGACGAAGTCGTTTCCTGCGGGGACAACAACGGCGAGTCCGTCGTTGGCGACGATGATTTCAGTGAACTCGATGCCGTTCTCAGCACAGAGAGCTGCCTCTTCGTCTTTGATTCCACGCGATGCGTTGGAGAGGTCGGTCTCGCCAGCACAGAACTTCTCGAAGCCACCACCGGTTCCGGAGGTTGCGACGGTCACGTTGACGGCCGCTTCTACATCGCGGTAGAGGTCAGCGGCTGCTTCGGTGAGGGGAGCGACGGTTGACGATCCGTCAATGACGACAGCGCCCGAGAGCGTGCCACCTGTTGATTCGGTGGACTGGCCACCGCATGCCGAGAGGACAAGAGCAGTTGCTGCAGCGGTTGCTGCGAGAGCTGCGAACTTGATGGTCTTCACAGTATTCCTTCCAGAGGGTTTCATCGGCGGTTGCCGACATGTCCCAGTGAAGACAACCCCGGTGAACGGAAGGTTAACGCACGGGTAGTTGCGCGTGAATAGTTTGCTCCGCCTCCAGGATTCGAACCTAGACCGAACATCTCCAAAGGATGCCGTGCTGCCATTACACTAAGGCGGACCGTCACGAGGACATCTCTATTCTGCCCGAACCAAACCGTTTGGCGGTTCGCCGTTGAGGCGGCGCGCTCTGGTGGCAGAATGGGGTTATGACCGATTCTGCCCTCGCCGTGGTGATTCTCGCCGCTGGTGAAGGTTCGCGAATGAAGTCGTCTCTTGCGAAGGTGTTGCACCCCATCGCCGGTGTCCCGATGATCGGGCACGTTTTGTCGACGGCGGCCGCCCTGCACCCGCAACACACGATCGCGGTTTTGCGCCACCAACGCGATTCCGTCGCTGCGGTTGTCGCTGAGCTCACCGAGGGAATCGTCATCGTCGACCAGGATGATGTTCCCGGAACGGGCCGCGCGGTTGAACTCGCGCTTGCCGCGCTGGAGGGTTTCGACGGCGATGTCGTCGTTGTCTCCGGTGACGTGCCGCTGCTGGATGCCGACACGCTCGGCGCACTGGTCGCCGACCATCGCTCGAACAATCGTGCCGCTTCGGTGCTCAGCGCAATCGTGGACGACCCGACGGGATACGGGCGCATCGTGCGCACGACAGACCGGCTCACGCGAATCGTCGAGGACGCCGACGCCACCGACGACGAGCAAAGCATCGCCGAAATCAATTCGGGAACCTACGTTTTCAGCGCCGGGCCGCTACGCGCCGCGCTGGCCAAAGTGACGACGAAAAACGCGCAGGGTGAAAAGTACTTGACCGATGTCCTCGAGTTGCTGGGGCTCGACCACGCAATCGATGCGCAGAAGGTCACGTTTCCGTGGGTGGTCGCCGGAATCAACGACCGCGCCCAGCTCTCCGAGGTTTCCGCTCGGCTCAACGCGATGATCGTTCGTGGGCACCAGCTGAACGGTGTCACCATCGACGACCCGGCAACGACGTGGATTGACCGCGCGGTAACCATCGAAGCCGACGCGCGAATCTTGCCCGGAACATTCCTGCAGGGCGCGACCAGCATCGCCGCGAACGCCGTTGTCGGACCCGACTCAACCCTGCGCGATTGTGAGATCGGGGCTGGTGCAACGCTCAATCGCGTCGACGCAACCCTCGCCGTCATCGATGCCGGGGCGACGGTTGGTCCGTTCTCGTACCTGCGTGCCGGAACCGTCCTGGGGCCGAACGGCAAGATAGGCGCGTTCGTCGAAACCAAGAACTCGACCATCGGCGCCGGCAGCAAGGTTCCCCACCTGTCGTACATTGGCGACACGACCGTCGGCGAACAGTCGAACATCGGCGCGGGAACGATCACCGCGAACTATGACGGAATCGAGAAGCACCGAACGACCGTCGGGTCGCACGTGCGGACCGGTTCGCACAACGTTTTTGTCGCGCCCGTCACCATCCACGACGGTGCGTACACCGCCGCGGGAACGGTCGTCCGCAAGGACGTGCCCGCCGGTTCACTGGGCATGACGGTGGCCTCGCAGCGGAACAACGAAGGTTGGGTCGAGGAACATCGACCAGGAACAGACGCGGCAGACGCGGCTAAACGAGCACCGAAAGAATAGGGATCACAGTGTCAGAAGTGGAACTTGCGGGCAAAAAGAAGCTCATTCTCATTTCGGGACGCGCACATCCCCAGTTATCCGCCGACATCGCGCGAGAACTCGACACCGAACTGCACCCCACCGAAGCCCGCACGTTTGCGAACGGCGAGATTTACGCTCGATTCGGGGAGTCCGTTCGTGGAACGGACGCGTTCGTCATCCAATCACACTGCGCCCCCATCAACGAGTGGCTGATGGAACAGCTGATCATGGTCGACGCGCTCAAGCGGGCCAGCGCGAAGCGCATCACCGTTGTCGCACCGTATTACCCCTATGCACGCCAGGACAAAAAGACCCGCGGCCGCGAGCCCATTTCGGCGCGACTTATCGCCGACCTGTTCAAGGCTGCCGGCGCTGATCGAATTATGTCGGTCGACATTCACGCGGCCCAGATTCAGGGGTTCTTCGACGGACCGTTCGACCACCTGTTTGCCATGCCCGTTTTGCTCGAACACTTCCGTGCGCAACTCGACCCGTCTGAGGTCACCGTTGTCAGCCCCGATATGGGCCGTGTTCGCGTTGCCGATATCTGGAGTGACAAGCTGGGCGCACCCCTCGCCATCATCCACAAGCGTCGCGACCCGCTCGTTCCGAACCAGGTGACGGTTCACGAAATCGTCGGTGACGTCGAGGGCCGTGTGTGTCTGATTGTCGATGACCTCATCGACACGGGGCGAACCATTGTGAAAGCCGCCGAGGCGCTCAAGAACGCCGGGGCCAAGGGCGTTGTCGTCGCGGCGACACACGCCGTCTTCTCGGATCCCGCAACAGAGATTCTGCAGTCCGACTTCATCGACAAGGTCGTCGTCACCGACACCCTGCCGATTCCCGAAGACAAGCGCTGGGATCGCCTCGAGGTTCTTTCCATCGCACCGACCATCGCCAATGCAATCCGCGAGGTCTTCGGTGAAGGTTCCGTCACCGCAATGTTCGACGGCGCCGCGTAACCTGATAGAGCGTTAGCGCTCGGGGATGGTGATGTCGGCGACGGGCAGTCGCTCGGCACGGAAGGCGTTGACCGTGTCGCCCGAGGGGTAACCGACCGCAATTCCGCACAGCAACTTGTATTGCTTGGGGACCTTGAACTCTTTCTTCACCGGCGTTGACCAGATCGCCAGCGCACCCTCGGCACACGTTCCCAATCCGCGCGCGTGGGCGGACAGGATGAGGTTCTCCATGAACAACCCGGCATCCGACGCGGAATATGTCGGCAATCCCTTGTGGGTGAAGATGAACAGCGCAACGGGGGCGCCGAACAGGTCAAAGTTTCGCGCCCACTGTGCGTCGCGCGCTTTGCGGTCACCGCGGGGGACACCGATGTGGGTGTACAGGTCGCGACCAATCTTCTGGCTGCGCGGCAAAACATCCTTGGGGTATGGGCGGTACACGTGATAGTCGCTCGACGGCAGGGCATCCCCTCGCAGCACGAACATTATCTTCGCCCACCATCCGCCGTTGATGGCCTTCGCGGCGACCTCCCAGCGGCGCAGCAATTCGGTCGTGATACGCTCGCGCACCTCGCCCGTCGCCACGGCAACCATGTAGGGGCGGGTGTTCGACCAGCTGGGTGCCGTCATCGCGTCGGTCAACAGTTCGTCGATCACCTTACGCGGGACGGGTTTGGGCAAAAAGTCGCGCGTGCTGCGACGCGAGGCAAGAAACGCCGAGAATTCGGTGGGGCTCATCCCTCTATTGTTCCGCGTTTCACGGCGTGCATGACCCCCGCGCCGTTGTTCCGAAGGAGGGGAAGTCCTTCAGACCCTGCAGCGATTCGGCCGAACCGACGCCGTACCCTGTGCCGGGGTCAGCTATTCCGAAAAACTCCTCGTCCCACGGCGCGAGAGAGACACACATCGGTTCGCCATCGTCTGACTGCTGAATCTCGATCAGGCGAATCTTGCCGTCCGCATCCACGACCGGGGTCACAGGAATGTCGTATTGGTAGTTCCTCAGCGCCTCCCGAATCAGCGTTGCGTTGTTGGGGTCGATGTCGGGATTGGCCAGTCGTGCCTGCCCGATGGTGGTCAGCAGGTCGTTCAATTCGTGGGTCCCATCGCTCAGTTGGTCTTGCCCGGGCAACAGGTCGTCGGGCACGAACGTCGTCGACACGGTGAATCGATAGTTGAAAAGCCCGGGGTCGGGGCTGGCGGTGCCCGTCTGAATTTCGATCAGATCCATCTGGAAGGGGACGTCACCGACACCGACCAAGCGGAACACCGCGGAATCGATTCCGTTGGGCGCGATGAGTTGAGGGTAGTCGGCGAGGCTCGTCACGCACATCGCGTTCGCAGCAGGGTCCTCGGCGCTTTCAAGGGGAATCCGTGAATAGTCGGGGGCAATCGACCACGCCGTCGCACCGTTCGCAAAGCCGAAGGCAACGGCCGACGCACACACATCGTACGCATTCGACTCTTTGTCGCCCAAGCGCACAAACGTCACGGTCGAATCGGGGTCGTCGATGCAGTTCTCTGCTCCGCAATCCACGATGTCGCTCAACTCGGTAAAGCCGTCCGGGTTTCCCGATTCGACGAGGCTGTTAATCCAGTCGCTCGCCACCTGAGCATTCTCGTTTCGCTCGACGGCCTCGGGGCTGACGCCCGCAAACCCGACAACGGTCGTCGCAATCACGCCCGGAACAACGGCGAGAGAGAACACGGCCAACAGCGGGGTTGTGACCTTGCGGAATCGCGAACGGTCTCTTGGCCAGTTGATGAGCCCGAAGATGAGGATGGCGACACCCGCGGCATTGCCCATGGTCAAATCGATGAACTGGTAGAAACTGAACTCGAGCCCGGGCGCCGTGAGGTCGGTCAGTTCACCGTTGCGCGCCAACTGGAACGCCGTGAATTCAACCTGAACGGTGAAGTAGCCCAACAGGATGGCGCCGATAAAGAAGAGGTTCGGCGCGATCGGCAGTTTTGGAACCGCCCGCTTCGGTTCGTCTCCGGTTTGTGCTGTTTCGGCCGTCTGCGTTGTTTCGTCTGGCGCTGGCTCGACCAGAGCACGTGCCTTCAACCCGCGTTGCACCGATCCGACGAACAGATACGTCACGGTGAAGACGTACACCATCGCCCACGGCACCATGATCGGTGCGTTGGACAGTTGGTCTTGTGGGGCAAGGGTGAACAAGAACGGAATATTGATTGCTGCCGGAACAAGACCGACGATGGCGCCAATGAGGGCGGGGATTCCCGTAGCCCGTTGGACGGTAAAGATCGTGCGAGCCGATTTTTTCGCGGCCTCGGCATCTTTCGAGGCCCACCGGAACGATGCGACGGTCAAATACATCAAACCGGGTGCGAACAGAGCCAGCCACACCACGCCGCTAAACCCAAACCAGCTGGACCCAAAACCCGCCTGGAATTCCGCGTAGGTGACGTAACCAACGGCAGTGGCCCAAATTGCCAGCGTGACGCTGTAGATGACCTGAAGTTTCCGAACCCATGCGGGCGTTTTCGTGCTCATGTCAGTGTGTGTCCTCTGCTTCAATCTCGGTGCGGTCACTCGACCAGAGTGTGTGGAACGTGCCGGCCTTGTCAATTCGTTTGTAGGTGTGTGCACCGAAGAAGTCACGCTGACCTTGAACGAGGGCAGCGGGCAAGCGATCGGCACGAAGGCCGTCATAGTAGGAGAGCGACGAGCCGAACGCGGGAGCGGGGATGCCGGACTGGGCGGCGGCGATAACGACTCGGCGCCACGCTTCCTGAGCACCAGAGACGGCCTTCGCAAAATACGGCGCCGCCATCAGGAGGGCGAGCGACCCATCGGCGCGGTAGGCCTCGGTGATGCGGTTGAGGAACTGGGCACGAATGATGCAGCCACCGCGCCAGATGCGAGCGACCTCGCCCAGGTTGATGTGCCAGTTGTATTCGGCTGCACCGGCGCGAATCGCGTCAAAGCCCTGCGAATAGGCGACGATCTTGGATGCGTAAAGGGCCTGGCGGACGTCGTCGATAAACGCGTCTTTGTCGGCGACGGTGAACGCCGACGGGCCGGCAAGCCCAGCGGCAAGCGCGCGCTGTTCGGGGTGCGAGGAGAGCCCGCGCGCGAACACGGCCTCGGCAATTCCGGAAACGGGGGTTCCCAGCGACATTGCGGTCTGAACGGTCCAGACGCCGGTTCCCTTGGACCCAGCCTGGTCGAGGATCACGTCAACGAGCGGCTTGCCCGTGGCGGCATCCGTTTGGCGCAGCACCTCGGCGGTGATTTCGATCAGGTACGACTCGAGTTCGCTCGTGTTCCACTCGGTGAAAACATCGGCGATTTCGGCGGGGGAAAGTCCTGTTCCGCGGCGGATGAGATCGTACGCTTCGGCGATCAGTTGCATGTCGGCGTATTCGATGCCGTTGTGAATCATCTTGACGAAGTGTCCGGCGCCGTCGGTTCCGATGTGCGTGACACAGGCTTCACCGTCGACAACGGCGGCAATACCGGTGAGGATGGGCCCCAGCGTTTCCCAGGCCTCGGCCGAACCGCCGGGCATGATGGACGGCCCGGTCAGAGCGCCCTCTTCTCCGCCCGAGATTCCAGCACCGACGAAGTTGATTCCCGTTTCGCGAACGGCCTTTTCGCGACGAATCGTGTCGGTGAATAGAGCGTTTCCGCCGTCGACGATGATGTCGCCCGCTTCGAACACCTCACACAACTGGTTGATGACGGCGTCGGTTCCGGCGCCCGCCTTGACCATGATGATGGCGGTGCGGGGCTTGGATAGGGCCGCCGCGAATTCCTGAACAGTCTTTGCGGCGATGAAGTTCGCCTCGGGGTGTGCCGCGGTCAGTGTTTCCGTCTTGTCCCACGAGCGGTTGTACACCGCGACGCGGTTGCCTTCGCGCGAGGCGAGATTACGGGCCAGATTCGAGCCCATCACCGCGAGACCGACGACACCGATGTTGGCCTGAGGCATTCCGACTCCTGACGGGAAAAACGGGGTGAAAACCAGTTCCCAGCCTATCGGGTATGCTGAAAACGAACTTCGGCGAGGGACCCACGGGTCCGTGATCGACGCGGTGGTCGACCTTGGTCCTCCTCACGCTTCGGGCGTTTGAGTTGAAACACCAACCAGGGGCACGACCCCGCGAAAGGCAACAACATGGCTGAACAATTTGCACTCAAGGGCGAAGAACGCGCCGCATTCGGTAAGGGCGCTGCGCGCAAGCTGCGCGCACTCGGAAACGTGCCCGCCGTCATCTACGGACACGGCGAAGACCCGCGTCACGTGATGGTCAACGCACACGAACTGAGCCTGCTCGTTCGTCACAAGAACGTGCTCATCGACCTTGACGTCAACGGCAAGAAGGAACTCGTTCTCGTAAAGGACGTCCAGAAGGATTACGTGCGCCAGATCATCGAACACGTTGACCTTGTCATCGTCAAGAAGGGTGAGACCGTCACGGTCAACATCCCCGTTGCGATCATCGGACACCCGTTCCCCGGAACCGTCGCGATGCTGGAACACCAGACCATCCAGGTCGAGGCCGAAGCAACGCAGATCCCCGAGCACCTCGAGGTCGACGTCACCGGAATGCTCGAGCACACGCACATTTCGGCGAAGGACGTCGCACTTCCCGCCGGTGTCAAGCTGCACCTTGACCCCGAGGCGATCATTGTCGCCATCCAGACCGTTCCTAGCGCCGAGGCACTGGGAACCGAAACGGTTGCCGCCGAAGAGCCCGAGGCACCCAAGGCGACTGAAGACGCAGCAGAGTAATCATGTCGACTGCGTGGCTCGTAGTCGGGCTCGGTAACCCCGGGCCTGACTACGCCACGCACCGGCACTCCGTCGGTCAGCGCGTTGTCGAGGAAATCGCCGCGCAACTGGGGGAGAAGTTCACGCGGCACAAGTCGATTGCGAACGTGGCCGAGGGCCGTTTTCAGCCCGCCACGGACAAAGTGATTCTTGCGACACTTCTCAGTTTCATGAACACCTCGGGCGTTCCGATTCGCCGACTGGCCGATTTTTTCGGGATTGAACCCGCGAACGTCATCGTCGTTCACGACGACATCGACCTGCCGTTCGACACCGTGCGCATCAAGTTCGGTGGTGGTCACGGCGGCCAGAACGGACTGCGGTCAACGATTCAACACATCGGTGCCGAGTTCGTGCGCGTGCGCGTGGGGGTGGGCCGGCCCACCGGGCAGAAGGACGCTGCTGTTCACGTGCTGGAACCGTTCAGCAAATCGGAGCGCGAGGTTTTGCCGAACCTCATCGCCGATGCGACCGGCGCGGTCGAATCGATTGTTCTCGAAGGGCTGTCGGCCGCACAGTTGCGGTACCACTCGCCGCCGCAATAGCCCGCCCTAGACTGAACGAGTGAGTCTCGCGGGGTTGGTGGCATTAGTAAGGCCCCTGACTCGTACCCTCAGCGGGTCATCGCTCGTCCTCGACGACGGCGCCCGAGCACCTTTTATCGCGGCGATGTGCGCCGAACCTCAGGTGGTTCTCGTCGTCACGGCGACGGGTCGCGAGGCCGAATCGCTCGCCGAATCGCTGACCACGTGGGGCGTCGACGCCGTCATTTTTCCGTCGTGGGAAACCCTGCCGCACGAACGGCTGAGCCCATCGAGTGAGACCATCGCCAACCGTGTTCAGACGTTGCGCCGCGTGCGCACCTGGAACGGCGTGCAATCACTTGTTGTCATCGCGAGCGTGCGCGCCGCCCTGCAACCCATCTCGGCCGCGGTGGCCGATTCTTCCCCGCTGACGTTGTCCGTCGGCGAACGCCACAACCTGCTCGACGTGTCGCGGGCACTTCTGGAACGCGGCTATCAGCGCGTTGATATGGTGTCGCGCCGAGGCGAGATGGCGGTGCGCGGTGGAATCCTCGATGTGTTCCCACCGCTGGGTGGTCACCCGTGCCGCGTCGATTTTTTCGGGGACGAAATCGACGAGATTCGCGAATTCTCGATCGCCGACCAGCGATCCCTCGCCACCGTGAAATCGGTCGAGGCGTCGGCGGTGCGCGAAATTCTGTTGACCCCCGAGGTGCGCAAACGCGCCGCGAAACTGGCCGAACGCGTGCCGAGCCTGCGTTCGCTGGCCGAACCGATCGCCGAGGGCGTCGCCGTTCCCGGAATGGAATCGCTGCTGCCCGCCCTCGTCGACAAGGTCGTTCCGCTCGTGTCGTTCTTTCCCGACTCGGCGACCGTCATCGTTGTTGGGCCCGATCGCGTCCGAGCCCGTGCCGAAAGCCTGCGACTGACCAACCAAGAATTCCTTGCCGCAGCCTGGCATTCGGTCGGTGACGGCGGCGAGGTACCCATCGATCTGGCGATGGCCGACTTCGTCGACCTCGACCAGTTCCGCACCGATGTGGCAAAACGCGAATACGTCACGATGGCGTCGCTCGATTCTGGGAACGAAACGCGAGTCAACTCGACACCCATTCCGTCGTTCGTAGGCGACCCTGACGGCGCGGTCGCGTTCACGGGGGAGCGGCTGAAGGCCGGCGGAATCGTCGTCATCGTCGCGGCCGGACACGGAACCCTTGACCGTGCCCGTGAGATGCTCTCCGAAGCCGAACTGGCGGCACGGCCCGTCGACGCAATCCCCGGCAACCCCGAAACGGGTGTCGCATACCTCGTCATGGGGTCGGTGGATCACGGGGCCGAATTCCCTGACGCCGGGCTGACCGTCATCGGCGAAGCGGAATTCTTTGGCCGACGCGAATCGAACGTGTCAAAAGATTCGACGCGTCTTGCCGCCAAACGAAAGTCAACGGTCGACCCGCTGTCGCTCGTCGCGGGGGACTACATCGTTCACGAAACCCACGGAATCGGCCGGTTCGTCGACATGGTCGAACGCGACATCGTCGTCAACGCGCGCACCAAGACGAAAGCGAAGCGCGAATACCTCGTGATCGAATACGCGCCCAGCAAGCGCGGGTTCCCCGGCGACAAGTTGTATGTGCCGACCGACCAGTTGGGACTCGTGTCGCGTTATGTCGGTGGAGAAGACCCGACGCTGTCGAAGATGGGCGGATCGGACTGGTCGGCGACGAAGGGCCGCGCCCGCAAGGCGGTGCGCCAAATCGCGGTCGAGCTGGTCAAGCTGTATGCCGCCCGCGCTCAGTCCCGCGGTTTCGCGTTCCCGCCGGATACCCTGTGGCAACGCGAGTTGGAAGACGCGTTCCCGTACCACGAGACCCCCGACCAGTTGACGACAATCGACGAGGTCAAGGCCGACATGGAACGGGAAATCCCGATGG
>JBIILU010000077.1:0-2961 GCA_044338315.1 Microbacteriaceae bacterium | reverse complement strand
GTTCACCTCGATCCTCGCTTACGTGACGATTCAGTTGGCCATTTACGGATTCTTCGGCGGTCTTGTCGCCGGAACGATGGCCGGTTACGGCATCGACCTTCCGTGGCTCGTCTGGTCGGGACTCGCGTGGGCGATCGTCACCGCGCTCTCCCTTCTGTCGGTTGACATCGGCGCGAAGGTGCTCGGAGTCTTCCTCGTTCTCGAGGTGCTGGCGCTCCTGACAGTTGCTGTTGCAATCCTCGTCAACGGCGGACCCGACGGTGGCGTCAACCTCGCAGCATCATTCGACCCCACCGCGATCCTTGCGGGCGGAATCACCGGTGCTGCCGGTATCGCCATCGCCTTCGCATTCGCCTCGTTCATCGGGTTCGAAGCAACGGCCATCTACGGTGAAGAATCGTCCGACCCCAAGCGCACCGTTCCTCGCGCGACCTACTGGGCCATCGGAATCATCACGGGCCTCTTTGCGATCGTTTCACTCGCAATGGTGACCGGTTACGGAACCGGAATGGTCGACGACGGGGCTGGTGGCGAAATGCCTGCGCTCGTCGCGGCAATCCTCAACGTCACGGCAATTGACGGAGCTCCTCTCGCGAACCCCGCTGGAATGCTCTTCGACCTTGCCGCAACGTATGTGAGCCCCGACCTCGTCGTCGTGATGGAAATCCTCGTGATTTCCAGCCTCTTCGCCGGTCTGCTGGCTTTCCAGAACGCGTCGGCGCGGTACTTCTTCGCGATGGGTCGCGGTGGAGTCCTTCCCAAGTCGTTCGGAAGCGTCAACGGTCGCGGTGCACCTCGACTCGGTGTTTACGCAACGTCGGCACTCGCGATGGCCGTCATGGTGACATTCGTCGTCATGAATCTCGACCCAGTCCTCAACCTCTTCTTCTGGATGTCGTCGATCACCGCGGTGGCCGTCATGTTCGTCGAGGTTCTGGTTTCCCTCGCAATCTTCCGTTACTTCCGGAAAGAAGGCGGCGGCAACCTGTGGAACTCGATCATTGCACCCCTCGGGTCCGCGGTTCTTCTTGCCGGGGGCGCCTACCTGGTGATGAGCCGATTCAACCTGCTGGCCGGAACCGTGCCCGAAGGCGTCGACCCGTCGTTGCCGGAAAGCGCGTGGCAGCTCAACGAACTCGGTTGGGTTCTTGTTCTGTCGCCGTTCATCGTTGCGGTCATCGGTTACATCGTTGCCGCGTCGATCAAGTCAGAAAACAAGGAAATCGTTCGCGACATGGTGTCGTAACCTTCCCATTTACAACGGCAGAGGCGCTCGGGAAACCGAGCGCCTCTGTCATTTCGTGGTCGGCAGCGATATCTCACTGCGGCAAAAATGGGTCTAGGCTTTCGATTCGTGAGTGAAAAACATACGGGCAAGCGGTTACTTCTCGGAAAGCCTCTCTCCACGAGGAAGCTAGAAGGCGAACTTCTGCGCAAGAGAGTCGCCCTGCCGATTTTTGCTAGTGACCCACTGTCATCTGTCGCCTATGGACCTCAAGAACTTTTGCTGATTTTGACCCTCGGTGCGGTCGGCGGGGTCTCGACGTTGATATTCGCACCGTGGATCGCGGCCGTCGTCGTCCTGCTGCTCGCGGTCGTCGTGCTCAGCTACCGGAAGGTCATCAAGGCCTATCCCTCCGGTGGCGGTGACTATGAGGTGGCGAAGACCAATCTTGGCCAGCGCGCCTCACTGGTTGTCGCGTGTGCGCTCCTCATCGATTACGTCATGACCGTCGCCGTGTCGATTTCAGCAGGCACGGATAACCTCATCTCGGCATTCCCTGCACTTGACCCACTCCGCATTGAGATTGCTGTCGGTTTTGTTTTGATTCTGCTCGCGGTCAACCTCCGCGGCATCCGCGAATCCGGCGTTGCCTTTGCGCTACCGACCTATATTTTTATCGCTTCCGTTTTTGTCATGCTCGGCACGGGCTTCTATCGCATGTTCATTCTGGGCGAAGACCTCACCGCACCGAGTGCAGGGTACGACGTCATCGTCGAACAGCAACTGGAGACAACTCCGCTGCTTCTCGTCTTCCTATTGCTGCGGGCGTTTGCATCGGGTTCCGCGGCACTCACCGGGGTCGAAGCAATTGCCAACGGTGTGCCAGCGTTCCGCGAGCCGAAGGTTAAGAACGCCCAAATCACCATGTCATGGATGGGAATCACCGCCATCACCATGTTCGCCGGGATTGTGTTTTTTGGATTGACGACCGGAGTCAAGTACATCGAAAGCGGGGAAGAGCAACTGACGGGAACTGATCTCGCGCAGTTTTCGGCCGGTCCACAACTGTCCGTCATCGCGCAACTCGGTATCGCCATTTTTGGGAACGGCGCAATCATGTTCTTCATCCTGCAGGCTGCCACTGCTGCCGTCTTGTTGCTCGCCGCGAACACAGCGTTCAACGGCTTCCCGGTGCTCTCATCTGTGCTGGCGCGGGACTCTTACGCACCGAAAGCCCTGCTCACCCGTGGAGACCGATTGGTCTATTCCAACGGAATGTTGTCACTAGCCGCGGCTGCGCTCGTCATGATTTTGATCTTCCAAGCGGACGTCACGCGCCTGATTCAGCTCTATGTTCTGGGTGTGTTTACGGCGTTCACCGTTGGTCAGATCGGCATGCTGAGGCACTGGAAGCGTGGACTGGCCGATGGTTCGGTTACACCTCGTGAAGCGCGAAGTGGCCGAATCATCAACGGATTCGGTGCGACGATGACCGGCATTGTTCTCATTATCGTCACTGTCACCAAGTTCACGGAAGGCGCCTGGCTGGTTTTTGCCATCGCGATTCCGCTGTATTGGGTGATGTGGAACACTGCGCGCTACTACAAGACAATTGAGATGGAAATCGCACTCGACGATTCGACCGAATTCGGTGCGAGTGGCGATTATGCCATCGTGCTGATGGACAAGTTGAACAAGCCACAGATGAAGGCGTTGGACTACGCGCTGTCCAGTAT
>JBIILU010000076.1:0-2964 GCA_044338315.1 Microbacteriaceae bacterium | reverse complement strand
TGGCGTCCGTGATGTCGGCGGGGTTCGGAACCGAGTCCGACAAGGCGACACCCTGACCGGGGTTCGTCCCCCACGTAACGAAGGGTTCGAGCGCGTCTCCGTCGATGATGACCTCGGCGTCGAAAGCGGCGCCCTCATCGGTCGGCAGCGTCTTCCAGTATTCAACGGCCGCGTCCCAATCGGAACCCTGCGGCGCGTGCGAGCGGCCCTTGAGGTACGCGAACGTCGTCTCGTCGGGGGCAACCATTCCAGCGCGGGCTCCCGCTTCGATGGACATGTTGCAAATCGTCATGCGGCCTTCCATCGACAGCTCGCGAATGGCGCTGCCACGATATTCCAGCACATAGCCCTGGCCGCCGCCCGTGCTGATCTTGGCGATGACGGCAAGAATGATGTCCTTCGCGCTGACACCGTCGCGCAAGTGCCCGTTGACGGTGATCGCCATCGTCTTGAAGGGCGTGAGCGGCAGCGTCTGGGTGGCGAGCACGTGCTCAACCTCGGATGTGCCGATGCCGAACGCCATCGCCCCGAATGCGCCGTGGGTCGACGTGTGGCTGTCGCCACAAACCACGGTGATGCCGGGCATGGTTAGTCCCAACTGCGGACCGACAACATGCACGATTCCCTGTTCGATATCCCCGAGAGAGTGCAGCCGGATTCCAAATTCTTTCGCATTGGCGCGAAGGGTTTCGATCTGGATGCGCGACGTCGGATCGACAATTTTTTCGGTGATGTTCAGTGTCGGAGTGTTGTGGTCTTCTGTCGCAATAGTCAGGTCAGGCCGACGAACCGGGCGACCGGCCACACGCAGTCCGTCAAACGCCTGGGGGCTGGTGACCTCGTGAACAAGGTGAAGGTCGACGTAAATGAGGTCAGGTTCGCCGTTTTCGCCCGTAACAACGCGGTGCGCATCCCAAACCTTTTGTGCGAGGGTGCGGGGCAGGTTGGTGCCCGTAGCTGCGGCGTTCATCACACCGAGTTTACCAGCGCAGGCGCTAGTGCTTCGCTGACTTCGCTTCTTCGCGCTTTGAGCGGGCAAAGCTGGCGACAACCGCGACCACGAGAGTCACGACGATGACAACGAGGGAAAGCCAGGTCGGAATCTCGGGAACGATTTCCACGTGTTCGCCGTTGTTGATGAACGGCAGTTCGTTGAGGTGAAGTGCGTGATTTACCAGCTTGAAACCGATAAACGCCAGGATGAAGGCAATTCCGTGGCCGAGGAAGTGCAGTCGGTCGATGAGGTCCCCCAGCAGGAAGTACAACTGGCGCAGTCCCATCAGCGCAAAAACGTTCGTGGCAAGGACCAGGAACGGGCTGGTCGTGATTCCAAAGATTGCCGGAATCGAATCGAGCGCGAAGATGAGGTCAATCGTTCCCAGGGAAACCAGCACGAGAATCGCCGGTGTGAGGAGCTTTTTCCCGTCAACCATCACTCGCCAACGATCGGTGTCACGCCATTCTGGGTGGACGCGCAAAACCCTTTTCAGCCACGCCATGACGGCGTTGTCCTCGCCGCTGCCATGTTCGTCCTTTTCACGCAGCTGCTGAATCGCGACGTACACGAGGTACGCACCGAAAATGTAGAACAGCCACGAGTAGCTTTCGAGGAGCTGCGCGCCGAGCAGAATAAAAATGCCGCGGAACACGAGGGCGAGCACGATGCCCAGCATGAGCAGTTCTTGCTGCATTCTCTTGGGCACCGCAAACTGGCTCATGATGATGAGGAAGACGAAGACGTTGTCGGCCGAGAGGGAATACTCCGTCAGCCACCCCGCATAGAACTGCAAACTCAGTTCGGTTCCGTTTAGACCCGCGTCATTCGCGACCCAGAAAACCAGTAGCCCGAAGATGATCGCGAGACCGACATAGAAACTGATCCACAGAGCGGATTCCTTCGTCGACGGCACGTGCGGACGCCGGACAACGAGAAGCAGATCGATGATGAGAATCGCCAGCATGACGACAATCGAGGTGGTCTCAAACCATGCCGGCAAAGTGTGGTCAATCATTTCACAAGGGTATCAGGGTGAACATAAGAGAAACCTGAGAATACACAAAAGCCCCCGACCGTGAACCGTCGGAGGCGTTCGTGACCCCAGCGGGATTCGAACCCGCGTTACCGCCGTGAGAGGGCGGCGTACTAGGCCGCTATACGATGGGGCCAAGTGCAACCTAGACAGTATCGCACAGCGCTGCGGGCGGTTGCAAACCCGCGTCAGATACGCGTATCGAGCACCGGCAGAGCACGCGGCATGACCTCAACGTCCATCGGGAGAGGCGCGATGCGCTCACCGTCGGAGTACCCGACGAGGTTCGGGGAATCGAGTCGGAACTTTTTCCCCTGTCGGATGATTACCCGAGGGTCTTCAACGTGGGTTCCTTTGAACACCTTCGGATAGATGCGGAGGAAGTTCAATCGCGAAAGGGGACGCACCATCATGATGTCGAGCAGACCATCATCGGGTTTGGCCTCGGGGCAAATCAACATGCCACCGCCGTATTGACTGTTGTTGGCGATGGTCGTGAGGATTGCCTGCTCCTGGGTTTCGACGCCGTCGATCGTGAGCGTGTAGTGAATGGGTTTCAGTTCGAGCAGTTCAAGAACCATGCCGACCGTGTAGCGAGACGGGCCCTTGGGAAACACCAAATGATTGACCCGCTCGTTGACGAGAGCGTCGAATCCGGCGGACACCGTGGAACAGAACCAACGCTGGCCCCCATTCCAGCGCATGATGCCCGCATCGATTTTCCACGCCGGTTTGTCCAGTGCGTCGATGATTCGGGCAATGGCGGCGTCCATGTCATCGAGCGGGAGCCCGAGGATGCCCTGGGCTGTGTCGTTTCCCGTCCCGCTCGGCATAATCCCCAGCGGAGTAGAAGTGCCGGCACAGACGTTTGTGCCCAGTTGTGCGGTGCCGTCGCCGCCCACGACGATGAGCGCATCCACCCCGTTTGCCACCG
>JBIILU010000075.1:0-2995 GCA_044338315.1 Microbacteriaceae bacterium | reverse complement strand
GGGCGAAAGAGTGGACTCATCCGAACACGGGGGAGAAACTTTCGACGCCCCTCTACAAGGGTGTCGTATTCCACCGCATCATTCCGAATTTCATGATTCAAGGCGGCGACCCGCTGGGGATGGGTTACGGCGGCCCCGGCTATCAGTTTGGTGATGAGATTCACCCCGAACTCGCGTTTAACAAGCCGTTCTTGCTCGCGATGGCGAACGCCGGCCCCGGCACCAATGGCTCGCAGTTCTTCATCACCACGGTAGAGACGCCGCACTTGCAGGGTCGCCACACAATTTTCGGCGAGGTCGCTGATGACGCATCGCAAACGGTCGTCCGCGCGATTGAGGGTGTACCGACCGGGGCTCAGGACCGACCCATCGAGCCCGTCGTCATCTCTTCCATCACGGTCGAATGACGACTTCCGCCAACGTCTGTTACCGACACCGCGACCGCGAGTCGTGGGTTTTGTGCCAAAGGTGCGGAAACACGATCTGCGGTGATTGTCAACGAACCGCAGCAGTCGGGTTTCACTGTCCCGATTGTGTGAAGAGTGCCGCCCCAGCTACAGCAAAAATCGTCAGCGGTGCTCGACTGCGCAGTGTGGTTCGCGGGCGGACTCCCGCAACAGTCGTTCTGCTCGCGGTCATGGCGATCACATACGTCGGGCAGTTTCTGTCGCAGGATTACGTCACATATTTCCTTGCGTATATTCCTGAACTGACGTGGAGTGAACCGTGGCGACTCGTCACTACTGCATTTGTTCACGGCGGACTTATGCACATTCTGTTCAACGGCTATTCGCTGTGGGTGATGGGGAATCTTCTGGAACGCGGGCTCGGTTCCGTTCGATTCGTGACCGTGTTTTTTGCGTCGACGATCGCGGGCAGTCTCGCCGTTCTACTGCTCGGCTCGTCAAGTTTTGTCGTCGGCGCATCCGGCGGAATCTTTGGCCTTTTTGCGGCGCTTTTTGTGGTGAACCGGGGATTCGGCGGAAACAACGTCTCGCTTCTCGTCATCATCGGCATCAACCTTGCGCTGGGCTTTATCGTGCCCAACGTTGCCTGGGAAGCTCACGTCGGAGGGCTCGTCGCGGGGTTTGTTGTCACCACGCTGCTACAGCGTTTTCGTTCGTAACAGACTTATACACCTAGTTATCCACAGGCGTGGATAATTACAGTCTTGTAAGTACGCTTATCGCCAACGCGTCGTCATCAAGAAGCCGACAAACATCAAGCCGAAGCCAATAAGGATGTTCGAGGCTCCGATGCCCGGGATCGGGAAAGCGGACGCGCTGACATAGAACGTGATGATCCACAAGAGGCCGATAAGCATGAATCCGAACATGATGGGCTTAAACCAAACGGGGTTCGGACTGTCATTACGGGTGGTTTCTGCATCGCCAAGCGATGCGCGGGTATCGCGGTCCTTTTTTGCCATGTTGTCCAGCATACCGACGGTCAGTGCCACACAGAAACTCTCGGTAAACTCGAGGTCGTGCCAGTTCGCGACAAATTCTCTTGGATCCGAGCTCCTCGCAAGGGGGCTCGGGCCTCTCGCGTGCCGCTCAGCATCAGTTTTCGAAAGTTCTTTGCGAAGATCGGAAAATTTCAGTTCTCGCTGGCCTCCGCCCAAGACGCGTTAGGAAAAATCAGCAAAATTCGCTTCACGCGGCGTGCCGTGGACAACGTGATCGGTGTCACGGGCGAATTGCTCATGACCGCGGGAGTTTTCGTCTTATTGTTCCTGGGGTGGCACGTCTGGTACAACGACATCGTTTCGGGAATTGCGCAGGATAACGCCGGAGCCGCGCTGACCGAAGAGTGGAACACCGTCCCCGTCGCGGTCCCCGAGTTCGACCGCTCCCAAGGAACGTCGAGCGGTATTGCGGTTGCGATCGAGCCTCCCGTCACTCCAACCGGTGCTGCCGGGGATCGTTTTGCCACCATGCTCGTCCCGCGTTTTGGAGCCACTTTTGAGCGTGCAATAGCGGGCGGAATCGACCCGAAGACAGTTCTCAATATTCGCAGCGCAGGAATCGGCCACTATTCGCAAACCGACGACCTCGGCGAAATTGGAAACTTTGCCGTCGCCGGGCACCGAACGACCTACGGAGCCCCGTTCGGAAACATCGGTGAACTTCGAGTGGGGGACCGTCTCTACATCGAGACCAACGCCGGATGGTACGTCTATCGCTTCCGCAACCTCGAGTACGTGTGGCCCAACAACACGTCGGTACTCAAGCGCGTTCCCGAGTCTTCGGCGAAAGCGAAGGGTCGAATACTGACCCTCACAAGTTGCCATCCCAAGATGTCTTCAGCTGAGCGCGTCATCGCGTATTCGGTCTTTGAAACCTTCGTCCCCCGTGAACGCGGTGCGCCAGCGGAAGTCGCGGCAATCAAGGCGGGCGGTTGACGGATGTACGCAGCACTGTGGAAAATCCTCCCGGGGTCACGTTGGATCAAGATCCTCCAGGTTGTTGTTCTTGCCGTGATTGTGTTGTCCGTCGCCGTCGAATGGGTTTTCCCCTGGGTAGCATCGACGTTCATTCAGCCCGAAACATCCGTCGAGCCGTGACCCGAATCTTTGTACTCGACAACTACGACTCGTTCGTCTACACACTGGTCGGGTATCTTCGGCAGCTCGGTGCTGAAGTCGTCGTCGCTCGCAACGACGCTTTCTCTGAATCGGATCTCGCGGCGAACGTCGACGGGTACGACGGCATACTGATTTCACCGGGCCCTGGAAATCCGCGCCAAGCAGGGCTCTCTATCCCGTTGATTCATTTCGCGCGTGATAACGCAATTCCGCTGATTGGCGTATGTCTTGGTCATCAAGCAATAGCCGAGGCTTTGGGCGGAATCGTCACGCACGCCGAAGAACTCATGCACGGGAAAACGAGTCGGGTGACTCACGTCGATTCGCCACTGTTTGACGGAGTCCCCAATCCTTTCACCGCGACGAGGTACCACTCGTTGGCTGTTGTGGATGGAACAGTCCCCGAGG
>JBIILU010000074.1:0-3004 GCA_044338315.1 Microbacteriaceae bacterium | reverse complement strand
TCCTCGGCGGAACCGGAGCACTCGAAGCGGTGTTTACGGTCCTTGCGGCCCATGAAAAGGTTGCTCCACCAACTATCAACCTTGACGATCAGGACGAAAAGATTCCGCTTGATGTCGTCGTTGAGCCTCGCGCACTGCCCGATGACGTCATCGCGATTTCAAACTCATTTGGCTTCGGTGGCCACAACGCCGTTATCGTCGTCAAGTCGGTCTAGACCGCGCGCGTCCCCCGACGCAGGGGCACCACTTCGGCAAACCGGGTCTCTCGGAACGGTTCCAGTTCGTCGTCCCACGCGGTTCCCAGAGCTAGCCGCAATTCCCGTTCAAGCTCATCGAGATCGCCGTCGGCGACTCCCATTGCGTAACGGATTCGGTCTTCGTTCACCATCGAGTTACCCGCCGCATCAATCAGCGTGTAAAAGATTCCCAGAGCCGGCGTGTGGACAAATCGAACTCCATCGCGACCGGCCGAGATGTTCTCGGTAATCTCAAACCTAAGGTCCGACCAGCCGAGCATCGCCGATGACAGACGAGCCGCGCTCCCCGCTTCGCCCGCCCAGTCGAGTTCCGTGCGGACGGTCCCCGATTCTGCAGTCTGTTCGGCCCACAGTGGGCGGACCGGAGCTCCAAGCGCACTCGACACCGTCCACGCGACGTGTTGCGCCAGCGCTGGGGGGCACGAGTGAATTTGAATCACGCCGTGTGCATCGCTCATACTTCCTCCTACCGTGCGACTTCCCCTCGAACGGTGTAGAAGTAGAGATTTACAGTATGCGCGCTGGTCGGGGAAAAGTCCAACCGGTCTCAGTGGTGCAAAAGTTCGCCTGTTGGTGTGACGGCGTTCTTCTCCCCCGCGCGAATCGGGAACGGAAGTCTGTTTTGCTTCGGCGGGATGGGGCAATTGAAGTTGTAGGAGAACGCGCACGGAGGCAGCACCGCGAGATTGAAATCGAGGGTCACCGAGCCGTCCGGATTGGGCACAACAAAAAGGAACCGGCCGACCGAATATGTTTCGGAATCGTTCGTTTCGTCGGCGAACACAATCTGGAGCGCCCTGCCGGTGCCGATGGTTACCAACGAGACCTCGTTACCCTCGTGAGAAAACGCAATCTCGCCGGGGATGATCTCGTCCTTGGCTTCACCGGTCTTCTTCGCCACCGAGGCAGTGGTTCCCGCCGGATTGGGTTTCCACTGCGCGGTGATGACCCACGCCGGGTCGTAATCGTAGGCGTCGATACCGCCATAGTTCTGAATCCATTCGCTGCGTTCATCCCACACGCGAAGCCCGGAAAGATTACCCTCGCGGATAATCGACCCGCGAAGAGTGTCGGAAAAGATGATGGTTGCGGGATCCGCAATTCCCGGACCGTCAATAAGCACAGTGCCGTCAATCAACCGGCCGTTGACCTGAATTCCGTCCTCAGCAGATGCCGTCAGTTCGAGTCCCGACGCGTTATCTCCGCGGGGCGCCCACCTGCCCGCCACTCCCCAGACCTCCTGAGGGGCGTCGATCCACTGGGTCAAAATCAACGCCAAGCTGCCCATCGGTTCTTTCACCTGGGCCTCGCGGCGTGCGTGGAACGACGCGAACCGTTCCGAGGCATCAGTCATAATGACATTCTCCCGATACAGCTCTCAGCGCCGCGGAGGCGCACCGAGATCGAGCGTCAGCTCGTAGATGTCAACCATTTGTGCGGTTCGCGAAGACTGCCGAAACTCGTGACGCACGGACTCCTTGCCCGGTCGGCGCAAGTCTGCGATGTCATTCGCGCATGCGTCGAGAGCCTCGGCCAATGCCTCGGCCGAGAGGTCGCGCGTGACAGAAAAGGACCCAGCGGGGAGTTCCTCGGCGATATTGGCGTCGACAATCACCACGTGCGTCCCCAGCGCAATCGCTTCGGAAACTGTCATTCCCTGAGTCTCAAAATTGTTCGACGACTGAACAAGCACATCGGCGTTGGCGATCACGCCCAGGGCATCCCGATACGGCAACGCTCCTGTGAACGTCACAAAATCTGGCGCAACAGACTTCGCCTTGTGTCGAAGGACGCCGTCGCCAACCAGCGTTACCGTTATCGGCGAATTGACAAGACTGAGCGCTTGGCAAAACTCGATGATTCGCTTCTCTGGCGAGAAGCGCCCGACCCACGCGACCTGGAGTGCACCGCTCGTGGCAGTCTGATGGCGGGAGACATCGTGAAGCACGTCGTCATCGACACCGGTTGGAATCACCGTCGGTAGCGCTCCGGTCTTTGTTGCCACTCCGCGTGACGTGAGCAAGCGCGCGAAATGTCGTGACGGGGCAATGACGACGTCGGCTTCCGCGGCGTACTGGGCGAGATAGTCGAATGCATTGCGGGGTCGACGCCGAAATCTGTCCCCCAGAGACCATTTCTGCCAGCGGCCAAGCATCGCGTAAAACAGCCCGGGAAACGGGATTGATCCGTCGACTCCTATGTCGAGGCGATGGTGCATCGTGTGGACGACTGGTTTTTCGTTTTCCCGAGCGAAGCGGTATCCGAAAGCGGCTCCCCAGAAATCCGATTGGACGTGAACAACATCCACGGGGGGCCTGTGCCTCAGCTTGTCGGTGACAATCTGAAGATGCCTGTCAGCAGGCCACAACCACGTGTATTCCCTCACCGTCGGCACGCTCCACGACGGAAGGTCAATGAACTGCGGGTCGTCGACTGGCCCCGAGCGCAGAGCCGGCGAGACGTAGGTGACGGTGTGCCCGGCGCGTTCGAGAAACTTGGCTTGCAGCAGGGTTGACATTTGCGCGCCGCCCAGGGTGTGGGGGTGTTGCTCGCAAAAGATCAGGATGTGCATGGTCGCCCAATTCTACTGAGCGGAGAGGGCCCGTCCGGTTCGCGCGCTGCGTTAGAAGGCGCCGGAAGTGCGATGATTGGCATCAGCATCTTCCTCATCACCGAGAGCCCCCCATCTGGATTAGATAGGTCATTGCCATGAACCGTCCCGCCGTTCTCGTTGTCGTCGACGTTCA
>JBIILU010000021.1:0-11134 GCA_044338315.1 Microbacteriaceae bacterium | reverse complement strand
TCGAAGATAAAGAACTCCGCCTCGGGGGCGAAAAATGCGGTGTCGGCGATACCCGTGGAGGCAAGGTACTTCTCCGCTTTCTTGGCAACCTGACGCGGGTCGCGGTGGTAAATCTCGCCGTTGCGCGGGTTGTAAATATCGAAGATGAGGACGAGCGTCTTCTCAACACGGTAGGGGTCGACGTAGGCGGTGGTCACGTCGGGAATCAGCTGGAGGTCACTCTCGGCGATTCCTTGGAAACCTCGGATCGAGGACCCGTCAAACAGTTGCCCAACCTCGAAGAATTCAAGGTCCACGGTTGATGCCGGGATGTTGAAGTGCTGCTGGATTCCAGGAAGATCCGTGAAACGAATGTCAAGAAATTGGACGTCTTCCTTCTTGATGAAGGCGAGTACCTCGGCCGGGGAAGTGAACATGTGTTTTATCTCCTGCGAATTGGGTGAAGCTGCGGTTGCAGTGGTCCCACGCTATCGAGAGGGTGTGTCAACACCGTCACGCGGATGTTTCAGGGATGTTACAAACGTGGCGGTTCTAGCGTGGTTTGGGGGCGCGCATCTTTGTTGGATCGATGCCCTTAGGCATTTGTGACATGGGTGTTTTGGCAATCGAATTGAGGCGATTTGAGACCACGAGAATCTCGGCGGTGCGAATCCCCTTGGGGAATTTGTAGATGGTTCGAAACAGCTGTTTCAGGGCGATGCCGTCTGAACCAACGTGAACGGTGTGGAGCGGAACGGCAGGCACAATGCGGGCCACTTCCTTGCGCGCGTCGTCGACGAGCGGCGCAACGCGTGAACGCTGGCCTTCGCTGATGATGACAACGCCGGGGCGTCCGACAAGTCGGTACACCGTGTCGCTGCTCTTGTTCATGCGCACGGGAATCTCCGAACCGCGCCAGGTTCGACGCAGTTGGTTCTTGATGAGGGACGACACCGCGCCAATTTGACCTTCGAGGTTTGTGTACATGAGCTTCTGGGTGATCTGGCCCAGAACGATGAGGAAACCGAGGAGTCCGGCCATGAGTCCGAGCACAATCCAAATGACCGCTCCGACGGGGTTGTCAATGGTGATGACACCGACGACGATTCCGCCGGCGAGGGGAATGAGGAAGCTGAGACCGAGCCACAACCACGCGAGCGGTACTCGCTTGATGACGAGTTTGAGAACATCGAACAGTTCGCCTACGCGGCCTTTGCTTTTGGGGGCTGCCATGGTGTCGCCTTAGATTCCTAGATCGGTGGATGAGAATGCGCCCGATTCGAGTCGCGCCTTGACGGCCCCCAGGAAACGCGCGGCGTCTGCGCCGTCAATGACGCGGTGATCGTATGACAACGCAAGGTAGACCATTGAGCGGATAGCGATGGAGTCGCTACCGGAATTGGACACAACGACCGGTCGTTTGACGACCGCACCGAGTCCGAGGATTGCCGACTGCGGAAGGAACACGATCGGTGTGTCGAACAGCGCGCCGCGAGATCCCGTGTTGGTAACCGTGAAGGTGCCGCCCGAGAGTTCATCGGGAGTGAGTTTGTTGTCACGCGTGCGGGTTGCAAGATCGGCAATCTCGCCCGACAGTGCCGCGATGCTCTTTCCCGCTGCGTTCTTGACGACAGGAGTGAGCAGTCCGCGTTCCGTGTCGACAGCGATCGAGACGTTTTCGAAAGCCGGGTAGACAATGTCGTCACCCTGGACGGTGCTGTTGATGATGGGGAAAGCCTGAAGCGCCTCGACCGATGCGCGAACGAAGAACGGCAGGAAGGTGAGCTTCTGGCCCGTCTGCTGGAGGAAGGAAGCCTTGACGGAGTCCCGAAGTTGGGCCACCACCGTAACGTCTACCTCAACAACTGTCGTCAGCTGGGCGCTGGAAATCATGGACGCTACAGCCCGTTCGGCGATGACCTTGCGCAGGCGGGACATCGGTGCTCGCGTCCCGCGCAGGTCTGATACCGACAGGGGGACGTGAACACTGGGAGCGGAAACGGTGCCCGCAGAAGGCGAGCCGACCGTCGATACAGCCGCGAGGACATCTTCCTTGCGAATCCGCCCACCGATTCCGGTGCCGGCAACGCCCGTGAGGTTCACGCCGCGATCGTGTGCCAATTTGCGCACGATAGGGCTGACGTACGGGGTCGAGGTGTTCGCGGGTGTCATAACCGAAACAGCGGGGGTGATGGGTGCTGAAACCACGGGAGCTGAAACCACTGGGACGGGGGGAGTGACAACGACAACCTCGGGCGCCGCAGCGGGGGCCGCAGCCTCGGGAACGACCACTGGTTCGGGCGTTATGACGGGCGTTTCGACGATTGCCTCGACGACGGGCGCGGGTTCGACAGGTGCAGACACCGCAGCGTCCGATCCGGTTCCCACGCGCGCAAGCGGCGCTCCGACAGCGATTACTTCGTCTTCCTGAACAAAAATTTCTTCAATGACACCGGCCACGGGTGACGGAACCTCGGTGTCGACCTTGTCCGTTGAAATCTCGACAATGGCCTCGTCCACGGCGACCGAATCACCGACCTTCTTGAGCCATCGGGTGACAGTGCCCTCGGTGACGCTCTCTCCGAGTGCGGGAAGGTTGACGTTGGTGCTCATGGTTCTTGTTCTCCTGGAATCGATCGTTACATCGCGTGGAGCGGCTTGCCCGCGAGGGCGAGGAACGCTTCACCAAGTGCTTCGTTTTGGGTCGGGTGCGCGTGCAGGTGCGGCGCGATGTCTTCGGGGTGGGCTTCCCAATTCACGATGAGCTGAGCTTCGCCAATCAGTTCACCAACCCGTGCGCCGATCATGTGGACACCGACAACCGGTCCGTCGATAACGCGAATGACTTTGATGGAACCGCTCGTCTCGAGAATGGTGCTCTTGCCGTTACCCGCGAGGTTGTAGTCGTAAACAGCGATCTGCGCGTCACCATATTGTTCCTTGGCCTTTACCTCGGAGAGCCCGACCGAGGCGACTTCTGGTTCGGAATAGGTGACCTTGGGGATGTTGGTGTCTGACACCACGAGCGGGTTCAGCCCCGCGATGTTTTCCGCGACGAAAATGCCGTGTAGGTAACCGCGGTGCGCGAGTTGTATCCCGGGGACAATGTCACCGACGGCGTAAACCCCGGGGATATTCGTTTGCAGTCGTTCGTTGGTGAGGACATATCCGCGGTCCATCTCGACACCGACGGCCTCGAACCCGCAGTTTGCGGTCGACGCCCCTCGGCCGACGGCAACGAGGAGGACATCGGCCGTAATGGTTTCGCCGCCCTCGAGGGTTACCGTGACGCCGTTGGTATCCTGGCTCGCTGATTGGAAGCGGACACCGGTTTTGAATTCGATTCCGCGCTTGCGGAATGCGCGTTCAAACTGCTTGGAAACCGATTCGTCTTCGTTCGGGACAAGGTGAGGGAGTCCCTCGATAATCGTGACCTCGGAACCCCACGAGCGCCACACGGACGAGAACTCAACGCCGATTACTCCGCCGCCCAACACGATGACGTGTTTCGGCACATAGTCGAGGGTGATCGCTTGCTCCGACGTCAGAATTCGACCGCCGATCTCGAGACCGGGAAGGGTCTTGGAGTAAGAACCCGTTGCGAGAACAACGTTCTTCGCAGTGATGGTGGTTTCGCCAACCTGAACCGTGGTGGATGAGGTGAGGGTTCCATGGCCGTCGACGGTTTGGACACCGCGCGCCTTGAGCAGCCCTTGCAGCCCCTTGAACTTTGAATCGACGATTCCCTGACGGTAAGCCGATACGGCGGCCACATCGACCCCGTGCAGTGTTGCGTTGACACCAAACTTGCCGGCGTCGCGTGTGTTATCGGCGATTTCAGCCGAGTGCAGGAGAGCTTTCGTCGGGATACAGCCCACGTGCAGGCACGTCCCACCGACCTTGTCTTTCTCGACGAGCGCGACGCTCATTCCCAACTGGCTTGCACGGAGGGCAGCCGAATAGCCACCACTGCCGCCACCGAGGACAACTAGATCAACTGCGATGTCGGACACCAACACTCCTTGTACGTGTGAATGGAATTGAGTTTCGGCGGTTCACGCCACGCCCATTTGAGACCGAATATGAGCCTACCCCCTATTTCTTGGGGGTGTGGGACAGGTCATAGAGGAACTGGATCAGCGTCCGCACCATCGTTCCCGTCGCTCCCTTGGGCGTGTAGCCGTAGGCACCGCCAGGGTTGTTCGCGGGGCCGGCAATGTCGAGGTGTGCCCAGGGAATCGTGCTGCCGTCGGCGCGTTGCCCGACGAACTCCTTGAGAAAAATCCCCCCGAGAAGCATGCCGGCTGCGGTGTTGCCGACCTTGGAGTTGGCGATGTCGGCCACGTCGCTTGCCAGGATGGGACGCAGATACTGCGGCAGCGGCATGTGCCACACTTCGTCACCCGAATCGGCGGCGGCATAGCTGAGTTTGGTTGCAATGTCGATGTCGCCCATCACTCCCGCGATTCGGTTGCCCAATGCCGACCGAGCCGATCCGGTCAACGTTGCGATATCGATGATCACATCGGGCTTCTCCTCGCTTGCCGCGACAAGACCATCGGCGAGAACGACACGACCCTCCGCGTCGGTGTTCGTGACCTCGACCGTTTTTCCACCGCGAATCGTGACGACATCGTTGGGGCGAATCGCCGTGCCACTGGGCATGTTTTCGGCGATGCACAGAAATGCACTGACGGCTATGGGAAATTTGAGTTTGGCCGCGGCACGAACCACCGAATACACCGTGGCAGCACCCGTCATGTCGTACTTCATTCCGACCATTGATGCCGCTGGCTTTATCGACAAGCCGCCCGTGTCGAAGGTGATTCCCTTTCCGACGAGTGCGATGTGCATTTTCGCGCCGCGAGGTTTGTACCGCAGAACGACCATCCGCGGTGGACGCGAGGAGCCTGCGCCGATTCCGAGGATCCCGCCAAAGCGGCCGGCTTTCAGTTTTCTTTCATCCAGTACCGTCGCTGTGACGCCCGTGCCCTTCACTCCCGCGACGACACGAGCCGCGAGTTCAGCTGGACTGAGAATGTTGGGAACCTCGGTGACGAGATCGCGAACTGCCCGAACCGCATCGACGCGTTCTGTTACCGATGCGACGTCAGGTTTGTGCGCGCCAATCACCGTAATCTTGGTCAATCCAATCGCGGGAGCTGAAGACTTGTGAGTCAGCGCGGGGATTGTCGATAGTGCCGCACCCTCCAAAACCTGGGCAGTATCGTCGGCCGAGGCGGTGGGGAACACCAGAGCGAGCGTGCCTCTCAAGCCCCGTGCAGCGGTTCCCGCCGCGTAACGGAACGGATCAACTGTTCCCGAATCCCGCGGCAAACTGACGACGGCGATTGATTGAAATTCCGAGGATGCGGGTGCGGGCATCACCACGCGCGCATCGATGCCTGGTTCAAAACTAAGACGCCCAAGACCATCAAGGACCGCAGCGTCCAGATCTCCCGAAAGCGGAGTGATCCATGCGCCATCGTCGGATTGAGTGACAAACACCGCCAACGTGTCGGCGGATACAAGGGACTTTGAGTGAGCGAATGTCGTCATTGCTCCAGCGTAGACGGCGGGCAACCGTCCTCGCCGTAACATGGAGATGTGAGCGCAGCACGATTGGTTTATCGCACCGAGGGGGTTGATGTCCCGGCGGGTCTGCCGCTCGTCATTTTGCTCACGGGCTTTATCGACGCGGGACGCGCAGTGGTCTCGGCCAGTCGACACGTGCTCGACTCCACCCGCCACGAACGCGTGTGGACCTTCGATAACGATGAACTTCTTGATTATCGTGCTCGCCGACCGACCTTCACTTTCGAGCGAACGCATCTCACCGAATATCGCCCGCCGGAACTTGTGCTGCGCCTGGTAACTGATGAACTCGGATCGCAGTTTCTGTTGCTGTCGGGTTATGAGCCCGATTATCGTTGGGAGGCCGCCGCGGAAGCGGTAGTCAGCGCAATTGAACAGTTCCGCGTCAGTTCAACGTCATGGGTGCACGCCATTCCGATGCCCGTCCCTCACACCCGCGCCCAAGCCATGACAATGAGCGGCAATCGCGCCGACCTGATCGACGCGTACTCCATTTGGCGACCGACCACCGAGGTTCCGGGCACTTTCGTTCACCTTGTCGAATTCATGCTGTGTCAACTAGGTGCGCCCGTTGCCGGGTCCGTCCTGCTCGTCCCGCACTACCTCGCGGACTCGGAGTACCCGGTCGCAACGCTCGGAGTTCTCGACGCGATTACGACGATGACGGGAATAACCTTCCACTCCGAAGAGTTGAGAGAAAGAGGGCGCGAGTTCCTGTCGGAAGTCGCCGATCAGGTCTCGCAAAACGATGAGCTCGCCGAGCTCGTCAACAATCTTGAAGCACGACACGACAACTACATGTCAGAGAACGCCCCGCCGTCCCCATTCGTTGATGATGAAGGCAAGGTGCCCAGTGCTGATTCCATTGGGGCTGAACTGGAGCGTTTTCTCCGAACGCAAGGGAACTCGGACGGTTGAGTGTCCGTGCTAATCTGTTAACACAAGACCCCGAGTCGTCGGCTTCATCGATTTGACACGGGGCTTCATACTGCCCGAAAGAGGACTCGTACATGGCGGATTCGCAACGTAACCGTTTCGCAAAAATGTTTGGATTCGGTTCCAACAAGGCGGACGAAAAAGTCGCTCCAGCGAAAGCTCCGGCGAAGGTCGCAGCAAAGCCGGCCGCAAAGGCGCCCGCGAAGCCTGCTGCGAAGGCACCCGCGAAGCCTGCTGCGAAAACACCCGCGAAGGTAGTGGCAAAGCCCGCCGCGAAAACACCCGCGAAGCCTGTTGCGAAGGCACCCGCGAAGCCGGTGGCAAAAGCTCCGGCGAAACCCGCTGCGAAGACGCCAGCCAAAACTCCCGCTGGGAAATCCGCCACTGCAACAACGGACGAGCCCATTGTTGATGAGGAATTCGACGTAGTGGTCGTTGTCGGCGACGACGGGGTCGTCGAAATTGACGCCGACGTGCCGGCAGTTGACGAGGTCATTGAACTCAGCGACGACGAGGCCGATGATGTTAAGTCGGTCATGATCGAGTCTTTGCCGACCGGCGCCATCATCATCTCTGCTTCGGACGAGGAAATTCAGTCCAGCTCCAGCATGATTACGGGGGCAACGGCAGACCCGGTCAAGGACTATCTCAAGCAGATCGGTAAGGTCGCCCTCCTCAACGCCGAACAGGAGGTGTCGCTGGCCCTGCGAATTGAGGCCGGACTTTTTGCCGAAGAGAAGTGGGCAAAACTGACTCCTTCGAAGCGGGAGAACTCGAAGGACGGTCGCGAACTGCGCATCATCGCCGACGATGGAGAGCGCGCGAAGCGGCACCTCCTCGAGGCCAACCTTCGACTCGTTGTTTCGCTGGCCAAGCGCTACACGGGCCGTGGCATGCAGTTCCTCGATCTCATCCAAGAGGGAAACCTGGGACTGATCCGCGCTGTTGAAAAGTTCGATTACACGAAGGGTTTCAAGTTTTCGACCTATGCCACCTGGTGGATTCGTCAGGCGATCACCCGCGCGATGGCCGATCAGGCTCGAACCATTCGTATCCCCGTCCACATGGTGGAGGTCATCAACAAACTTGCGCGAGTTCAGCGCCAGCTCCTTCAGGACCTTGGCCGCGAGCCCTCGCCCGAAGAGCTTGCCCACGAACTCGACATGACGCCCGAGAAGGTCGTCGAAGTTCAGAAGTACGGCCGTGAACCAATATCGCTTCACACACCGCTCGGTGAGGACGGCGACTCGGAATTCGGTGACCTCATCGAAGACACCGAGGCGATCGTTCCCCTTGATGCCGTCGCAAATCGAATGCTGCTCGTCGCTCTCGAATCAGTGCTCGATTCGTTGTCGGAACGCGAGTCGGGTGTGATTCGGATGCGTTACGGACTCGGTGACGGGATTCCGAAAACTCTTGACCAAATCGGCGAAACTTTTGGCGTCACGCGCGAGCGAATCCGTCAGATTGAGTCAAAGACGATGGCCAAACTGCGCCACCCGTCACGCTCTCAAACGATCCGCGAATTCCTCGAGTAACTCATGCGTATCGTCCTCGCGGTGGTGCTCGGGCGTTTTGT
This sequence comes from Microbacteriaceae bacterium, assembly GCA_044338315.1. Classification (GTDB taxonomy): domain Bacteria; phylum Actinomycetota; class Actinomycetes; order Actinomycetales; family Microbacteriaceae; genus MWH-TA3. The sequence continues at coordinate 3,045 of JBIILU010000021.1, read as the reverse complement.
CCGCTTGATTACCCGACTTCGGGGCGGTGGTTCCGCGTTGCCCGGCTGGGTGGCACTCAAGGTGTTCCCTCGCTTTCTTGAGCACGTCATGGCGGGTGTGCATCGACACGAGTCGATGCCCGTCATCGTTGTGACAGGTTCGAACGGGAAGTCAACAACCACGGGAATGATCGTTGCCGCGCTGGAGGCAAACGGACACCAAGTTTTCTCAAACCCCTCGGGGGGAAACCTGCCGCAGGGCGTCGCGTCGTCGATGCTCGCGGCGGTGTCGTTGACGGGCTCCCTTCACGCCACCGCTGTTGTCCTCGAATTGGACGAGGCCTACGGACCACGATTGGTCGAGATCATCAAGCCAACCCACGCGCTGTTACTCAACGTGCAGGTTGATCAGCTGAACCGATTTTTTGAACCAGAGCGCGTCATCGAGATGGTCACAACGATTGGTCGATCCGCACCCGTCGTCCTCGTAAACGATGCGGATGACAACACGCGCTCGATTGGAAACGAGTTGAGTGCTTCGGGCCACGAGGTTCGGGGCTTCGATGTCGCTGAGGCCGCGGCCCCCGACGGCGTCTACGACGCCAGTGTCGGACTTCAGAATGTCGTCGATAAACGCCGTCCGATTGCCACGGTCACGGGGGTGCACGGTCTGGCTGCGTCAGTGACGGTGAGCGGGTCCACGTTCGACATCTCGTTGCCCGCTCCGGGTGTGCACTACGCCATCGACGCGGCCGCAGCGCTCGCAATGACGTCGCTCGTTCAGGGTTCAGGAGCAAACCTGACCGCGGCGGCGCAGGCCATCTCCTCCTTGAAGCCGGTTTACGGTCGCGGCGAATCGGTGTTGGCGTTCGGTGCTCCGCTCACCATAATCATGATGAAAAACTTCCCCAGCCTTCAGGCAAATCTCGACGCACTCGAGCAGAAGCCCGAGTCTCTTTACCTTGCAGTGGACGAGGGGACCCCTGACCCTTCATGGATTTATGACGTCGACCTGTCGGCGATTGACCATGTCGACGTCCTGGCGGGCACAAAGGCGTGGCAGTGGGAAACCCGGTTGGCCTACGAAGAGATTAGCGTTGGGCTCATCGAGCCTGACCCCACCACTGCATTCGCAGCCTTTGGGCAGCGGACAACAACCCGCGCTCAGACGCACCGCACGGCAATCGTCAACTATGAACAAATGATGGACCTCCGACGCGAACTCGGCTACAGGGAAATCGAGGGGGAGTAATGGTGCACCTCGTTCACTTGTTTCCCCAAACACTGGGTCTTTTCGGTGATTCGGGAAACGTGCTTGCGCTGCGCAAGCGCTGTGAGTGGCGCGGAATTTCTGTGCGAGTGACAGATGTAGAGCCGGGTGACCTGATTCCGGCAAATGCAGGTGTGTACCTCATCGGCTCTGGTTCCAGCAGCGCCGTGCGGCTCGCCGGCGAACACATCCGGGAATTGCGCGACGCTCTGACCGGAGCACTTTCCCGGGACGCATCGATTCTCGCTATCGGTGCTGGAATGCATTTACTCAGTGACGGTATTGCCTGGGCCGACGGGTCCCGCACGGAGGGTGCCGGAGTCATTCCGGGCGAATCGCGACCGTTGGCTCGGCGTCACGTGGGGGAATTCGTCGGAACCGCACGAGGAACATTTGTCGCAGGTTTCGTCAATACCGGTCACACACTGGACACGGATCTACCGCCGCACATCACGGACGTTTCTTTTGGGAAGGAATCCGAGTCTTCGGTTGATGGCGTGGAATTCGGGACGGTCATTGGCACCCATTCGCACGGGTCCTACTTGCCGATGAACCCCGAAATAGCTGACATGATTATTTCCCGAATGACGGGCGCCGCGCTCGATTCAACGTCGGAATTGCTTGCACGGGCGAACCGTGCGGCAGACCAATCGCGAATCGCTATTCGCGAACGGATAGGTCGCTAGCCTCGAACGTAAACTCGGCGGACGTGTGACGGTATCGCGGTCACGATTTCGTCGCCAATGGTGTTGGTCCACGCCGCCCACTGCTCGATCGTCGGCCCACTTCCGCCGATGATGTCGACCGTTCTCGACGACAACGGCTCGGCCCCAACATCCGTGGTTCGAGGATGAACCGAGACGATTGGGCGGGGCGTTCCGTCACAGGCGACCCACGCGCCGGAGGATTCGGAAACCTGTGGGATCCCGTCAAACCATCCGGCGCTGACCACTGAACCGTCCGTGGATGCGGATAGGCGGAGGACGGGACGCAAACCGAGCCCCGCGCCGTCGACATCGTCGAAGGGAGAGATTCCGTAAGCGGCGATCCCGACACGAACAACGTCGTGGCGCGAACGGGGGTTCCTCAGAGCGGCAGAACTGGCGGCGATATGAACGACGTCGGGGCTGAGCCCGATTGCCCTGGCCTGCGCCACGGCAGAATCGAATTTTGCGAGGGCCTTTGTGTCCGACTCTTCGCCGGCGTCCGCGAGGTGCGACCAGATCCCAGTGACCCGAATGGAGCCGGCGGACTCGAGTTCGTGCGCTCGGCGGCAGAACGACTCCCAGTCGGCTTCGGACACCCCGTTGCGGTGCAGACCCGTATCAATTTTGAGGTGAACGTTTCCTACGCCGGGGACGGCAGCGATGGACTCAAGTTGTTCAAACGTCGATACGCCGAGGTCAACACCGCCAGCAACTGCTGCACCGAAGTCGGTTTCCGCCCCGTGCAGCCATGCGAAAAGGGTCGCGGTGACGCCGTGACCTCGAAGCCTCAGCGCCGCCGGGACGTCGAGCACGGCCAACCCGCTTGCGCCCGCCGTGAGTGCGTTCTCAGCCAGCTCGAGCATGCCGTGTCCGTAAGCGTTCGACTTGATAGCGACCCACGTCGAAGCCGGTGCAGCGAGGCTGACCAGGTGAGCAACGTTGTGCTCGAACGCATCGAGGTCGATGTGTACCGTGGCCGTCATGTTGTCCACGTCCTTTCGACCCGCCACGAGAGCCCGGAAACAAGAGAGAGCGGGTCTCGGGCGGCGGCGGTCGACCATTCTGAAACAGACGCCAGTGAATCCCAGG
>JBIILU010000003.1:0-97573 GCA_044338315.1 Microbacteriaceae bacterium | reverse complement strand
TGGGGCGTCAGTCACAGTGAGCACGACTTTACCCGTCATCCGCTCGGAAGACCGCTGGCTCGCGGGGGTGTTGACGAGCGCGTTTGAATCAATCCGAGGTGTTGATAACCGGCTCGGCCTGCCGCGCGCGCGCCGCGCAATTGTTCTCCTCGTGGACGGACTCGGTTCCGAGAATTTGAAAGCGCACCGTGCCTATGCTCGAACGTTGTCGGGATTAACTCAAACAGCGGTGCTGTCAAACTTTCCATCCACCACAGCGTCATCCCTCGCGACACTGACGACGGGAGCAGATCCCGGGCAAACGGGAATGCTCGGCTACGCAATTCGCAACCCCGAAACCGGTCTGCTGGTGAACCAGTTGTCCGGTCTTGATGACCTCGATACGAGTGCTTGGCAACCGGTACCGACCGTCTGGGAGTCAAACTCTGATGTCGCTTCGGATATCGTCTCGGCGGAGCGCTATCGGTCGTCGGGTCTAACTCGGGCGATTCTGCGCGGTGGAAATTATGTTGCGGCGAACACCTACGCGGAACGCATGGAACGGATTCAGCGGTTCTTTCAGGCCAATTCAGATGGCGTGATTTACGTCTACATTCCCGAACTTGATCAAGCCGCGCATTCGGACGGTGTCGCGAGCGACCGCTGGGTTAACCGACTCGAACAGCTCGATGGTTTTGTCGCTGAAGTACTCCGAGTTCTCGGACCGCACGACGGATTACTGGTGACGGCCGACCACGGGGTGCTCGACGTGCCAAACACCAAGCACAGACTCGTCCCGGGTGACTCGGTGTTACTCGACGATGTGCAGACGGGGGGCGAGCCGCGCTTTCTGCACCTCTATTCGGAACGAGACCCGGTTGAACTTGCCGAGGCCTGGCGCGCGGTCGAGGGGAGCGTTGCCCACGTTGCGACGCGCGCGGAGGCAATCGCCGCAGGATGGTTCGGTGTAGTTTCTCCACAGTTCCTTGAACGGATTGGTGATGTGCTTGTCTCCCCTCGCGGCGTCGCCGTTTATTACGACGAGCGAACAGCGACACCTCAGTCGATGGCGATGATTGGACAACACGGAGGTCTCTCCTCAACCGAAACCCACGTGCCCTTTGTCAGAGCGGGAGTCTTTGGCTAGTCCTCGATGGGACGAGTTCCGAAAACGATTTCATCCCACGTCGGCATCGGCGCACGCTGACGGCGCTGGCGTTGGCTAGGAGTCTCATCGATAAAGACCTCTGGTGCAGCCGGCTCGACGGGGGTCGCGGGTTCCTCCGGCGCTTCGGGCGAGTCGTCGGGAATCTCGAGCATTTCGGGCGTGATGACCGGTATCGATCCCGTTGAAGGGTGGCTCGACATGGCTTCGCTCCGTTGACCGCGACGCTTGTGGAGTTCATCAAGCAAATCAGTCGGAGCTGCACCGGCCGGCTCGGTGACGGAGTCGCCAACGATTTCGTGAATGTCAATCGGAATCTGAATCACCGGCTGAGGCTTGGACTTTTCGACTACCGGCTCGAACTCGCCGCTGTCAAATCTTTGCGCGGTTTGGGGAGCGACGACACGCAACGGCGGGAACAGTGCCGCATCCACAGCATCCGCCTTACTCACCCGCACAGCAACGGGGTTGGTGGGGGCTAGCGTCAGCTTGCGCGGGTCGAACGCCCACGTCGCATCCTCCGTGACGGTACCGACGGTGAATTCTGCGCCCACGACCCATTCGTCATTGAGTCGGTAAGCCTGCCAGCGGGTAACAATGCCGCCCTGTTCACGAAGGCGCGCTTCAATCGCCACACCGAAACTCGTGGCGTCATCATCGTTGCGAGCGGTGACCGGCACCGCGAGTGCTCGTTCGAGGACGAAAGCAAGCTCCGCGGTGATGGGTGCTTCGAACCGTGCGATGTGATCGGCATCTTCGCCGGTGCGCTCGGCAACCTCAGCAATCGAAAGCCCGGATCGCAGCAGGCTCTGAATCTCACGAGGACTGGTTGCGCCCGATTTCGCGCCGGCCGATCTCTGAGTGATGCCGGTTCGAAGTTCGCCGTCAACGGGGATGGTGTAACGCTGTCCGTCGCGCGAAACAGCGATGATCGCGGTGGGTGACACCTCGATGACCGTCAATTCTTCCACATCAACTCCTGTTTGTGGCTGTGTCCCGAGGATACCGCCGTTGTGCACTGAATTTGCGACATACGGCGAGGGAGTTTGATTTTCGGAGAAATTTGTCGCAAACTACGAGCGCCCGTTACCAGAGAAAGGTTTGTCACAGTGGCAACGGATTATGATTCCCCCCGTAAGGGAGAAGAAGACCAAGAGTCCCTGCAAGGGATTCAAGAGCGAGTACCCGCGCCGCGTCCCGGCGTCGAGTTAGACGACGCCGATAACCCGGACAGTCTCGAAATGAGCGGTCAAGATCTCGCGAACATGGAGCTCGATGTGATCGTGCTCCCTCCGCAGGCTGATGAGTTCACGTGTAATGAATGCTTCCTCGTGAAGAACCGTTCGCAGGTTGCCAAGGAAACAAAGGCTGGTGCGATCTGCTTCGACTGCGCCTAGCGCGTGGTCAAAGCGGCAACGAGTTTTTCGGGGTGCCGACTCGATAGGTACCAGTGCGGTGCTGGATCGTTTGCGTCAGCTATTTCCACTCGCACGCCACGAGGGATCCACGCACGAATCACCTTCCATGCGCGTGCGTCGGCAAGTGCACCCGCTCTATCCGCGCGCTCGACGACAGTAGCGGCGCCCAGCTCGTCGCGACTGATGGTGGCACGCCCCGCGCGAAGGCTGTCGGTAGTGACGACCAACAACGGAGCACCGAACACGAGCCAGGCAATCCCGAGTGCGTATATCGAGACGGCGTTGATGATTCCCCACACAATGTTTATCGGAGCCAGCATTCCGAATCCGAGCGGAAGCAGCAGTAAGAGCGCGACGTGAATACCCACGTTCGGAGTCAGTCGTTCGCGATAAATGACCATATGTCTATTCGACCATGTATTAGCCTGAACGAATGACACCCCAAGTCTTAGTTGTTGGTGAAGTCCCGACATACGCGCACCCCGGTGACGCTGGAGCGGATATCACCGCTGCCGAAGCGGTCACGCTTGCTCCCGGCGAGCGCGCCCTCGTCAAGTCGGGTCTTTCAATCGCGTTGCCAAACGGTTTTGTCGCTTACGTCGTGCCACGCAGCGGTCTTGCGCTCCACCATGGGATAACCCTTGTGAATTCACCCGGCACCATTGATGCCGGTTATCGCGGAGAGATTGGTGTCATCATGCTCAACACAGACCGTGACAAGTCATTTCAGATTGAAGCCGGCGATCGAATCGCCCAGCTTGTGATTCACCCCGTGGTTCGGGCCGAATTTGTTCCGGTCGCGCAGCTTCCCGGAACTCATCGCGGATCCGGCGGGTTCGGCAGCACGGGCGTAGGGAAGGGATAAGCGGATGGTACTAAAAGAGGAGATACCTAACCGCTCCAGTGAAGGGCCGTTTGATGTGTCGGAGGTGAGTCCGGTCCAACCGTTCATCGACCTCGGTTCCATCAAGGTGACCCCGCGAGTGGGACTACAGCTTCGACTCGACGTCGATGACAGCACAAAAAAGATAGTCGCAGCGACACTCGACTGCGAAGGGTCGACCTTGCAGGTTCAAGCGTTTGCGGCGTCGCGCTCGGAGGGTCTCTGGGATGAGATCCGCGCGCAAGTGGTCGACCAGGTGACGAAGCAGGGGGGTTCGGTCGAGGAAGTCCCCGGGCCGTTCGGTCTTGAGGTGCGCGCAGTCTTGCCCACCGCGGACCGTTCGCGCAAACCCGTGCGCTTCATCGGTGTCGACGGTCCAAAGTGGTTCTTGCGGGGAGTCATTTCCGGAAAGGGCGCCGAGAAGCCATCGGAAGCACTGGCGATTGAGCAGGTATACCGATCCATCGTCGTCAACCGCGGAACCGAAGCGCTACCGCCACGAGACCTTTTGTCGTTGCACGTTCCGCCGCAGCCTGGCGTTCCTGCGTGACCAAGCAGCCGGTTCCAAAGAGGGGCATCGCTGCGATTGTTCCTGAGGACGCGCCGACCGCGGACGCGTTGTTTGGCGCAATTGGGGGAGTCCGCGGCATCATCGAGTCGCTTGCTCCGGGCCTCGTGTTTCTCGTCGTGTTCACGGTTACGGGGCAACTTGTTCCCTCTGTCGCAGCCCCCGTAGCGGTCGCCGTGGGTTTTTTGCTCGTGAGGCTGATTCAACGGCTGCCCGCGCTTCCCGCTGTTTCGGGCGGAATTGGAATCGCACTCTCGGCCGGGCTGGCGCTATGGACGGGACGGGCCGCGGACAACTTCATCGGCGGATTCGTCATCAATTCGATTTCCCTTGTGGCGTTCGTGACGTCGCTGGTGCTGCGGAAGCCGCTCGTCGGCGTCATCGCGAAACTGATCGCTCCACAGACCGAATGGCTTACCGCACCGGCACCTCGCCGAGCAGCCACGATCGCTTCGCTACTCTGGGCGCTCTTCTTTGCGTCGCGACTCATCATCCAGGTCCCGCTGTATTTTTCCAATCTGACAGCGGCGTTGGCGGCGACAAAACTCATCATGGGACTCCCGCTCTACGCAGCCATGCTGTGGGTGACGTGGATGTTGCTCCGGTCTTCGCACACGCCCAAACTGTGACCCTTCGACCGTCGGGTTAGACTAGACGCGTCGTGTCAATCCAGAGGAGTTCGTGTTGAGTATCAACTCATTCGGTGCCAAGAGTTCGTTGTCGGTAAGCGGTACCGAGTACACAATCTTCCGTCTCGACGCGGTCGAGGGGAACGAACGGCTGCCATTTAGCCTCAAGGTGTTGCTGGAAAACTTGCTCCGCACCGAAGACGGCGCCAACATCACAGCGGATCAGATTCGCGCCCTCGGCTCGTGGGATCCCGCTGGTGAGCCCAACACGGAGATTCAATTCACTCCGGCTCGTGTGGTCATGCAGGACTTCACCGGTGTCCCCTGCATTGTTGACCTCGCAACCATGCGGGAAGCGGTTGCTGAACTCGGCGGCGATCCGGCGAAGATCAACCCCCTTGCCCCCGCTGAACTTGTCATTGACCACTCGGTGATCGCCGACCTGTTCGGCCGCGAGGACGCATTCGAACGCAACGTCGAGATCGAATACGAGCGCAACGGTGAGCGTTACCAATTCCTGCGCTGGGGACAAACAGCCTTCGACAACTTCAAGGTTGTTCCTCCTGGAACCGGAATCGTGCACCAGGTAAATCTCGAAAACCTTGCACAAGTGGTGTACACGCGCGACGTTGACGGCGAGACGATCGCTTTCCCCGACACGTGCGTCGGAACCGATTCGCACACGACGATGGTCAACGGACTCGGAGTCCTCGGCTGGGGAGTCGGGGGTATTGAAGCCGAAGCGGCGATGCTGGGACAGCCCGTTTCGATGCTCATCCCCAAGGTCGTCGGCTTCAAGCTGAATGGTGTTATCCCACCCGCCGTCACCGCAACCGATGTGGTTCTCACTATTACGGACATGTTGCGTCGCCACGGTGTGGTTGGGAAGTTCGTTGAGTTTTACGGTGATGGCGTCGGCGAAGTTCCGCTCGCGAATCGAGCCACCATCGGAAACATGAGCCCGGAGTTCGGGTCTACGGCCGCGATGTTCCCGATCGATGCCGTCACCGTCGAGTACTTGCGGCTTACCGGTCGCCCAGCGCAGACTGTCGCTCTCGTCGAGCAGTATGCGAAAGAACAGGGTTTGTGGCACGACCCCACTAAGGAACCTGTCTTCAGCGAATACCTGGAACTCGACCTTTCCACTGTCGTACCCTCCATCGCGGGTCCGAAGCGACCCCAAGACCGTATCGAGCTAACCAAGGCGAAGTCGCAGTTCGGTATTGACTTGGCGAATTACGGTGCCGGAAAAGCTGCGTCCGTTACGTATGCCGGGGAAACGTTCGATGTCGACAACGGCCACGTCGCAATCGCGGCAATCACCTCGTGCACGAACACCTCGAATCCTTCCGTGATGCTCGCCGCGGGGCTGCTCGCTCGAAACGCCGTAGCTAAGGGACTCAAATCGAAGCCGTGGGTCAAGACCACGCTCGCTCCCGGATCCAAGGTCGTCACCGAGTACTACGAAAAAGCCGGACTGATGGACGACCTTGAGGCGCTCGGCTTCTACCTCGTGGGCTACGGGTGCACGACGTGTATCGGCAACTCGGGTCCCCTTCCCGCTGAAGTGTCACAGGCCGTCCACGACAATGATCTCGCGGTTACGGCCGTGCTGTCGGGTAATCGAAACTTCGAGGGACGAATCAACCCAGACGTCAAGATGAACTATCTCGCGTCCCCACCGCTCGTCATCGCCTATGCGCTCGCGGGGACGATGAACTTCGACTTCGAGACCCAGCCGCTCGGTACCACCGCTGCCGGTGAGGATGTGTACCTCGCGGACATTTGGCCCTCGGCGGCCGAAGTCCAGAAAACAATCGACTCATCCATCGACACGGCGATGTTCGTGCGACAGTATGCGTCCGTGTTTGACGGTGACGATCGATGGCGATCCATCCCCACTCCAACCGGCAACGTTTTCGAGTGGGACGAGAATTCAACCTATGTTCGCAAACCTCCCTACTTCGAGGGGATGAAGAAGGAAACGTCTCCCGTTTCGGACATCCACGCGGCGCGTGTACTGGCGAAGCTGGGCGATTCCGTCACAACGGACCACATTTCGCCAGCTGGCTCAATCAAGGCTGATTCACCAGCTGGCGCCTACCTCCAGGCTCACGGTGTCAACCGCGATGATTTCAACTCGTACGGTTCGCGCCGTGGGAATCACGAAATCATGATTCGCGGGACGTTCGCGAACATTCGACTCAAGAATCAACTATTGGACGGCGTCGAAGGCGGATTCACCCGTGATTTCACGACGGATGACGGGTCTCAAGCGTTCATCTACGACGCCTCTGAGAATTACCAGGCTCAAGAGATTCCGCTCGTCATTCTCGCCGGTAAGGAATACGGTTCGGGGTCGAGTCGTGACTGGGCGGCGAAGGGAACGAGTCTCCTCGGGGTTTCCGCTGTCATTGCGGAGTCGTTCGAACGCATCCACCGGTCAAACCTCATCGGAATGGGCGTCATTCCGTTGCAGTTCCCGGTTGGCCACACAGCGGATTCACTCGGGCTTGACGGCACGGAAGAGTATTCGTTTGAGGGCATTGAGGCGATGAACACGGGCGGCACTCCCGCCACAGTTCGTGTCGTCGCGAAGCCCACCGCGCACTCTGCCTCGGGCAAGACTGACGTCACATTTGACGCGGTGGTCCGCATCGATACCCCCGGCGAAGCCGATTACTTCCGTAACGGCGGCATTCTTCAATACGTTCTGCGTTCACTTCTGTAGTCGCCATGTTGTTGCCATCCATTCGCAGTCCACAAGACCTCAAGGGTCTGTCGGTGGCCCAGTGTGAGGTTTTGGCGGAGGAAATTCGCGAATTCCTCGTCACAAACATTGCAACAACGGGCGGACACCTCGGCCCTAACCTCGGAGTCGTCGAACTGAGCATCGGCATCCATCGCGTCTTCAACTCCCCGCTCGATCCCGTGATTTTTGATACAGGGCACCAGTCATATGTGCATAAGCTCCTGACGGGTCGCCAGGACTTCTCGAAGCTGCGGTCAGCGGGTGGACTCGCTGGGTATCCGCAGCGAAGTGAATCAGTTCACGACGTTGTCGAAAGCAGCCACGCGTCGAGTTCACTCTCGTGGGCGGACGGAATCTCCAAAGCCTTTGAGATGACGGGTCAAGATGATCGTCACGTTGTCGTGGTTGTTGGCGACGGCGCGCTTACCGGTGGAATGACGTGGGAAGCGCTCAACAACATTTCCCACGATAACTCCCGCAGACTCGTCATTATCGTCAACGACAACGGCCGCTCGTACGCGCCGACCATTGGTGGGGTTGCGCGATTCCTGTCGGGTGTGCGCACTCGTCCCAGCTATCGCCGACTGCACATGCTGTCCTGGGCAATCTTCAAGCGACTCGGCGGCCCGGCACGTGCCTTGTACAGGGGAGTGCGCGGGGGTATTCGCGGTTTCATGGCGCGATTTGCCAACAATGATGCGCTGTACTCGAATCTGGATATCAAATACATTGGCCCGATTGATGGGCACAACATGGCCGATGTCGAACGCGCGTTAGAACAGGCGAAGGATTACGGCACCCCTGTGATTGTTCATGCCATCACGGAAAAAGGCCGCGGGTATGAGCCGGCGCGCATGAACGCCGATGACCAGTTCCACGCCATCGGAGCGTTCGACCCCATCACGGGTGAAGAGACCAAGGGCTCGGGAACATCGTGGACAAGCGTGTTCTCCTCTGAGATGGTGAAGATCGCGGATGAGAACGAGTCGGTCGTCGGCATCACCGCCGCAATGCTTCGCCCGACAGGGTTGGCGGCGTTCGCGGACAAGTATCCGGGTCGCGTAGTCGATGTCGGGATCGCCGAACAACACGCAACCACATCGGCTGCTGGGCTTGCCTTCGGCGGATTACACCCCGTCGTCGCGGTTTACGCGACGTTCATGGGTCGAGCCTTCGATCAACTCCTGATGGACGTCGCGCTGCATCGCGCCGGAGTAACGTTCGTTCTTGACCGCGCGGGCGTGACCGGTCCCGACGGGGCGTCGCACCACGGACAGTGGGACCTCGCCATGCTCAACATCGTCCCTGGCATTCGGATTGCCGCCCCTCGCGATGATGTGACTCTGCGTGAAGAACTGCGCGAAGCCGTAGCCATCGCAGACGGCCCAACAGTTGTCCGGTTCCCCAAGGGCAACATCGCAGCCCCAATTCCCGCGGTACGACGAACGAAGGATGGGGTTGATGTTCTGCACGAGGACTCGCGCTCGGACGTCTTGCTCGTGGCCATCGGAGCCTTTGCACCACTTGCGCTTGCGGTTGCTGAGAAACTGACGAAGGACGGATTCGGCGTCACCGTCATCGATCCTCGCTGGGTTATCCCGGTCCCTCAGGCGGTCGTCGACATGTCGCGAGACCACCGAATCGTTGTGTCCATTGAGGACGGAATTCGTGTCGGTGGCGTCGGCACCCGAATTCGACAGGACCTGCGAGCAGCGGGCATCGATACCGCCGTTGACGAACTCGGACTGCCCGCCGAATTTCTTGAGCACGACACACGTGACAACATACTTCGGCGCGTAAGGCTTGATGCTGATTCCATTGCAGCGAAAATTCGCGCGCAACTTAAGGGAACGCAAATCCCGAAAGCGAAGCCCTAGCGGCTAGTGAAACCGGCGACCGTTGCTGCGCTCGGAAGCCCCAACTTCATCCAGGTACCGGCTAATCCCACCGTGCGCAACGGGCCAGCCGGCTCCGGCAATGAGGCACAGGTCGATGTCCTCTACTGCCGCGACGACCCCCTCGTCGAGCATGATGGCAATCTCGCGGGCAAGGTCATCGAGGACGCGCGTGTTAATGTCCTGTTGTTCGGTGACGTTCGCGGAAACCTCGGTGTCACAGTCCCTGGCGACGGAATCCGTTACAGGGTTCTCGGTTGCCTCACGTAGAGCTGGGGATACCAACACGCGTTGGGGAGCAAACGCGTGAAGAGATTCCAGCATGTGCAGCGTCACGGGTCGCCCGATGAGGTCGATGAGCGCGAACGGGTCCATCGGCAGCCGCAACGGCTCGAGAGCTGTGCTGACCGAGGCTGGAGATAGTCCATTGTCGACGTAGTCGAGGGTTGTGCTGAGAAAGACTGACAAGATTCGGTTGACAACGAAACCCGGCACATCCTTGACGATGACGGCCGTCTTGCGGAGTCGACCAGCACACGCAATCGCGGTCGCGATCGACTCATCGGCGGTGTGGGGCGTTGCTACGACCTCGACCAACGGCATCACGGCCACGGGGTTGAAGAAGTGGAAGCCGATAAGCCTTTCCGGGTGCTGTAAAGCGGTTGCCATGTCCGTTACGGATAACGACGACGTGTTGGTTGCGAGAATGCAGTCCGCCGACACGTGTGTTTCGATTTCGCGCAGGACGTCCACCTTGACAGCAAGATCCTCGAACACGGCTTCCATCACAAAGTCACAGCCCGCAAAATCTCGGTGGTCGAGTGTCGTCGTCAGATTTGCGAGGATCGAAGCGCGCTTATCAGCACTGAGGCTTCCGCGCTCAACCCTCGAGTTCAACGCATCGCTGATGCGTTCGAGTGCTGCATCGAGGCGCTCCTGCGAGACGTCCGTCACGATGACCGAACAATCCAGCTTTTCCGCAAATAGAGCGGCGAATTGTGATGCCATCAGTCCCGCTCCGATGATTCCGACGTGCGACACAGTACGCGCTTCGACTGCTGGAACTCCGGCGGGCTTCCGTGCCCTGCTCGTGGTCAGGTGGAATGCGTAGACACGGTTACGAAACTCGGCGGTGAGGATGAGTTCCGCGAGCGCATCATCCTCAGCGGCGAAGCCGGACCCAATCGTGGTTCCCTGTTCGACAATCTCCAACAGCCGACCGATGGCCACAATCGGGTTTCCCGGTCGAGATGCAAGCGCGGCACATTTTTGTTTCAGTGCGCTGAGGTCTTCAGCGCTGGTCACGTGTTCTGTTCGATCGACGGGGAATCCCTCGTCGACGAACTGGAGACTCGCGTCGCGGAGTTTCGCATCGTCGACAACACGATCGATAATCCCCAAGTGAAGTGCCTGAGTTGAATTCAGCAGGGCGTTTCCCTTGACCGGGTTGTCAAGAAGCACGGTCGTTGCTGAGGCCAGGCCGACCAGTCGAGGCAAGAGCGTGGACCCACCCCACCCCGGAATCAGACCGAGCGAAATCTCGGGAAGACCGATTGCAGAGACCGAAGCGGACGCAATTCGGAACGTGCAGTGGAGGGCCAATTCGAGTCCGCCTCCGAGGGCGACACCGTTGATTTCCGCAATACTCGGGACGCCTAATCTGCTGAGGCGACCCAGTACTCGGTGTCCGGTCTCGGCCAGAGCCAGGGATACGCTCCGCTCAGTAATTGAGCTCATCATGTCGAGGTCCGCGCCGGCGCAGAAGGCTCGACCAGACCCTCGCACAACGACGGCGGCTATTCCGCCTGCGGCAATTCGCGCAAGTACGTCGTCAAGCGCTCCGTCGAGGTTTTCGAGCCCGCGAGGGCCCAGCACGGCGGGTCGCTCAGGTTCCTCTGCCGTCAGTGTGAGCACGAGAACCCGGTTCCCGCCCGCCGACAACTCCTCGTCAACGGCGACCGTCGTAGCCACCTTTTCGAACAACTGACTCATGCGCTGAAGTGGGGGTTTTCCCAGACGACGGTGCCGCCCTGTCCAAGGCCGACGCACATCGTCGTCAGGCCGTAACGGATGTCGGGGTTGTTCTCGAAGTGTCGAGCAAGTTGAATGGCGAGCCGGACACCGGAAGCAGCGAGCGGGTGACCCATCGCGATGGCACCTCCCCACGGATTGAAAAACGGCGATTGGCTGTCGATATTGAAGTGATCCGCAAACGCGAGGACTTGGACCGCGAATGCTTCGTTCACTTCCCACAGTCCGATGTCGTCCATCGTCAGACCGGCCAGGGCGAGCGCTTTGTCTGTCGCGGGAATTGGTCCGAGTCCCATGCTGTCGGGGGACACTCCGGCAAAAGCGTAGGACACCAAGCGCATCGACGGCTTCAGTTCGTACTTCGCCACCGCGTCGTCGCCCGCAATCAGACTCATCGTTGCGCCGTCCGTCAGCGGGGAAGCGTTGCCCGCAGTTACTCGACCGTCGGTTCTGAAAGGCGGAGAGAGCGATTCGAGTCCCTCGATGGTCGTCGCTGGACGCAACTGTTCGTCTCGATCTGCGGCCCCGTGAACCGTGTCGATGGTGATGAGGTCAGCCTGTGGACCCCCGGTTTCGTATGCTGTCCACGCGCGCTGCTGACTCTGTATCGCAAATTCGTCCGCTCGCTTTTTGGTGATTGCGGGGAGTTGGTCGTGGAGATTCTCGGCAGTACGACCCATGAACAGCGAATCCTCCGTGAAGATGCCGAGCTCGAACAGCGCCGGGTTGGCCTTTTGGTCAAATTCCATCGGGTGGCGGCCCATGTGTTCGACCCCACCGGCGATGGCGATCTCAATCTGACCAAAGCCGATGCCCGCTCCGAGAGTTGTTATCGAGGTCATGGCACCCGCGCACATGCGATCGATTGCGAACCCTGGCACAGAGGTCGGCAATCCAGCGAGAAGGCCAACGGTCCGACCGAGCGTCAAGCCCTGGTCACCCTCGTGGGTGGTCGCAGCGATTGCGACATCGTCGATCGCCTCGGGGGGTAACGCTGGATTTCGCTGGAGTAAACCTTTGAGCACACCCGCCGCGATGTCATCCGCGCGAGTGTCCCTGAAAACACCTTTCGCACCTGCGCGTCCGAACGGACTGCGCACACCATCGATAAAAAACACTGACCGGCTCACGGGGCCTCCTTGCACATCAATCGTGCCACTGTTATTCGGCTTCGTCGCCACCCGCGGGAGTTTCCGCGAGAAACTGTTCGGGATTTGCAGCCGCGAGCGCGAAACTTCCGGCGATCCGCTCGCTCGTTGCGTCGATCTGCCAGGAGCGAGCTCCGGCGTCCGTCAACGCAGTCGCGATTGCGGCGACGCTCGCGTCGGCCGGTGGTTCCCAACAGAGCTTACGGAGGATGTCCGGAGTGAGAACGTTCTCCACCGGTATAACGAGCTCTGACGCGATGGCGACAACCTCTGCCCTGGATGCAACAAAACGGGCATACGCGTCGGGGTGGCGTTCCTTCCAGTTCCGGGGGGTGGACAGCGCGGTTCCACGCACGCGCATGGGTGGGAGGTCTTCGGTAGCGGTGCCACGTTCGATTGCAGCCCACCACCGATCGAGTTGTTTGCGCGACAGTCGCCCGGTAAAGGTCGACATCCCCGCCAATTGCCCCTTCGATTTGGGCAGCAACTTTGACGCGGCGATGAGGGAACCATCGGGGATCACGCGACCCGCCCCCATGTCGAGTTCGCGCGCAATCGCGTCTCGTTCCGTCCACAGTTCCCGTGCGACCGCGAGCTGACGGGGAGCCGTGAGTGTTTGGATCTGGGAAAGCCGTCGCCACGGATCCGTGCGGGGTGGTGCGGGTCGCCACGACAGCAGGTTGTCGAACTCTTGACGTGCAATGTCGGCTTTGCCGTTCTCCTCCAAACGTGCGGCCAACGCGTCCCGCAGGTCGGGCAGGAATTCGACATCGAGTGCCGCGTACACGATCCAACCCTGGGGCAGAGGCCGTGTCGACCAATCAGCCGCTGAGTGTTCCTTCGCGAGGTGAAGTCCAAGAAGCTCGGCAACCACCGTTCCCAGACCAACGCGGGGGAGCCCGGCGAGGCGAGAGCCGAGTTCCGTATCAAAGAGTGAGGTGGGCACCAGCCCCAGCTCGGCGAGGCACGAGAGATCCTGGGTCGCCGCGTGAAGAATCCACTCGTCGGTGCGGAGAAGGGCTGCAAGTTCGGTCAAATCCTCGAAAGCAGTTGGGTCCACCAGGTGGGTTCCGCCACCGCGACGGTGAATCTGAATCAAATAGGCACGGTTCGAGTAGCGAAAACCGCTTGCACGTTCCGCGTCGACACCGAATGGACCGGTACCTTCGCCTAGCCGGGCGACTGCGGCACGAAGAGCGGTGTCAGAGTCAATCACGAAGGGAACTTCCGCCAGCGTTGCTGGGGGCAGTTCAATCTCGTCGCTCATCGAGCCTGGATGTTGGTGACGCCTTCGGGTTGCGGCGGGAAACCAGCAAGACGGCAGACGAAACGCGCCCACGCTTCAACATGTGGTCGCGCATTCCAGGACTGTGGCGACCAGGAAGCTCGAACTTCGACCTGTGTTCCGCGTCCCTGTGGCGTTAAATCACCAAAACCGGTTGAAATGACTCGTGTCACCGTTCCGGCAGCGTGGCTGAATTGTGCCCCGGACTCCGACAGCTCATCGGTCAAGGTCGCCCAGGTGGCAGCGGAATACATCTCGTCGCTGCCCAGGTCAACCTCGAGTGGCGATTGGGCAAAAATGATGGCGCGCGACCGCCCACCCCACGCGACGGGTTCTTCCGGATCATCGAGAAATATCAGTCGACCGGTTCCTCGATCGAGGTGGCCGGTGCCCGCGACAATGTCTGCCGCAAAGGCGATCGCACTGGGAGCAAGTCCCTGCGGAGCATCGATTTGGTGAACCGAAACCTCTTGCGGGAGGGTCGCGGCCAAGGCAGACTCCACCAGAGACTCAAAATATCCGGACGAGGTTTTCACAGTCCAACACTAAACACGGGCAAGGGTGTCCCCACGAGGCGCGCCGTCGACGAGCCGACGGGTGTAACGGAACCCGCCCTCGTCGTGCGCCATGAGCGTGAGGTCACCGGTCACCGAGGGGGCCACGGCTTGACTATTGGGGTCGCCCAGTAGCGGAGAGACCGTTTGGCACCACTCAGTTACGAGACCCGCGTTGAGGAACTTGTTCGCCACCGTGAGGCCCCCTTCAACCAGAACACGCTGATAGCCGAGCGATGTGATTGCCGCGAGGACCGCTGATCCGGTGAATCGGGGAAGTACGACGCCCGCCACCCCCCGGGGTGGCGTTGCCGACGAGTGATGAAGGACGGTTATTCCTGCGCTGGACCTCTTGATGGCCTCGGCTGGGATGTCGGCGGAGCGGGAGACAATGACGACGGGTTTGCCCCGCGGCACCGATTGCGGCTCCGACCGGACGGTAGCCCCACCGAGAACGACAACATCGGCGATAGCCCGCAGGGCAGCAACCAGATCCCGATCGGCGCCCCCACTGAGATCATCACTGGTTCCTGACAAACCGGTGGTCTTCCCCAATGCGTCGGTGACGATATTCACTCGAACCCAGCGCTCGCCCATTGTGTCCCACCACAATTCTGACGCTTCGCGATTGCGCGAGTCGAAAGAGACTCCCGAGGGAAAATCTGTGTGTACAAGCACGACTACATTGTCGCGGATAGGCTGGACGAAACTCAGGAAGGTCTGCCACATCGTGTCGCTCGTTCACCTCGCGGATCGCCGCCCGACGGTCACCACCGAGCAGATGCTGGAACACCTTGTGCCGCCCCGGCAATTCGATGCAGCGCGGTTCGAAAGTTTCGTCCCCGACAACGACTATCCGTCGCAACACGCTGCGCGCGCTGCGGCTGAGGCATTCTTCACGTCGACGGGGGGAGGCCTGTTCAAAAAATCCTCGGAACAACCGCTCGGTCTCTACTTGGATGGTGGTTTTGGAGTGGGGAAAACGCACCTCCTCGCATCGGCTTGGCATATCGCGACGGGGCGGAAATACTTCGGGACATTCATCGAATACACGGCTCTTGTCGGCGCTCTCGGCTATGCAACTGCGGTAGAGGCTCTCACCGGGACGGCCTTCATTGCGATCGACGAGTTCGAACTTGACGATCCGGGTGACACGATGCTGATGACGCGATTGCTCGGGGAACTGATGTCGACGGGAACTCGCGTGATGGCGACGTCAAATACGCCCCCCAATGCTTTGGGGGAGGGGCGTTTCGCCGCCGCGGATTTTGTCCGCGAAATCCAGAGCCTTTCTGATCGCTTCCGTACGTTCCGAATCGACGGTGTCGACTATCGCCACCGCGAAAACGAGGGACGAGCGGACGTGTCCACAGAATCAGAACTCGACACCGTCGAGCGTTCCGAGGGTCTCATCGTTGCGAGCGATGTGTTCGCTGAGCTCAGTTTTGTGCTCGCTCGCGAACACCCCTCGAAATACGCGATCCTCGTGGAGGGAATCGGCGCGATCGTCTGGCGCGGTGTTGCGCCCTTCACCGACCAGAACGATGCACTTCGCTTTGTTGCGCTCGTCGACCGACTCTACGATGCCGACATTCCGATTCGAAGTTCGGGCACTCCCGTTGACGAAGTGTTCCCTCACGAGATGCTCGGCGGAGGTTTCCGCAAAAAATACCTTCGAGCTCAATCTCGGCTTGTTGCTCTCACGCATCGCGCAATCGTGCGTTGAAGACGAACTTCGGTTCGGCCGATTTTGTGGAATTCTTCAAATGTGTGTGGGCGATACCGGACTCGAACCGATGACCTCTTCCGTGTGAAGGAAGCGCGCTACCAACTGCGCCAATCGCCCGCAGGAACATTCTGGCACACGGCGTCCCGCACGCCCCATTCATGGAAGCCCACTGTGCTTCCACGCACGTTCGGTATCGCCCACGGTTCGAGCCCATTTTGTGTTGACGGG
This sequence comes from Microbacteriaceae bacterium, assembly GCA_044338315.1. GTDB lineage: Bacteria > Actinomycetota > Actinomycetes > Actinomycetales > Microbacteriaceae > MWH-TA3. The sequence goes on along the minus strand of JBIILU010000003.1, from coordinate 81,309 downwards.
CAGAGTTCGGTAGAGTCAAGGAAGTCCCGCAAGGGGCGTGCGGATGTGGCGCAGTGGTAGCGCATCACCTTGCCAAGGTGAGGGTCGCGAGTTCGAATCTCGTCATCCGCTCGGAAGAGCCTCAGGGCACAATCCACACGGTGGCGTGGCCGAGAGGCGAGGCAGCGGCCTGCAAAGCCGTCCACACGGGTTCAAATCCCGTCGCCACCTCCATAACTTCATAGGCCTTGGGCGATTGGCGCAGCGGTAGCGCGCTTCCCTGACACGGAAGAGGTCACTGGTTCGATCCCAGTATCGCCCACTCCAAAACCCTGCCACGCGCAGGGTTTTTTGGTACCACGACTCACAGCGGCTTATCGCTAGGCTGAGTATGAACGATTGAGGAGTGACCGTGACCGAGAGCATCACGCTTGCTGCACCGAACACCGGCTTCGAACTGTTCAGCGATAAGTCGATAGTTGCGATGCGTGTCAACGGTGAATTGCGCGATTTAGCGCACCAGGCGCAGCAGGGCGACGTCGTTGAGGGTGTCGAGATCTCGAGCCCAGACGGCCTTAACGTTCTGCGGCACTCGACAGCCCACGTGCTTGCGCAGGCAGTTCAGCGCATCAACCCTCGCGCACAATTGGGAATCGGCCCACCGGTGACGGACGGTTTCTACTATGACTTCAAGGTCGAGAATCCCTTCACCCCGGAAGATCTCGCTGCCCTGGAAAAGGAAATGAATCGAATCGTCCAGGAAGGGCAGCGGTTCATGCGACGCTATGTGACCGAGGATGAAGCGCGGGCAGAGCTGGCAAGCGAACCTTTCAAGTTGGAACTCATCGGACTCAAGGGCGGAAGCCTCGGCGACGACAACGAGAGCGTCGAGGTGGGCGGCTCCGAACTAACCATGTATGACAATGTCGACCCGAAAACGGGAGACACGGTCTGGAAAGACCTGTGTCGGGGACCTCACCTTCCGAACACGCGGATGATTGGTCAGGGCTACAAGCTCATGCGATCCGCCGCGGCGTATTGGCGTGGGTCGGAGAAGAACGAGTCGCTGCAGCGGATTTACGGAACTGGTTGGCCCTCTAAGCAAGAACTCCGTGATCACACCGAGCGGCTCGAAGAGGCGTCGAAGCGCGACCACCGCCGCCTCGGTGCAGAACTCGACCTCTTTTCGTTCCCCGATGAGATTGGTTCGGGGCTCGCGGTGTTCCACCCGAAAGGTGGAATCATCCGTCGTGAGATGGAGGACTACTCGCGTAAGCGACACGACGAGGGTGGCTACGAGTTTGTCTACACGCCGCACATCACGAAGCAGAACCTTTTTGAGACATCCGGCCACTTGGGCTGGTACAAAGACGGGATGTTCCCACCGATGCACCTCGACGAGGTGCGCAACGACGCTGGTGAGGTGACGCGTCAAGGAACGGACTACTACCTCAAGCCGATGAACTGCCCGTTCCACATCCTCATCTACCGTTCGCAGGGCCGCTCCTATCGCGATCTGCCGATGCGATTGTTCGAGTTCGGTTCCGTTTATCGCAACGAAAAGTCCGGGGTTGTTCATGGTCTCACTCGAGTCCGTGGAATGACTCAGGATGACGCTCACATTTTCACCACTCCTGACGCGATGGAGACGGAACTCACAAAAGTTCTCGATTTCGTCCTGTCGTTGCTGCGTGACTACGGGCTCAATGACTTTTACCTTGAACTGTCCACTCGGGATGAATCGGACAAATTCGTCGGGTCGGAGGAGTTGTGGGATACCGCGACGACCACGCTGCAAAAAGTCGCGACAGAATCGGGCCTGACCCTAGTTCCTGACCCCGGCGGAGCCGCGTTCTACGGCCCCAAAATCTCTGTGCAAGCGCGCGACGCAATCGGGCGCACGTGGCAGATGTCCACGATTCAACTCGACTTCAACCTCCCCGAGCGATTTGAGCTCGAATACACCGCGTCGGACGGTTCGCGCCAACGACCCGTCATGATTCACCGAGCGCTGTTTGGCTCAGTTGAGCGATTCTTCGGCGTGCTGCTCGAGCACTATGCCGGCGCGTTCCCTGTCTGGCTCTCGCCGCAGCAGGTCGTCGCTGTTCCGGTCGCGGAAGAGTTCGAGGAATATTTGGCGGATGTCGTGGCTCAAATGAAGAAGGCGGGAATTCGCGCCGAGCTCGACGCTTCCGATGATCGCATGCAAAAGAAGATTCGCAACCACACGCTGGCGAAGGTTCCCTACATCGTGATTGCCGGCGAAGAAGACCGAGCGAACGGTGCGGTCAGCTTCCGCTTCCGTGACGGTGAGCAGGTCAACGGAGTCCCCGTCGCCGACGCGATTGCACGGATTACCGACATCATCGAGCGTCGCAGCCAGGACATCTAGTGGTCGACGCAGAGTCGAGCGATCAGTTCGCGGGAGATTTCGACGGCATGGGTCGCCTCTGGACCCCGCATCGCATGGCTTATCTCAACAAGGAAGCCCAGACACCCGGTTGCCCGTTCTGCACTGCTCCGAAGCGCAGCGACGAAGAGGGATTGATTGTTGCTCGCGGCAAAACCGCTTACGTCATCATGAACCTGTACCCCTATAACTCGGGTCATCTGATGGTGTGTCCTGATCGTCACATCGCGACCTACGACCTCGCGACAGCAGAGGAAGTTGCCGAGATTGGTCTGATGTCGCAAATCGCAATGCGAGTGCTGACCCAGGCAACCGGTTGTTCGGGTTTCAATTTGGGCATGAACCAGGGTGAGGTCGCCGGGGCTGGCATCGCTGACCACCTGCACCAACACATCGTCCCACGGTGGCAAAATGATGCGAATTTCTTCCCCATTATTGCGCAAACCAAAGCATTACCCCGACTTCTCGGCGAAATGCGGGACCTTCTGGCAGAGCACTGGCCAACGCAGTCGTAAACTTAACCAATGCCCGAGCGGGCTCTGCACAAGGAGTGATAGATATGGCGGAAAACACCGTCGGTACGTTGCGAATCAAGAGCGGTCTCGCGGACATGCTCAAGGGTGGCGTCATTATGGACGTCGTCAACGCAGAGCAGGCGCGAATCGCGGAGGACGCCGGGGCAGTAGCCGTCATGGCTCTCGAGCGGGTTCCCGCCGATATTCGCGCCCAGGGTGGCGTGGCTCGTATGAGTGATCCGGATTTGATTGACGCCATCAAGCGCGAAGTCACGATCCCTGTGATGGCTAAGGCCCGCATCGGACACTTTGTCGAGGCTCAGGTGCTGCAGGCTCTCGAAGTTGACTACATCGACGAATCCGAAGTGCTGTCGCCCGCCGATTACGTCAACCACATCGACAAGACAAACTTCACGGTGCCCTTCGTGTGCGGCGCCACAAACCTGGGTGAGGCGCTGCGCCGAATCACCGAAGGTGCGGCAATGATCCGTTCCAAGGGTGAAGCGGGTACCGGTGACGTGTCAGAAGCCACCAAGCACATCCGAACCATCCGTTCAGAAATCGCAGCTCTCGCCGCGAAGAATGCCGATGAGTTGTTCGTCGCCGCCAAGGAACTCCAAGCGCCGTATGAACTGGTGAAGTGGGTGTCCGAAAATGGGCAGTTGCCCGTTGTGTTGTTCGTGGCGGGCGGCGTTGCTACACCCGCTGACGCCGCGATGATGATGCAACTCGGCGCCGATGGTGTTTTCGTCGGTTCGGGAGTGTTCAAGTCGGGTAACCCAATCGAGCGCGCCAAGGCAATCGTGAAGGCCACCGCGGCTTACACCGACGCCAAGGTCATCGCCGAGGTGTCGCGCGGGCTCGGCGAAGCGATGGTTGGCATCAACGTCAACGATATTCCCGCACCACACCGGCTCTCCGAGCGTGGCTGGTAACAGCCCGCGCGTCGGCATTCTCGCCTTTCAGGGTGATGTCCGCGAACACGAGCGGGTTCTCGATGAACTCGATCTGACCCACAGTCAGGTTCGAACAGTCCAACAACTCGATGACGTCGATGCACTCATCATTCCCGGCGGCGAATCGGGTGTCATTGACAAACTGACGCGTATTTTCGGGTTGCGCGATCCCTTGATTGAACGGATCGGCGGCGGTTTACCGGTCCTCGGAACCTGCGCGGGACTAATCCTGTTGGCAGACCGTCTCACCGGTGGACTGCCCGATCAAGAGACGGTCGGGGGGCTCGACGTGACCGTCGAGCGGAACGCCTTTGGCAGCCAGATCGACTCCTTCGAAACGGTGATCACAATGCCGGTCATCGGCGGAGACCCGATCAAGTCGTCGTTCATCCGTGCCCCGATTGTCCGAGACGTTGGGTCGGCCGAGGTCATAGCGACGTTGCCCAGCGGCGAAATTGTCGGAGTCAGACAGGGAAACATCGTCGGAATTTCATTTCATCCCGAGGTGTCGAACGAATTGCGGGTCCACGACTGGTGGGTCCGAACCGTCGTCACCCCAGCGCTTCAGTAACATCAAGTAGTCACGATAACTAAGGAACGTACATGTCCGGACACTCTAAATGGGCGACAACCAAGCACAAAAAAGCCATCATTGACAGCAGGCGTGCTAAGTCGTTCGCAAAGTTGATCAAGAACATCGAGGTCGCAGCTCGCGCGGGTGGGGCAGACCTCGCGGGAAACCCGACGCTCGCGGATGCCATTTACAAGGCCAAAAAGACGAGCGTGCCCAACGACAATATCGAGCGTGCCGTGAAGCGAGGCGCCGGACTCTCGGGAGACGCCGTCGAATATCAGACCATCATGTACGAGGGCTACGGGCCCAACGGTGTTGCGTTGCTTATTGAATGTTTGACGGATAACAAGAACCGCGCGGCGGCAGAAGTCCGCACCGCAATGTCACGACACGGGGGAGCGTTGGCTGATCCTGGTTCGGTAGCGTACAACTTTGCTCGAAAGGGAGTCATCTCTATTACCAAGGTTGCCGGGGTGACGGAAGACGAAATTCTCATGGCGGTTCTGGACGCCGGTGCAGAGGAAGTCATCGACCAGGGTGGTGGGTTTGAGGTCATTACGGAACCAACCCACCTGGTCACCGCACGTAAAGCGCTTCAGGACGCCGGACTCGACTACGACAGCGCCGACGCTGAATTTGTCCCGAGCGTGACAATCGATATCGACGCGGCTACAGCTCGAAAAGTCTTTGCCCTCATCGACTCGCTGGAGGACAGCGACGACGTGCAAAACGTTTTTGCAAACTTTGCGATTCCAGCCGACGTTCAGGCAGAACTCGACGCGGACGAGTAACTGATGCGCGTGCTCGGCGTCGACCCCGGTCTCACCCGATGCGGGTTCGGAGTCATTGAGTCGAAGGCAGGGCGCTCGGTTTCCTTCGTTGATGTCGGTGTCGTTCGCTCCGACCCCGCGCTCGACCTGCACGAACGTTTGCTGATCATCCGGGACGAACTTGCGGTGGTTATCGAGCGCACGAAACCTGACGTCGTGGCGATCGAACGCGTTTTTGCCCAGCACAACGTGAGGTCGGTGATGGGGACCGCACAGGTAGCGGGAGTCGCGCTTGTGCTCGCCGCCGAGCGCGGGATTGCCGTCGCGCTACACACTCCGAGCGAGGTGAAGGCGGCCGTGACGGGATACGGTCGCGCAGACAAGAACCAGGTGACCACGATGGTGGCCAAGATTCTCGGACTCGATGAACTGCCGAAACCAGCGGACGCCGCCGATGCGCTCGCTCTCGCCATCTGCCATGCCTGGAAGGGCTCGGTGGTCAGCGAGACGGAAACGGCGGCCCAGCGCGCGTGGCGAGCGGCTCTGGACAAGGGTCGCTCGTAGGCTAAAGCCATGTTGGCAACCGTTCGAGGGACGGTAACGAGCTCGGGCGGGTCCAGTGTCGTTATCGAGGCGAGTGGCGTGGGTTACGAGGTTTTCGTCCCGCGCGATGTTGCTCAGTCTTTGGCTACCGGTGCCGATGCGTTCTTGCACACAGTCCTGATTCCTCGAGAGGATGAGTGGTTGTTGTTCGGTTTCACCGACACAGCTTCAAAGGAATTGTTTCAATTGCTCCGTGGTGTGACAGGAGTCGGGCCGAAGACTGCTCTGGCTGTGCTTTCCACCCTGTCGAACGAGGAAATTGACGCCGCCGTCACCGCCGGTGATGACTCTCGTTTTCGCAGTGTGCCGGGAATCGGTCAAAAGACAGCGTCTCTCATTATTGTCAGCCTGACCGGGAAAATGCCGCAATCGGGTGGCAGTGAAATGGCTGACCTGACGGCAGCTCTAACCGGACTGGGGTGGGCAGCCCAACTGGCGACGGAGACCGCGCGCGACGTTGTTCGTGACAACCCCGACGCTCCGCTCGCGGCGCGTATTCGCCTTGCTCTGGCAACGCTCGGTGCTCGCTCGTGAGCGACGAGTCGCCGGACGAGTTGGTTTTTGAGGGCGCTCTTCGCCCCGAGAGCCTCGACGATTTCGTCGGTCAGGAGAAAGTGCGGACCCAGCTGTCCGTCCTACTCGATGCCGCGCGCATGGAATCGCGGTCTCCCGACCACATCTTGCTTGCCGGTCCACCCGGGTTAGGCAAAACCACCCTGGCGATGATCGTCGCTCACGACGCGAAGAGCCCGCTGCGACTGACAAGTGGCCCTGGAATCAAACACACCGGTGACTTGGCTGCAATTCTTTCGTCCTTGCAATCGGGGGACACCCTGTTCATTGATGAGATCCACCGTTTGCATCGCTCCGTCGAAGAAATGCTGTATCTGGCGATGGAGGATTATCGGATCGACATTGTTGTTGGAAAGGGTCCCGGTGCAACAACGGTCCCACTAGATATTGCCCCGTTCACTCTCGTCGGGGCAACCACCCGGTCGGGCATGCTTCCCGCTCCACTTCGTGACCGGTTCGGGTTCACCGCGCACCTTGAATACTACGAACCGGACGAAATCGCGCGGATCATCAGGCGAAGCGCGGCGCTTCTCGGAATCGAACTAGACCCGGCCGGAATCACGGAACTCAGCCGGAGATCACGCGGCACGCCTCGAATCGCGAATCGACTTCTGCGCCGCGTCCGTGACTTCCTGGTGGTGAATGCGGCGGACGGAACTGAAAAGGCCGTCCGCGAAGCACTGCTCGTATTCGACATCGATGAACACGGGCTTGATCGACTCGACCGCGCGGTTCTGGAGTCGTTGATTGACACATTCGGCGGGGGACCGGTTGGTGTCTCGACACTGTCGTCCGCGGTGGGAGAAGAGAAAGACACCATCGAGTCAGTTGTGGAGCCGTATCTCGTGCGCGTTGGGCTTGTCGCTCGCACTCAGCGGGGCAGGACTGCCACTGAGCTGGCGTACACAATGCTCGGGAGAACCAAACCCAGCAGTCTATGATGGGAGAGTTGTCACCTCAATCTGAAAGGTCCCGAAATGGATCCGCTTTCCCTTGGCATGTACGCCATCGTTATCGTCATGGTCATCTTCATGATTCGCAATTCACGCAAGCAGAAACAGGCTCGCGAGACCCTCGCTAACAGTGTTGTCAAGGGAGTTCACGTCATGACCACCGCCGGGATTTTCGGCACCGTGGTTTCGGTGAACGATGAGGAAAATGAGATCGTTATCGAGACAACGCCGGGCACAGTTTTGCGAATGCACCGCCAGTCCGTCTCGACCATCGTCGAGAAGCCTGTTGTGACAAAAGCCGCGTCGAGCACCAAGGCGAAGACCGCCGCAAAGTCAAGCGCCAAATAGTCCCTCGGGAGTCATCTACTCGTGTCTACACAAAGCACTTCTCGTCGCGCCATTCGGGCGTTGACCTGGCTCCTGCTCGTCTGCGCCGCTTTCGCGGCACTTATTGGTTCCGGCGTCATCTGGGACAAGCAGTCCTGGGTGCCCAAGTTGGCACTCGACCTTGAAGGTGGAACCGAGATTATTCTCGCCCCGCAAATTCAGGAGGGCACGCAGCTTACCGAGGAACAACTCGCCCAAGCAGTGGGGATTATCCGGCAACGAGTCGACTCTGCTGGAGTCAGCGAGTCAGAGGTCTCCACACAGGGTGGCACAAATATTGTCGTCTCGATTCCGGGAACACCCGACCAAGCGACGCTCGACAGAATTAGGTCATCAGCGAAACTGGAGTTTCGAGCAGTACTGCTGACCGACGCCGTGGTTTCGCTCGAAGCAGTCGGCGGAGCTGGCGGCGGATCAGCGGAAACGCCAGCGCCAACGCCACCTCCGATACCGGAACCGACCGCGGACCCGACCGACGGCAGCGACACGAACTGGATTGGTTCCGAGCTGTACAACACGTATCTCGCGGCAACCTGTGACGAGCTTGACGCAGCCGGGGCAAACGTAGCGGACCCCGCGCTGCCACTCGTTATCTGCAGTGACGACAGCTTGTACAAGTACGTGCTGGGGCCTGTCGAAGTAGATGGTTCGATGATTTCGGATGCCCAGGGCAATTACCTCGCAGGTTCGAACGGTGTTCAGACGAACGAGTGGGGCGTGTATCTGACGTTTGACGCTGAGGGCACGACAGCGTTCTCAACCGTGACAAAGCGCCTGACCGTGCTTACGGGAGTCCGTAACCAATTTGCAATCGTGCTTGATGGGCGCGTCATTAGTGCACCCCGAACTCTTGCCGCCATCGCTGACGGGAAACCAGTAATCTCCGGCTCGTTCACCGAGTTGTCGTCGAAGACGCTTGCCGACCAACTCAAATTCGGCGCGCTCCCCATCGGTTTCGAGGTGCAATCGTCAGAGACGGTCACTCCAACGCTGGGAGTCGCACAGTTGCAGTCGGGGCTGATCGCCGGCGCAATTGGGCTCCTGCTGGTCATTATCTACTCACTCATTCAATACCGTGCGCTGGCGTTGGTGACCATCGCTTCCCTCGTGATCGCATTCGGCCTCACCTATCTCGTTATCACCTATTTGTCGGCTGCTAACGGGTACCGCCTCTCGCTGGCAGGGGTGGCCGGGCTGATCGTCGCAATCGGAATCACCGCCGATTCGTTCATCGTGTACTTCGAACGAGTCCGTGATGAGCTTCGAGAGGGTCGGGCACTGGCATCCGCCGTGGAAGCTGGTTGGATTCGTGCTGTTCGCACCGTCGTGGTATCGGATGCTGTGAACCTGCTCGCTGCCGTGGTGTTGTTCGTCCTCGCGGTCGGCAATGTCCGCGGCTTCGCTTTCACGCTGGGCGTCACGACGGTAGTAGACCTCCTCGTCGTCATCCTGTTCACTCACCCGTTGCTTCAACTACTTGCGCGAACGAAGTTTTTTGCTTCCGGCCACCCTCTCTCGGGCCTCAATCCAAGGGCGCTCGGAGCGGTTTACCGCGGTCGTGCGAAGTTCGTTGTCGATGAAACAATCACCGGGGTCGCACGAGGCAAAGTCTCGAAGGAAGCCCGCACACGTCAAACGATTGCCGAACGACGAGCGGCCGAAAATGGAGGTGACTCGTGAGTTCCATCACGCGATTCGGTAACCGCCTGTACACGGGCGAAACGAGCATCAACTTCATCGGCCGCCGCACCCTCTGGTACATCATCTCCATCGTGGGTATTTCTCTCGCGATTGGAGCGGCGGCGCTGCGCGGCGGATTCAGTTTTGGGATCGAATTTCGCGGTGGTTCCGAATTCCAGATTTCCAACCCGTCCCAAGTTGACACCTCAATCGCCGTTGAGACGGTTTCGACTGAAATTGGCGCAGACGCCCAATCACGAGTGACCATCGTCGGCGGCTCTAGCGTCCGCGTTCAAACGGATCAACTGACAACCGAAGAGAATGACGCGCTTCGGGTGTCGCTCGCTAGCGCGTACTCCGTGGACATCAACAGCGTCACGTCGAGCTTTATTGGCGCGTCGTGGGGCAGCGACATAACCAGTCAAGCCCTGCGCGCTCTAGCAATCTTCGTGGTGCTGGTGAGCATCGTGATGGGACTGTACTTCCGCACGTGGAAGATGTCGGTAGCCGCAATCGTGGCGATGCTGCACGACCTCGTCCTCACCGCCGCGGTCTACGGCGCGTTCGGTTTAGAGGTAACGCCGGCTGCAGTGATCGGTCTGTTGACCATCCTGGGCTACTCCCTGTACGACACCGTGGTCGTTTTTGACAAGGTGCGCGAGAACACCTCGATCGCCTACGATGAGTCAAAACGGACATTCGCGGAATCGGTGAACCTAGCGGTCAATCAGACCCTTGTGCGCTCGATCAACACGAGCATTGTCGCAATCTTGCCGGTAGGCGCGATTCTGTTCATTGGTTCGATGCTGTTGGGCGCGGGAACGCTTCGGGATATCGCACTCTCGCTGTTTGTCGGGATTCTTTCGGGAGCGTATTCGACGATGTTCATCGCTGCCCCGCTTTACGCACAACTGCGTGAAGGTGAGACGGAAGACCGGAAGCAGGGTCGTACTCAACGCACGGAAATCGTGCGAAATTCCGCTGGAGCCGTTCGATAATCTCGCCACGCCTAAACTGCTTTCAGGAGGCGTTATGACCGACACCGGTTCGACAGGGTCGATTATCCGTCGTGCGTTGACTCCTCGACTGTTTGTTCGCTCCGAAACCGGGGGAGTCCTCGAACGGATCAAGCGGAAGATTCGCCAGCACAACGCTCGTGCTGACGTCGCTCTCGTCGACAAGGCCTACCTCATGGCCAAGCGCGCCCATGAGGGTCAGCTTCGAAAGTCTGGTGAGCCTTACATAACCCACCCGTTGGCCGTTGCCGAGATATTGGCGGATTTGGGCATCGGTGCGAAAACGATTGCGGCGGCTCTGCTGCACGACACGGTCGAAGACACCGAGTATTCGCTGGCCCAGGTTCGTGCAGACTTCGGTGAGGAAATCACTCTTCTCGTCGATGGGGTCACCAAACTCGATCGCCTGAAGTACGGCGAGGACTCACAGGCCGAAACCGTGCGCAAGATGGTGGTGGCGATGTCTAAAGACATCAGGGTCATCCTCATCAAGTTGGCCGACCGTTTGCACAATGCGAGGACGTGGGGCTTTGTCGACTCGGCCTCGGCGGAACGCAAAGCACGCGAAACACTCGAAATTTACGCTCCGCTGGCACACCGACTGGGCATCCAGACAATCAAGTGGGAACTCGAAGACCTGTCTTTCGCCGTTTTGCACCCCAAGCTATACGCAGAGATTGACACTCTCGTCAAGGAGCGGACCCCCGAGAGCGATCTCTTTGTCCAAAACGTCATCGATCAGATTGGAACTGACCTGCGCGTCGCGAAGGTGAAGGGTCAGGTGATCGGGCGCCACAAGCAGCACTATTCCATCTACCAAAAGATGATTCGACAATCGCGAGAATTCCAGGACATCTATGACCTGACCGGCATCCGGGTCCTCGTCTCCACGATTCGCGATTGCTATGCGGCTCTCGGTGCGATCCACGCGCGCTGGAACCCGATTCCAGGTCGTTTCAAGGATTACATCGCCACCCCGAAATTCAACCTGTATCAAAGCCTCCACACGACCGTGTTTGGACCCGACGGCAAGGCCGTGGAGATTCAGATTCGCACGGAGGACATGCACCGTCGCGCTGAGTACGGGGTCGCTGCCCACTGGAAGTACAAGGAACGACAGGCGTTGGGAGCCCGCACTCCCGAGGATCTGCCCGTTGACGAAAACATGGCGTGGCTCGCGCACATCACCGATTGGGAGGCCGAGACCGAAGACCCCTCGGAGTTCCTGGACACGCTGCGCTACGAAATCGGGGCAAAAGAGGTCTACGTCTTCACGCCAAAGGGTCGGGTCATCGGACTTCCGAGCGGTGCGACCCCGGTCGACTTTGCCTACGCGGTCCACACAGAAATCGGCCAGAGAGTTATGGGCGCGAAGGTCAATGACCGACTCGTGCCGCTCGATACGGTTCTCGGCTCCGGCGACACCGTGGAGGTGCTGACCAGCAAGAATCCCGACGCAGGGCCGAGTCAGGACTGGCTGAACTTCGTCACAAGCCAGCGAGCCCGGTCCAAGATTCGCGGTTGGTTCACCAAGGAACGGCGAGACGACGCGATCGAGAGCGGTCGCGAGGCTCTTGCGAAGGTTGTGCGCAAGAAGAATCTGCCGCTGCACCGTGTTCTCTCGGCGCAAAACCTCTCGGAGGTCGCCCACATGCTCCGATACGACTCGGTCGACGGACTCTACGCGGCACTCGGTGAGGGTCACGTGTCGACACAATCCGTGCTCGAGAAATTCATTGCGCTCATGGACGAGAGCGCTGCGGACGATGACGTGTTCACCGTTCCGACCAAGAAGCCTTCGTCCACCTCCTCGAACGACTCAGGGGTGCTCGTTCGCGGGGCACCCGACATTCTTGTCAAGTTGGCGAAGTGCTGCACCCCTGTGCCGGGGGACCCCATTGTCGGCTTTGTCACCCGCGGAAACGGTGTCAGCGTTCACCGCGGAGATTGCCCGAACGTCAAGGGGTTCGACGGAGAGCTAGAACGCATGATTGAAGTCGAGTGGAGTGCGATCGGTAAATCCGTCTTCCGCGTCCACATTCAGGTCGAAGCACTGGACCGGTCGGGGTTGCTGTCTGACATCACTCGTGTCCTCAGCGAGCACCACGTGAATATCCTGTCGGCCACCGTGAACACGGATTCACAGCGTCTCGCGACGTCACGTTACGTCTTCGAGATGTCCGACGCATCGCACCTCGACCGACTACTTCAAGCAGTGCGAAGGATCGAAGCCGTCTATGACGTCTATCGCGTCAATTCTGGTTAGCTAAGAGCCGAAAGCCATTCACGCTTGGCGGCGATTTCGGCCTGGATCGAGGATGTCTTCGAACCGTCGCTCGTCTGTGCAAGCTCCGCTTCGAGCGCTTCGATGGCCGTTTCCACCTGTGCCGCGAAGCCTTCTCGGCGGCCAACCTTTGCCGGATTGGTGCGGTCAAGGTGCTCCGCTTCGATTCCGCGAACATGCCGTTCGATGTCGGAAAGCTTGCTGTTGACGGCACGCTCGTCAGCCTTTGCCACCTGCCCAATGGTTTCCCACTCCGCGTGTAGTTCCCGGAGGCCCTTCTTGGCTGGGCCGACTTCCGATTCCTTGAGCAAGAATTCATATTTCGCAATGAGCGCAAGCTTGGCTGTTTTGTGGGACTCCCACTCCGCTGTCCCAGCGTTGTAGAGCGCGTCCCCGGCGGCCTTGAAGCGGTCCCACATCTGGTTGTCGAGAGTGCGGGCGGCTCGTGGAGCCTTCTTCCATTGCTCGAGGAGCCCGCGATAGGCGGGTATTCCCGAGGCGCCTTGATCGGCCAAGGCTTCCGCCTTCTCACACAGCTCGGTCTTGACAGACTTCGCTTCCTTGTCGACGGCGTGTTTGCTGTTGAAGAAGGCGCGCTGCGCCTTATCGAAGCTTTGTCGAGCTGCGCGGAAACGAGCCCACAGCTCGTCAGCCGCTTTTTTGGGGACCCGGTGTGGCAGCTTTTGTTCTTCTTGCCACTGTCCAAAAAGTTCCAGCATTTCTTTTTGTGAGTTTCGCCAATGCGTCTTCTCGGCCGGTTGTGCGGCAATGGCCTCAGCGCGTTCAACGATTACGGAGCGTTTCGCCAAAGATTCTTCCGCGAGAACTTTCGATGCCTCGTCCTGGGCCTTTTTGAGATCGCCCAGCGTCTCGGCTACGACACCAACACGCAGCCGAAGCGTCTCGAGGTCTCCCACCGCGTGCGCATCCGTGAGATCAACAACAAGGACCTGGACTGCGGTGAGCAAATCCTTCGCGGAAGCGCTGTTCTTGGCGCGCGTCTCGAGGAGTGACACCTTTGCTTCGAGGTCCACAAAGCGAGTCTCGTAGAAGGCAAGAGCGTCAGCGGGTTCCGCATCGACAACCTGTCCGACTGATCGCCAGTCCCCGTCCTTAACCCAGACGGTTCCGTCTGCATCGACACGTCCAAATGCTTTGGTAGAAGTAGCCACCCGTCAAGAGTACACAGGTGAATCGCTCCGTCGCTAGCCACTCGTTGTTTCCGTCTTTCTAGGGGGTCGTAGTCTGGACGGGTGACGGAGTCGATGCTGCGCGGTTCCGCGCCCCTGGCGGTGCGGATGCGTCCTCGTTCGTTGGACGAGGTAGTTGGTCAGGGACACCTGCTCGGAGCGGGATCGCCCCTGCGGCGGTTAGCCGAGCCCGATGGGTCGGCCGGCGTATCGCTTATTCTCTGGGGGCCTCCCGGTACGGGCAAAACGACGCTCGCCCACGCGATTTCGCTGTCGTCGGGGCGCCACTTTGTCGAAATGTCCGCCGTGACTGCTGGCGTGAAAGATGTGCGGACGGTGATGGAGGTTGCGCTCGCTCGGGTCAGCGAGGGTGGCCGCCCGACGCTCCTGTTCCTCGACGAAATTCATCGATTCACCAAGGCGCAACAGGATGCGCTGCTGCCCGGGGTCGAAAACGGTTGGGTGACTCTGGTGGCGGCAACGACAGAGAACCCGTCATTCAGCGTTATCACTCCACTGCTCAGTCGGTCCCTGCTGCTGACACTCCAACCCTTGACGGACGCCGACACCAGCAACCTGCTCGATCGCGCGGTGAGCGCCCCGCACGGATTAGCCGGTGCATTCACTCTCGCCGAGGATGCCCGTGATGTCATCGTGCGCTTGGCAGCGGGCGATGCTCGACGTGCGCTGACAATCCTGGAGGCTTCGGCGGATTCAGTCGGGTCCGCCGACCAGATCACGCAGGATGTGGTGGCTGCGGCAAGTGACCGCGCGTTGCTTCGATACGACAGGGCGGGGGACGAGCACTACGACGTGATTTCCGCCTTCATAAAATCGGTGCGGGGCAGCGACGTTGACGCATCGATTCACTACCTTGCGCGCATGATTGAGGCGGGAGAAGACCCGCGGTTTATTGCCCGCAGGCTGATTATCCTTGCGTCGGAGGACATCGGAGTGGCCGACCCCTCTAGTCTGACGATTGCCGTTGCCGCCGCTGACGCGATGCAGTTCATCGGAATGCCGGAGGGCAGACTTCCCCTAGCCGAAGCGACGATCCACCTCGCACTCGCTCCCAAATCGAATTCGGCAATAGTCGCCATAGATTCGGCGCTCGGCGACATTCGCGACGGAAACTTTGAGCCGGTCCCGAAACACCTTCGCGATTCCCATTATTCGGGGGCGAAGAAGCTGGGCCACGGCAGCGGTTACGTCTATCCCCACGACCAACCGGGCGGTGTGGCCGAACAGTCCTATCGGGACGGGTCAGCGCCGGTTTATTACACGCCAAGCGGTTACGGTCGGGAAAAGGAACTGGCCGAGCGGCTCACTCGAATACGAGCCATTCTGCGCGGAGAGTGAATGGCGGCGGCGAGGGATTGCTGTTAGGGTAGAAAGACCGCTGTGAGTGGTTGACGTGCGGCTGCGTCGCTACCCAACAGAGTCGATGTCATTAGCCGATATCGAGGCCCTCATTTTCCTCCTCCTTGTGAGGAGTGACACTGCGTTTCATCCACGAAAAGGAAACTTATGTCCGACAAAAACCGCACACGCGCGAAGGTTCGCCTTTCGCGTGCACTCGGGATCGCCCTGACTCCCAAGGCCGCGCGCCTCATGGGGGAATCCTCGTTCCCACCCGGCCAGCACGGCCGAACCAAGCGCAAGTCCGATGGTGACTTCGCGACTCGACTGCGCGAGAAGCAGCGCCTTCGTGCTCAGTACGGAATCCGCGAGAAGCAAATGCGCAACACCTTCAACGAAGCGCGCCGCACTCAGGGACTGACCGGTGAAAACCTGGTCGAGCTTCTCGAGATGCGCCTCGACGCACTGGTTCTTCGTTCAGGTTTCGCTCGCACGTCCGCACAGGCTCGTCAGATGGTCGTGCACCGTCACATCCTCGTTGACGGTCAACTCGTCGACCGTCCGTCGTTCCGCGTCAAGCCGGGACAGATGATTCACGTCAAGGAGCGCTCGGAAGCGACCCCGCTTTTCCAGGACTCGGCAATCGGTGTTCACCGCGACGTCTTGCCTCCCGTACCCGGATACCTCGAGGTTTCGCTGGAGAAGCTCCAGTCGCGCTTGCTCCGTCGTCCGTTGCGCGTCGAGGTGCCTGTGCAGTGCGACGTCCAACTCGTCGTCGAGTACTACGCCGCCCGCTAAGCCCATCCGTGAAGGGGTGGGCCTAGTGCCCACCCCTTTTCTGTTTCCCGTAAACTTTCCGCAGAGAAGGAGTCAACGATGAAGGCACTGTTCTGGTTGGTGACGGGTATCGTCGGCGGTCTCGCTCTTGGACACGTCATGTCGCAGGATCCCCGCGGTCGTGCTGTCCTCGCTGAGCTCGACGCCGGTGCACGCGAATTCGCCGGAGCCGTCAAAGAGGGCTACTCCGAACGCTCAAAACCACCGGTGAAGTAGGGCGTCCGCATGCAAACCGCCGAGATTCAACGCCGCTGGCTGAACTTTTTTGAAGGTCACGGCCACACCGTCGTCCCTTCCGCCTCGCTGGTTTCCGACGACCCGACACTGCTCTTCACTGTTGCGGGAATGGTGCCCTTCATTCCCTACCTCACCGGCGTGATTCCTGCACCCTATAAGCGCGCGACCAGCGTCCAAAAGTGCATCAGAACCCTCGACATCGAGGAGGTTGGAAAAACCACGCGGCACGGCACTTTCTTCCAGATGAACGGGAACTTCTCCTTCGGTGACTACTTCAAAGAGGGGGCCATCGGATACGCGTGGTCCCTGCTCACCACTCCCGAAAGCGACGGTGGACTGGGTTTCGACGAGAAAGACCTGTGGGTCACGGTCTACGAAGAAGACGACGAGGCGATCGAACTGTGGAAGAAGATTGCGGGAATCCCCGAAAATCGCATCCAACGATTCGGTAAAACCGACAACTTCTGGTCAACGGGTCAAGCGGGGCCGGCCGGTCCGTGCTCTGAGATCTATTTTGACCGCGGTCCGCAATACGGACCCGAGGGCGGCCCAGCCGTGGACGACACTCGTTACTTGGAAATTTGGAACCTCGTCTTCATGCAGTACCTCATTTCCAACGTCACCTCGAAAACGGAGTTCACGATCGACGGCGAACTCCCACAGAAGAACATCGACACGGGTATGGGTATGGAACGCGTGGCGTTCATCAAACAGGGTGTCGACAACATGTACGAGATCGACCAGGTCCGACCTGTTCTCGATATGGCCTCGCAGATTTCGGGTCGCGCGTACGGTGCGAACCATGAGGACGACGTGCGCATGCGGGTCATTGCCGACCACATTCGTTCATCGCTGATGTTGATGTCGGATGGAGTCACGCCGTCAAATGAGGGTCGCGGCTACATTTTGCGACGCTTGCTCCGCCGTTCGGTCCGGTCTATGCGGCTACTGGGAGTCGATGCTCCAACTTTCACCGAGTTGTTTGCGGCTTCGCGGGATGCCATGAAGGGCGCTTACCCCGATGTAGAAATCCACTACGACCGAATTTCGCGCACAGCACTGGGGGAGGAGGAGACCTTCCTCCGCACCCTTGTCTCCGGCACTCAAATTTTGGATCTTGCCGTGTCTGAACAGAAGGCGGCAAAAGCCCCACTGGGAGGCGACACCGCGTTCCTACTGCATGACACGTACGGTTTCCCCATCGATCTCACGATGGAAATGGCAGAAGAAGCTGGAGTTGCGGTAGACCGCGAGACTTTTGACTCGTTGATGAATGCGCAACGCTCGCGGGCCAAGGCTGACGCGAAAACGAAGCGTGGCAATCTGGCTGACGTCAGTGTTTACGGAGAATTTCGCACTGCGGGCGAAACTGTCTTCACCGGTTACGACGACTTCACAACGGAAACAACGGTCATCGGCATCATCAAGGACGGTGCATCGGTCGCTTCCGCGAACGTTGGCGACACGGTCGAACTGATTGTCCGAGAAACCAGTCTTTATGCCGAGAGCGGTGGACAGGACGCCGATGAGGGGACGATAGTCGGCGCCAACTTCACGGCTGCGGTGCTTGATGTTCAGCGTCCCATCAAGGGACTCACCGCGCACACGGTGACGATTAGCGACGGCACGGTCGGTGTCGACGACGCAGTCACGACACTCGTGGACAGCGCATACCGTCAGCAAGCGGCCCAGGCGCATTCGGCCACCCACCTCGTCCACGCGGCACTGCGCCAGACTCTGGGACAAGACGCTCACCAGGCCGGTTCCTACAACAAGGCCGGGTACATGCGTTTCGACTTCGCGTGGAACGCGGGACTTTCGGCCGCGACGCGCACTGAAATCGAGGACATTGCAAACAGTGCGATAACGGACAACCTTGAGGTTTCTACTCGCGTGATGTCCCTCGATGACGCGAAAGCAGAGGGCGCTATGGCGCTCTTTGGAGAGAAGTACGGCGACACCGTGCGCGTCGTCGACATCGGTGGCCCGTGGTCGCGCGAACTGTGCGCGGGAACTCACGTGTCGCGTTCAAGCGAAATCGGTCTGATCAACCTCATCGGCGAATCCTCGATCGGTTCGTCGAACCGGCGCGTCGAGGCTCTCGTTGGCACGACCGCTTTTCGTGAGTTTGCAGCGGAGAGAGCATTAGTCTCGGAACTCACGGCAACACTAAAGACACCCAAAGAACTGCTTCCACAGCGAATTGGTGAGTTGCTCGAGCAGCTGAAGAGCGCAGAACGTGCGATGGCAAAAGTTGCATCGGCCGCACTCACCGAACGCGTCCCTGCACTTGTTGGTCAGGCGAAATCTGTTGGGAAGTTGAACGCTGTGATCGCGAACGTTGGACAACTCGATTCAATCGACGGAATCCGGCAACTCGTGACGGATGTGCGCGATCGTCTCGGTACCGCTGCGTCCGTTGTCGTTCTCGGCGCGGTCGTCGAGGGAAAAGCGGCTGTTGTTGCTGCGACCAACGAAGCCGCTCGAGCCGCTGACGCTAACGCCGGCAGCCTGGCAAAAATCGCCGCGGGCATCCTGGGCGGCGGCGGCGGCGGTCGCGATGACATGGCGCAGGGCGGCGGGCCGTCGGTCGACAAAATCGACGCTGCGTTGTCGGCCATCGCGAAGGAACTTGCGAGCTGATCGTGCGGAGGGGTGTGCGCATAGGGGTCGACGTCGGTAAAGCTCGTGTCGGTGTCGCGCGCAGTGACGCTGACGGAATGATGGCCGTCCCGAGTGAAACGATTCCTCGTGATGACGCACTCAAAGCTCTGGTCGCCCTGAGTCACGACACGCCGGTTCTCGAGTGGGTGGTTGGCCTCCCTCTGTCACTCAACGGCGGAGAGACACTCTCAACCGACGACGCGCGCTCGTTTGCGCGAGAGCTGGTGACGCGCTCCGGCATATCAGCCAGGCTTGTGGACGAGAGACTGTCGACCGTTGGGGCACAAGCGGCTCTGCACAGTGCGTCCCACACGGCGCGGTCAAGTCGCCCTGTCATCGACCGGGTCGCCGCGACAATCCTGCTTCAAACCGCGCTGGATGCAGAACGCAGCGGCACTATGCTGGGCGAAACAATGGAGGAACTGTGACTGAATCACGTCGTGACAGGCGCCCACGTCGGGCGAAAAGAGGAGCTGGATTCATCGCGAGCATCGTGATCGGCTCCCTGCTGCTCATTGGCGGTGGCGGTTACCTCGGGTGGACAATGTTCGAAACGAGAATCCGCAACGTTCTCGGTCTCGGGCCCGCTGATTTTGTTGGGCAGGGAACTGCACCAGCAATCTTCGTGACGATCGACGACGGCGATTACGGGGACGCTATTGCCAGCAAGCTGGTCGAAGCCGGTGTTACCAAATCTTTTGATGCCGTTTACCAGATCCTGCTCAAGGACTCCTCCATCGTGTTCACGCCGGGGACTTACGAGATGAAAACCGGGATGAGTGCCGCCGCAGCGGTGGCGATCATTTCGAATGAGAAGAACCGCAAGGTCTGGAAAGTCACAATTCCCGAAGGCCTGATCATCACGGACGTGATTGCCAGACTGGCAGAGGGAACGGGCGTCCCGTTGGCCGATTTTGACGCTGTGATCCGAGACACCGCCGCCTTCCGGCTCCCCGAGGGCGTGGAAACTCTCGAGGGTTACCTTTTCCCCGCAACGTACGACTTCGAATACGGCAGCACCGCACACGAGATCGTTGCAAAGATGGTGTCGACTATGGATGCTCACCTTTTCGACCTTGGTATCACGGCGGCCAACAAGCACGCCATCCTGACCATGGCGTCGATCGTTCAGCGCGAAGCGGGCAGTAACCTTGACGATTTTGCGAAGGTTGCCCGCGTGTTCTACAACCGACTCGACGAGGGTTGGAAGTTGCAATCCGATGCGACCGTCACGTACGGAACGGGAAACTTCGAGTCTGTATGGACCACCGACGCCGAACGAGCGGACGCCGATAACCCCTACAACACGTATGTGCACGAGGGGTTGCCCGTCGGTCCGATCGGCGCCCCGGGACAGGTCGCACTCGAGGCGGCTGTCAACCCGCCGAAAGGACCGTGGTTCTTCTTTGTACCGATCAACCTCAAGACCGGAGAAACACAGTTCTCGGTAACCGGGGCCGAACACTCGGCCGGTGTAAGGAAGCTCAAGGCATGGTGCGCTGCGTCCACGGAGAATGCCGCATACTGTGGCTAGCAATTTTGCCGTCCTCGGCAGCCCAATTGCTCACTCGAAGTCGCCCTTATTGCACCGCGCCGCTATTGCGGCGCTAGGCCTTGATGTTGAGTACGTCGCACGCGAGGTGACGGAGGCTGAATTTCCGGCTTTTCTCGCCGCGCAGGATGCAGACGCACTGGGATTCTCTCTGACGATGCCGCTCAAGCACGCGGTGCGTCCGCTGTTAGAGAGCGAGTGCGAGACGTCAACTCTCACCGGTGCGGTCAACACGATTATCCGGCGTAGCGATGGTTGGCACGGATTCAACACTGACGTCTGGGGAGCGGAAACGGCAATTACTCAGTCGCTCGGTGGACGGTTTGACACCGCAACGGTTCTTGGGGGTGGTGCGACGGCGGCGTCCGTAATGGTGGCACTCCGCAATCTTGGCGTGCGCGACGTCAGCATCCTTGTGCGGAACACCGTGAAGGGCACCGCAATCGCCCAATTGACGGCGAAACTCGGGATGAACAGTCGCTTATTAGAAATTGGCGCACAACCGATCCAATCGGACATTCTCGTCAATACCCTGCCGGCTAGCGTCGAACTCGATGCGTTCGTCGTTGAGGATCTTGACTCCGGGGCGCTTTTCGACGTCGCTTACAACCCGTGGCCCAGTTCACTCGCTCGAGAGTGGATCGCGCGCGGGCTTCCGACGTCCAGCGGGCTCCTCATGCTGTTGTGGCAGGCGGTTTTGCAAGCGCGCATCTTTTACGGTGACGGAGTAAACGTCGAATTACCTCACGAGGCAATTGTGGTGACCGCCATGCGATCCTCGGTTGGTCTGTAATCGCGCTCTCGTCTGGAACAATGGGCTCTATGCGTTGGTTGACCGCGGGAGAATCACACGGTCCGGAGCTCGTCGGAATAATCGAGGGCTTACCGGCCGGCGTTCCAGTGTCAATAAAGTCCATCGGTAACGACCTCGCGCGTCGCCGACTCGGTTACGGTCGCGGTGCCCGCATGAAATTCGAAGCAGACGACGTCCACATCTCTGGGGGTGTTCGCCACGGATTGACGATGGGTGGGCCCGTTGCCCTGCGGATCGGCAACACGGAATGGCCCAAATGGGTTGACGTGATGAATCCGGAACCCGTTGACGGCGACGTTTCTGAAACCGGTCGCGGAGCCGCACTGACACGTCCCCGGCCCGGTCACGCTGATCTCGTCGGCATGCAGAAGTACGGCTTCGATGATGCTCGACCGGTCTTGGAGCGTGCTTCTGCTCGTGAGACGGCAACTCGCGTCGCTCTCGGTGCCGTTGTCCGCGGTTTCCTCGCCGAATTGGGTATCGAGGCCGTCACGCACACCGTGTCCATCGGTGACGTCGTGGTTCCGGCCGGGACTGAAGTTCCCCGTCCTCGTGATGTCGATGCCGTGGATGCTGACCCCCTGCGCTGCTTCGATTCGGCTACGTCGGCGCGAATGGTTGAGCGGGTTGATGCGGCGCACAAGGACGGTGACACCCTTGGGGGAATCGTTGAGGTTCTCGTTTATGGACTGCCCCCCGGGCTTGGTTCCTACGTGCACTGGGACCGCCGCCTCGATTCGCGACTCGCGGCCGCAATCATGGGAATCCAAGCAATCAAGGGTGTCGAGTTCGGTGACGGGTTCGAAACGACACGCAGGCCTGGCAGCGAGGCCCATGACGAAATGGTACGTGGAGAAGAAATCGAGCGGCTCACGGGCCGTGCCGGTGGCATCGAGGGCGGAATGTCGACGGGGCAGGTGTTGCGGGTTCGCGCCGGAATGAAACCTATTGCTACGGTTCCGCGCGCGCTGCGAACAATCGACACGAGTACCGGTGAGGCAGCCGAAGCACACCATCAGCGATCCGACGTCTGTGCGGTCCCCGCCGCCGGTGTCGTCGCGGAGGCGATGGTCCTGCTCATAATTGCCGAGGCGGTGCTGGATAAGTTTGGGGGAGACTCTCTCGAGGAAACTCGACGAAATCTTGACGGTTACGTCAACGCAATCCCGGCAAATCAGCGAACGACCCGGGACCTGCCGTGAGTCCGACCGCGGTCCTTATCGGGCCGCCGGCCGCAGGCAAGACGCGAATAGGGAAAGCAACCGCGAAGATGCTCGGTGTGCCGTTCACCGATGTCGACGCGCGGATTGTAGAGAAACACGGATCGATACCGCTGATTTTCGCAGAACACGGTGAGGCGCAGTTCCGAGCGTGGGAGCGGGTTGAAGTCGCTCACGCGCTCACTGAGGACGGTGTCGTTTCTCTAGGTGGGGGCGCGGTCGAGGATGAGCAAACGCAGAAAGACCTCGAGAACCTAACCGTCGTGCTGGTCACCGTTTCGGCCGAAGCGGTTGCTGATCGTCTTGATAACGACAAGCGACCACTCCTCAACGGCATCGACTCGTGGAGAGCGCTCGTCGCGCGTCGGCAGGACATCTACGACGAACTGGCAACGATAACCATTGACACCTCAACGGGCCCGATGGACCAGCACGCTGAAAGACTCGCTGAGATGTTGAGGGTCATCGCATGACGACTGTTTCGGTAACCGGTGACAACGGCTATGACATTCACATTGCACGCGGTGCGTCGGCACGAGTCGGCGAGTTCCTTGCCGGATCCACGCAAGCGCTCCTTATCCATCAACCCGTGATGGCGCAGCGGGCAGCGGAGATTCGCGAAATGCTCGCCGGAACCGTCGATGTCCTGCTTGCGGAGATCCCGGACGGTGAAGATGCCAAACGTGTCGAGGTCGCCGCCTTCTGCTGGGGAATCCTGGGACAATCAGATTTCACGCGCACGGACGCGATCATTGGTTTGGGCGGTGGCGCCGCAACCGATCTGGCTGGTTTCGTCGCCGCGACGTGGCTTCGCGGAGTGCGTTTCATCACCATTCCCACCACCGTCCTGGGCGCGGTTGACGCTGCAGTCGGCGGCAAGACCGGAATCAACACCGCAGAGGGTAAGAACCTCGTCGGAGCATTCCACGCGCCACAGGGCGTACTCGTGGACACCGACATTCTCGCGGAACTCCCCGAAACCGAGGCGCGAGCCGGTTTCGCCGAAATCGCCAAGGCGGGATTCATCGCCGATCCCGTCATTCTCGACCTCATTGAGCGAGACGTCACGGCAGCTCTCGATCCGACAACAGAGGCAGGGCTCGAGGTGCTCAAGCGCGCAATTAAGGTGAAGGCGACGGTCGTATCGGAGGACTTCACCGAACAGGGCCTGCGCGAGATCCTCAACTACGGGCACACGCTTGGACACGCCATCGAGCACGCCGAGCGATACCGGTGGAGGCACGGCGCAGCGATTTCGATTGGCATGGTTTTTGCGTCGGAACTGTCCCGAATGACGCGCGGACTGTCCGATGATGCGGTGGATCGACACCGTCACATACTTGGAGAACTCCTCGGCCTTCCGGTTTCCTATCCCGGTGGTCGCTGGGAGAGTTTGCTGGCAACAATGCGACGGGACAAGAAGGCGCGTGGTGCTGCTCTGCGGTTCGTCCTGCTGGACGACCTCGCGCGACCGACGGTCACAGCGGTGGCGGACGAGTCGTTACTCTTCGCGGCGTACTCAGAAATCGCTGGGTAGGCTGGACACATGACCCGCGTTCTCGTGCTCAACGGGCCCAATCTTTCACGATTGGGAACCCGGGAACCCGACGTGTACGGGTTGACGACATGGCCCGAACTGGCCGAATCGCTCTCCAAAGCCGCGGTCGAGGGTGAAAGAATTGAGGTCAGACAGACGGACGATGAGTCGGAACTAATCGGCTGGCTGCACGAAGCCGTCGACACGTCGTCGGATGTCGTTCTCAACCCTGCCGCCTTCACGCACTATTCCTACTCGGTGCGCGACGCGGTCGCAATGGTCACGTCGGCAGGACTGTCACTGATCGAAGTGCACATTTCCAATCCACACGCGCGCGAGGAGTTCCGCCACACCTCTGTTATTTCAGCGGTCGCTACCGGGGTGATCGCCGGTTTCGGTGT
Source organism: Microbacteriaceae bacterium (assembly GCA_044338315.1). Taxonomy (GTDB): domain Bacteria; phylum Actinomycetota; class Actinomycetes; order Actinomycetales; family Microbacteriaceae; genus MWH-TA3. The sequence goes on along the minus strand of JBIILU010000003.1, from coordinate 56,798 downwards.
CGACTCATACCATCTCGCGCTCGCCGCACTTCGTCTGCGCCGCGCCTAGTCTCCATTTATCAGCTCAACACGTAAGGAACACCCATGGCAACGACAAACGACATCAAGAATGGCTCCGTTCTCAAAATCGATGGGCAATTGTGGGCTGTCATCGATTTCCAGCACGTGAAGCCCGGCAAGGGCGGTGCGTTTGTCCGCACCAAACTCAAGAGCGTCATGACCGGAAAGGTTGTCGACCGCACGTTTAACGCCGGCACAAAGGTCGATTTCGAAACGGTTGACCGTCGTGACTACCAATACCTGTATCAGGACGGCGACAGCTACGTGTTCATGGACCTCAGCGATTACGACCAGGTCACCGTGTCCAGCACGGTCGTCGGAGACGCGAGAAACTACATGATCGAAAACCAGGCCGTCCAAATCGCAATGAACAACGATGTGCCTCTCTACATTGAACTTCCCACGTCCGTTATTCTCGAGCTGACCTACACGGAACCCGGGCTGCAGGGTGACCGTTCGACGGGAGGAACAAAGCCCGCGACGGTCGAGACCGGTCTCGAAATTCAGGTCCCGCTTTTCCTCGAGCAGGGAACAATGGTCAAGATTGATACTCGTGACGGCTCATATCTGGGCCGCGTCACCGACTAGTGTCGGCCAGACGAAAGGCGCGTAAAGCCGCGTTTGACATCCTCTACTCCGCAGAGCAGCGAGGGCAGTCGCTGGCGGTGGCGCTTGGGCAGTTCGACGTCCGCGAGTTGGCAAAGCTCGAGTCAATCACAGAGCTTGAGTACGCCCGCGAGATCGTCCTCGGCATTGACGAGAGGCAGACCACGATTGACGAGGAAATTTCGTCCCACCTCAAGGAGTGGACAATCAACCGTTTGTTCCCCGTCGATCGCGCAATTCTGCGACTGGGAGTGTGGGAAATTCTCTACTCCGACACGCCCAACGATGCGGCGCGTGCGGAAGCACTTGCACTCGCAGAGGAATACGGATCGGACGACGCAACCCGATTCATTGGTGGTCTGCTCGGCGCGATTGCGCGTGATTCCTGATTAGTCCGCTAATCTAGAACTAACCAGATCCTTTAAAAGCGTCCTGTGAGGCGGAAAGGAGCGGTGAAGTGGCGCGTATCGTCCTCACCAAGCCCGACATCGACCGGGCGTTGACCCGTATCGGTCACGAGATAGTCGAATCGCAACGCGGTCGTAGCGGGCTCGTTTTTCTCGGTATCCCTACACGCGGGGTCTTCCTCGCCCGTCGGCTCGCCGAGATTGTGGCGGTAATCGAACCTCAAGACATCGCGGTTGGCACGCTTGACGTCACCATGTATCGCGACGACATTCAACAGAAGTCCACCCGTGCTACCTCACCCACAGACATTCCCGCCGCCGGGATCGACGGAACGACCGTCATCCTGGTTGACGATGTTTTGTATTCCGGTCGCACCGTTCGTGCTGCGCTCGATGCGATTACGGCACTGGGGCGCCCCGACGTCGTCCGGTTCGCGGTCCTGGTCGATCGCGGTCATCGCGAACTGCCGATTCGCGCCGATTTCGTCGGTAAGAATCTCCCGTCGGCGGTTGACGAGAGAGTGAACGTCGGGCTTATCGAAATAGACGGTACCGATGAGGTGAGCATTTCATGAAGCACTTCATTTCGACGCGCGATATCTCCCGCGAGGAGGCAATTGCGCTACTGGACACCACAGCGGACATGCTGGACGTGCGTGGTCGCGACGTGAAGAAGCTGCCAACGTTGCGTGGCAAGACCGTCGCTAACGTTTTTTTCGAAGACTCAACGCGCACACGGCTGTCCTTCGAGGCGGCAGCGCTCGCGCTGTCCGCGGACGTGTCAACCCTGACGTCACAGGGATCAAGCGTTTCGAAAGGTGAAAGTCTCAAGGACACTCTGCAGACCCTCGAGGCAATGGGCGCGGATTACATCGTCCTTCGCCACGCACACTCGGGCGTCGCTGCGACCGTCGCGGCCTCCGGCTGGATTGATGCGCACGTGATCAATGCCGGGGACGGCACCCATGAGCACCCCACCCAGGCGCTTGTGGATGCGTTCACCATGCGTTCGCGCCTTGCCGGAGTTGCGGCGCGCGGAGCGGGTCTTGATGGTGCGAAGGTCGTCATTGTTGGTGACATCGCCCACTCGCGAGTCGCGCGCTCGAATATCTGGCTCCTCAACACGCTCGGTGCTTCGGTGACTCTCGCGGCCCCGAAAACACTGTTGCCGACCGACGTGTCGGGTTGGGGCGTGTCTACCTCACTCACGCTCGATGACGCGCTGGACGCAGAACCTGATGTCGTTATGACGCTGCGCATTCAGAAAGAACGCATGTCGACCGGCCACTTCCCCTCCGAGTCGGAGTACTCCCGCTTCTGGGGCATGACACACGAGCGGCTCACGCGGCTCAAGGACGCGGCAATCGTCATGCACCCGGGGCCGATGAACAGAGGTCTCGAGATCGCTGGCGAGGTCGCCGATTCCCCGCGGTCGACCGTCACGGAACAGGTTCGAAACGGAGTGGCCGCGAGAATGGCTGTTCTCTACACGCTGACGGGAGCGGAATCATGACCTCGATTGTCATCACGAGCGCGTCCATCCTTGGCGGTGCTCCGGCCGACATTCACGTAGTTGACGGCGTCATCGTCGATGTCGGCAAACTTTCGGTCAAAGCGGATCGGACAATCGATGCGGCCGGGCTAATTGCGCTCCCCGGTTTGGTCGATCTGCACACCCACTTGCGCGAGCCCGGTGGGGAGGGTGCCGAGACGATTCTGTCGGGCTCGCGAGCCGCCGCAGCCGGAGGTTTCACCGCAGTCCACGCAATGGCCAACACATCGCCCGTCGCCGACACAGCGACGCTAGTCGAGCGGGTCTTCGATCAGGGAATCGCCGCCGGGTTTGTGGAGGTGCGTCCAATCGGAGCGGTGACACGAAACCTCGACGGCGAGCAATTGGCCGACATCGGAGCAATGGCACACAGTCGGGCACGCGTCACGGTGTTCTCTGACGACGGCCGGTGCGTTGGCGACTCGCTCCTCATGCGCCGCGCCCTCGAATACGTCTCAACCTTCGGCGGCGTCATCGCACAGCACGCTCAAGATCCGCAACTCACTCTCGGAGCGCAAATGAACGAGGGCGGTGTTTCCGCCGAGCTCGGACTCCAGGGGTGGCCCAGCGTCGCCGAGGAGTCGATCATCGCTCGCGATGTGCTGCTTGCTGAATCAGTCGGTGCGCGTCTGCACGTGTGTCACCTGTCGACCGCCGGGGCAGTCGAGGTCGTGCGGTGGGCGAAACAGCGTGGAATTGATGTGACCGCTGAGGTCACGCCGCACCACCTCTTGTTGTCCGACGAGAATGCGCGGGGTTATTCTCCGTTGTTCAAGGTCAACCCTCCGCTGCGAACAGCAGAAGACGTCGAAGCACTCCGCGCCGGAGTTGCCGATGGAACCATCGACGTCATCGCGACGGATCACGCGCCGCACTCTGCCTCCGCCAAAGACTGCACCTGGGCGGACGCCGCTTTTGGAATGGTCGGGCTCGAGTCCGCGCTGTCGGTCGTCCAAGCAGCGTTAGTCGATACCGGACACGTGACGTGGGAGGGGGTCGCGCGACTGCTGTCAACAACCCCTGCGCGGATCGGGCAGGTTGAGGGGTACGCACAGCCGCTGACGAAGGGCTCCGTGGCCAACATCACTCTCGTAGACCAGTCCTTCACGGCAGCGTGGGACGTCGACCGACTGGTCGGCGGCTCCCGCAACACACCTTTTGGAGGCCTCCAACTTCCCGGTCGCGTCATGGCGACAATCTTCCGTGGCACCGAAACGGTCATCGATGGCCGAATAGTCTCCGAACTAAGGACAGCATGAACAACACAGCCACTCTCGTCCTCGAAGACGGTCAACGTTTCGACGGGCACGCTTATGGAGCAACCGGTCAGACCATAGGAGAGATCGTTTTCCAGACGGGAATGAGCGGTTACCAAGAGACGCTTACCGACCCCTCCTACGCAGGTCAGATTGTTCTGCAAACCGCGCCCCACATCGGCAACACCGGCATGAACGACGACGACGAGGAGTCGCGCAGAATTTGGGTAGAAGGCTACATCGTTCGCGATCCCGCGCGCGTATCTTCCAATTTTCGTTCTCAGCGTTCACTCACGCAGGATCTCGTCGACCAGGACGTGGTGGGAATCTCGGGAATTGACACTCGAGCGGTAACGCGAATCATTCGCGAATCCGGGGCGATGCGCGCCGGAATCTTCCCGCTGGACGGTCGTTCGACCGAACAGTACGTTGCGGAAATCGTTGCGGAACCCGAAATGGCGGGACTGAACCTCTCGGAGAGCGTTTCTGTCAGAACCGCCTACGTGATTCCCGCGGTCGGACCGTCGCTCGGCGCGCTCGCGGTATTGGATCTCGGCGTCAAGCAGGCGACTCTCGGCCACCTCGCTGCCCGTGGGTTCGAGGTCCACGTCATTCCGCAGTCCGCGAGTCTCGAGGACATTCTCGCCATCAATCCGGTTGGGGTCTTCTATTCGAACGGTCCGGGCGATCCCAGCGCATCAACGCGCCACGTAGAGATTCTCAAGGGGATTCTCGAGCGAAAGATTCCGTTCTTCGGTATTTGTTTCGGCAACCAACTGCTCGGTCGTGCACTGGGGTTCGAGACGTTCAAGCTCAAATACGGTCATCGCGGAATCAACCAGCCCGTTCTCGACAAGGCGACCGGGCGCATTGAAATCACCGCGCACAACCACGGTTTTGCGGTCGACGCCCCGACGCAGGGAATAGTCGATTCACCGGCCGGGTTCGGTCGAGTCGAGGTTAGTCACGTTGGTTTGAACGATAACTGCGTCGAGGGGTTGCGCGCTCTTGATGTCCCGGCGTTCTCTGTCCAGTACCACCCCGAAGCCGCTGCCGGTCCGCACGATTCCACCTATCTCTTCGACCGATTCCGCGACCTCGTCGTTCAAGGGAATTAGCGCATGCCCAAACGTTCCGACATCACGTCCGTCCTCGTTATTGGGTCGGGCCCGATTGTCATCGGGCAGGCCGCCGAGTTCGATTATTCGGGCACGCAAGCCTGTCGGGTGCTTCGCGAGGAGGGCATTCGTGTCGTCCTCATCAACTCGAACCCGGCGACAATCATGACGGATCCGGATTTCGCGGACGCCACCTACATCGAACCAATCACCACCGAGGTCATTGAGGCGATCATCGTCAAAGAGAAACCGGACGCAATACTCCCGACTCTCGGCGGGCAAACCGCACTCAACGCGGCGATGGCCCTGCACGAGCAGGGGATTCTCGCAAAGTACAACGTCGAATTGATCGGTGCGAAGTTCGAAGCGATCCAGCGCGGCGAAGACCGGCAGATTTTTAAGGACCTCGTCATTGCCAGCGGAGCAGAAGTCGCAAAATCGGTTGTCGTCAATTCGATCGACGGAGCGCTCGAGTTCGTCACGACGACGGGTTATCCCGTCGTCATTCGGCCGTCGTTCACCATGGGCGGGCTGGGCTCGGGATTTGCCTATGACGAAACTGAGTTACGCCGCATGATGTCTAATGGCCTTCACGAAAGCCCGACGAGCGAAGTCCTCCTCGAAGAGTCGATTCTCGGCTGGAAAGAATACGAACTCGAGCTCATGCGCGACACTGCGGACAACACCGTTGTCGTGTGCTCTATCGAGAACCTGGATCCCGTTGGCGTTCACACCGGAGACTCCATCACCGTGGCCCCGGCGTTGACGCTGACGGACCGCGAGTATCAGAACCTGCGCGACATCGGCATCAACATTATTCGCCTAGTCGGTGTCGACACGGGTGGATGCAACATTCAGTTCGCGATTGACCCCGCTGATGGTCGTGTCATTGTCATCGAAATGAACCCTCGCGTGAGCCGCTCGAGCGCTCTGGCGTCGAAAGCCACGGGCTTCCCGATCGCCAAGATTGCGGCGAAACTCGCGATCGGATATCGCCTCGACGAAATTTCCAACGACATTACGGGAGTTACACCGGCCTCGTTTGAACCGACGCTTGACTATGTGGTTGTCAAAACACCGCGCTTTGCGTTTGAGAAGTTCCCCGAGGCCGACACGACACTGACCACCACGATGAAGAGTGTCGGTGAGGCGATGGCCATCGGTCGCAACTTCACAACGGCACTGCAGAAGTCTCTACGGTCTCTCGAGAAGCGGGGGAGTTCTTTCCACTGGGAGGAAACCCCGGGTGATGCCAAGGCCCTGACGACGCTCGCCGGTCGTCCGACCGACGGCAGGATTGTCACCGTGCAACAGGCGCTGCGCGCGGGGGCTTCCGTGGCGGAGCTCTTCGATGCAACGGGCATCGATCCGTGGTTCCTCGATCAAATACTGCTGATCAATGAGGTGGCGACGTCAACGGCGGCCTCCCCGTTCGACGTGGATGCGTTGCGCGAAGCGAAGTACCACGGATTTAGTGACGTCCAGATTGCGTCGCTGTGGAATTCGAGCGAGGAACTGGTGAGAAGTTTCCGGCGCGAGCACGGAGTGCGACCGGTGTTCAAGACGGTTGACACCTGTGCCGGGGAGTTCCCCGCTCTTACGCCGTATCACTACTCGTCGTATGACCTCGAGACCGAGGTGATCCCCTCGGACCGCAAGAAGGTCGTCATCATCGGATCGGGCCCGAACCGCATCGGTCAGGGAATCGAGTTCGACTATTCCTGTGTTCACGCGTCCTTCGCGCTTTCGGAGGCCGGTTACGAGACCATCATGATCAACTGCAATCCCGAAACCGTGTCGACCGACTACGACACATCGGACCGGCTCTATTTCGAGCCCCTCACGCTCGAGGATGTGCTGGAAGTAATCGATGCGGAAGCGGCGAGTGGGGAAATCGTCGGAGCGGTTGTCCAATTGGGTGGCCAAACGGCTCTCGGGCTGGCGCACGGCCTCGAACAAAACGGTGTCACGATTCTGGGAACTTCCCCCGACGCGATTGACAGTGCAGAGGAACGCGGCCGATTCTCGGAAATTCTCGAGGAATACGGGCTCGTTGCTCCTCGGAACGGCACGGCAACGGATGTCGAGTCCGCAATAGAGATTGCCGAAGAGATCGGTTACCCCGTTCTCGTTCGTCCCTCCTACGTTTTGGGTGGACGTGGGATGGAAATCATCTACGATTCCTCATCCGTCGGGGACTATTTCCGCCGAGTGGCTGACCAAGCAATCATCGGACCGGCGGCTCCGCTCTTGGTCGACCGCTTCCTCGAAGACGCAATTGAGATCGACGTCGACGCTCTTTACGACGGTGAACGCCTCTACATCGGCGGGATCATGGAGCACATCGAAGAAGCCGGGGTGCACTCGGGCGACTCTGCGTGCACGCTGCCTCCGGTCACACTCGGGCGTGGCGTCATTGAACGCGTCACATCGGCCACAGAGTCAATCGCCAAGGGAATCGGTGTCGTCGGGCTCCTCAACGTGCAGTTCGCCGTCTCTGCTGGGGTTCTCTACGTGCTGGAGGCCAACCCACGAGCAAGCCGCACGGTTCCGTTCGTGTCCAAGGCCATGGGGACCCAGCTCGCGAAAGCAGCGTCGCTCCTCATGGTTGGTGAAACGATCGTTTCGCTCATAGCGAGTGGTCATTTGCCTGAGCACGACGGGACTCACGTTCCCCGGTTTGCTCCGGTCGCGGTGAAGGAGGCGGTACTGCCGTTCAAACGTTTCCGCACGGTCGAAGGTCGGGTGGTTGACGCCGTGCTTGGCCCCGAGATGCGGTCGACCGGTGAGGTCATGGGAATTGACCGCAACTTCCCCCTCGCCTTCCGCAAGAGCCAGCAGGCCGCTTACGGTGGGCTGCCCCTCAGCGGAACGGTGTTCGTGTCCGTCGCCGACCGGGACAAACGGGCCATCGTGCTTCCCGTGCAACGCCTCAGTCAGTTGGGTTTTCGAATCCTGGCAACGGAGGGCACTGCCGAGGTGCTCGACCGCAACGGGATTCCGGTTGAGATCGTTTCTAAACACTCTCAGGTGAACGGCGAGGACCGAAGTGTCGTCGACATGATCCGGGCCGGTGAGGTCGATTTCATCATCAATACCCCCTCCGGACGCAGTTCGCGTGCCGATGGCATGGAAATTCGTCGTGAAGCCGTCGCCGCGGACAAGGCCCTCGTGACGACCATCGCTCAGGTCTCTGCCGCCGTTGCATCACTCGAAATCGACAAAGCGGGACTGCGTGTCACGAGCCTGCAGGAGTACGCGGCGGAGAGGGCGAGCTGGTGACGGGGCCGGGAGCACGGTTCACCGCAATTCGCGACTCGATTGGGCCATTGTGCGTCGGAATTGACCCCTCGACCGATTTACTCGCTCGGTGGGGGCTCCCCGACTCGGCAGCCGGTGCGCTCGAAATGGGATTGGCGGTTGTTGCGTCTTCCGTCAGCCGTGTCGGAATCGTGAAACCACAGGTGGCGTTTTTTGAACGGTTCGGGTCTGCGGGGTTCACCGCTTTGGAGACGGTGATCAGTGCTGCTCGGGAAGAAAACCTGGTTGTTATTGCCGACGCTAAGCGCGGTGACATCGGAACCACAATGCAGGCCTACGCGTCGGCGTGGTTGGCCTCCGGTCCCTTGCAATCGGATGCAGTCACGGTCAGCCCGTATCAAGGCTTCGAGTCCCTCGAACCGGCCTTTGGTATGGCGGACGCTTCGGGTGCCACGGTCTTCGTCTTGTGTGCGACGTCAAACGCGGACGCCGCTGCTGTTCAAGGGGCAACGGTAGGCGAACAATCGCTACCGTCCGCGATCGCTGCGTTCGCCCGCAACAGGAACCGCGGAGGTACTTGCGTGGGACTGGTTGTCGGCGCCACTCGACCACTGCTCGAATCGGGGCTGACCGTCGCCGACGTCGAGGGGACACTCCTGCTGGCACCTGGCTTCGGAGCCCAGGGTGCGCAACTCTCCGATTTGTCTACCCTGTTTGGAGCCGCGTCCTCAACCGTCATCCCTTCCGTAAGCAGGTCCGTTCTCGCCGCCGGACCAACGGGAATTGGCGATGCAATCAACAATCATCGACGAGAATTGGGCCTATGAGAGACCCTCGCGAGGCATCGGCCATTGCCGTTGTCAAGCGACGTGCACGTGCCGCCGTGAAGGCGTCGATATCCGACGGGACCCGCGATCCACTCGCGGTTGCCCGGAATGCGTGGGATGACCCGGGGTCACCCGAAGCGTCGCTGCGCATGTCGGAATTTCTCGGCGCCCTGCGCGGCGTCGGACCAACCAAGGTCGAACGGATTCTCACCGAGCTGTCTATTCATCCGCGAAAGAGACTGGGGTATCTCGGTTCTCGACAAATCGAGGCCTTGGGCGAATGGCTTCGAGAGCGTCCACACCGTGACGGATCGGGAGTCGACACGGGGCGCTTGATTGTGGTGGCGGGGCCCACCGCTGTCGGCAAGGGCACCGTTGTTGCACGAATCCGCGAACGACACCCCGAAGTCCGATTCAGTGTCAGCGCGACAACCCGAGACCCACGTCCAGGGGAGGTGGACGGAGTTCACTACCTGTTCGTCGATGATGCTGAATTCGATGAGCTCGTTTCGACCAACCAGATGCTGGAATGGGCAGTGGTGCACGGCCACAATCGGTATGGGACACCGCGCAAGCCAATCTCCGACGCTTTGGCGGCGGGGGAGAGCATCATCCTCGAGATCGATATTCAGGGTGCGCGACAGGTGAAATCGGCGATGCCCGAGGCCGTTCTCGTCTTCTTGCTGCCGCCAACCTGGGAAGAACTGGTTCGCCGCTTGTCCACGAGAGCAACCGAGACTCCGGAAGAACAGGAACGCCGCCTCGAGACGGCGAAAGTGGAGTTCGAGGCGCAGTTCGAATTTGATGTCACCATTGTGAACGATGATGTCGATACGGCAGCCGAAGCCGTCGTATCATTGATGAGGATAGGTTAACGCGAAAGGTCACGCATGAACACGAATAAGGGAATCATCGATCCCCCCATTGACGAACTTCTCGACAAGGTGGATTCGAAGTACCAGCTCGTTATCGTTGCGTCGAAGCGCGCCCGCCAGATCAACGACTATTACCAGGAGCGCGCTGAGGGAACGGTCATCACGGCTGGACCTCTCGTCGAATCCACCATCGACGAAAAGCCGCTCACAATCGCCATGCGCGAAATCAACGAGGGTCTCGTGGAGCTCGACGCTTCCCACTAAAGCTTCGTCCTCGACAAGCGGGTCTTGACGGTGTGTGCAAGCAAGTGTCAGCCGACAGAAAGATGTTCCCGATGAGTCTTCGGTATTTCACCAGTGAATCGGTGACCAGTGGTCACCCGGACAAACTGTGTGATCAGCTCTCGGACGCAATTCTTGATGCACTCCTCGAACAAGACAGCGGCGCAAAGGTAGCCGTCGAATGTCTCGCCTCCGGCGGCCTTATCCACGTTGCCGGTGAAGTCCGCACAACGGGCTATGTGGATATCGACCGCATCGTTCGTGACACCGTTGTCGAAATTGGTTATGACTCTGCTGAGGTCAATTTCGACGGTCACACGTGTGGGATTATGACGTCGATTGTTGAACAGTCTCCCGAGATAAACAGCGCGGTCGACAAGGAGGACCAGGGAGCCGGCGACCAGGGAATCATGTTTGGCTACGCGACCAACGAAACAGCCGAGCTCATGCCCGCTGCGATATTTCTGGCCCACCGACTGGCGGAAAGGCTCGAATCCGTTCGCCGCGCCGGCCTGGTGTCCTACCTGCGTCCCGATGGAAAGACTCAAGTGACCATCGGATACGACGGTGATACTCCCGTTGCGGTGGACACCGTCGTCGTTTCGACACAGCATGCCCCCTCGGTAGACGGCTCGCCTCTCACTCATGAGCGAATCGTTGACGACATTCGCGCGCACGTGATTGACCCAGTGCTTGCCGAGTCCGGTCTCGATTACTCGAAGGTTCGATACATCATCAACCCCTCCGGCTCCTTCGAAAACGGCGGACCCGGTGCCGACGCGGGTTTGACTGGCAGAAAGATAATCGTTGACACCTACGGCGGTGCCGCTCGCCACGGTGGCGGTGCGTTCTCCGGCAAGGACCCGTCAAAGGTCGATCGCTCCGGGGCCTATGCGCTGAGGTGGGTTGCCAAGAATGCGGTGGCGGCCGGTTTGGCGGACCGCGTTGAAGTGCAAGTCGCCTACGCCATCGGCATTGCCGAACCCGTCGGGCTCTATGTCGAAGCGTTCGGGACAGAAAAGTACCCTCTCGACAAGATTGAGGCCGTTTTGCGCGAAGAGTTCGATTTGCGGCCAGCGGCCATCATTCGCGATCTTCAGCTGCTGTCCGTTCGATACCGCGACACCTCGGTCTACGGTCACTTTGGGCGGACGGGCGCATCCTTCACCTGGGAGCGACTGGACCGCGTCGATTCCCTGCGAGCCCGCATCACCGCCGCCACCGACCAATAATGCGGATAGCGCGAGTGCTCGTCGAGTCACCGGTTCCCAGGCTCGACCGGCTCTTGGACTACGAGATCCCCGAACGTCTCTCGGTCGATGTTGTTCGCGGCGGTCGCGTGCGCGTTCCACTGGGTCGAGGGTCTCGACTCGTTGATGGCTTCGTCATCGAAATCGGTGATGAGGCGAAACAGGGGGTAGTGCTCGCGGAAGTTGATTCCGTTCTTGGTGGGGTGCCGGTTGTTACCCCTGCGTTATGGACACTTGTCCGCACAGTGTCGGAACGAAATGCGGGCAGTGCTTCTGACGTGTTGCGTGTCGCAATCCCCAAGCGTGCTGTTCGAATCGAGAAAGCGTACTCATTTACCTCGCGCCAAGAACCGGTCGTTACCCCCGGTTCCAAAAGAGTCGTGTTTCTGGACGCAGGTGTCACCGAGACGGCGGATGGACCGACGATGCGGGCATTCGAACAAGTGGCAGATATTGTCCGCTCGAGCCCGGGCGGAGCAATCGTTGTCGTGCCGGACTGGCGTGATTTGCAAATGCTGGGCCGAGCGCTCGGTGTTGTCGAACACATCGTCTGGGATTCCTCGGGAACCCCCACAGAGCGATATGAGCGTTACCTGAAAGTACTTTCTGGCCAGGTGCGAGTCGTCATCGGAACCCGAAGCGCTGTCTACGCGCCCGTCGACGACCTGCGAACACTCATCGTCGTCAACGAGTCCGATCCGCTCCTCGAAGAACCCCATTCCCCCTTCGTCCACGCACGCGACGCAGCGATTATTCGGCATGGAATTGAGGGCGGCGATCTGATATTTGCGTCGGTGACGCCGTCAGCCGAAATTGCGCGCTTTCGCGACCTCGACTTTGTGGCAACGGATGCAGCCGTCCCGAGGAAAACTCCCGTGGTGTTGGCCAACGACCCGACGGACGACTCGTTCGCCGGCAAAGCCCGCATTCCGACAACAGCGTGGAGACTCGTGCGCGAGGCACTTGATCGCGGCCCGGTTCTCGTGCAAGTGGCTCGACCGGGATTTGTTCCCGCCGTCGTGTGCGCGGCCTGTCGGACGCCACACCGCTGTTCGCGGTGTCGATCACCACTGTCGGGCGCTCGGGACGGCTCCAGCTTTTGCCGTGTTTGCGGGAATCAACCACTCGGGATCAACTGCGCACACTGTGGCGGACGCGAACTCGCATTCAGTGGCGTTGGGTCTGTTCGAACCGCCGACGAGTTGGGTCGCGCATTCGCCGGAACTCGCGTAATCGTCTCGGATGCGGAGCACCGCTACTTCGAGATTCCCCGCACGAGAAGCCTGGTTGTTGCGACTCGAGGAGCCGAGCCACTTGTCTCCGGCGGGTATGAAGCGGTGCTTATCATCGACGGTGATCGCGAACTTCAGCGTCCTGGACTCCGCACGTCCGAGAACTGCCTGCGGTGGTGGGGGAGTGCCGCCGCGCTCGCGTCGGAATCGGGGGTGGTCGTGCTCGCCAATGTTGACGGCGCCTTCGCGGCAAGCTTCGCTTCGGGCCAGTGGGATGCAATCGTCGACGCAGAACTGCGGGATAGGCGTGCTCTGGGTTTTCCTCCGGCAACACGAGCAATAGCAATTTCGGGAACCATCGACGATGTGACGTCGATGCGCGCACTTCCGGAGATGAAGGGACACCGTATTCTCGGCCCAGCACCCGCTGGCAAGGGCCACCGAATCGTTGTGCTGGCCGACTACGCAACGGCGCCGACCGTGATCGCAGCCATTCGTGCTCACGTGATTGCATCCAAAACAACGACCACCCGCGTGCACTGCGACGACCTGGACGTATTCGACGAAGTCGATTCGGACTGAAACACTAGAGCCATGGCGACGATTGTCTTTGCGGGGAGCCCGGTGGTGGCTGTTCCGTACCTGCGCGCTCTCGCGTCAATTCACAACATTGAGCTTGTACTCACCCGCGAGGATGCGCTTGTTGGCCGGAAGAAGGAGCTCACCGCGACACCGGTGGCCGTTGTGGCAGCCGAACTGGGACTTCCCCTTCTCAAAACGAATTCACTTCGCGACGTCGAGTTGCCAGCGTGCGACCTTGGAGTCGTGGTCGCGTACGGCGCGCTTGTACCCGACGATGTGCTTCACGTTCCGGCGCACGGTTGGATCAACCTGCACTATTCGCTTCTGCCTAAACTGCGCGGGGCGGCTCCCGTCCAGCGGGGTCTATGGAACGGCGATAAGGCAACCGGAATCTCGATTTTCCAGCTCGTCAGTCAGCTTGACGCCGGACCCATATTTTTCCAGCGCGAGATTCCGTTTGAACCGGACGAGACAGCATCGGATTCTTTGAGGCGCATTTCCGAAACAACGGTGGTCGACCTTACGGAGACCATCGACGGAATTCTTGGGGGTCGTATCAGCGCGCGCGAGCAAGCGGGCGAAGCAACGAGCGCTCCCAAGTTCTCAAGCGATGATGCACGCATTGACTGGCACCTCCCCGCAACTGTGATCGCAAACCGTGTCCGGGCATTGGCGAGTGAACCGGGCGCGTACACAGAGCTCAACGAGCATCGAATCGGAATCGGTCGTGTGCGCGTATCACATGCTGAATCTGGGCTTCCCGGATCGATCACCGTCTCGGGAACGCGCGTCTATACGGGCACGGGTGATGGGACCATCGAAGTACTCACGGTGAAGCCCGCTGGTAAAGGTGAACTCACGGCGATTGATTGGGCACGCGGGTTGCGCGGTGTGATGGTCTTCACATGACGAGTGCCGCGCGACTGGCGGCAGTGACCGTTGCGTGCGAGGTGAGGGAGAACGGCGCGTATGCAAACCTGTCGCTGCCGAAGATAATCAGCTCGGCTCGGCTCAATCAACGAGATGCAGCCGAGGCCACGGCCCTCTCGTACGGATCGTCTCGCTGGCTAGGATTCATCGACGCAGTTCTTCACGAATGCGTAAGTCGACCCCTATCGGCTCTCGACGGTGGCGTTTTGGACATCCTGCGCGTCGCGGCCTACGAGCTCACTCTTGGGGGAGAACCAGCCCATATCGTCAACGAGTGGGTGGAAGTTGCGAAGACGAATGAACGCCGAGCAGCTGGGCTTGTCAACGCAACCTTGCGAAAAGTCACGGCCCGCTCGGTCCTCGAATGGCGCGAGTTGTTCGCCGAGTCGCTGACGGGCGACGAGCAAATCGAAGCAATGACGAGTCACCCGGCATGGATTGTGCGAGCGTTCCAATCACTCGTGCCAGCTGACGAGGTCCAGGCACTCATCGACGCCGATAACGAACCAGCTCTTCCCACGCTGGTCGCTCTTCCAGGACTCGCGAGCGTTCCAGCGGACGCAATCCGAGGTGCGCTGTCGCCCTACGCGTATGCAGCGCCTCCTGGCCCGATCTCCGCAATAGATGGAATCTCCGAGGGCTACATTCGGGTCCAAGATGAGGGTTCCCAAATCGCGGCACTTCTCCTGGGGGCCGTTTCTCCGATCACTCGGGGTGAACAGTGGCTAGACCTGTGTGCGGGTCCCGGTGGAAAGTCCGCTCTACTCGCGTCACTCGTGATCCCGGAGGGTGGAACGTTGATAGCCAACGAACCATCGCCACATCGAGCAGAACTTGTTCGACAGTCCGTGCGCGCGTTCCCAGAACGTGTGAGCGTGACGCTGGAGGACGGTCGTAACTTCGGTCACGATTTCCCCAATCGGTTCGATCGGGTGCTGGTGGACGCACCGTGCACCGGTCTCGGCGCGCTTCGCCGGAGGCCAGAATCACGCTGGCGAAAACACGAAGAGGACCTCGACGAGTTGACGGCGTTGCAGTTCGAACTGCTCTCGGCCGCAGTTTTGGCAACCAGAATCGGGGGATACATCGGGTATGTCACGTGTTCGCCGCACCCGCGAGAAACGGTCGGCGTGGTCAGCCGCGTGCTCGCGGAGCATTCCGGACTGTTGGCTCTTGATACCGGTGCCGTGCTCACAACAATCACACCGAAAACTGTTGGGGCAATCAGCGGAACCGCCGTGCAACTCTGGCCACACCGTCATGGGACGGATGCAATGTACATTCAGTTGTTGCAACGAACGCGATAGCCTGACTGCGTGACCGTCAGAATCAATCCGAGTATCCTCAGCGCGGACTTTGTCAACCTCGAACGCGACCTGGGTCAAATCTCCAACGCCGACTTCGTGCACGTCGACGTCATGGACAACAATTTCGTTCCGAACCTGACCTTTGGGCCACAAATGGTCTCGCGGATCAAGTCAGTTTCCACCGTTCCACTCGATGTGCACTTGATGATTGTGGACAACGACAAGTGGGCACCGGGATATGCGGAACTGGGAGCGGAATCGGTCACGTTCCACGTTGAAGCGACGGTCGATCCTGTCGCTGTCGCCAAACGGATCAGGGAAATTGGCGCGCGCGCTGGCCTCGCGCTGAAACCCGGCACCGCGTTCGACGAGGTTCGAGACATTGCGAGTTCCTTCGACCAAATCCTGGTGATGACCGTTGAGCCCGGTTTTGGCGGACAACAATTTATGGCCGACCAGCTGGAAAAGATTCGTCAAGTCGCCCAATTCCGCAAAGACACGGGTACGACATTCTGGATCGAAGTCGACGGTGGGGTTGACGAGAACACAATCACCCTCGCCGCCGAAGCGGGGGCGGATACGTTCGTCGCAGGCTCCGCCGTCTATGGTCGGGATAACCCGTCGTTGGCGGTCGAAAATCTCCGTAAACTTGCTCAAACACACCGCCACCACGAGGAGAACCATGTCGAAGCCGGAAATTGAGCCCCAACTAGGACCAGAGCCTACCGAACTGGTCATTGAGGACCTCGTCGTAGGCGAGGGAGCCGAAGCCCGCCCCGGTTCGAACGTCGAAGTTCACTATGTTGGCGTTACTTTTGACGGCGAAGAGTTCGACTCATCGTGGGGGCGCGGCGATTCGATTGAATTCCCGCTCAACGGTCTGGTGCGCGGTTGGCAAGAAGGCATCCCGGGGATGAAGGTCGGAGGTCGTCGTCAGCTGGTTTGCCCGCCCGATTGGGCATACGGACCCGCTGGTTCCGGTCACTTCTTGTCCGGCAAGACTCTGATTTTCGTCATCGACCTCCTTTCCACGCGCTAAGGCTCAGTCGTGTCGACAACTCGCAAGGAGTTCGAGAGCGCTCGTCTCCAAGGCCCGGTCGTCACAGTGCTGCGCAGTGTCTTCATTGATTCAGTGTCACCCGTCGCTCTGTACGAGCACCTGACGGCCGGTCGCCCCGGTACTTTCCTGCTCGAATCAGCTGAGCAGGGCGGAATCTGGTCGCGCTATTCTTTCATCGGGTTGTCCTCGTGGGGTTGCCTGACCGAGGATAAACGGAACACGGTGTGGATTGATTACGGATTGTCGGCTGAGGACGCTTTCGGTGGGGAATTGCCCGACACGCGCCTCGGCGCCCTGGACGCTCTCTATGCCCGATGGGCATCGCCGGTCAACACAGAGCTACCGCCGCTGACCAGTGGACTGGTCGGTTATCTCGGTTGGGACACGGTGCGTGAGCTCGAGAACTTGCCGAATGCACCCATCGACGAATCGGGAGTCCCTGCGCAATCAATGGTTTTCGTTCGGGATTTGCTTGTCCTTGACCACCGCACATCGGTGATCCATGTATGCACGGCGGTATTGAACGCTGGAGACGTCGAGAAGGAATGGACGGGCGCTCAAGCTCGACTGGATTCCCTCGTCGCGCAGCTTGATACTGCGATTCCGCTCGCACCATTGTCACCACCAACTGTTGCGGCACCGGACGTTCACCCTCGTACCTCAAAAGTGGACTTCCTCTCGGCGATAGAGACAGCCAAAGACTTCATTCGAGAGGGTGACGTGTTCCAGGTCGTCATCTCACAACGCTTCGACACGACCGTAACCGCGCGGGCGGTGGACGTCTATCGGATGCTGCGGGCACTAAACCCTTCACCGTATATGTATCTCCTCGCTCTCGAAAGAGTCGACGGAACCCCATTTGACGTTGTGGGATCCAGCCCGGAGGCCCTCGTGAAAGTAGAAAACGGCCGTGTGTTCAGCCACCCGATTGCCGGATCCAGACCGCGCGGCACGACTCCGGAGTTGGATGTCGATTTAGCCGAGGGCCTATTGGCTGATGAGAAAGAGCGCGCGGAACACCTGATGCTTGTTGACCTTGCGCGGAATGATTTGTCTCGAGTGTGCTCACCCGGTTCAGTCGAGGTGACCGAGTTCATGGCCGTGGAACGCTTCTCTCACATCATGCATCTCGTGTCCAGCGTCGAGGGGAATTTGGCTCCAGGGGCTACGCCGATTGACGCGTTTCGCGCGACGTTCCCGGCTGGCACGCTTTCCGGTGCGCCGAAGCCTCGAGCGCTGGAAATCATCGACGAACTCGAATTGACCTCCCGAGGGGTATATGGCGGTGTAGTCGGCTATATAGGTTTTGGCGGAGACACAGACTTGGCTATCGCCATCCGGACCGCGGTTATTGTCGACGGCACCGCGACGGTCCAGGCCGGGGCCGGACTAGTCGCGGATTCGGTTTCGGAAACTGAGTTCGAGGAGACCGTCCACAAAGCGGCTGCTCCGCTGCGCGCCGTAGCCTCCGCGAACGCCCTTCGCCGCGCGATAGACTGACGACAGGAAAGGACTCACCATGAACTCTGCACACGATCCCGGACACGGATCTTCTCCAGCAGCGTGGGCTGCGGTCGTCATAATGCTCGTCGCATGCTCCGCGGGCACTCTTTTTTTCTGGTTTGAACTTCCTCTCCTCGTCTGGGCCAGTGCCGGACTCCTCGCGGTCGGTCCACTCGTCGGTTGGCTGATGGCGAAGGCCGGTTACGGAGTAGCCGGACCGAAGTACAAGGTCAAGCACTAACAGTGCTGGAAGCACTCACGGCCGGCGCCCTCGAGGACGCGGCCGAAAGGCGCGAACGCATCTCGCTTGGTGAGATTGAGCGTCGTGCGCTCGGTACCCCGCAACCGCGTGACGCGTATCGGGCTCTCTCCCCCACCAGCCATATCCGCTTGATCGCGGAAATCAAGCGCTCCAGTCCCTCCCGTGGTTCCATTGCGACAATTCCCGACGCACCGGAGCTTGCTGCCGAGTACTCCGAGGCGGGCGCCGATGCAATTTCTGTTTTGACCGAAGGTCGCAAGTTCGGGGGATCCCTCGACGACCTGCATGCGATTCGCGGCACTGTTTCACTGCCCCTGCTGCGAAAAGACTTCATTGCGGAGGAGTACCAAATACTGGAAGCGCGAGCGTTTGGAGCGGATATCGTGCTCCTGATTGTCGCCGCGCTAGATCAAGCGGCTCTCGTGCGACTGCACGGATTCGCCGAAGAGCTCGGGCTAGCGGTGTTGGTCGAGACTCACTCAGCCGACGAGGTCCGCCGTGCCAATGATATTGGTGCGCGCATGGTCGGAGTGAACGCCCGCGATCTCAGTACTTTCGAGATCAATCGCAATCTCTTCGGTGAGGTTCGTGGGCTCCTTGATCCGGAAACCATTGCAGTCGCGGAATCGGCGGTTGCGAACGTTAGCGACGTCGTTGCCTACCGCAACTCGGGTGCCGACGTGGTGCTTGTTGGGGAGGCATTAGTTTTATCAGCAGACGCGGGCGCTCTCGTTAGCGAGTTCAGAGAGGTCTCATAATGTCCCTGCGCACGGAATCCGGGCCTTACTTCGGCGAGTTCGGCGGACGTTTCGTACCCGAGTCGCTCATCAAGGCGCTCGATGAACTCGACGCGGCATACCTTGCCGCCAAAGACGACCCGATTTTTCAGGCGGAGCTCGCCGAGTTGCACCGCTCATACACGGGACGACCGTCAATCCTCACCGAGGCACCGCGGTTTGCCGCGCTGGCTGGAGGAGCGCGCATCATCCTCAAGCGCGAGGACCTCAACCACACCGGCTCGCACAAAATCAACAATGTGCTGGGTCAAGCGTTGATCGCGAAGCGACTGGGAAAGACCAGACTGATTGCCGAAACCGGAGCCGGTCAGCACGGTGTTGCCACCGCAACCGCTGCTGCGCTGTTTGGCATGGAGTGCGTGGTCTACATGGGCGAAGTCGACACCGAGCGACAAGCCCTGAACGTTGCGCGGATGAATCTGCTCGGTGCAACGGTTGTACCCGTCACGCACGGCTCGCGGACTCTCAAGGACGCAATCAACGAGGCCATGCGTGACTGGGTGACGAACGTCGACACCACCCACTATCTGCTTGGAACGGTGGCCGGACCGCACCCCTTCCCGGTTATGGTGCGCGACTTCCATTCGATCATCGGTAACGAAGCGCGTGAGCAACTTCTCGCTGCCGAGGGCCGCCTTCCGACTGCGGTCGTCGCCTGCGTAGGTGGCGGGTCGAACGCAATCGGCATCTTCCACGCTTTCCTCGACGACGACGTTCGCCTGATTGGGTATGAGGCAGCCGGAGACGGTATCGACACGCCCCGCCACGCGGCGACGCTCGAACGGGGACGACCCGGCGTGCTTCACGGTGCAAAGACTTATGTTTTGCAGGATGAAGACGGACAGACGATTGAGTCTCACTCCATTTCGGCGGGTTTGGACTATCCCGGCGTCGGCCCTGAACACGCGTGGCTGCGCGACTCGGGTCGTGCCGAATACATTGGGATTACCGACGAGGAAGCGATGCGCGGCTTGTTGCAGCTTTCACGCACCGAGGGCATCATCCCAGCAATCGAAACTGCGCACGCACTCACCGGCGCTCTGCAACTCGCTCAGACTATGAGCCCCGACGACATCATCCTCATTAATCTGTCTGGTCGCGGTGACAAAGACATGGAAACCGCAGCGCGGTATTTTGGCTTCCTGGGGGGCGATCGCTGATGTCGCGCGTGACGGACGTGATCCGCGCCGCTAACTCCGCGGGACGCGGCGTGCTCGTCGGCTACCTCCCCGCAGGCTTTCCGTCGGTTGATGACTGCATCGAAGCACTCGTCGCACTCGCGGAGGGCGGCGCGGACATTATCGAATTGGGGATTCCCTATTCAGACCCCGTGATGGACGGTTTAGTCATCCAGCGCGCTACAAACACGGCTCTCGAGAGTGGATTCCGCGTCCGGGACGTGTTCACCATCATCGCGGCGGTAACAGCGCGGGTCGATGTTCCCATTTTGGTGATGACCTACTGGAACCCGGTTGTTCAATACGGTGTTGAACGGTTCGCTCAGGACCTGGTAGCCGCCGGCGGCGTCGGGTTGATCACGCCCGACCTCATCCCCGATGAAGCGGCCGAGTGGATTCGCGTGTCCGACGCGCACGGCCTCGACCGAGTGTTCCTGGCTGCCCCGTCGTCAACCGACGACCGGCTGCGCTCAACCGTTGAGAATTCGCGCGGGTTCGTCTACGCAGTGTCCACAATGGGTATCACCGGTGCGCGGGAGGACCTGGACGCGGCTGCACGTTCCCTGGTCGCGCGCCTCCGTGCTGTCGGGGCGGAGACGGTGTGCGTCGGAGTTGGCATCTCGTCAGCCGAACACGTGCGCGATGTGTGCGCCTATGCGGACGGCGCGATCGTTGGGACGCTCCTGGTTACGACTCTCGAAAAGGACGGCATCGACGGGGTGCGCGCCGTGGCCTCGCAACTCTCGTCCGGCGCCTTCAGCGCTACCCCCTAGGCTTAGATTTCCCCGAAAGGAATCCGATGATTCAGGCAAGTTTCCCCACACCGCCGGTTGGTTGGCAATCATTCAACATCGGCGAGATCCTGCGCGGATGGGGAGCGACCTGGGCAACGTTCGACCTGACGATTCACGCTTATGCGCTGTGCATCCTCACCGGAATCATCATCGCTCTGTACATCACCAATCGCCGTCTGGTAGCACGAGGCGTTGAACCGTGGCTGGTGCTGGACATCATGCTGCTCGCTATCCCGCTGGGGATCGTCGGTGGTCGCATTTACCATGTCCTTACGCACCCCAAGGATTACTTCGCCGGACAAGACCCTTTGGTGATCCTGTATGTCTGGCAGGGCGGAATGGCTATTTTTGGTGCGCTTATCCTGGGTGCGGCAGGTGCCTATATCGGTAGCCGGCTCGTCGGCGTGCGCTTCGTTGCACTGTTGGATGCAGTAGCCCCGGGTCTCGCGATTGCTCAAGCCTGCGGTCGATTCGGAAACTGGTTCAACAACGAGCTGTTTGGCATCCCCACAGACCTGCCGTGGGGGCTCCCGATTGACTCGTCGAATCCGGCATTCCCTCTTGGGCTCGCCCCCGGAACGCTGTTTCACCCCGTCTTTTTCTATGAAGCGGTATGGAATGTGATCGGTGTGTTCATTCTTCTCGCGATCGATCGACGGTTCGATTTGCAGTGGGGCCGCCATTTTGCCCTATACCTCATCTGGTACGGAGTTGGCAGAGCCACAATTGAGAGTATCCGCCTGGATCCGAGTGAAACGTTCGCCGGCATTCGGGTAAACGTGTGGGCGGCCGTCTTCGCCGTGCTCCTCGGCGCTCTGATGTTCTATATTCAGGGACGGCGACACCCCGGCTCAGAACCCAGCGCCTACAGTGACGGCCGTGTTTGGGTTGACCCGAAAACGCTAGACTCAAAAGACACCTATACAAAGGCTGAACTCGTCAAGGTCGACGGTTCACAATCTAAGCTTCCTGCCGCCACAAGCAGAGCACGGAAACGCTGACACCACCCCATCAACCGGGCCGACGTCGTCCCATTGCCAGGAAGGACGTTGAAGCATGGTCAGCCCATTTGAGCGCTTCGGGTCTTTCCCTGCGAAATCGGGCCTGTACAACCCTGCCGATGAGAAAGACTCGTGTGGATTCGCCCTGGTTGCGACCACGCGCGGTTTTGCTGGTCACGACATTATCGAGACCGCGTTGTCGAGCCTGCGGAACCTTGAACATCGTGGTGCAGTGGGCTCCGATGCTGGGACGGGGGACGGCGCAGGCATTCTTATCCAGATCCCCGACGCGTTTTTCCGCGCAGTCGTGGGCTTCGAGCTCCCCGCTCGCGGCGACTATGCGATGGGAATGGCGTTTCTGCCACTAGACGAGCATTCGCGCGCTGCTGAGAAAGCTGCGGTCGAAGAAATCGCTCGTTCCGAGGGGCTTTCGGTTCTGGGTTGGCGCGAAGTTCCGGTTGATGTCGAGCACCTGGGATCACTCGCTCGCGAGGTAATGCCCGCGTTCGAACAGTTGGTAGTGACCGATGCGAACCGGGTTGCCAGCGGCATTGAGCTCGACCGGTTGACGTTCCGCCTTCGGAAACGCGCTGAACGAGAATTGGGCACATATTTCTCCTCGCTGTCCAGCCGCACGATCGTGTACAAGGGGATGGTCACGACTCTGCAGTTGGAACCGTTCTTCCCCGACCTTTCCGACGTTCGCGTCGAGTCGACTCTTGCGCTGGTCCATTCACGCTTTTCGACAAACACGTTCCCGTCGTGGCCACTGGCACATCCCTTCCGCTACATCGCTCACAACGGTGAGATCAACACCATACGAGCGAACCGCAACTGGATGCGTGCGCGCCAGTCACAGCTCAATTCGCCACTGCTCGGTGACCTCGAACCTCTTTTCCCCGTTGTAACCGAGGGTGGCAGTGATTCCGCTTCGTTCGACGAGGTCGTCGAGCTTCTCGAGCTTTCGGGCCGCTCGCTTCCCCACGCGATCATGATGATGATCCCCGAAGCGTGGGAGAACGACTCGGCGATGGAACCGAAGCGCCGCGATTTCTATCAATACCACTCGATGCTGATGGAGCCGTGGGATGGGCCGGCCGCCCTCGCGTTCTCGGACGGTTCTCTCGTCGGGGCAACACTGGACCGCAACGGTCTTCGCCCCGGACGCTTCCTGGTGACGAACGACGGCCTCGTCGTCATGGCATCCGAGATTGGTGTGTACGACGTCGACCCCGCCAAAGTGGTGCGCAAAGGCCGTTTACAACCGGGTCGGATGTTTATCGTCGACACTGAGAATCAGCGCATAATCGAGGACGACGAAATCAAGCGCGATGTTGCAGCGCTTTCACCTTGGGGGGAGTGGGTCCGCGAGAACGAAATCCATCTCCAGGCTCTGCCTGAGCGCGAGCACATCGTCCACACGCCGGCGTCAATCCAGCGTCGCCAACGCACGTTTGGGTACACCGAAGAGGAAGTTCGAATCCTCATTACCCCGATGGCACAGTCAGGTGCAGAACCACTCGGCGCGATGGGGTCCGATACTCCGATCGCCGTTCTGTCGGATCGCGCGCGTTTGCTGTTCGACTATTTCTCGCAGCAGTTCGCACAGGTGACGAACCCGCCGCTTGACTCAATTCGCGAAGAAATCGTGACGTCGATGACGGTCGGCCTCGGCCCAGAGCGCAATTTGCTCGGTGCCACCCCCGAACACGCTCGGCAGGTTGCCCTCGAATTCCCCGTAATCAACAACGACGAACTCGCCAAAATCATTCACCTTGAAACGGATGGACGGGCGACGACGCGGGTGCTTTCCGGGCTCTACCGAATTGACGACGGAGCCCAGGCAATGGAGCGGCGCCTCGAAGCGATGTGCTCTGAGGCTGACGCAGCGTTGGATGACGGCATCCAATTCCTCGTTCTCAGTGACCGAGACTCCGATCAGGATTTTGCGCCGATTCCGTCGCTGCTCATGCTGTCCGCGGTGCATCATCACCTCATCCGCGCGGGCAGACGCATGCAATCATCGCTCGTTGTCGAAGCAGGCGATGTTCGTGAAGTCCACCATGTCGCAACGCTCGTTGGGTTTGGGGCCTCCGCCATCAACCCCTACCTGGTCATGGAGACTGCTGAGCTGCTCGTCCGTGACGGCAGAATTACAGGAGTAACACCCGACAAGGCTGTTGCGAACGTCATCTATGCGCTCGGCAAAGGCGTGCTCAAAACAATGTCGAAGATGGGCATCTCGACCGTTGCGTCCTACGCGGGAGCTCAAACCTTCGAAGCACTCGGGCTCAGCCAACTTCTTGTGGACACGTATTTCGTTGGCACCACGAGTTTGCTCGGTGGAATAACCCTGGACATTCTCGCTCAAGAGAATCGCATTCGGCACTTGCGCGCCTATGGGTCTCAGGCCAATCCTCACGCCGAGCTCGAGACCGGGGGCGAGTACCAGTGGCGTCGCGAGGGTCCGCCACACTTGTTCAATCCGGAAACGGTGTTCAAGCTTCAACACGCCACTCGCTCGAAGCGTTACGACATTTTCCGGGATTACACACGTGCCGTCGACGAGCAAGCCGCGAGGCTCATGACTCTTCGGGGGCTATTTGCCTTCAACTCTGCTCGCTCAGCGATACCGCTCGAGGATGTCGAACCAGCCACGGACATCATCCGCCGGTTCTCGACAGGAGCCATGTCCTACGGCGCGATTTCCGAAGAAATGCACGTGACTCTCGCCGTCGCGATGAATCGGCTTGGCGCGCGGTCGAACACGGGTGAAGGCGGAGAATCGGTCGACCGCCTGCTCGATCCCGAAAGACGATCCGCCATCAAGCAGGTTGCCTCCGGGCGATTCGGTGTGACGAGCATGTATTTGACGCACGCGGATGACATTCAGATCAAGATGGCTCAAGGAGCAAAACCCGGTGAGGGCGGCCAGCTGCCGAGCAACAAGGTCTATCCGTGGATCGCGAGCGTACGCATGGGAACTCCCGGCGTGGGACTCATCTCGCCGCCTCCTCACCACGACATCTATTCGATCGAAGACCTCAAGCAGCTCATCTTTGACCTCAAGCGAGCGAACCCGAAGGCACGAATTCACGTCAAGCTTGTGTCCGAATCTGGAGTGGGGACCGTAGCCGCCGGCGTCGCAAAGTCCAAGGCCGACGTCATCCTGATCTCAGGGCATGACGGTGGCACGGGAGCCAGCCCGCTCTCGTCACTGAAACACGCTGGAACGCCGTGGGAACTCGGTCTCGCGGAGGCTCAGCAGACGCTCATGCTCAACGACATGCGCGGCCGGGTGGTTTTGCAGGTCGATGGGCAGATGAAAACGGGACGGGACGTTGTCATCGCCGCAATGCTCGGTGCCGAAGAGTACGGCTTCGCCACGGCTCCAATGGTCGTTTCCGGCTGCGTTTTGATGCGCGTCTGTCACCTCGATACCTGTCCCGTCGGAGTCGCAACCCAAAACCCTCTGCTTCGCGAGCGGTTTACGGGCAAACCCGAGTTCGTCGAAACATTCTTCGAATACATCGCCGAAGAGGTGCGCGAGATTCTTGCGTCGCTGGGATTCCGGACACTGGCTGAAGCAATCGGGCACCGCGATCTGCTCGACGTGGGGAAGGCAGTACAGCATTGGAAATCCGAAGGACTCGATCTGGCCCCGATCCTGCGCGGGCCCGAGTTCGCACCCGAAGCGCCGCGATTCAATGTCTCGACGCACGACCACGAACTTGACACCCACATCGACAACAAACTGATTCGCCTGGCCGCAACGTCGCTCAGTGACAAAGAACCGGTCACAATTTCTTTACCAATCCGAAACACCGACCGTGCCATCGGCACGATGCTGGGCCACGAGGTGACCAAAGCGTTCGGTGAGGACGGCCTTCCCGCTGACACCATCGACATCTCGCTCGAAGGCTCCGCCGGCCAATCACTCGGTGCATTCATCCCTCAGGGAATCACCCTTCGACTGACGGGTGAATCAAACGACTACGTCGGCAAGGGACTCTCGGGTGGCCGAATCATCGTCCGTCAACACCCCGAAGCGGCCTATGCATCTCACGAGAACATCATCGCGGGGAACGTCGTTGGGTACGGTGCGACGAGTGGGGACCTGTTCATCGCGGGAGCCGTTGGCGAAAGGTTCTGCGTCCGCAATTCCGGTGCGACTGCTGTTGTCGAAGGAGTCGGAGATCACGCTCTGGAGTACATGACCGGGGGAGTAGCCGTAATACTCGGGCAAACGGGCCGGAACCTCGGAGCGGGAATGAGTGGTGGTTACGCCTACATCCTCGACCTGGAAACAGACAATCTCAATCAGTCCGCTTTTGTGAACGGTGAGCTAGTGCTCTCGCCACTCTCAACAGAGGATTCGGAACTCCTGCTGGGAATCTTGCAATCGCACGCCGATGAGACTGGTTCTGCTTACGCAACTGGCCTACTTGCGGAGTGGGCGGCGACCACGAGCCGCTTTACGAAAATCGTTCCGCGCGACTTTCAGAACGTCACACACATTCGCGATCACGCACTTGCTGCTGGCCTCGATCCGGACGGCGAAGAAGTCTGGGCTCAAATCATGGAGGTGACCGGTGGCTGACCCCAAGGGCTTCCTCACCACCACTCAGCGCGAAACGCCATCGCGACGACCCGTCCCGCTGCGACTGCGCGACTGGAAAGAAGTCTACGAAGAGCGGGAAGCGGGGCAGATCGAGCGCCAAGCTGGCCGCTGTATGGACTGCGGTGTCCCATTTTGTCACCAGGGTTGCCCGCTCGGGAACCTCATCCCAGAGTGGAACGACCTGGTTCATCGGGACGATTGGAAAGGCGCAATCGAGCGACTTCACGCCACCAACAATTTCCCTGAATTCACCGGTCGACTCTGCCCGGCACCGTGCGAGTCGTCCTGCGTTCTAGCTATTAACCAGCCGGCGGTGACGATCAAGCAGTCGGAACTGGCGATCATTGACACCGCGTGGGAGCGAGGATTCATCGAACCCATCATCCCTAACCGCCTGACGGGCAAGACGGTTGCCGTTGTCGGCTCGGGCCCCGCGGGACTCGCCGCCGCCCAGCAACTGACCCGCGCAGGCCACACGGTTGCCGTGTTTGAGCGTGACGACAGGGTCGGCGGGCTGCTGCGATACGGAATCCCGGACTTCAAGATGGAAAAGTCGAACCTGGAACGCCGCCTTGACCAGATGGAGGCCGAGGGCACGAGGTTTCGACCCGGTGTCACTATCGGTGCAGACATCTCGTGGTCGGATCTGCGCGCCCGCTACGACGCGGTCATCGTCTGCACGGGTGCTCCGGCAGCGCGAGACCTTGATATACCTGGTCGTGGACTCTCGGGAATCCATTTTGCGATGGATTACCTTGTGCCCTCGAACCGTGCGGTCGCAGGGGAGAACCCCGTGGACCTCATCGACGCGAAGGGCAAGCGCGTCATCATCCTCGGTGGCGGTGACACCGGCGCCGACTGCCTGGGAACTGCGCTTCGCCAGGGAGCGAAATCCGTGACGACGCTCGCGATCGGAAGGCGCCCCGAGAGTGAACGCCCGTCGGAACAGCCCTGGCCCATGGAGCCCGATCTGTTTGAGGTGCAGAGTGGGCACGAAGAGGGCGGAGAGCGCGATTATCTCGCGTCGACCACCGAGTTTGCCGGAGTTGCGGCGGGTGCAGTGACCGGTCTCGTCGTCGCCGAGACAGAGTATTTCGACGGAGGACGTCGCCCGAAGTCGGGAACAGAGAAGACCCTGCCGGCAGATCTTGTGTTGCTTGCCCTCGGATTCGTTGGAACGCCGGACGACTCGATGAATGAACAACTGGGAGTCGGACTCACGGACCGCCGGTTGGTCGCACGATCAAAAGACTACGAGACGAACGTCCCCGGCGTATTTGTCGCGGGAGACGCCGGCCGTGGCGCGTCGCTCATTGTGTGGGCAATCGCCGAAGGACGTTCCGTCGCAGCCAGAGTCGACGCTTTCCTTGGTGGGCGTACCACTTTGCCTTCCCCCGTCCACGCGCACGACGCCCCGATACACTTCTAATCTCCACCGAATCCATAAGGACACAATGAGACGCGCGAAAATAGTTGCCACCCTCGGCCCCGCGACGAACACGTATGAGACCATCAGGGCGATCATCGAGGCCGGTGTTGACGTTGCGCGTCTGAACCTCAGCCACGGTTCACACGAGGTGCACGAGGCCGTGTACGCGCACGTGCGTAAGGTTGCCGACGACCTGGGCAAACCTGTCGCTGTTCTCGTTGACCTGCAGGGTCCCAAAATTCGCACAGGAAAGTTTGCTAACGGGCCGCACGTCCTGGCTGCCGGGGACATTTTCACCATCACAACGGAAGACGTGGAAGGCACCCAAGAGATAGTTGGCACGACGTTCAAGGGGCTCCCGCAAGACGTTGCAAAGGGCGACACACTTCTGATCGACGACGGGAAGATCAACCTTAGGGTGCTCGACACCGACGGGGTGCGCGTCCGGACCGAGGTTGTTGTCGGGGGCGCAATATCCAACAACAAGGGAATCAATCTGCCCGGCGTTGCTGTTAACGTTCCCGCTCTCTCCGAAAAGGATGAAGACGATCTGCGCTGGGGACTCCGAATCGGCGCCGATTACATAGCGCTCTCGTTTGTTCGTAACGCGGGTGACATCACTCGCGTGCACGAGATCATGGCGGAGGAGGGTATTCGCCTCCCCGTTATCGCGAAGATTGAGAAGCCACAAGCGGTTGCGGCAATCGATGAAATCGTGGACGCGTTCGACGCAATCATGGTTGCCCGCGGTGACCTGGGAGTCGAACTGCCACTCGAGCAGGTTCCACTCGTTCAAAAGAGCGCAGTTGAAGCCGCGCGTCGCATGGCAAAGCCCGTCATCGTCGCCACGCAAATGCTCGAGTCAATGATTTCATCACCCGTACCGACCCGCGCCGAAACCTCCGACGTCGCAAACGCGATTTTGGACGGCGCCGACGCGGTCATGCTGTCGGGCGAGACGTCCGTCGGCGAACACCCTGTCGTCACCGTCGCCACGATGGCGCGGATTATCGAAAACACCGAAGAGCACGGGCTCGAACGCATCTCGCCGCTGGGAACACGGCCCCGCACGCAGGGTGGCGCGATCACTCTGGCTGCTGCGGAGGTTGCCGATTTCGTAGAAGCAAAATACGTCTGCGTGTTCACTGAATCGGGTGACTCGGCGCGTCGAATGTCGCGTCTTCGATTCCGCATCCCGATGAAAGCGTTTGCAACCGACGACGCAATCCGTCGCCGAATGGCACTGTACTGGGGGATTACGTCGTATCTCGTCGACCCCGTAACGCACACGGACGAAATGTTCGCTGAGGTGGACGAATCGCTACTCACCGAGGGGCTCGCCAAGAAGGGCGACAAGGTTGTCGTTATCTCCGGCTCGCCTCCCGGGGTAGCTGGTTCGACAAATGACCTGCGCGTGCACATTGTTGGCACTGAAAATCCGGCAAAGTAGCGCTTCTCCGCGCAATAAATGCACGAATCTTGTTCGTAGGTGTGTGCCGGATGTGGGACTTGAACCCACACGCCCTTTCGGACAAAGCATTTTGAGTGCTCCGCGTCTGCCATTCCGCCAATCCGGCCAGCGCTTTCGAGGATACCGTAGGCTGGCACCGTGAGTGAATCGAACGCAGCACGCAGGGTCATTGTTGCCGAGGACGAAGCGCTCATTCGAATGGACATCGTCGAAGTTCTGCGTGAGGCGGGATACGACGTCGTCGGCGAAGCGTCAGACGGCGAAAAAGCGATCGAGTTAACTCGTGAACTGAAACCCGATCTCGTAGTGATGGACATCACTATGCCGAAGATGGACGGGCTCAGTGCGGCGGAACTCATTGGTAGGGAACGCCTTGCTCCCGTCGTCATGTTGACCGCTTTTGCACAACCGGAATTCGTTGCACGGGCGAACGAGGCGGGAGCAATTGCCTATGTCGTGAAACCCTTTACTCCGGAACGTCTTCTGCCGCAGCTAGAGATCGCTCTGTCGAGATACCAGGAGCAGGCACAGCTTGAGGCCGAATACGCCGACGCGCTGGAGAGACTGGAAACGCGCAAGCTACTCGACCGAGCCAAGGGACTCCTTCAGTCAAAGATGAAACTGTCAGAGCCCGAATCGTTCCGGTGGATTCAGAAGGCCTCGATGGACCGCCGGTTGACGATGGGTGAGGTCGCCCAAGCCGTCATCGAGCAACTCGGTTAGCTATTGGTCCCGAAGTAGGTTGGTGATTCGGACCGTTGAGAGTCGTTCACCAGCGTCATTCGTCATCACGATTTCATGAACACAGATGGTTCTGCCAAGCGAAAGCGCCGTGCAGGTACCTGTCACCCAGCCGTCCGCAATTGCCTTTGTGTGGGTGGCATTGACGTCAATTCCCACCGCGTAACGGCCCGGTCCTGCGTGAACTGCGGCAGAGAGCGAACCGAGAGATTCTCCGAGTACGACGTGGGCCCCGCCGTGCAAAATGCCGACGACCTGGCGATTGCCTTCGACCGGCATCCGCGCAATGGATTGCTCTGCGCCGAGTTCGACGTACTCGATACCCATCTTTTGGGCGAGTTCCCCGCCACCGGTCGCGAAGCGCTCCTGCAGTTCGGGGTGCAGGTGGTCCAGAACGCCCATGCTGATGTCCTCCCGTCGGCGCCTCTCGATAGGCTAAAGCCGTGACCGACAGCGCCCAGCCTACCCTTCTGCTCATTGACGGCCATTCCCTCGCGTTCAGGGCGTTCTATGCCCTCCCGCTTGAGTCGTTTCAGACCTCGGGCGGTCAGCACACCAACGCAATTCACGGCTTCCTGTCGATGTTCCTGACAATCCTGCAAAACGAAAAACCGACTCACGTTGCCGTCGCCTTTGATATCTCGCGGTATTCCTTCCGAACTGCCGAATACCCCGATTACAAGGGCACTCGTGGCGAGACGCCCCCCGAATTTATAGGCCAGGTGCCACTTCTTCAAGAAGCGCTCAAGGCCATGAACATCGTCACCATCCAGAAGGAAAACTTCGAGGCAGACGACATCCTCGCGACGCTGTCAACCCAGGGCGCGGCAGCCGGGATGCACGTGCTTGTTGTCTCGGGCGATCGCGACACCATTCAGCTCGTTACGCCGTCCGTGACGCTGCTGTACCCCAGTGCTCGCGGTGTCGCCGAGCTCAAGCGTTACACCCCGGAATCGGTCGAGGAACGCTACGGCATACGGCCCGACCAGTACCCCGACATCGCAGCACTCACGGGCGAAACGTCTGACAATCTGCCCGGCGTGGACAAAGTTGGCGAGAAGACGGCGGTTAAGTGGATTCAGCAGTACGGGTCACTCGATGAAGTCCTCGCACATCGCGACGACATCGGGGGAGTCGTTGGTCAGAACCTGAGAGATCAAATCTCCAACGTCGAGCGAAACGCGAAACTTAACAAACTGGTGCGCGATGTCGAGCTGCCATTCCTGCCTGCCGATCTGGATCGCAGGCCGATAGACGGTCCCGCGGTCGTTGAGGTGTTCGACCGACTCCAATTCCGCAGCCTCAAACAGCGTGTGCTCGCGTTCGGTGGCATCGACGCGTCAGAGATTCCGTCCGCCGAACCAGACGCCCCGAAGCGAGTCACCGCGGAGGCGCCCGCGCCACGACACATTGGTGACGAGGAATTGTCCAAGTGGCTCACCGACAACGCCGCGACTCGCCTTGGTCTGGTCATCGAGCCTGACATCGACGGGTTTGCGATCGGGTTGGCCTCGGCGACTGATGCCGTGCGTTCGGTTCGTGTGACAAATTCGCTCGAGCACACCGGGTTCGACGCGTGGCTGAGCTCGGACGCACCCAAAATTGTCCACGACGGCAAAAAATTGATGCACCGACTTGCCGACTCGGGTTTGACCTTGGAGGGCATCGTTCGCGACACTCGGATCGCAGCGTGGCTCGATAACACCTCGCTCAAATCGCTCGATCTGCACGAGGTTGCTCGTGCACTGACCGGGCTCGACGTGCCGGCGTCGGCGCCGACCGATGAATTGGTGCCCAGCGTCGACTCGGCCGCACTTGCGACCACTGCGTGGATTCTGACCCAGTTGGATGCGGAACTGGAGGGTCGCCTCGATGAGGGACTACAGACCGTTGAACGGGACATTGAACTGCCCTTGATTTCCGTACTCGTTGACATGGAGCGCGCCGGAATTGCCGTTGATCGTGGCATTCTCGACGAGTTGTACGAGCGCCTGATGTCCTCAGCGGACACAACCGCCAAGCAACTCTTCGAGATGATCGGTCACGAGATGAACCTGTCCTCACCGAAGCAATTGCAGGATGTTCTCTTTGACCAGCTGAAGATGCCGAAAACGCGCTCGACGAAGACCGGTTATTCGACCGATGCCGCTTCACTGGCCGACCTACAGGAGAAAAATCCGCACCCGTTCCTCGACGGCTTGCTGGAACATCGGGAACAGACAAAACTGGCGCAAATCGTCGAAACTCTGCGCAAGAGCATCCGTCCTGACGGTCGCATACACACGTCATTCGACCAGATTGGCGCGCAAACCGGTCGCATGTCGTCGACGGATCCCAATTTGCAGAACATCCCAATTCGTAGCGACGTTGGCGCAGAGATTCGAGCCGCGTTCATCAGCGACTCTGCTCACGAGACGCTACTGACCGCCGACTACTCCCAGATTGAAATGCGAATCATGGCCCACTTGTCGGGCGACGCGGGACTCGTCGAAGCCTTCCGTTCCGGCGAGGATCTGCATCGGTTCGTCGGATCCAAGGTCTTTGGAGTCGAACCATCTGACGTCACGCCAGCGATGCGGTCGAAGGTTAAAGCGATGTCCTACGGTCTCGCCTACGGGCTTTCCGCATTTGGTCTTGCCAAGCAACTGAGAATTGAGAATTCCGAGGCGAAGGCGCTCATGAGCGACTATTTCGCCCGATTTGGTGCTGTTCGTGACTATTTGCGGTCCGGTGTTGAGCAGGCTCGCAAAGACCTGTTCACGACGACGGTGTTCGGTCGGAGGCGCAATTTTGCCGACCTAGCGAGCAGCAATCGTATGGTGCGCGATAGCGCGGAACGTGCCGCTCTCAACGCGCCGATTCAGGGAACCAGTGCTGACATCATGAAGATTGCGATGATTCGCGCAGCGGAGGCCGTCCGGTCGGCAGGACTGAAATCACGGCTTTTGTTGCAGGTCCACGATGAGCTCGTGTTTGAAGTCGCGATGGGCGAAACCGCTCGCGTCAAAGAGATAGTCGAGGAAGCGATGGAACACGCGGTGTCACTGTCGGTTCCCTTGGACGTACAGGTCGGCGTCGGGCATTCCTGGCACGCAGCGGGACACTAGGCTCCTGGGTATGACCGAAAGAACCCCGACCGCAATTGACCTGGTCGCCGAAGAGTGGGTAGACACGCTCTGTGAACTCGATCCCGACGCCAGAATCTGGTTGGGCAGAGAGGGTGACGTTACCGGTTTCGCCGACCTTTCTCCCGCTGGTGCCGAAGCCCATCGGGCGGCGGTTGTCACGACCTTGTCAAAGCTCCGGTCCGCGACAGCAGTCGACGACATTGACCGCGTGACAAAGCTTGACCTCGAGCGAGAACTCGAACTCGCGCTTGAGTTGACTGATGCCAAATGGGATCTGCGTGACCTCAACAACATCGCTTCGCCCGCTCAGGGTTTGCGTGACATTTTCGACCTCATGCCCACCGAGACGCACGACAATTGGGAAACAATCGCCCACAAGTTGGCCAATCTGCCGGAGGCGCTCCGCGGCTACCGCGAAACACTGTCGCTCGGCATTTCTCACGGGATAGTTCCGGCGCGGCGACAGGTGGTCGAGGTTATCACCCAGGCAAAACGGAACGCGGGTGCGGAAGGTTTCTTCGTCGACTTCGCGACAAACACAGCGCCGACTGACCTGCCCGATTCCACGAAAAAGTTCCTGCACACCGCAGCGGAAGCCGCGCGCAACGCCTACCTCGAATTTGCAGGATTTCTCGAGAAGGACCTTGCACCCGTCGCCGCGGCACAGGATGGCGTCGGTCGAGAGCTCTACCAGCTGCACTCTCGAAGTTTCGTGGGTGCGACGATCGACCTTGACGACACCTACGAGTGGGGCATCGAAGAGTTGCGCCGCATGGTCGACGAACAGGAAACAATCGCACAACGATTGAGCGGCGGCGGCGGAGTCGCCGAAGCGGTTGCGGCTCTTGACGCTGACCCGAAGCGGAAGATTCACGGAACCGACGCCCTTCAGGCGTGGATGCAGAACCTCTCCGACAACGCGGTTCGCGAATTGGGGAAAACGCACTTCGAAATCGCCGAACCGATGCGCAAACTCGAGTGCATGATCGCCCCGACGAAAGACGGTGGCATCTATTACACGGGCCCTTCCGACGACTTTGCTCGTCCAGGGCGCATGTGGTGGAGTGTGCCGGAGGGCGTAACCGAATTCGACACGTGGCGCGAAACGACGACGGTTTACCACGAGGGAGTTCCCGGCCACCACCTTCAGATTGCTCAGGCAACCTACAACAGCGCGGAACTCAACACGTGGCGGCGGACCCTCGCTGGAACGAGCGGCCATGCCGAGGGCTGGGCTCTCTACGCCGAGCGGCTAATGGACGAGCTCGGGTATCTCGCCGATGACGGCGATCGTTTCGGGATGCTCGACGGTCAGCGAATGCGAGCAGCTCGTGTTGTCCTCGATATCGGAGTGCATTTGGGCAAAGAGCGACCGGATGGAAACGGTAAGTGGGATGCTGATTACGCGTTCCAGTTCATGCGCGAGAACGTCCTCATGGAGGATGAATTTGTGCGCTTCGAGGTCAATCGTTACCTCGGGTGGCCGGGTCAGGCGCCGTCCTACAAGGTGGGGCAACGCATCTTCGAGGACCTGCGAGCGGAGTCATCTCGTCGCGAAGGTCCGGCATTCTCGTTGAAGGCGTGGCACAAGCGCGTCCTCGACATCGGTGGCGTTGGGCTCGACACGCTCAAAACCGCGGTTCTCGACTAGGAATCCTGTTTGCGCACCCCGCGATTGTCGCGGTAGACTGGGGCGTTGCCATCCGGCAGCAATTCCCTGTCCGCCGCCCGCGTGATGAGAATTACGTGGGCTTTATTTATGCCCTTCGGAGCAAACCAACCTATGACTACACCCCAGACCAAGCAGGTCGCAATCAATGACATCGGAACAGCCGAGCAATTCCTCGCCGAAGTTGAAAAGACGCTGAAATTCTTCAACGACGGAGACCTCATCGAAGGTACCGTCGTCAAGGTCGATCGTGACGAGGTTCTCCTCGATGTCGGCTACAAGACGGAGGGTGTCATCCCCATCCGCGAACTTTCCATCAAGCACGACGTCAACCCGGAAGACGTCGTTGCCGTCGGTGACGTTGTCGAGGCCCTCGTTCTTCAGAAGGAAGACAAAGAAGGTCGCCTCATCCTCTCCAAGAAGCGCGCACAGTACGAGCGCGCGTGGGGAGACGTCGAGAAGGTCAAGGAAGCCGACGGAATCGTCACCGGCACGGTCATCGAGGTCGTCAAGGGTGGACTCATCGTCGACATCGGACTCCGCGGCTTCTTGCCAGCGTCGCTCATCGAGCTCCGTCGCGTTCGCGACCTGACCCCGTACCTCGGCCAGGAAATCGAAGCGAAGATTCTCGAGCTTGACAAGAACCGAAACAACGTCGTTCTGTCGCGTCGCGCACTGCTCGAGCAGAGCCAGTCCGAGAGCCGTAGCCAGATTTTGGGCAACATCACAAAGGGTCAAATCCGCAAGGGTGTCATCTCGTCGATCGTCAACTTCGGTGCGTTCGTCGATCTCGGTGGCGTCGACGGACTCATCCACGTTTCCGAACTGTCGTGGAAGCACATCGAGCACGCCTCGGAAGTTGTCGAAATCGGTCAAGAGGTCACCGTCGAGGTTCTCGAGGTCGAAAACGACCGCGAGCGCATCTCGCTTTCGCTCAAGGCCACTCAGGAAGATCCGTGGCAGGTGTTCGCTCGCGAGCACGCCATCGGTGAAATCGCGCCCGGGAAGGTCACCAAGCTCGTGCAGTTTGGTGCATTCGTCCGCGTTGCGGATGGCATCGAAGGCCTCGTTCACATCTCCGAGCTTTCGGGTCGCCACATCGAACTCGCCGAGCAGGCGGTTTCGGTCGGCGATGACGTCTTCGTCAAAATCATCGACATTGACCTCGAGCGTCGCCGCATCTCGCTGTCCCTCAAGCAGGCTAACGACGGTGTCGACCCCGAGGGAACCGAGTTCGACCCGGCCCTCTACGGCATGCCGACCGATTACGACGAGAGTGGCGCTTACCGTTACCCCGAGGGCTTCGACCCTGCAACGGGTGACTGGAAAGACGGCTTCGACGACCAGCGCGGCAAGTGGGAAGTTGACTACGGAGCCGCTCAGGCCCGCTGGGAAGCCCACAAGAAGCAGGTCGCCCGCATGAACGCCGAAGCTGAGGCGTTCCCCGAGGTTGCACCCGCGTCCGAGGCGGCAGTAGCAGTGCCCGTCGAGGAATCGGCTGGAACACTCGCCGAAGACGAGCAGCTCACGGCACTCCGCGACAAACTCGCGGGTACCGACGCCGAGTAGAACAGAGCATCGATGAAGGGTGTCCGCGAAAGCGGGCGCCCTTTGTCGTTACGCTAGAAGTGTGCCGTTGATCGCAGTGACGGGCGGAATTGCCGCCGGGAAGTCGACCGTGTGCACGCGCCTGCGTGAGCTCGGTGCGCACGTCGAATCCGCTGACGAACTCGTGCGCTTCGTTCAGCGCAAGGGCAGCCCGGTACTGGCCGCAATTCGCACACGCTTTGGACTCGGTGTCATCGACGAGGGCGGTGAGCTCGACCGCGCTGCCCTCGGCAGACTCGTGTTCGACGATGCCGATGCTCGTCGCGACCTCGAGGCGATCGTGCACCCCGCGATCGGCACTGAACTGCAGATGCGCATTGCCGAGGCGTATGCGCAGAATCCGGATGCGGTGATTGTGTACGACATGCCCCTGTTGGTTGAAACGAAGCGCATGGACGAATTCGACTCGATCATCGTGCTCGCCTGTGACCCAGAAGTTCGCCGTCGACGACTGGTCGAACTGCGCGGCATGACCGCTGACGAGGCTGATGCACGAATCGCCGCACAGGTTTCCGAATCAGAACGCGCAGGCGTTGCGGACTGGATCATTCACACCGACGGGTCACTACCGGAAACGCGTGAACAGGTTGATGCCGTCTGGGCGAAATTGCGCGACTCCTCCCGCGCCTAATCTTGACGTATGGAACCGACTCGTGCCGTGCGACCCTTCGAGGTCATCAGCGAGTATGTCCCCAGCGGGGACCAGCCCCACGCAATCAAGGAACTCGCTGCGCGAATCAACGCGGGCGAGACGAATATCGTTCTGCTCGGCGCCACGGGAACCGGGAAATCCGCCACGACCGCGTGGCTGATTGAACAGATTCAGAGGCCCGCTCTCGTACTTGCGCACAACAAAACGCTCGCGGCACAGCTGGCGACCGAGTTCCGTGAACTCATGCCGGAGAACGCCGTCGAATACTTCGTCTCGTATTACGACTATTACCAACCCGAGGCGTATGTTCCCCAGACGGACACGTTCATTGAAAAGGACACCAGCATCAACGAAGAGGTCGAGCGCCTGAGGCACTCCACCACGAATTCTCTGCTGTCACGGCGTGACGTCATCGTGGTGTCGACGGTGTCGTGCATCTATGGTTTGGGGTCGTCGTCCGAATACCTGGAAGCAATGCTCGCCGTTCAGGTGGGTCAAAAGATTTCGCGTACCGAGATCGTCAAAAAATTTGTGGGAATGCAATACGAACGAAACGACGTCGACTTCAGCCGAGGTAAATTCAGGGTCCGCGGCGACACGATTGAAATCATTCCCCAGTACGAAGAGCTCGCCATTCGAATTGAGATGTTCGGTGACGAGATCGAAGCCCTGTATCAACTCCATCCGTTGACCGCTGAAGTCATCCAGCAAATGGATTCCATCGCGATTTTTCCCGCAACCCACTACGCGGCGAGTAGAGAAACGATGGTCCGGGCCATGGCGGACATTAAGGCTGAACTGGCGACGCGACTGGAGGAACTCGAGGGGCAGAACAAACTACTCGAAGCGCAAAGGCTCCGCATGCGCACGACCTACGATCTCGAGATGATGGAGCAGATCGGCTTTTGCTCCGGTATCGAGAACTATTCGATGCACATGGACGGACGCCAGCCCGGCCAGCCGCCCAACACCCTGCTTGATTATTTCCCGGACGACTTCGTGGTCATTATTGACGAATCCCACGTCACCATTCCGCAGGTTGGAGCGATGTACGAGGGTGATGCGAGTCGCAAGCGCACTCTCGTCGAGCACGGTTTTCGTCTGCCGAGCGCGCTCGACAACCGCCCGCTCAAGTTCCAAGAGTTTCTCGACCGCGTCGGACAAAAGGTCTATCTCTCGGCAACCCCCGGGAAATACGAGATGGGTGTTGCGGACGGAATTGTCGAGCAGATCATTCGACCGACTGGACTCGTAGACCCTCAGATCGTCGTCAAACCGACGAAGGGCCAGGTCGATGACGTCCTGGAAAGTATCCGAATACGCGTCGCGAGGGACGAGCGCGTGCTCATCACAACGCTGACGAAAAAGATGTCGGAGGACCTCACCGACTATCTGCGCGGCATGGGAGTGAAGGTCGAATATCTCCACTCGGACGTCGACACGCTGCGACGAGTGGAGCTGTTGTCCGAACTTCGTGCGGGTCGGTTCGACGTTTTGGTCGGAATCAACCTCTTGCGCGAGGGGCTCGACCTCCCGGAGGTATCGCTTGTCGCCGTGTTCGATGCTGACAAGCAGGGGTTCCTTCGCAGCGCGACATCGCTGATTCAAACCATAGGTCGCGCTGCTCGCAACGTCTCCGGCGAAGTACACCTCTACGCGGATTCCATCACGGCCGCCATGAAACAGGCGATGGACGAAACCGATCGACGTCGAGAAAAACAGGTTGCTTACAACCTGGAACACGGAATCGACCCGACACCCCTGCGTAAGCGGATAGCGGACATCACCGAGACGCTCGCTCGCGAGATGGCTGATACGGAAATGCTGGGTTTCCGCAGTGACGATCTCGAGTTGACCATCGAACAATTGACCGCTCAAATGGTGGCCGCAGCGACCGAGTTGAGGTTCGAACTGGCGGCACGCTTGCGTGACGAGATCCATGACATGAAGAAGTCCCTGCGGCAAGCCCGCGAACTGGGCTGACCGTAGGATTGACTAGTGCCCATCACCCCCGTTTCCGCTAAAAACATCATCAGTATCAAGGGCGCCCGCGTTCATAACCTGAAGAACGTCAACCTCGATATTCCCCGCGATTCGCTCGTGGTTTTCACAGGGCTCAGCGGTTCAGGCAAGTCGTCACTCGCCTTTGACACTCTCT
The DNA here is from genome assembly GCA_044338315.1 of Microbacteriaceae bacterium. Lineage (GTDB taxonomy): Bacteria > Actinomycetota > Actinomycetes > Actinomycetales > Microbacteriaceae > MWH-TA3. The sequence continues at coordinate 17,181 of JBIILU010000003.1, read as the reverse complement.
TCGCCGAGGGCCAGCGTCGTTACATCGAGTCGCTGTCGTCGTACGCGCGCCAATTCCTAGGGCAGGTGGACCGTCCCGACGTTGATTTCATTGACGGACTTTCACCTGCTGTTTCCATCGACCAGAAGTCGACAAACCGAAACCCCCGTTCAACCGTGGGAACGATTACCGAAATCTACGACTATATGCGACTGCTCTGGGCGCGAATCGGAGTACCACACTGCCCGGAGTGCGGCGAGACGATCCAACGTCAGTCCGCGCAGCACATCACCGATCAGCTTGCCGAATTACCCAAGGACACGAGGTTCCAGCTCCTCGCGCCGATCGTCGCCGGTCGAAAGGGAGAATTCGTTGACGTGTTCGCTGACCTTCTGGGTCAGGGGTTTGCGCGCGCAGTGGTTGACGGTGACGTCATCCAGTTGACCGAACCGCCGATTCTCAAGAAGCAGAACAAGCACGACATCTCTGTTGTCGTGGACAGGCTTGTGGCCGGCGGAGACCTTGCACGTTTGTCAGACTCGGTTGAAACGTCGCTCAAGTTGGGAAGCGGAACACTTGTCGTCGACTTCGTCGATTCGGATGACTCGCGAACCTATTCCGAAAATCTTTCGTGCCCCAACCAACACGCTCTGACCCTCACCGAGATCGAACCTCGCACATTTTCCTTCAATGCGCCCTTTGGCGCGTGTGTATCCTGTCACGGCCTCGGTACTCAGTCGATGGCGGACATCGACCTGATTCTTGACGACCCTGAACTGTCGATCCGCGGGGGTGTAGTCCTGCCATGGAAGCCGGGCGGTAAGGAGACGATTTACCCCTACTTCGAAAGACTCGCAGAGGGTCTTGCGTCTGAGCTTGATTTTTCGCTCGATACGCCGTGGAAAGACCTGTCCGAGGAAGCGCAAAATGCCGTCCTCTACGGGAACAATCATGAGATCGTCATCCGGTGGCGCAACCGTTACGGTCGAAAGGTTTCGATGTCCCGCGGGTTTGAGGGAGTACTGGGATACGTCGAGCGCAAGTTCAGCGAGACCGATAGCGACCTCCAAAAGGAGCGCTACGCTTCATTCCACCGCATCGTCGCGTGCGAATCGTGCGGCGGTCAGCGCCTCGCACCGGCTGTACTCGCCGTCACGATTGATGGGAAGTCGATTTCCGAGGCCACCGAGCAGTCCCTCGACAAGGCTCACGCCTTTATGACAAGCCTCACACTGTCCGACCGCGACGCTCAGGTGGCCGCTGCGGTGTTGCGTGAGATCGTCGCTCGACTCGAATTCCTGCTGCACGTCGGTCTGGGGTATCTGACCATGTCGCGCGCAGCCGGAACACTCTCGGGCGGGGAGGCTCAGCGAATTCGACTTGCGACGCAAATCGGGGCCGGGCTCACCGGGGTGCTGTACGTGTTGGATGAACCGTCCATCGGTCTGCACCAACGCGATAACCAGCGACTGATCGAGACGCTCGAGCGACTCCGTGACATCGGAAACACGCTCGTTGTTGTCGAGCACGACGAGGACACCATCAACGCCGCCGATTGGATCGTCGATATCGGGCCAGGGGCGGGTGAGCACGGAGGCGAAATCGTCCACTCTGGGTCTCTCAAGTCTCTTCTGACGGAAAAGCGCTCACACACCGGAGCGTTCGTCGCCGGTCGCGAGAAGGTTTCGGACAGGACGGAACGACGAGAGTGGGATCCGGCGCGAGTAGTCACCGTTCACGGCGCTGTCGCAAACAACCTGCACGAAGTCGAAGCAATCTTCCCGCTCGGAGTTTTCGTTGTGGTCACGGGCGTCTCCGGTTCGGGAAAAAGCACGCTCGTCAATGACGTTCTCTACAAGGTGATGGCCAACCGACTCAACGGTGCAAAGCAGACCCCGGGTCGGCACAAATCAGTTTCAGGACTTGACCACTTGGACAAGGTGATTCACGTTGACCAGGCTCCAATCGGTCGAACACCCCGATCCAACCCGGCCACCTACACGGGCGTTTTCGACAAGATTCGCGCCCTGTTCGCCGAAACGCCCGAGGCCAAAGAACGGGGCTACGGACCCGGTCGCTTCTCCTTCAACGTCAAGGGGGGTCGCTGTGAACACTGTTCCGGTGACGGAACGATCAAGATCGAGATGAACTTCCTGCCGGACGTCTACGTTCAGTGTGAGGAGTGCCACGGCAAGAGGTACAACCGCGACACGTTGACCGTCCGATACAAGGGCAAGACAATCTCCGATGTGCTCGAGATGCCCATTGAAGACGCCGAAAAGTTCTTCGAGGCGATTTCCTCCATTCACCGATTCATGAAAACGCTGCTGGACGTCGGCCTCGGATATGTCCGTCTGGGCCAGGCCGCGACAACACTCTCCGGTGGTGAAGCTCAGAGAGTCAAGCTTTCAACGGAACTCCAGCGCCGTTCGACCGGACGCACGGTGTACGTGCTCGACGAACCAACCACGGGACTTCACTTCGAGGACGTTCGGAGGCTTCTCACGGTTCTCCACACCCTCGTCGACAAGGGAAACACCGTGATCGTCATCGAACACAACCTCGATGTCATCCGCTCGGCAGACCATCTCATCGATATGGGGCCCGAGGGTGGCGACGGTGGCGGACGAGTCATCGCGACCGGGACGCCGGAGGACGTCGCGAAAGTCACGACAAGTTACACCGGGCACTTCCTCGCGAAAATTCTCGCAAAATGAACGAGTGGCACCCGGCTCCGCGGTCGATTCCGACGGACCCCGGCGTGTACAGGTTCTTCGACGCCAACGATCGCATTCTCTACGTTGGAAAAGCCAAACACTTGCGCAATCGCTTGTCCACGTATTTTCAATCCCAGTCGGGCCTGATGGAACGCACCCGCCGGATGGTCGCGACGGCGGTCCGCGTCGACTGGACTGTTGTCGGCACCGAGTTGGAAGCGTTGCACCTCGAATTCACGTGGATCAAGGAGTTTCGACCACCGTTCAACATTCAGTTTCGTGACGACAAGGGATATCCGTACCTCGCCGTGTCGCTCGGTGAGGAGTATCCCCGCGCTTTCCTCGCGCGCCAACGGAAAAAGGACGGCACCGTCTACTTCGGCCCTTTCACAAAGGCCTGGGCGGTGCGCGAGACCCTCGATCTGCTGCTTGGTGTTTATCCCGTCCGCTCTTGTGAAAAGACACAGTTCGAGCAAGCGCGTCGGAAGGACAGGCCCTGCTTACTGGGGGACATCGGCAAATGCGCCGCTCCGTGCGTCAACCGTGTGACCACCGAAGAGCACCGTGAGCTCGCTCAGAATCTCGTTTCCTTCATGACAACCCAGGATGCGACAGTTATTGATGACGTGACCGCACGAATGGACGCCGCGTCCGAGCGTCAGGACTTCGAGTCGGCTGCGCGCTTTCGTGACCAGCGACATGCTTTGACTTCGGTCGCCGAACGAAGCGCGGTCGTATTGCGCGACGAATTGGATGTTGACCTCATCGGATTCGCATCGAGCGAACTGTCAGCGGCCATCGCAATCTTTCACGTCCGAGGGGGTCGAGTGCGCGGCACGCGCTCATGGACCGTCGATACGGAACTCGAGATGGACGAAGCGGACATCCTGGAACTTGCCATCGAAAACGTTTACGAACACGACGCCCCACCCACCCTCATTGACGTGCCGTTCTTCCCGTCCTCTCTCGACGCGTTGAACGCTCTGCTGACGCGCGCGCGCAGCTCGAACGGGCTCAAAGGTAGGGTGGGCATCCACGTACCGCGCAGAGGCGATCGGGTCGTTTTACTGGAAAGCGTTACCAAGAACGCCGCTCTCGCTCTAGCGGAACATGAATTGCACCGGTCGACCGACTTTGTCGCACGCTCGCGGGCCCTCGAAGACCTCCGCGACGCCCTCGGGTTGACCGAAGCACCCCTTCGATTGGAGTGCATCGACATTTCACACCTCGGTGGTACAGACATCGTGGGATCGCTCGTCGTGTTCGAAGACGGACTGCCCGTCAACGCCGATTACCGTCACTTCGGTGTCGCGAGTGCGCGCGACGACACCGAGGCGATGTATCAGGTCGTATCGCGCCGAGCAATGCGCCTCATCGACGAAAACGGTTCAATGCGCTATCCGACCAGCCTGTTGCTGGTCGACGGCGGTCAACCGCAAGTAAACGCGGCCGCACGCGCAATTGCCGATGTCGGATTAGAAGGTGTCAGCGTGGTTGGTCTTGCGAAGCGCTTGGAGGAGATGTGGCTACCGGGTGAGAGTTTCCCCGTCATCCTTCCCCGCAACTCCGAGGCGCTCTATCTCGTCCAGCGTGCCCGTGATGAAGCCCACCGCTTTGCCATTCGCTATCAACGCTCGAAACGGACCAAGTCACTTTCCTCGGAGCTGGCGGAGATTGACGGAATCGGTGCTTCACGAGTTACTGCGCTCATCAAGCATTTCGGAAGCCCCACGGCCGTCCGCACCGCGACTCTGGCCGAGCTCCAACGAGTCCCTGGAATTGGTCGAAGCACGGCGGAACGTATCTTTTTGTCGCTTTCGAGCGAGCCCGAGCGGGACTAGGCTGAAAGCGCAATGCAGGAGCCTTCCAACGCCCATCTCATCATCGTCACCGGTCTTTCTGGCGCGGGGCGTTCGACCGCTGCCCACGCGCTGGAGGACGGCGGCTGGCGGGTCATCGACAACCTCCCGGCGCAACTACTGCCGTCCCTCGTGGACATCGCGACGTACCCCGAATCGACCATGTCACGACTGGCGGTGGTCGTGGACGTGCGCGGGGGAACCTCGGTGGAGGAACTCGCCCCCATGATTGACGAGATTCGCAAAGAACTAGATTTGCGGGTTCTCTTCCTCGACGCAACCGATGCCGATCTCGTGAAGCGCTACGAAGCCGTCCGCCGCCCTCACCCACTGCAGGGCACTGGCACGATACTGGACGGCATCCAAATTGAACGCGCTCGGTTAGAACGGCTGCGCGAACTTGCCGACGTGGTCCTCAACACGACGGGTCTCAATCCGAATCAGACCGCGACACTGGTTCACGAGAGTTTTCGGTCCGAGACACAACCCATCATCAACGTGGTGGTCGAATCCTTCGGTTTCAAGAACGGGATCCCCGTCGACGCGGACCTCATGGCGGATGTGAGATTCCTGCCCAACCCGTTCTGGAGCGAGAATTTGCGGCACGAAACAGGACTCAACCCAGATGTTCAGGCGTTCGTACTCGGCCACCCCGATGTCGAACAATATTTGTCCGGTTTTGTACACATGATCGAGCCCACGCTGAAGGGCTATATTCGCGAGCACAAGCGCTATGCCACCATCGCAATAGGATGTACGGGTGGCAAGCACCGCAGTGTGGCCATTTCCGAGGAGCTTGCGCGGAGAATCGGCACCATTCCCGGTGTCTCCGTCACCCTCAAACATCGAGATATTGGACGGGACTGATTTATGTCGCTGACAACCCGGGTGAAGGATGAGCTCGTCGCTGTCGACGACCCCTCTTCGCACACTCGAGTTGCAGAAATTGCGACGATTCTGCGCTTTGCCGGTGTCATGCACCTCGTCTCGGGGAAGTTGGCGATAGATGTTGAACTAGACCATTTGGGCAGCGCGCAACGCCTGCGCAAATCCATTCACGCAGGGTTTGGTTTTCAATCCGGCGCTAAAACGTCCCCGGCCAATGCAAACAAGAAGATCGAAACCTATCTGGTTCGTGTCGCGGATGGCGCGGAACAACTAGCGCGCAACGTTGGACTCATCGATGCTCGTCGCCGGTCTGTGAGGGGACTGCCAAACAAGCTGACGACGGCTCCCGTCGGCGATATCGCTGGCGTCTTGCGCGGTGCGTTCCTTGCACGAGGAATTCTTTCTGATCCGGGGCGCAGCCAAACGATTGAAATCGTTGCGCCAACGAATGAAGCGGCGATGGCGCTCGTGGGTGCTTGCGGTCGGCTTGATATCTCGGCAAAAACTCGCGACGTGCGGGGCGGATTCAGAGTGGTCATTCGAGACGCCGATGCGATATCCGCTTTTCTCGGGGTAATCGGTGCGCCCAACACCCTCGCCGAGTGGATCGAGGCTCGCGCCACGCGCGAGGTGCGCGCCAACGCCAATCGACTGGTCAATTTTGATGATGCGAACCTTCGTCGTTCCGCAGCGGCCGCTGTTGCTGCCTGCGCCCGTGTTGAGCGAGCATTTGCGATTTTGGGGGAGGGCATCCCCGATCACCTGGCCTACGCGGGAAACCTGCGACTCGATCATCGCGAAGCCAGTCTCGATGAACTGGGTCACTACGCCAACCCCATCATGACCAAGGACGCCGTCGCCGGCCGCATACGTAGACTTCTCGCCATGGCGGACAAGAAGGCTTCAGACCTCGGGATTCCGAACACCTCGGACGGCATTCCGGACATCTCCGACTAAAACACACACAACCGAAGGAGCACGACATGGCCGTTTACACACTGCCCGAACTCACCTACGACTACGCAGCACTGGAGCCGCACATCTCGGCGCGCATCATGGAGCTGCACCACTCGAAGCACCACGCTGCCTACGTTGCCGGAGCAAACGCCGCGCTCGAACAAATGGAGGAAGCTCGTGCGTCCAATTCCTTCGGAACAATCAACAAGCTCGAAAAGGATCTCGCATTTCACCTCGGTGGCCATATCAACCACTCGATTTTCTGGACGAACCTTGCGCCCGCTGGCGCTGACCGCCCCTCCGGCGAACTGGCTGCCGCGATCGATGAGTTCTTCGGTTCGTTCGACGCGTTCAAGGCGCACTTCAACGCGGCGAGTCTCGGAATTCAAGGCAGTGGTTGGGGCATTTTGTCCTGGGACCCCGTCGGAGCTCGACTGATTATCCAGCAGCTCTTCGACCAGCAGGCAAACACCGCCCAGGGAACAATCCCGCTGTTGCAGCTTGACATGTGGGAGCACGCCTTTTACCTCGATTACCAGAATGTCAAAGCCGACTACGTCACGGCATTTTGGAACATCGTCAACTGGGACAACGTCGCCCAGCGTTTCCTGGCTGCGCGCTCACATTCCGCTGGAATTTTGCTACTCTCGTAGTAGGTAGCGTTGCCTGTTGCAGGCACGCTATTTCTTTTTTCCCATCCTTTAGACAGGAACACTTGTGAGTGTAAAAATTGGCATCAACGGCTTCGGCAGAATCGGTCGTAACTACCTCCGCGCAGCCATGGCGCAGGGATCGACGCTCGACATCGTCGCGGTGAACGACCTCTCCGACACGAAGTCGCTGGCGACGCTGCTCAAATACGATTCGATCACGGGCCGTTTGAATGCCGACGTCACCTACGACGACAACAACGTCATCGTCAACGGGAAAAAGATCAGAGTCCTCGCCGAACGCGATCCTGGAGCGCTCCCGTGGGCTGAGCTTGGCGTCCACATCGTTATTGAGTCAACCGGTCGCTTCACGGACGTTGCGGACGCGCAGAAGCACATCGATGCTGGTGCGAAAAAGGTTCTCATCTCGGCGCCGGCGACCGGAGCGCACGGGACGTACGTGATGGGGGTCAACCACACCGAATACGACTCGGCTTCACACCACATCATCTCTAATGCGTCCTGTACCACGAACTGCCTCGCTCCGCTTGCGAAGGTCTTCAACGACGAATTCGGCATCGAGAACGGTTTGATGACTACCGTGCATGCTTACACCGCGGACCAAAATCTGCAGGACGGCCCGCACAGCGATCTTCGTCGGGCGCGTGCTGCAGCCATCAACATCGTTCCCTCGTCCACCGGCGCAGCAAAAGCAATCGGTCTCGTCCTTCCGGAACTTAACGGAAAGCTTGACGGATTCGCGTTGCGCGTGCCCGTCCCGACCGGGTCGATCACCGATCTCACCATCGTTTCCAAGAAGGTCGTGACCGAAGACGAGATTAAGGCCGCCTATAAAAAGGCTTCCGACGGTTACCTCAAGGGCATCCTGCTCTACACCGAGGATCCGATTGTTTCCAGTGACATCGTCACCGATCCTCACTCGTCGATTTTCGACGCCGGGCTCGTCAAGGTCATTGGCGGAACAACCGTGAAACTCGCCTCCTGGTACGACAACGAGTGGGGATACTCGAACCGTCTCGTTGACCTCACCGAATATGTAGCCGAACGCCTCTAAATGCCCCTGCGGACAATCGACTCTCTGGGTGACCTCAGCGGTAAGACGATTCTCGTTCGCTGCGACTTCAACGTTCCGATAGCCGACGGCGTCATAACCGACGACGGTCGGATTCGATCATCAGTACCGACCATTCAATATCTGATTGACGGCGGTGCGGCGGTCATCGCTATATCCCACCTCGGCCGACCAGAAGGAGTCCCCGACGAGCGTTACTCTCTGGTCGCCGTCGCGTCCAGACTCGCTGAACTCATCGGTGCCCCGGTTTCGTTTGCGACAGACACGGTTGGACCGGATGCCACCGCACAACGAGCACAGCTTGCCGCGGGTCACGTTTTGGTCCTGGAGAATCTTCGATTCGATCCGCGAGAGACATCAACAGTTGATTCCGAGCGCGCCGAGTTCGCCGCACTGCTGGTACAGGGAGTCGACGCGCTTGTATCCGACGGCTTCGGGGTCGTCCACCGCAAGCAAGCGAGCGTTTACGAAGCGGCAAGCGCTGTTCCCAGTGCAGCAGGTCTTCTGGTCGCAGCCGAGACTGATGTTCTCCGTCGTCTCACGACGGACACCCAGCGCCCGTACACCGTCGTTCTGGGTGGTTCAAAGGTGTCTGACAAGCTCGGCGTCATCGAACACTTGTTGCCTCGTGTAGACCGCCTTCTGATTGGTGGCGGCATGCTCTTCACCTTTCTTGCGGCCCAGGGCAAATCCGTTGGCGCTTCACTGTGTGAAGTCGACAAGATTGACACGGTCGTGGGATACCTGGCCGAGGCGGAGAAGCGTGGTGTCGACATAGTGCTGCCGACCGATGTTGTCGTCGCGAATCGATTTGCCGCCGACGCCGAGCACGTCACCGTCGCCGCCGACGCGATCGAAGAGTCGCCATACGGTTCCGCCGGGATGGGGCTGGACATCGGTCCGGTGACCGCCGCGCACTTCGCATCGCTCATTGAATCGTCGAAAACCGTTTTCTGGAATGGCCCAATGGGAGTTTTCGAGATGGAGCCCTTCGCCGCGGGCACGCGAACAATTGCCGAAGCGCTGACAAAAGTCGATGGGCTCGGCGTTGTCGGAGGAGGGGATTCCGCAGCGGCGGTCCGCGCACTTGGATTTTCAGACAGCAGTTTCGGACATATTTCGACTGGTGGGGGTGCAAGCCTTGAGTTCCTCGAGGGCAAACCCCTGCCCGGACTGGAGGTACTCGGATGGTAGAACGTCGACCGCTCATCGCGGGAAACTGGAAAATGAACTTCGACCACTTGAGGTCAATTGCGTTTGTGCAGAAACTCGCGTGGACGCTCAAGGACGCCAAGCATTCCGCGGCAACCGTCGAAGTAGCCGTGTTCCCTCCCTTCACGGACATACGTTCGGTTCAGACCGTTATCGAAAGCGATCGCTTGGAGTTTGCATTCGGTGGTCAGGATCTTTCACCGTTTGACTCCGGTGCTCACACCGGAGACATTTCGGGGGAGTTTCTCGCGAAACTCGGCTGCCGTTTCGTCATCGTCGGCCATTCGGAACGTCGGCAAAATCATCACGAAGACGACTCCGTTGTCACGGCGAAAACTCTCGCCGCACTCAAGCACGGGCTCATTCCGATCATCTGTGTCGGGGAGACGAGCGAGGATCTGGAAAAATTCGGTGCCAGCGCTGTGCCCGTCTCCCAGCTGCGCGCGGTTCTCACTGAATTGCCTAAGGGCTCGGAAATCGCGGTCGCCTATGAACCGGTTTGGGCAATCGGCTCTGGCCAGGCCGCAACACCCGTTCAAGCGCAAGAGGTGTGCGCAGCGCTTCGCGCGGTCATCGCAGAGTCCCTCGGCGACGACGTAGCCGCGGCAACTCGAGTCCTCTACGGTGGCTCGGTAAAGTCAACAAACATCGCTTCGTTTATGAGGGAGCCCGATGTGGACGGCGCTCTTGTCGGGGGAGCAAGTATTGATGTTGACGAATTTTCCAAGATTGTTCAGTTTCCCAAGCACGTCATCGCGTAAACTAAGAAATAACGTTAGGACATCATGGACATTCTCTACATCATCGTGCAGGTCGTGCTCGCTATTACGAGCATCCTGCTGACGATGACAATCCTTCTGCACCGCGGTCGCGGCGGCGGCCTCTCGGACATGTTCGGCGGCGGTGTTACCTCGAACCTCGGTTCCAGCGGCGTCGCAGAGCGCAACCTCAATCGTCTGACGATCATCATCGCCGTCATTTGGGTTCTCTCCGTTGTCACGATCGGTCTCTTCACGCGATTCGGACTGGTCTAGACGTGGCCGGCGGTAGCGCAATTCGCGGGACCCGTGTTGGTTCGGGCCCGATGGGTGAACAGGACCACGGCAATCACGCTGAACGCACCGCGGTGTCCTACTGGGATATCGAGGGCAACGAGACCGTTCGCCACTATGCCGCGGACGTGCCGGCCGATCAGATTCCCGAAACCATTGATTCGCCGACGACGGGTCTCCCCGCCGGTCGAGACAAAAACAACCCGCCGCGGATTGTCAAGACGGAGCCTTACAAGACGCACCTTGCTTATGTGAAGGAACGCCGCACGGAGGACGAAGCGCAGGAAATCCTCGCTGACGCAATCGTTCGCCTCCGCACCACCGGTCGCCCCTACTAACGGGGCAACAAAGACGCGGCTGCGTCGTCGAGATAGAGCGCCGTTTCGACGGTGCCCCGGAGCCCAGCAACGGGTATTTCGTCTACCGTGGCACCGGCCATGAGCCGCGAAATAGCGGTCGCCTTGTCCGCTCCCGAAGCGATGACCCACACCTTTGACCCGCTATTGAGCGCCGCAAAGGTCAGCGACAGTCGGTTCGACGGTGGCTTGGGGGAATCGGCAACAGCGACGGTCAGGTCTGCCGCCGTGCCGTGATCGCGGCCGGGGAAGAGGCTCGCGATGTGCCCGTCCGGGCCAATTCCGTTGAGCACGAGGTCAAATCGGGGTCCTTCGGGGAACTCGGCGCGCAACTCCACGTCGAATCGTCCCCGCGCAGTCTCCAACTCTTCGCCGTCGGCGGAGGGGAAACGGTGAATGTTCGACTCGCGGACGGGAACGTGACTCAGCAGCGCGACTGTGGCCTGTCCCTCGTTCCTGTCGGGATGTCCGGCCGGAACGAAACGTTCGTCTCCCCACCACACGTGAATTCGGCTCCAATCGAGCTCGGCGGATTCGGAGGTTTCGGCGATTGCGGCAAGGCTCCCAATACCGACAGTCCCGCCGGTCACCACGAAATCGGCACGACCTCGACTGCGAATGGCGTCGGCCAGAACCACCATCGCGTCGTGAGCCACGGCGCGCTCGACATCAGAACGTTCGGGGAGGATCACGACCCGGTCCATTAGAGTTCCGCCAATTCCGCAACGACTCGGGGGAGTCCCTCGGTCAGAACGCGACCGAACACGACGTCAGGGTCAAGGCGTCGCAGTTCTTCGGCCAAGCAATCGCCCAAGCCCCGAAAGGGCAGCGCAATGACGTGAGTTGGCTGGCCGGGCTGCTTCAATTCCGCAAAACTTGGCTCGGTTCGCTCGATCGAAATCGGTCCGTCGGTCGTTGAGATCTCGGCAAAGAGAATATTCCCGCGCGGGTCCTTCTCGCCCAACTCGATTGTGACCGGGACTCCGAGTTCGCTGCGGAACCACGACGCGAGCAGTATGGGAGCAGAGTTGTTGCGTGCACCGCGAACAACCGCGCCTGTCACCGTCACGTCCTTCATGCCGTCGAAGGTTGCTGCGAACAGCTCGCGCCACTGGGTGAGTCTGGTCCAGCCCAGATCAACGTCACCGGGTGCGTAATAATCGGCGAGCGTTTGCAGGAGTTCGAGCGGATTTGTCGCGTAAATGGTGTCAGCTATTCGGTGGACCGCGACTTTCCCCAGAGATGTTTCGGACATGTGCGGCGGAGCTGCATCGGGCCACCAAGCCACCATCGGTGCATCCGGTAACAACAGGCCGTTGATCAGGCCCTGTGGGTCCGCGACGAGTTCGTCAGCTGCGTTGAGGATGATGACTTCGGATGCTCCAGCATCACCGCCCAGCCGAATCTCGGCGTCGAGCGGCGAGTCCGCGAACCCATCGGGTACCTCGGATATAACAATGATTCGCATCGGGTGTTCGCGCGACGCGTCGTTTGCGGCGCCGATGACCTTCTCAGCTCGCCCCTTCGTCGTCGTAATGACGAGTGTCATGACTCGACCGAGTGCGACCGCGCCGCCCTCTTCGCGCGCGCGTTGGAGGGTTTTGAGGATTGCCGCAACGTTCGTATTCGGAAGAGAGATGATCATGGTCGTCTCCATTCACGGCCGTCGCGCCGCAATAGCTCGTCGGCAGAGAGCGGACCCCACGAACCGGGAACATAGGGGTCAGGGGCGCCGCTAGACGCCCAGAAGTCCTCAATCGGGTCAAGAATCTTCCAGGAAAGCTCAACCTCCTCGTGCCGAGGGAAGAGTGGCGGGTCTCCCAGCAAGACATCAAAGATGAGCCGCTCGTAGGCCTCGGGGCTCTGTTCGGTGAACGCGTGTCCGTAGCCGAAATCCATCGTCACATCACGAACCTGCATCCCCGCTCCGGGAACCTTCGACCCAAACTTTACGGTGACGCCCTCATCGGGTTGCACTCGAATCACGAGAGCGTTCTGCGAAAGACTGGAAACCTGTCCCCGCTCAAACAGGTGCTGTGGCGAGCGTCTAAAGACGACCGCGATCTCCGTTACGCGGCGACCGAGCCTTTTCCCGGCGCGAAGGTAGAACGGGACACCGGTCCAGCGCGGTGTATCGATTTCGACGCGCATCGCCGCATACGTCTCCGTTATGGACTCGGGGTTCATTCCGTCTTCCTCGAGGAAACCCTTGACCCGCACACCACCCTGCCAACCGCTGGTGTATTGACCACGAGCCGTTGCCTGAGAGAGGTCTTTGGGCAGCGTGACCGCCGAGAGGACCTTCTCCTTCTCGGCTCGCAGATCATTGGCGGCAAACGAAACCGGCTCTTCCATCGCCGTTAGTGCGAGCAACTGCAAAAGGTGGTTCTGAATCACGTCACGGGCCGCTCCGATGCCGTCGTAGTAGCCGGCTCGGTCTCCGACGCCAATGTCTTCAGCCATCGAAATTTGAACGTGATCGACGTATGTCGAATTCCACAGCGGTTCATAAAACGTGTTCGCAAAACGCAACGCCAGAATGTTTTGAACAGTTTCTTTGCCGAGGTAGTGATCAATCCGAAACACGGAGTCCGCGGGGAATACTCCTTCGACGACGGCGTTCAATTCCTGAGCCGACTGCAGATCGTGTCCGAACGGCTTCTCAATAACGACCCGTCGCCACTGACCGTCCTTCGCTGTCGCTAACCCACTACGGCTGAGTTGCTGGGTAACAATCGGGAAGGACCGCGGCGGAATCGAAAGGTAAAACGCGTGGTTTCCCATCGTCCCGCGTTCGCGATCAAGTTCCTCAATCGTCGAGCCCAATCGGTCAAAAGCATCATCGTCATCGAAATCGCCCCCAACGAAGCGAATACCTGCCGACAGTTGTGCCCAGACGTCCTCGCGAAACGGTGTCCGTGCGAACTCTTTGACGGCGTCGTGCACGATCGCGATGAACTCGGCGTTTGACCATTCGCGACGAGCGAACCCGACGAGCGCGAATCCGGGCGGCAGCAATCCGCGATTTGCCAGGTCGTACACAGCCGGCATGAGCTTCTTGCGCGACAAATCTCCTGTCACTCCGAAGATGACGAGTCCCGAGGGACCCGCGATTCGACCGAGGCGACGGTCTTGCGGATCACGCAGGGGATTGGTCTTAGTCACGAGAGTTTAGCGATTTCCGTCAGTAGTCGTTGGACGCCAGCTGGTCCGCGAACGGTGATTGTGAGAACGGGGCGCAGGTGATCGGCGAGAACCTGCGCATCTCCTCGGGCCTGTGCCGCGATGAGCGTTCCGAACGTGTAGGGGCGACCGGGAACTGCACGGTCGGCTTCCGCTAATTCGATTATCTGCAGGAACACACCCTGAGCGGGCCCACCCTTGTGGTACTGCCCGGTGGAGTGGAGGAATCGCGGGGCCCACCCGAATGTTACGGGCCGCCCTCCCGTCAACGAGTCCAGCATCCCGCGCAATTTCTCCAGCCCACTGCCGGCTTCGCGTTCGGCGTACGCGTGAATCGACAGATACCCGTCCGCGGGAAGCTCCTGGATGAGTTCGTGTACGGCCGTCGTCAACGTTGTAGCGCTGGGAGAGTACCCCGTAGCCGACAGGACGACATCGCCGTCGTGAGCGAAAGGAGGCACGGGCTGAGGCGTGCCATCGAGAAATGTGCGTGCCGCAATTTTCGCGGATTCGACGTCCGGTTGATCGAAAGGGTTTGTGCCCAGCACTTGACCGGCGACAGCAGTCGCTACTTCCCAGATGAGAAGTTGGGCCCCGAGAGGCGCCGCCACGGTAACGGAGTCTCCCTGCGCGGGGGAGGCAACGTCTCGAATGTTGACGACGAGCACGTCTTCTGCGCCGGGCTGGGATGAACCGCTTTCCAGCACGACGGGAAGCACGCCGGTCCATTCCTTGCCCGTTGACTCGGCGACAAGTTGTTCGATCCACTCACCGATGCCGACAATCGCCGAGCCATCGGAAGATATTGCCAGTTTGTCGCGCCGTGGGTGCGTTCCAGCCATTGCGGCTCCAAGCAAAAGCCCGGGGTTTTGGTCGGAATCTGTCAACAACTCCGGTAACGCCGCTTCCGCCTCATCGAGGAGTGCCGAGATGTCGACGCCGGCAAGCCCCGACGGCACCAACCCGAACGCTGTCAGGGCCGAATAGCGACCGCCGACGTTCGGGTCGGCATTGATGACGCGATATCCAGCGGCGCGTGATGTTACGTCCAGCGGGGAACCGGGATCGGTAACGATAACAAATCGAGTTGCGGGGTCAATTCCCGCCGCAACGAACGCCGCCTCGAATGCACGCTTTTGTGAATCGGTTTCGGTGGTAGAGCCCGATTTCGAAGAGACCACCACAACAGTCTTGTCAATGTCCGTCTCGACAACTCGTGTGACCTGAGTTGGGTGCGTAGAATCCAGCACCACGAGTTCTACCCCCGCCGAGCGTGTGATTACTTCAGGTGCAAGTGAAGAGCCACCCATGCCGCAGAGGACAATCCGCGTCAATCCGCTGGCCGTACATTCATCGCGTAATGCAAGGATTTGCGCGACCAACGGTCGGGAAACGGAGGACGCGTGCACCCAGCCGAGTCGAACACGCGCTTCCGCTTGCGCCGCAGCGCCCCACAGCGTGTCGTCACCCGAGCCGAGTCGCGACGCAAATCGAGTGGCGATGAGGGTCGGGACGTGTCGAGCAACCGCATCAGCAGCAGCGCCGGACACGTTTACGGTCATCGAGAGGAATCCATGAGAGCGGTGACGATGTCGAGCAATTCGTTCCAGGAGACGATGAACTTGTCAACGCCCTCTTTCTCGAGCAAATCAGTCACCTCGGTGACCGAAATGCCCTGGGCCTCAATGGCGGCGATGACGGCGCGCGCGTCGTCATACGTTCCGCTGACCGCGTCACCGTGGATTACCCCGTGGTCGAACGTTGACTCGAGCGTCTTTTCCGGCATGGTGTTGACCGTGTTCGGTGCAGCAAGCTCCGTGACGTACAGCGTGTCGGGCAGTGCGGGGTCCTTGACGCCCGTGGACGCCCACAGCGGTCGCTGCAGATTCGCACCATCCGCGCGGAGTGCCACTGCGCGGTCGGTCCCGAACTTCTGTTCGAACAGTTCATAGGCCAACTGCGCGTTCGCCACCGCAGCCTGGCTCTTCAGCGCGAGCGCAGAATCCGAACCGATGGCGACGAGCCTTTTGTCAATTTCCGTGTCAACGCGCGAGACGAAGAACGACGCCACGGAATGAATCGTGGACAGGTCGTGACCGTTCGCTTTTGCTTTCTCGAGTCCGTCCAGATATGCGTCGACAACTTCGGAATAACGATCAATCGAGAAAATGAGGGTGACATTGACGGAGATCCCCTCCGCCAACACATCGCTGATCGCGCCGAGCCCCTGCTTGGTAGCCGGGATCTTGATCATTACGTTGTCGCGACCGACGCGAGCAAAAAGCTCCTTTGCCTGAGTGACGGTGCCGGCGTGATCGAAAGCGAGAGTCGGTTCAACTTCGATCGACACGCGACCGTCTTGACCATTCGTTGCCTCGTAAATCGGTCGGAAGATGTCACACGCGGCGGCGACATCATCACTCGTGGCAGCGAACACTGCTTCTGTCACCGATGCTCCTGAGCGAGCGAGGTCGGAGATCTGGTCACCGTAGGTCGTCCCGGTAGCCAGCGCTGACGCAAAAATCGTTGGGTTGGTGGTTACACCGACAACGTTGCGGGTCTCGATGAGGTTCTGCAGTGAACCGGACTGGATCCGGTCACGAGACAGGTCGTCGAGCCAAATTGAGACTCCAACATCGGAGAGCTTCTGAGTGGGTGTACTCACGGTGGAGGAGCCTTTCGTTAGCGATTCAGGAGGGATTCGGCAGCACGAGTGACGGCCTCCGAGGTCATTCCGAATTCACGGAACAGTGTTTGATAATCGGCGGAAGCACCGAAGTGCTCGATTGATACGGAGGCGCCGTCAGATCCGACATACCGCGACCATCCGAGAGCGAGTCCAGCTTCGACCGACACCCGAGCGCTGACGGCAGCCGGAAGCACTGACTCTCGGTATTCCGCCGATTGTTCCTCGAACCACTCGATGCAGGGAGCAGAAACAACCCGCGCACCGATTCCCTTGGCGGCCAGCTCATCGCGCGCTGCGACCGCCAGTTGCACCTCGGAACCCGTCGCAATCAGGATGACATCGAGTATGTCGGTCGGAGAGTCGATGAGCACGTACGCACCCTTCGCCGCGTGGCTCGCGGGGGCGAATTTGTCTGCTGTGGCAGCGGATCCACGCGCAAAAACCGGG
Source organism: Microbacteriaceae bacterium (assembly GCA_044338315.1). Classification (GTDB taxonomy): domain Bacteria; phylum Actinomycetota; class Actinomycetes; order Actinomycetales; family Microbacteriaceae; genus MWH-TA3. The sequence continues at coordinate 99 of JBIILU010000003.1, read as the reverse complement.
AGGTTCTGTCGGGACAGAGCGATTCCCGCCGGGCCTTTCCGACGTTCGAGGATCGTCTTCCACGCCCACGCTGTTTCGTTAGCATCCGCGGGGCGCACA
>JBIILU010000073.1:0-3031 GCA_044338315.1 Microbacteriaceae bacterium | reverse complement strand
CACACACTCTGCGCGAAACCGAACGTCAAGTGTCGGAGCGCCTGTCGCACATGACCCTCGACTTCCAAGCGATGGCGGTTACGTCGAACCTTTTCCGCGCCGCGAGCGCCGTCCGCAACCATTTTGAGCGAACCGTGCTCGCTCAACACGACCTGAGCTGGACCGCTTTCGTCGTGCTCTGGGTCACCTGGATTTGGGAGCCAATTGAAACACGCCAGATCGCCGATGAAGGCGGTTTTTCCAAGGCAACCCTGACCGGTGTGCTGACAACTCTGGAAGGACGTGGGTTTGTCGAGCGCGAGAAGAGTCCGACCGATGGCCGACTCGTTCTGGTTCGCTTGACCTCCACGGGTCGCACTCTCATGAACGGCCTGTTCCCCGAATTCAACGGTGAAGAAAAGTCCGTGGCATCCGTTATTTCGGCAGCGGATCAACCTCTGGTGGCGGAAGCCCTCCGCGCAATCACCGAACGTGCCGAAGGTTCACGCTAGTTACTTCGCTGCTGCGCGAACGAACGCCGTGACGATGGCGAGGTTCTCGGGCTCGGAATCCCAGTTGTCTTCGGGGTGCCACTGCACACCGAACGCCCAGCCCGGGGAATCGTAGGCGACCGCTTCGATGACCCCGTCGTGTGCGACGGCGATTGGAGTGACACCAGTACCCAGTCGGTCGATTGCCTGGTGGTGGTAGCAGGACGCGTTTACCGGAACATCGGTAAGGCCGAGTTCCGCGGCACGGGCGGTGACCGTCACCGGGTTGACCACGTGGCGGTGCGGTGTTTCCATGTGCTGAATGAGCGAGCCGCCGAGGGCAACGTTTGCGATTTGGGTGCCCCGGCAGATTGTGAGGACCGGGATTCCGTGGGCAAAGACATACCGAACGAGGTCAATGTCGACGCCATCCTGAACGTCATCAACGTCGTACACCTCGTCGCTTTCGACCTCTTGGCCATACTGCTGCGGGTTGATATCGGATCCGCCCGGCATGAGGACGCCATCAATTCCGGCGAGACGTTCACTCCAGTCAGACCCAGCGACGGGCAACATCGTGAGTGGTTCGCCGCCGGCAGCCCAAACAACCTCTGCCAGTCGCCGCGCAGTTACGACGGCCGCGTACCGCGTCGCCGACGTGTTTTCGGCGAAGCGGGCGAGAATTGCTATACGGGGACGAGCCATCAGATTCACCTCGAAAAAAGTTTGTTGTGGAGTGGGTGCGCAATTGACAGTATGGCGTATTCTGAATTCATTAGTATCCGAATGATATTAACAAACGACTGACGAAGGAGCCAGCCGCGTGAGCACAATTGAGGTTGCCGGCGTCGCGATTGACACGCGCCACTACATCAATGGTTCACGCGTTGAATCGGCTGAAACCTATGTCAACACATCCCCCATCGACGGCTCATTCCTTGGCGATTTTGCCCGCGGTGGCCAGCGCGAAGTCGACCTCGCCGTCGCCGCAGCGAAGGCCGCCTTCCCCGAGTGGGCGGCGATGGGCCCCGCCGCGCGTGGCGAGAAATTGCTGCGCCTCGCGGAACTCGTCGAAGAAAACATCGAGGTCCTGGCAAACGTCGAAACCCTCGATAACGGCTCTCTGCTTCGGTCACACCTGCGCGGTGTCATGCCCCGCGTTGCGCTGAACATTCGCTTTTTCGCCGAGTGGGCGATTAATGAACTGAAACACGAACCGTTCGACACGCGCGGTCACACAAACGTCATTTCCTGGGACCCCTCCGGCGTTGCAGCCCTGATCACGCCGTGGAATGCACCACTCATGTTGGCGACGTGGAAGATCGGCCCGGCCCTTGCCGCAGGCGACACCGTCGTGCTCAAACCGGCCGAGTGGACCCCGCTCACCGCGAGTTTCTTTGCCGACCTCACCAAGCAGGCTGGCATCCCTGGCGGCGTATTCAACGTCGTATTCGGATACGGCGCCGAAGCGGGAGCCCCGCTAACCGCCCACCCCGACGTCAACCGCATTTCCTTTACGGGTTCGGTGCCCACCGCCAAGATCATTGCTCGTGCGGCCGCCGACAACCTGACGCCGGTGTCGTTCGAACTCGGCGGCAAGAGCCCGCTCCTCGTTTTCGCCGACGCCGACCTTGACCTCGCTGTAACCATCGCCGTCGAACAGTACGACAACGCCGGGCAGGTGTGCCTCTCGGGAACGCGAATCCTCGTCCACGAATCTGTCGCCGACGAGTTCGCCGAGAAGTTCGCGGCAAAGGCAGCGCTCATCAAGCAGGGGGACCCGCGTGACCCCGACACCGACATCGGCCCCCAGATTCATCAGGTGCACTTCGACCGCATCGCCGGTTTTGTCGAGCGCGCAAAAGCGGAGGGCCAGAACATCGTCATGGGCGGCGGCCCGAACGAGGAACTCGGCGGCCTTTACTTTCGACCGACACTGGTTCGTAACCCGACCCCCGGCTCCGAAATCGTCACGCACGAGATTTTCGGTCCCGTCCTCAACATGCAGACGTTCACGAGCGACGAGGAGGCACTCGAGATGGCGAACGGAACCGAATTCGGACTCGCCGCGGTTGTCGTTTCGGGCGACCGCGATCACGCGGAGCGCATCACCAAATTCCTTGTCGCGGGAACAATCTGGGTGAACTGCTTCTTTGTGCGGGATCTGCGCGCGCCGTTCGGCGGTTCCAAGAAATCAGGTATCGGCCGCGACGGCGGAACTTGGTCGTTCGATTTTTATGCAGATATCAAAAACACGGTGTTCGCACCAAACGGATGGAAGGACAAGTAAATGGGTGAAGTTGTCGGAGCCGCACTACTGGCTCACGTTCCCACAATCATGCTGCCGGAGGCGGTTCGCAAGGACATCAACAACGGCAAAGAGCTCAGTCTCGTTCCGGGGCTCAAGAAACTCCGCAAGGACGTATTCGAGACCCTCGACTACGACACCGTCGTTGTTTTGGACAGCCACTGGGCGACGACGGTCGAATTCGTTGTCAGTTCGGCGGCCGAGCGCACCGGGTTGTTCACCTCGGAGGAACTCCCGCGCGGAATGACTCAGA
>JBIILU010000020.1:0-11233 GCA_044338315.1 Microbacteriaceae bacterium | reverse complement strand
TGTCGAGAATGTCGAGGATTCCGGCGACGGGGATCAGAACGTCATCGTCACTGATGGTGTCGAAGTCGTCTTCGCGTCCGCGACCGCGCTTGCGGCTGCGCTGGCGACCACGTGAACCATCGGTTCCGCCATCGTCGCCGTCGGGGCCGTCAGTGGAGTTGTTCTCGGTTGCGTCTGCGTCGGTCTGTGCAGCGGCTGCGGTGCCACGACCGCGTCCACGGCCACGGCCGCGTCCACGGGTTCCCTCGGCGGGAGCCTCGGCTTCGGCAGGCGCTTCGGTCTCCGGCTTGGCGGCGGCCCTGGTGGCACGCGGAGCCTTTGCGGCGGGTGCGCCTTCGGTTACCTCGATGGGTGCATCGGGCGACTTCTTGACTGCACGGCGCGGGGTGCGTGTGCGGGGAGCCGATTCGGTCGAACCGGCGTTGTCGATTACAACATCGTTGTTTTCGTTTTCCATGGTGTTGCTCCTTCATTGTTGTCACGCCATCGTGGGCAGACACAAGAAGTGACATTCGATGGAGTGATGCTAAACCTGCTCGGACGCCGAATTAGTTTTCGGTGCCATCGGGCAGTACCACAACAGTAGCACCCTTGAAATCAACTGCGAGCATGAGGCACTCCCACTCGTCGCCACCGGTCGCGTCGATGAGGTCGGCCGCGCGTTTGCGTTCGACCGGATCGTCGGTGAGAACGAGCACCGAGGGGCCCGCGCCGGACACGACGGCGGCGAAGCCAGCGTCGCGCAGCGAGTGCACGAGTGCGTTCGTGGCGGGCATCGCTTCGGCGCGATATTCCTGGTGCAGTTTGTCTTCGGTTGCTTCGTGCAACAGCTCGGGGCTTTGCAACAGCGCGGCGATGAGCAGTGCCGAGCGCGACACGTTGAAAATGGCGTCTTCGTGCGGAACCTGCTCGGGCTGAAGTGCGCGCGCGATCTTGGTGCTCATCGTCGCGTTGCGAGGAACGGCAACGAGCAGTGAGACTCCGCGGTGAACAATCAGTTTCTTGTGCTTGGGGCCATTGGGCGTTGTCCAGGCAATCGATAACCCGCCAAATAGCGCGGGGGCGACGTTGTCGGGGTGGCCCTCGAGTTCCGTCGCGATGTCGAGCAAACCCTGCGAGTCGATGTCGACGATGCCGTCGAGCAGGCCCTTCGCCAACATGATTCCGCCAACGATCGCCGCGGACGACGACCCCATCCCGCGCGCGTGCTGGATGTGGTTTTCGCAAACGAGGTCAATACCGGGAACCGAAATACCAAAATGCTCGAACGTCTTGATGAGCGAGTGCGCGACGAGGTTGGTTTCGTCGGTCGGAACTTCTCCTTCGCCGACGCCACGAACAGTGACGCGAACACCCTTGGTCTTTGAAACGGTCGCCGTCAGCTCGTCGTAGAGCGCCAGCGCCATTCCGAGCGTGTCAAAACCGGGACCAAGGTTGGCGGTCGTGGCGGGAACCTTGACGTGAACCTTTCGGCCCATCGGGACGTCGGCGGCCATCTAGTGACCCTTCGACATTCCGAGGACAGACGCGATCTCGTCGGCGTTGACGGGAACGACGAGCGGCGACACCTCGGTGCCGTCGGCGCGCTTGAGCCCCCACTGCGGGTCCTTGAGTCCGTGGCCCGTGACGGTGAGAACGCAGAGCGCGCCCTTCGGGACGAACCCGGCCTCGGCACGCTCGAGAAGTCCAGCAACGGAAATAGCCGATGCCGGCTCGACGAAGACGCCAACCTCAGCGGCCAGAACCTTCTGGGCGGCGAGGATGTCGGCGTCGGAAATGGCGCCAAAGTAACCGTTCGAATCCGCGTGGGCGGCAATCGCGAGATCCCACGATGCCGGCTTGCCAATGCGGATTGCGGTGGCGATGGTTTCGGGATTGTTGATGGGAGCGCCGTTCACGAGCGGGGCAGACCCCTCCGCCTGGAAGCCGAACATGCGCGGCAAAACGCTGGTGACTCCGCGCGCGATCTCTTCGCGGTAACCGCGGTGGTACGCCGTGTAGTTTCCGGCGTTGCCGACGGGGATGAAGTGGAAGTCGGGTGCGCGACCGAGAACGTCGACTACCTCGAACGCGGCGGTCTTCTGCCCCTCGATTCGGTCGTTGTTCACCGAGTTGACAAGGTGAATCGGGTAGTTGTCGGCGAGCTCACGAGCGATGTCGAGGCAGTCGTCGAAGTTTCCCTGCAACTGCAGAATCTGGGCGTCGTGCGCAACCGCCTGGCTGAGCTTGCCCATCGAAATCTTGCCCTCAGGAACGAGAACGGCTGCGGTGATTCCCGCATACGCCGCGTAGGCCGCTGCGGACGCCGACGTGTTTCCGGTCGACGCGCAAATGACGGCCTTCGCTCCGTGCTCGACGGCTTTGGAAATCGCCATCGTCATTCCGCGGTCCTTGAACGACCCGGTTGGGTTCATGCCCTCAAACTTGACGTACACCTTTGCCCCGGTGCGAGCCGACAACGACGGTGAATAGATGAGCGGGGTTCCGCCCTCGCCCAGCGAAATGATGGGTGTCTTCGAGGTGACATCGAGGCGGTCGGCGTACTCGTGCAACACACCGCGCCACTGATGCGACGCGGGTCGTTTCGCGCCAAAGAGGCTTCGCCAGCGATTCGCCATTACAGACCTTCCACTCGGAGCACACCCGAAACGCGTTCTACGACGGGTGAAGCGGCAAGCGCCTCGACTGTCGCGGCGAGATCGGCCTCGATCGCCTCGTGGGTACCGATAACCAGCGTAGCGGTGAGCGAGCCGTCGGTTGCGGTCTTCTGTTCGACCGATTCGACCGACACGCCTTGCTTCGCGAAGATCGACGCGATCTCGGCGAGTGCACCCGGCGCGTCCTTGATGTCGAGCGACACGTGGTACCTCGTGTGGATTGCTCCGATGGGCAGGATGGGGAACGTCGCGTGAGTCGACTCGGCGACTCCGGGACCGCCGATGACGTGACGACGTGCTGCGGTGACGAGGTCACCGAGGACGGCCGATGCGGTCTGGATTCCACCGGCGCCCGCGCCGTAGAACATCAGCGAACCGGCGGCTTCGGCTTGGACGAAGACGGCGTTGTACGCGCCGTGCACCGCGGCGAGCGGGTGGCTGAGCGGCACCATCGCGGGGTACACGCGCGCGCTGACTCCCTCGGTGCCGTCCGGGCCGACGATTCGCTCGGCGATTGCGAGCAACTTGACGACATATCCCGACTTACGCGCTTCCTGAACCTGTTCCAGGGTGACGCCCGTGATTCCCTCGCGGTAAACCGATTCGACGGGGACATGCGTATGGAATGCGAGCGACGCGAGGATAGACGCCTTCTGGGCGGCGTCGAATCCCTCGATGTCAGCGGTCGGGTCGGCTTCGGCGTATCCCAGTTCGGTTGCCATCGCGAGGGCGGATTCCATCGATTCACCGTAGGTGTCGATGCGGTCGAGGATGAAGTTTGTCGTTCCGTTCACAATTCCGAGAATGCGGTTGACACGGTCACCGGCAAGCGACTCGCGCAACGGGCGGATGATCGGGATTGCTCCGGCAACGGCGGCTTCGTAGAACACCTGAGCACCGACCTGGGCCGCTGCGTCAAAGATTTCGGGGCCGTGATGTGCGAGCAGTGCCTTGTTCGCGGTGATGACGTCGGCGCCCGCGTTGATGGCCGACAGAATCAGCGTGCGCGCCGGCTCGATTCCACCCATCAACTCGATGACGATGTCTGCGTTTCGCACGAGCGTCTCGGCGTCGGTCGTGATGAGGTTTGCGGGAATCGACGTCTCTCGAGCGGATTTCGGGTTGCGCACGGCAACTCCGATCAGTTCCAGACCGGCGCCGACGCGAGCGGCGAGCTCATCACCGTGTTGCAGGATCTGGTCAGCCACCTGTGAGCCGACACTGCCAGCGCCGAGGAGGGCGATTCGTAGATTGCGATATTCGATCATCGGATGCTTCTTTCCAACTGGATTTCTCGGCGTGACGGAGTGAACCACTGCGGGGCGCTGGGGTTGTTCACGTCAAACCTCACAAGAGTCGTTACACAAGGTGAGGCGAGCGAATCCGGATTGACCCCTGAAGCCGTTATTTAGTTTAGCGAACCGCGCGTCAGAGTGACACTGTCTTCGGCCGCGACCCACGCGAGCATCGCGCACTTGACGCGTGCAACAAATTTTGAGACCCCGGACAGGGATGCCAAGTCGCCGTATTCCTCTTCGTCGAGGACGATTGCTCCGCGCGACCGCATGGCGTCACGGAACCCGCCGGCGAAGGTTTCAAATTCTGCGAGAGTCATTCCCTTGGACTCGGCAGCGAGCATCGACGCCGACGCCTGCGAGATGGAACAGCCCGTGCCCTCCCACTCAATCGACTCGATCGTGCTGCCGTCGGCGGACAAGAGCACCTGCAGGTTGATCTCGTCACCACAGGTCGGGTTGTACTGGTGCGAGGGATAACCTCCGTGATCGATTCCGTAGCCGACCTTCCGCTTGTAGTGGTCGAGGATGATCTGTTGGTACAGGCTTTCGAGTTCCATCACGCCACCCCAAAGAATCCGCGAACCTTCGCGAGCGCGTCCACCGCGAATTCAACCTCGGCGAGTGTCGAATGGACGCCGAGCGAAATACGAGTGGACGAATCGACCCCGAGTCGCTTGTGCAACGGCTGAGCGCAGTGGTGGCCAACGCGAACCGCAATGCCGACGGAATCAAGGTACTGCCCGACGTCGTGTGGGTGGACTCCGTCAACCGTGAACGAGACGAGTCCAACACGGTCGACGCCCTCGTCGGTTCCGAGAATGTGAACACCATCGACCGCGCTGACGAGTCGATACAGCTCGGCACCAAGCGATGATTCGTGGTCGGCGACGCGGTCCATCCCGATGTCGTCGAGGAAGCGAATCGATTCCGCCCAGCCAATTGCTTGGGTCAGACGCGGGGTGCCCGGTTCAAACTTTGCCGGGGCTGGCAGGTAGTCGGCTGAATCGAAGTCGACCCGTGTGATCATCGATCCGCCGGTCAGGACCGTGGGCATTTCGGCAAGCGCAGCGGTGGTACCCCACAGTGCGCCGATGCCGGTCGGGCCATACATCTTGTGAGCCGAGAACGCGATGAAGTCCGCGCCCGACTCGGTGACGTCGAGGGTCGTGTGCGGCGCAGACTGGCATGCGTCAAGAACAACGAGCGCGCCAACGCGGTGCGCAGCATCGGCGATGGCGCGGAACGGATTGATGATCCCGAGAACGTTCGACACCGAGGGAAGTGCGACGACCCTGGTGCGGTCGGTCAGCACCGACTCGACGGCCGCAACGGTGAGCACACCACCGTCGGTGACCGGTGCGATGCGCAGGGTGGCACCCGTCGCCTTCGCGACCTCCTGCCACGGGATCAGGTTGGCGTGGTGCTCGCTCTCGGTGAGGACGATCTCGTCGCCCGCGCTCAACGCGAATCGCGGGGGTCCGCCAACAGCACTGGCCAATCTAATTGCCAGCGCAACGAGGTTGATTGATTCAGTCGCACTGGAGGTGAATACCAGGTCGTTTGGCCGTGCGCCGATGAATGTCGCGATTGCCGCGCGGGCATCGTCGTACGCCTCGGTCGCCTCGGCGGCGAGGGTGTGGGCGCCACGGTTCACCGCCGCAGTTCGCGTCAGGGCGAAGGTCGATTCACGTTCGACGGCTCCGGTGGGGCGAAGTGCGGTCGCCGCGGTGTCGAGGTACACGAGTGGAACACCGTTCACGAGCTCGCGCAGCTCGGGGAACGCCTCTCGAATGCGTTCGGATTCGTCGAGCGAGAACACCGTTACATCCTCTCCGGGGCGGAAACGCCGAGAAGGAAGAGCCCGTTGCGCAAAACCTGACCGGTCGCGTCATTCAGCCAGAGGCGCGTGCGGTGCAGGTCCGTCACGTCCTCGTCGCCCAGCGGTGTGACGCGGCAGTTGTCATACCAGCGGTGATAAAACGCCGCGAGTTCTTCGAGGTACCGAGCGACGCGGTGTGGTTCGCGCAACTGAGCCGACTGAGTGACGATCCTCGGGAAGTCGGCGAGCGCCGTTCCCAGGTCGGCCTCGGTCTGGTGTGTCAGCAGCGACGCGTCAAACACAGTACGATCCACACCGGCGGTCGCGGCATTTTTTGCCACCGCGTTGGTGCGAGCGTGCGCGTATTGAACGTAGAACACCGGGTTGTCGTTGGAGTGCTTTTGCAACAGGTCGGGTTCGAGGGTCAGCGGCGAATCGGCAGGGTAGCGCGCGAGGGAATAGCGGAGGGCATCCGTTCCGAGCCATTCGCGCAGGTCGTTGAGTTCGATGATGTTCCCGGCGCGCTTGGAAAGCTTCGCGCCATTGATCGATACAAGCTGCCCAATGAGCACCTCGATGTCCTTTTCGGGGTCATCCCCCGCCGAGCCGGCCAGCGCCTTGAGTCGGTGCACATACCCGTGGTGGTCAGCACCCAGCAGATAGATCTTGTGCTGGAATCCTCGGTCGCCCTTGGACAGGTAATACGCGGCGTCGGCAGCGAAGTAGGTGAAGATGCCGTTTCCTCGGCGAATAACTCGGTCCTTGTCGTCACCAAAGTCGGTGGTGCGAACCCACACGGCATCGTCCTCGTCGAACACGTGTCCCTGCGCGCGAAGGCGCTCAATGGAATTCTCGATGAGCGACGTGTCGCCACCGGCGTGCAGGGTGCGCTCGCTGAACCAGACATCGAATTCGACGTTGAAGCGCTTCAGCGAATCCTTGATCTCCTGCAGTTGAATGTCGTACCCGATGTCACGGGAAACGATGATGGCCTCCTCACGGGGAAGCGTTGCCAGGTCTGGTCGGCGCTCGAACGCGACCCGACCGAGTTCCTGCACATATTCGCCCGGGTAACCGTTTTCGGGGGTCGCTTCGCCCAGCGCACCGGCTAGGACCGATTCGCCGAACACGTCCATCTGGGCACCGGCATCGTTGACGTAAAACTCGTTGGCGACGTGTGCGCCGGATGCGCGCAACACACGACCGATCGAGTCGCCCAGTGCCGCCCACCGGGTGTGCCCGATGTGCAGCGGACCGGTGGGGTTCGCCGAGACGAACTCGAGGTTGATGTTCTGACCAGCGAGCGAATCGTTGTGCCCGTATTCGTCACCCGCGCTGAGGATCGTGCGGGCGATTTCGCCTGCCGCTGCGGCGTCCAGCGTGATGTTGAGGAAGCCCGGGCCCGCGATGTCAATCGACTTGATTCCGTCAATTTCGGCGAGCGCCGCCGTGAGTTCCTCGGCGAATTCGCGCGGGTTGAGCCCAATGCGCTTGGACAGCTTGAGCGCAATCGATGTTGCCCAGTCACCGTGGTCACGGTTTTTTGGACGTTCGAGTGCAACCACTGAGTCGTCGATTTCCGACGCTACCGACTCGTCGCGAGCGCCAACCAAGCGACGGACTACATCGGCGATGGCACTGCTCAGCGATTCGGGGTTCACCCCTCAATCGTAGTCGCACCCATCATTGAGCCAATTGGTAGGCTGGCGGTCAAGCCCCTTTAGCTCAGTGGATAGAGCGTCTACCTCCGGCGTAGAAGGTCGCAGGTTCGAATCCTGTAGGGGGTACAACCCGGCAGAATGCACCCGAGTCGCAGAGGTAAATCGAAGCGCGGGTGCGGGTTCCCCGGGCGGGTTTTACGGCATAGTTGGAGTATGACGAGTAGCGACGGATCCTCAACTCAAACGACGCGCACTGACCTCGCCGAGTGGGTTGCGCAGATAGCAGCGCTCGCACGCCCCGACCACATCCACTGGGTTACCGGCTCCCCCGCGGAACGGCAACAACTCATCGACGTCATGCTCGAGGCTGGCACGATCGAACAGCTGAACCCCGAACTGCGCCCCGACTCGTATGTTGCACGCAGCGACGCGAACGACGTTGCACGAGTTGAATCGCGCACCTTCATCTGCTCCGAAAACCAACGTGATGCCGGGCCAACCAATAACTGGGCCGACCCCGACGAAATGCGATCGACCCTCGGTGGCCTGTTCACCGAATCGATGCGCGGGCGCACGATGTACGTCATCCCGTTCCTGATGGGACCCGAGGGTTCGCCCGTCACCCGTACCGGCGTCGAAATCACCGACTCCCCCTATGTCGTCATGTCGATGGGCATGATGACTCGGTCAGGTCGCGAGGCTCTCGACGTCATCGAATCCGGTGTCGAATGGGTCAAGGCCGTTCACTCCGTCGGCGCGCCCCTGGAAAAGGGCGAAGCGGATGTGCCGTGGCCCTGCAACCCGGTCAAATACATCACTCACTTCACCGATACCCGCGAGATCTGGTCGTTTGGCTCGGCCTACGGTGGAAACGCGCTGCTGGGCAAAAAGGCGTTCGCCCTGCGCATCGCTTCGGTGATGGCCCGCGACGAGGGTTGGCTGGCCGAGCACATGATGCTCATCCGTGTGACGTCACCCGAGGGTCACGTCAAGCACATTGCCGCGGCATTCCCCAGCGCCTGCGGCAAGACGAACTTTGCAATGTTGCAGCCAACCATCCCCGGCTGGACCGTCGAGACAATCGGCGACGACATCGTATGGATGTGGGTCGACGACGACGGTCGTCTGCGGGCCATCAATCCCGAAACCGGATTCTTCGGTGTTGCGCCGGGAACCAGCGAACAATCAAACCCCGTCGCGATGCAGACGATGTTCGGGCACACCGTATTCACCAACGTTGCCGTCACGGACGACAACGACGTGTGGTGGGAGGGCATGACGAAGGAAAAGCCCGCACACCTCATCGACTGGCTCGGCAACGATTGGACGCCGGAATCACCAGACCCGGCCGCCCACCCCAACTCTCGATTCACCGTGTCGATTGCCCAGTGCCCAACGACGTCGCCCGACTGGAACAATCCGGAGGGTGTCGTCATTGACGCAATCGTCTTCGGCGGGCGTCGGCGCACAACAATGCCCTTGGTCGTGGAGGCGCGCTCGTGGCAGCACGGGGTTTACCTCGGCGCGACGATGGCCTCGGAACGGACTGCCGCCGGCGAAGGAACCGTGGGCGAACTTACCCGTGACCCGTTCGCGATGGCACCGTTCACCGGGTACCACGTGGGCGATCACTGGGCGCACTGGCTCAACATCGGCGAGCGCCTTGCGGCGGGGGGTCACGCCCCCCACATTTTCCACGTGAACTGGTTCCGCCGCGGTGACGACGGCCGATTCCTGTGGCCGGGGTTCGGCGACAATATTCGCGTCGTTGACTGGATTGTCAAGCGACTCGGGGGTCAGGTCGGAGCGACGGCGTCCCCCATCGGCAGTTTGCCGCTGCGCGAAGACCTCAACGTTGATGGCCTCAGTTTTCACGGCGACGACCTCACCGAACTACTCACCGTCGACTCGGCCGTCATCTCGGGTGACGCACTGTCGGCTCAGTCCGTGCTCGAAACGGCGGGTGACAGAACGCCGCCGGCACTGTGGGAAGAAAATGCCGAGACTCTGCGGCTGTGCGCGCCCGGTTTGTCGTAACCAAACCGTAACGTGTCCCTCACGTTTTCCTCTTCCCGAGCCCGATAAACTTTGTCCAAAGGAGGTCCCATGCAGTTTATTCGCCCACTAATCGGCGCATCAGTGATGGGGGTTCTCCTGCTCAGCGGGTGTTCACTCTTCGGTAGCCCCGAGCCAACCGCAACCCCGGCAGCGCCGTCACCGTCCTCAACGGAAACGACGCCTGAGGGCGACGGAACCTTTGGCGCTCCCGCCGACTGCACCGCGATTTTGCCCCAAGACCAGGTCGATTCTTACGCGGCAGAAAACATTGTGCTGCTCGCCGGGCCCGGCGGAATTTATGGCGATGAACTCATCCCGGACCCGACTCCTGAAACAATCGCCGGCGGTATCTCGTGCTACTACGGTTATGACAACGAAGACCCCAATCAGATTCAGATTTATTCCGTCGTTTCGGTCGCAGAAGTCACCGCGGGCAACCGCGAGAGCATCCTGACGGGCTTGAGCGAGCAAAGTCTCAACGAGGGAACCGACGCAAACGGCGCCGCAACCTATGCGATTATCGGCGATACCGACGCCAATGTGCCCGCGATGTACAACGTCGTCAACGACACCTCGTGGATTTCGGTCATCTCCGTATTCGGCGGCGAAACGTTCTTCGAAGAGAACGTCGCCATCGCCGGGCAAGTTTACGACCAGGTTTACAACTAGTCGGCATGTCGATCCGCACGGATCGAGTTCACGAGTCGTGGCGCGAGGTTTTCGAAACACGCGCCGGGGATCTCAACCGGATTACCGCGCGTCTCGACCAGGACCACGCTGCGGGTATCCACCATCTGCCCGCCCGCGATTCAATCCTGCGCTCATTCGAACAGCCGTTGGATTCGGTGCGAGCCGTCATTGTGGGGCAAGACCCTTACCCAACGCCCGGTCACGCGGTCGGACTTTCGTTTTCCGTTGACCGCGAGGTCCGCCCGCTTCCTCGCAGCCTGACGAACATCTATCGCGAACTGCAGGACGATCTCGGCATCGAACCCGCGGCACACGGTGATCTGACTCGCTGGGCCGAATCCGGTGTGATGTTGCTGAACCGCGTCCTGTCCGTGCAGTCAGGCAACGCGGGCTCCGACCGGGGAATCGGGTGGGAGGCGATCACGGCGAGCGCCCTCGAGGCACTCTCCCGACGCGGAGGCCCGCTCGTCGCAATCTTGTGGGGCACGGACGCCCAATCCGCATCGCCCCTGTTTGGATCTGTTCCAATTCTTGCGTCCGCTCATCCGTCCCCGTTGTCTGCTCGGAAGGGTTTCTTCGGATCGCGCCCGTTCTCGCGTGCAAACGATTTGCTCATCGCTCAGGGTGGACAACCGATTGATTGGCGCGTTTAGAGTTGTTCTCGTGACCGCGCTGACCTTCCGCCCCGCGACGACTGCCGATGTTCCTGCGCTCGTCGACATCTACAACCATTACGTCACCACATCAACCGTGACGTTCGACCTCGACGCGTGGACGATCGCCGATATGGAACACAAGATCGAGTCGGTCGCGAAACTGTCGATGCCCTTCATCGTTGCCGAGATGGGCGGTGACGTCGTCGGATACGGCTATCTGTCAACCTGGCGAGACAAATGCGCATACGAGACGACGATGGAGAACACCCTGTACCTGCGCGAGGACTCTCGGGGACGGGGAATCGGGGGGTCGCTGCTCGATGAAATCGTTCGACTCGGCGCCGAGTCCGGTGTGCGCGAAATCATTGCCGTCATCTCGGACAGTGACGACGCT
>JBIILU010000010.1:0-36567 GCA_044338315.1 Microbacteriaceae bacterium | reverse complement strand
CCGTCTTCCTTTGGGGGTTTTCCCGACGTCGGTCGCAGCTTCACCGGCAGGCCGAGAAGAGGCAGCAGTGACCGTGAAATCTCGCCAATCTTGTGCGCGTTGTGTGTCGCGACGATGATCACCGTCGGTTCGATTTCGGGCTCGGTCAACTCGACGTCGACGTCCGGTTCGGTGCGATCTTTTCTCATTAGGCGTCCACGGCAAGTGTCGCGGCCTGAATCTCGGTGAGCCGACCCGTCCCCGCAATGGCGAGAGCCAAAAGATTGTCGAGTTCGGATTTGTCAAAGGGCGCGCCTTCGGCGGTGCCTTGAACCTCGACAAACAGCCCCCGACCGGTCGCCACAACGTTCATGTCTGTTTCCGCACGAACGTCCTCGGTGTACTGCAGGTCAAGCATGGGGACACCGTCGATAATTCCGACCGAAACGGCGGCAACGGAATCGATCAGCGCCTTCGCGTTCTTGGCGATGAATCCCTTCGCACGACCCCACTCAATAGCGTCGTTCAGGGCGATGTACGCACCGGTGATTGCCGCGGTGCGTGTGCCGCCGTCCGCCTGGAGAACATCACAGTCGATAACGATGGTGTTCTCACCGAGCGCCTTGATATCGACGACCGCGCGCAGGCTGCGTCCGATCAGTCGCGAAATCTCGTGTGTTCGGCCGCCGATTTTGCCCTTGACGGACTCGCGGTCGTTGCGGGAATTCGTGGCACGAGGGAGCATCGAATACTCTGCGGTGACCCACCCCTTGCCGGTACCCGCCATCCAGCGCGGAACGCCGTTGGTGAACGAGGCCGTGCATAACACCTTTGTCCCGCCGAACGAAATGAGTGCCGAACCCTCTGCGTGCGCCGACCATCCACGGTCGATGGTGATGGGGCGAAGTTCGTCGTTTGTGCGGCCGTCGATGCGTGTCATGGTGTTACTCCTCAGTTGTGAGCGGGGAAAGATTCAGCGTGCCTGTTGGGAACGACTCGACGTGACCGACTTCGAGGCCAAGGAAACGGTGAGCGAGGGTCTCGAATCGTGCCGTGTCGTTGCCCGTTGTTTCGAATGAGTGTGTTGGCGGAGTGGAAGCCGTGCGCAACAGGTCGTGTGTGAGGAGCGTCTGATAGACCTCGTAGGCCGTGGCATCCGCGCTCGACACCAGAGTTACTGTCGGTCCCATCACGTACTGGATGGCGGCCGAGAGCATCGGGTAGTGCGTGCACCCCAGAACGAGAGTGTCGATTCGCGCGTCCTTGAGCGGTTGAAGGTATTCGTTTGCGACCTCAAACAGTTCGGCGCCGCTCGTCACCCCCGCTTCAACGAACTCAACGAATCGAGGACACGCAGCCGTAACGACCTGAATGTCGGGGTCGGCGACGAAGGAATCCTGGTACGCACCCGACTTGATCGTTCCTTCGGTGCCAATTACGCCAATGCGCTTCGACCGGGTTCGCAACACGGCGGTCCGAACCGCCGGCTGTATCACCTCGACAACGGGAATGCCGAGGCGGTCCGAATATCGTTCCTTCGCGTCACGGAACATCGCCGCCGACGCTGTGTTGCACGCAATCACAAGCAACTTGACGCCGTGATCGGCGAGTTCGTCGAGTAGCCGCAAGGCGTGGTCACGTACGTCCGAAATGGGCAGCGGGCCGTAGGGGCCATTTGCCGTGTCACCGATGTAACGGATCGATTCGTTGGGTAACTGGTCGATCACCGCACGCGCAACGGTCAGCCCACCGACACCGCTGTCGATGATGCCAATGGCCGCGTCTCGATTCACCGTTTCAGCCTAGCGATGTCACCGAATGACGGTGGGAATGGCAGGGTCCCCGGGTGACAGGCGCAGCGCGGCCTCGGTGAGCTCCGCCCGGACGGTTCGGTGGTACTCGCGGGCATCGGCAACAGCGCGTGGTCCGCGCCACTGCGCATCGATGACTCCGTCGGTGATGAACGACACGTCGAGTGCGCGCATCGACGCATCGGGTTCGGGGGTGCCAACAAACACCGTCTCCGCCGTGGCCGACCGGAATGCGGTTTTTCGGCCAGCAGGGTTCGACTTTTCGGGCGAGCGCTTCGCGACGGACACCCAGTTTCCCGCTGCATCCAGGTGTTCAACGAGCTTGTAAACAAGTCCAGCAGCGGGGTAGCCCGCCCCCGTAACCACGGAAGTGCCAACTCCGAAGACATCCGCCGGCGTGCCGCGCAACGCGGCGATCGTGTTTTCGTTGAGGTCGTTGGTGACGACAATCTTCGTCGTGGTTGCGCCCAGGGAATCGAGTTGTGCACGAACATCGCGCACCAGATTGGGTAGGTCGCCGGAGTCGAGACGGACGGCCCCGAGCTCACTCCCCGCAACGCGAACTGCCGTTTCGATTGCGGCCCGAACGTCGTAGGTGTCGACGAGCAGTGTGGTGCCCACCCCGAGCGCGGCGACCTGTGAACGGAAAGCGTCTTCCTCCGAGTCGTGCAAAAGGGTGAACGAGTGTGCTGCGGTTCCCTTGGTGGGAATCCCCCACTGACGACCGGCCTCAAGATTGCTCGTTGCGCCAAACCCCGCGATGAAAGCCGCCCGGGCGGCGGCAACCGCGGAGTACTCAGACGTCCGACGCGAACCCATTTCGATCAGGTCGTGTCCGTCCGCGGCGGTCACCATGCGCGACGCGGCGGTCGCAACGGCGCAGTCGTAGTTGAGGATCGACAACACGAGGGTCTCGATGACCACAGACTCGGCAAAGGTTCCCTCAACCTGCACAATGGGCGAACCGGGGAAAAAGAGTTCCCCCTCGCGATAGCCGCGGATGGAACCGCGGAAACGATAGTCGGCGAGGAAATCGAGTGTTTCCGCGCTGACGACCTTCTCGTCTCGCAGCCACTCCAGCACAGGTTCATCGAATCGAAAACTCTCGATCGCATCGAGCAGGCGGCCCGTTCCCGCGACGACCCCGTATCGCCGACCACCGCTCAGTCGACGCGCAAAAACCTCGAACACACAAGCCCTGTCAGCGTGGCCACCCTTCAGGGCAGCGTCGATCATCGTGAGCTCGTAACGGTCCGTGAGCAACGCAGTCGAAGCGCTCATCAGCTACTCCGCTCGAAGCTTTTCGTAGATGTCCTTACATGCCGGGCAAATCGGGAAACGCTCGGGGTTCGAGTTTGGCAACCACTTTTTTCCACACAGCGCGCGAACGGGTTTTCCCGTCACCGCCGACTCAACAATCTTGTCTTTGGGAACGTAGTGCGAAAACTTATCGTGGTCGCCCTCGTCGACGTTTTCGTCTTCGAGCAGCTTCTCGAGTTCGCGGTCGAGCACATCGAGCGAACCGCCCGTCTCGTTGTCCGTTGCCATGCGAACAGTTTACGCGCGAGCGCTCTACTCGAGCGAGCCGACCGTTACTGACAGGGTCTTGTTCACACCGTTTCGGACAATGGTCATATCAACGGTGTCCCCTGGCCGAAGCGACCGAACCTGTGCGGTGAGGTCTACCTCGTTGCGAATGGGTACCCCATTGAACGTCGTTACAACGTCTTTCGGCTTGAGACCCGACTTTGCCGCGGGTGAGCCGGGAGTAATCTCGCGAACGAGAGCGCCGACCACTCCCGTGGTTCCGGTAACAGCGCTGACCGTCGCGCCAATGCGTCCGTGACCGGCCTTGCCGTCGGCGATGATGTCCTCGGCGACGCGCTTGACAACGTTGCTGGGCAAAGCGAAGCCGACACCGATAGACCCCGACGACGAACCGCTCGACGCGATTGCGACGTTCATGCCAATGAACTGTCCCGCCGCGTTGAGCAAAGCGCCGCCCGAGTTTCCGGGGTTGATGGATGCGTCGGTTTGGATGACCGGAAGCGAAAGGTCCTGCGAAACCGCGGACTGCTGCCCGTCAGGCAGATCAAAGTTGAAGCCGTCACCCTTATTGGAGATGGTGATGGAACGGTTCAGCGCCGAAACAACGCCATCGGTAACCGTGTTTTCGAGCCCGAGGGGTGCCCCAATGGCGATCGACTCGTCGCCAACGGTCAGTGCGGAGGAATCGCCCCATTCGGCGGGAACCAAACCGGTTGCCGAAATCTTGATGACCGCAATGTCCATGATCGGGTCAGTTCCGACCACCTTCGCCGCGTAAAGGCGTCCGTCGGCGAGGGTCACTCGCAAGTCGGTGTCCGTTTCAGAGCCACCCAGTGTGACAACGTGATGGTTCGTGACGATGTACCCATCGGCCGAAACGATCACTCCCGAGCCCCCACCAGCAGCATTATTACCCGCAACCTCAATCGTGACGACCGACTGCAAGGCTTTTGCGGCGACCGCCGTGACGGTCTTGGTGTTGTTGGTGTCAGAGATTGTGACGCTCTGCGGCTGGATGACAGCGTTGAATCCAAATCCTCCGTTGCCGATGAACCCAATCCCAGCCCCGGCGATACCACCGGCGACACCGGCGATGACCGCGACACCGGCGGCGGCCTTGGTTGGGATTGAACCGACCAGCCATGCCCGTTTCGGTTTTGCCGGATCGGTGGGTTCGGTTGCGGCTTCCGCGGTCAACGCATCGAGCGTTGGAACCGTCTCGGCAGCGGGCTTACGCACGCGTCGGCGAACCGGAGCGGTGGGTTCGGGGTTGGTTTCTTTTTCCATAACTCCACCATCGTGCCATTCCCTTGGAATTTCCTAAAGTCCACTGTGCGTCTCCACTGAAATTAACGGCACCCGATTTCGTCGACGGTACACGGTCGTGCCACGAGAACGGTATCGGCCGCGAACACGCGAATGGTGAGGTCGGGTGCCGTGCGCGTGACCGTTCCGCCTAAGCGGACCCAGCCCAAGCCCGAATAGCGATAGTCGGCGACGTACGTGACGACAAGCCTTACCGTCTCAATCCCTGGTTGTTCGTAAACATGCGACGTTGATGTTGCCGACCACGCAGTCGACCACCGAGCGCCCCGCACAGTGGTCGACTGAGTGCCCCCGTCACCGAACGTGCGGCGGAAACGGACGGGGATGAACCGCACGTCAGCAGAGTGGCCGGCGAGTTCACCGGAAACGACGTGGGTTCGAGCGCGTGTAACGAAATTGGTCGGTAATCCCGCAATCGTCCACCCGGCGGGTTCTGAAAGTTGACTCGGCCGGCGGGGCCTAAATGATTCGAGGTCGTGAACCGACTCAGGCTTGTCGACGGTTTTCGGCGGAGACACGCCGGCGCAACGACCCTCCGCCGTTTCGTCGCAATCGATTTGACCGCCGCCGCCCGACGAACCACCGCCGGTTGACCCGTCCACCCACAGATTCACGTCTGTGCCATCGGTGCCGCCACCAACGGAACAGATTCCGGCGATGATTTCCGTCATGGTGCACGACAACGCCGTGGCGGGCGTGACCGGGGTCGCAATAAGCAGTGCCGCAGCGACGGCCGTCAGGATTCTGCGCACCACGACACCTCCGTCCACGGTTCGACTCCGTCAACCTTGAGGATTCCGTCTTCCGGCACGACATAAATCGTGACGAGCGAGGTTCCGAGCGGCACATCTGTTTCGTCGCCGTCAGCGGTTCGAATCGTAACGCCGTCGAGCGATGTGCACGCGTGCAGCACCACTTCGGTGACGGCGGCAATTCCGCGAATCGCCGACACCTCAATTTTTGTCACCTCGGGAACTCCAGCTTGGCTCGACCCCAAAGCGCGAAGCGCGGCAAAACCGGTGATTTCCTGTGGCAACCAATTCGACGTGACGACCTCCGCGATTCGGTCCGGGTCGTCACCTCCGTCCCCCGCGATCTCGGCCGAGACGGCAAAATAATCGCCGACGGCATCGATGGCGAGTTGTTCGACACCGTCCCGCTCAATCGCCTCGTCCGCCGTCACGGTCGGGGCGGGAGCCGGCGCTTGTTCAGCGGAGGCACACCCCGCTAGTGCCAGCAACAGCCCGAGTGCCCAGATTCGCATGTCGCGATTATGCCGATTCGCTACGTCACGCGTCGGTGTTTATCCCCATGTCATCACGTTGGCAAAGAGAAACGGCCTCGGACGAATCCAAGGCCGTTTCATGTGGTTGCGGGGGCAGGATTTGAACCTACGACCTCCGGGTTATGAGCCCGGCGAGCTACCGAACTGCTCCACCCCGCGTTACAAGGATCTAGTTTACACGCGGTGTGGGGCTTGGCGAAATCGCCCCGGGGGCGGTGGAGATTGCTGTCTGGATCATTCCTGAAACACTGCGGCGATGACGGCGCGTGTGGAGTCCTTCGAATCCCACTGCGCGAACGTATCTCGGAACGCCTTTCGGCGCGGCGCCCACTGCGCCTCGAGATTGTCGAGGTCATTCATGGCCGCCGCGAGTTCGTCCTGTTCGGTGAACACGGGTCCGGGGAACTCAGAAATCGGAAAATAGAAACCGCGCAGTTCATTGCCATATTCATCTAGGTCATAGGCGTAAATGACGATCGGTTTACCCGTGTGGGTGAAATCGATCATCGAACTCGAGTAATCCGTCACGAGTGCGTCCGCGACAATAAACAAATCATTGATGTCGCCTCGGTCACTCACGTCGACGACAAAGCCGTCGAACTCATCAACGTTCACCGAGCTCGCAACGAAATAGTGAGCGCGGAACAGCACCACCCATTCATCGCCAATCTGGTCGCGCAGTCGTGCAAAGTCCAGACCAAGGTCATACGTGTAGCCGACCGAACTCGAATACTGGTTGTCCCGAAACGTCGGCGCGTACAGTGCGACCTTTTTACCGGCCGGCAAACCCAGCTGTTGTCGAAGTTTTGTGGCCCTGGCGTCAATCACTGAGGATTCGGCGAACAGGTTGCTGTTGCGCGGAAGTCCCGTTTCGAGAATTTTCGGTGGGTCGTTCAGCTCGCCCAACCGGAAGGCGGACGAGATCTTCTCGGTGAAGTAAGGGCTCTGGCTCGTGAGGAAAGTCCACTTCGATGCCTGGAGTCGGTACCAACCGCCCTGATTGCGCGCCTTCCGCGGCATCTTCGAACCCGCCACCGGGATGTCGGCACCCAATCGCTTGAGGGGCGAGCCGTGCCATGTCTGAAGATAAACGGTGCTCGGTGTGGGCGTGACGCCGTCAATCACGTGGGAATTGGAAACCCAGTATTTGGCGCGTGCGAGAGAACTGAAGAACTGAGGGCTGTTGTAGGACACCACAGCGATACGGTCGTCTGCAGCGAACTCGGTGTCGAATTCCGCCCTGTCGGCTCCGCTCAATGCCCAAATGAATTTCCAGCCGGTGAAGCGAGGGTCGCGCACCATCTCTTCAAAAATGGCTCGAGGTGAATCCGCGTACTTTTTTCCCTGAAAGGAGAAGAAGAGGACGGTTTGTCGTTCTTCGGGTTGACGCGCTCGCGCCAGCGCAAAACGAATGGAATGGGTGACACGGAGAATCGCCTTGAGCACGGTGTCAACGACAACGTTTTGTCGGGCAAACCAAATCGCAAACGGCTTGACGACATCGTCAAAAAGTTTTCGCACGCTGATCCCCAAGAATCGTGTTGACTATCCGCTCTGAATTATTGAACCCCAGCGTCTCAATATATGTCGACTTAAATTGTGCATACTTCGCGCCGAAGTCGCCACCCCTCGCGATCTCCTCGACGACCTGTTGGGCACTCGACACGATTGGGCCGGGCGCTTCCGCAACAAAGTCCATCGCGAAACCTCGATCGACGGAATAGTGTTCGAGGTCAAACGCCCAGAAGTACAGAGGGATATCCAGAAGCGTCGCCTCAAAGGCAATCGCGGAATAGTCGGTGACCAGGTGGTCAGCCAGGGCAAGAAGGTCGATTCCCTCGCGCTCATCGGGAACGATAATCCGTGAATCGTTCGTCGCGGTGAGCGTATCCAGCGGGTGCACGCGCACAACCAGTGCGTACCGATTGAAGTCGAAAGCGTCGACGAGCTCGTGCAAAGGGATCGCGCGACCCTTGCGAAATGTTGGCGTGAAGAGAACGACGTCGCGCTCGTCATCGATTCCATACTTCAATCTCAGTGCATGTCGCTGTGCGCTCTGGCGGTCGCGATCGGTGAGGTAATCAACTCGGGGCGACCCGGCAATGAGCATCTGATTTTTAGCCACTCCGAAGCACCGTTGGAAAATCGCTGCCGTCGCTTCGCTCGCCGACGTGACGTAGGTGTAGTTCCGGTGCATCCGCATGACCGATGCAATTTGTCGGCTACTTCCCTCAGGCGTGTCGAGAGCCATCAAGCCAAACGCCTTGAACGCACCCAGCGCATGCCAAATCTGGACGACACGAAGTCCCTCTTTGTGGCGGAACACGCTCACGACAATGTTGTAGGTGTCGACAACAACTGCTCTCGACGTGGCGACATGGAACATCTCGCTGCACACCTTCACCGGGTAAACCACTTTGGGGTTCACCGGGTGGTTGAGGATGACAATGCGCGTTGACGGCGACTCGGCCCGAATTCGCTCGGCCAACAGGGCAAAATCGTTACTCGTCCAGTTCTGTCCACGGCTGATGAACGTGACTTTATCCCGAACGGGCAGCAGTTTGAAAACGGAATAGAGTGCCCTCGCGAGTATGACGAAGAACCCGAGCAGCCCCGTTTTCACCGCCAACATTCTCGTGAGCACCCCGCGATTTAGCGCGACAGTTCGTACGCCGTTTGCAACGCCTTTTGCAGTCGGACGTCAGCTGCCGCGGCGGCGACGAGATCGTTCTTCGCGTAGGCGGCTTGACGATCGGTCAACGCCTTCTTTGCGTCCGCTAGAGCCCTAGCCAACTCGGCCGAAACCGTGCCGCCAGTCGAGGGGTTATCCGGGTCGGTCGGGTCGACGGGAGTGACAACTCCCGAGTTTCCGCCGAACAACGAATCGAGCGCCGCGTCGAGCGAATCCTCGAACGCGATGGAGTCACCGAATGCGACCAGTATTTTCCGCAAGAGCGGGTACGAGGTCTCACCCGTCGAACGGACGTAGACGGGCTGCACGTACAGCAGTCCCCCACCGACCGGCAGCGTCAACAGGTTCCCGGGGATGACCTCGGTCTTTCCCTGACGCAGCAGGTTCAGCTGCTGGCTGACCGTTGCATCTGAGTCGAACTGTGCCTGCACCTGTCCGGGTCCGGGAATGGTCGTCTGTTTCGGCAGGGTCAGCAGCGTCAGTTTGCCGTATTCAGGGCCAAAGTCTGAGTTCGCCGAGAGGTAACCGTAGAGAACGTTTCGCGCGTCCTTACCGGTCGACTTCGGAATGAACGTCGAGTACAACGAGAACGATGGTGTGTCCGCGCCGGGCATCTGCATCGTCAGGTAATACGGAGGCTGCAGGGTTGGGGCGGCGGGATCCGACACGGGGTCGTTGGGGGTGACCCACGTGTCTTCCGTCGAATAGAACGTGCCCGGGTCCGTGACGTGATAGCTGCCGAGGACCTCACGCTGAACCTTGAACAGATCCGAGGGGTACCGAACGTGTGAGAGCAGACCCGCGGACATTTCCGATGCCGACTTGAGTGTCGACGGGAAGATCTTCTGCCACGTCGTCAACAGCGGGTCAGTCGTGTCCCACGCGTACAGCGTGACGGTTCCGTCATAAGCATCAACGGTCGCCTTGACTGAGTTGCGAATGTAATTGACGTTTCCCGACGCGACGAGTGGCGCGGTCGTGTACGTGTCCCTAATCGCTTGGGCCATGTCGACCGAAGTCGAATAGGGGAAGTCATTTGTCGTCGTGTATCCGTCGACAATCCACACAACGCGGCCGTCAACCACCGCAGGGTACGGATCGTTGTCAAGCGTCAGGTAGGGCGCCACCTTATTGACGCGAATCAAGGGGTGTCGGTCATACAGAATCTGTGACTCATCAGTGATGGCGTCCGACAGGAGAATCTGCTCCGACTGGAAGTTCATCGCATAGATGAGTCGGGTCAAGAGGTTGTCGAGCTTCGGACCGCCATCGCCTTGGAACGTGTATTTGGCATTGCCCGAATCACTCGTCGAATTGGCGGATGGGTAATCCAGCTCGAGCGGTCCTGTCGGACTGCTCGCGCCGACAATGGAATAGTCGGTCGAATTTTCACCGAAGTACACGCGCGGTTCGTACTTGCCCAGATTTCCCGACACGGGGATCCCCGACTCGAGGAACGTCGGTTGTCCGTCGGCGTTGCGCTTGTTTCCGTAGGCTGCGACGACGCCGTAACCGTGGGTGTAGACGATGTGGTCGTTGTACCAGGTCGAGCTGGTCAATCCGGCGGCATTGAGCTCACGCACCGCGATGACGGTGTCCTGCATGTTCCCGTCAATCGTGTATCGGTCGACGTCAAGGTGCTCGGGGAAGGTGTAGTACTGACGGAACTGTTCGAGCTGTGAAAACGCATCGGGAACCAGTCCGGGGTCAATGATGCGGATGTGCGCGGTTGTTTCGGCGTCCGCCCGAAGTGCCCCCGGTTCGGCCGTCGTCGCTGCGGTGTACTCGAGCTCGTTGATGTCCGACAACCCGAAACCGATTCGGGTACCGTCAATGTTGCGCTGGATGTATTCCGATTCGAGAGTTCGCGCACTCGGGTCCACCTGGAATCGCTGAATCACCCACGAAACCCCTCCCAAAACCAGCATGGACACGATGAGCATCGCCGTTCCGACGAGCGGGAGGCGCCAACGTCCGGTCACCGCGGTGATCAAGAAGAAGACGATGACGACCGCGGCAATTCCCGCAAGAATCTGAAAGCCGGGAATGTCTACATTGACCTCGGTGTATCCGGCACCCGTGGCGAGGAATCCCTGCGACGGTTTCACCAGCGTTTCGAACTGCCTAAACCACAACTGAACGGCAAGAACGGCAAGGTACGCGACCGCGATAATCGACGCCTGAACCCTCAGCGCGCGGGAGACCACGACCTGCCTGCCGGTGATCTGGACTCCGCCGTATAGGAATCCCGTCAGCAGGGTAATGACAAAAGCGATGATCAGTGTGCTTTCGAGGACGCCAACGGCGAACAGCCAGAAGGGGACGTCAAAAACGAAGAAGGACAAATCGAGGTTGAACTGCGGGTCTGTCTGCCCGAACGGCGTCTTGTTCAGAAACTGAAGAACAACGGGCCAGCGCGCCGCAGCCGTTGCCGCGGTGAACGCACCGAGAAGTAGCGGACCGCCCCACAGAATGAGTCGGCGAACCGGGTCGATGGCCGCACGGTAACGCTCGGCGCTTTGCGACAGTCGGGCGGTCAGCGGGCGGAACTTGTAGGACGACCACAGGGTAAGCCAGGCGGTGCCCGCCGTCAGAACGAACGCAATTGTGCCGACGGACGCCATTGCGATCCACTGTGTGAAGAGGACGGACTGGAAACCAGTCTGCTGGAACCACAGCACGTCAACAAAGATTGCCGAAAGCTGGAAGAAAATCGCAACGAGCACCGCGAGGATGCTGGCGGTGACGACAAGTGGGGAACGGCGGCGCGCGGCGGCGGGTGTACTCATAAGAGGAACTCCTTTTCGGAGAGTCTACCCAAGGATTCTTGGTCTTATGGAGCCGGGCAGTGCGGGAGCTTGTCGGTGTCCTTGCCCGAAGCGATGACCTTCAGAGCGGCGATGGAATCATCGAGGGTGTCGACCGGAATCTCTCGAATGCCGTCAGGGACGTGCCCGTAAAGGTCGTCGCAGTTGCTCGTCGGGACCAGCAACCATTTGGCCCCTGAGTCTCGGGCAGCAAAAGCCTTTTGGACTATCCCGCCGATTGCACCAACCTCACCACTTGCGGTGATCTCGCCGGTGCCCGCAATCTTTTCGCCACCATTCAACTGTCCCGGTGTCAGCTCATCGATGATTCCTAGCGCAAACATCATCCCGGCGGACGAACCCCCGACGTTCGACAGTTGAATCGCCACATCGAACGGGAAAACATACTTGCCGCTCGTGTAAATCCCCACAACGGGCGCGGATTTGTCGTCCTCACTTGCCACAATGCCGACAGTGACGGTCTGCGACTTGCCCTCGCGAACGATTCCCAAATCCACCGTGCCACCGACACCGACCTGCTTGATGATCGCGCGAAGATCCGAAACATTCGCGACGGGTGTGGCATTCGCGGTGAGGACGATATCCCCCGGCAGGACTTTTCCTTCCGCGGGGTAACCCTCCATCGTGTCGGCAACAACGATCTGCGATTCGAACTCAATTCCGAGGTTCGTCAGTGCGGCGGCAACCGCCTCCTGTTGCGAGTTGGTCATCTGTATCGCAGCGGCGTCGGCTTCTTCTTGCTGAGTGGTGCCGGGTTCAAAAAAAAGTTCCATGGGAAGAACGGCGTATTCGGGGCGGAACCACGCGGAGATGACTTCGAGCCACGTCGGGTGGTCATCGGGTGAGCCACCAACGTAGACCGTCAGCAGAGACAGGGTGCCCGCCGTCGGATAGGTTTCGACGCCATCGATCGAGATCAGTGGCACGTCGTTGCCCTCGCCATCGGAGGCCGTTGAGAGCGTGTCGTAGACGGGACCGGGCATTTCGATGACGTACGGCGCGGGAACCAATGATAGGGCGGCGGCGCCGAGAATAGCGGCCGCGAGAAAAGCGAAACCAACCCTGCGCCGACCCGATGTGCGCGGTCGTTCCGGGGTTGCGGGCTCTTCAATCGTCACGATATCCACCCTAGGTCAGACTACGGTGGACTCATGACCGACGACGAGTCCGACGACTTTCGTGAGATGCTCCGTCGCTTCCTGGAGAACGGCGAGCAGTTCGATGTCGCGCAATTCGCAAAGGCTGCCGGCCTGCCCGGAGACCCCGCCGCAATTGCGGCGATGCTGGCGCAACTTCAATCGGCGCTTCAGCAAGGCGGCGACGGCATCACCGAACAACTGGTTCGCGACACGGCGACACGGGTTGCGAACGCGAAGGCGATGACGGTCAGCGCGGATGTTCGTGAGACAGCCGATTCCGCCCTCCAACTAGCGGCGCTGTGGCTCGATGAGGCGACCGGCATTTCCCCCTTAGCGGCAACCCCGACCCTGATGACCCGGCCGGAATGGGCACGTGCGACGATTCCTGTCTGGATTCAGATTGCGGAACCCGTAGCGAAATCCATCTCGGGCGCCGCAGAGAAACTGCTCGCCGAACAAATGCCCGACGATGTCGGCGCCGAGCGCCAAGGGGCATTCGCAGCTCTCGGTCGATTGGGTGGCACCCTGTTTTCGATGCAACTGGGGCAAATTGTTGGACAGTTGTCGGAGGAGGTGTCGTCCGGTGGTGACCTGGGGATTCCGCTTCTCGACGGCGGTCCCGACCACGAACTGCGGGCGGTACTCATTCCGCAAAACGTCGGCGCTTTCGCCGAGGGTCTCGACATCCCGCTGCACGATGTCGCTCTGTACCTAGCTATTCGTGAAATCGCCCACGCCCGACTGTTCAAACACGCCAAGTGGCTCACGACCGGACTCATCGCCAGCATCACCGAATATGCCAACGGGATCTCCATCAATTCGGAAGCATTGCGGGAAGCAATGGAGAACGTCGACATGAGCGATCCGGAATCCCTTCGCCGCATGGTGAGCAATGGCGCACTCATCCCGCCAAAAACGGACGACCAGCTGGTTGCGCTCGCACGAATTGAGACGATCCTCGCCGTCGTAGAGGGGTGGGTTGATGTCGTTACCTCCGTCGCCGCGCACCGCTTGCCCGGCCGCGATGCCATCGCCGAAATGGTCCGTCGGCAACGCGCGGTGGGTCGGCCGGGGGAAAAAGCGTTGGCGGGACTTGTCGGAATCGAGGCGCGGCCTCGTCGACTGCGCGAGGCGGCAGACATGTGGCGACTTGTCCACGACGCCGTCGGAGCCGATGCGCGGGACGCCCTGTGGGATCACCCCGATGCCGTTCCGACGGGAGATGACATTGACAACGCACACGCACTCGTCGCACGGCTAACGGGTGGCGCTGCAGCCCCTGACGCGATGGATGTTGCACTGCAGGAATTGCTCGACAACGACGGAACTGTGGACGAAAACTGACACCGACCGGGGCGTTGTGCCATTCTCGGTGAGTGTTCGTCCAGATTGATCCCTCAATTCCTCTTGTCTGGCGCAGTCACAATTCTGCGCAAGCAGGAATCGACCCGGTTCGCGTCCGATTTGACGACGTCGACGACATCACCGCACGTGCGTTGAGTGACCTGGTGAAGGGAACATCGACGCAGCGCCTCACCGCGTTACTGGGCGCTCACCGCAGTGCCGAACTGCGCGCGCAGGTTGCGGAAATTGTCGCACCCCGGTTACGGGTCCCGCTGCCTCGTATTGCCGTCATCGGTAGGCCGGAATCGGCACGGGCAATCGCCGAACTGTGCGCTCCAGCGTTTTCTGCGATGACACTCGCACGCCACTCAACGGACATCGACCCGATCACGGTGGACACCGTCGTCCTCGTAAGTGACTTCGTTGTGTCCCCGATTGAGGTTCAGCCGTGGCTCGGCGGAGATATCGACCACCTGACGGTCATCTTCACCGAATCGTCGGCGATCATCGGTCCGTTGGTTCGTCCCGGTCAATCGGCGTGCGTTACCTGCGGAGAATTGGAACGGGTCGATGCCGATCCCGCGTGGAGTGCCATCGCACCGCAGGTGTGGTCGCGAGTCGCACATCCGTCGCAGGCGCTCGTGGCGCACGCCGCATCAGAGGTGCTGTCGGTCTTGGCGGCGGGCAGCGGCTATTCGACCCGAATCGACGGCGACACGTTCGGTCGGGTCATCCACCCGCACGCGGTGCACCCGCGGTGCGGGTGTCAGTCGCTGCCAGAGTTGCCGGAATGAATCGGCTCCGCACACGAGCGTTCGACTGATTCGCACCACGATCAGCCCACGAGAGTGTCAGCTCACGACGCGCGCGGGTAATGGCGACGTACAGCAAGCGGCGTTCTTCGGCAATCGCCGCTTCGTCTGTCGCAAATGACAACGGGAGCAACCCTTCGCTGACACCTGCGATGTAGACGGTGTCCCACTCTAGACCTTTGGCCGCGTGAATCGTCGACAGCGTGACGGCATTGACGGTCGGTTCGACGTCCGCCTCGGCTCGGTGCGTCAGATCGGCGAGAAGGTCGGCAGCCGTCGCGGCATCGGGGAGCGCATCGGCGAGAGACTGAACCGCGGAGAGCACATTCCACGAGTGTCGCTCAATCGGGTTGACCGGCGGTTTGCTCATCCAGTTGAAGTGCTCCCGAAGAATCATGACGAGAGCGTCTCGCGCGGACATCGTGGGATTCGACGCGGCGGTTCCCCGCAAAATCAGCATCGTTTCACGAACGGCTTGTTCTTCGAAAAACCGGGAGCCCCGCACGCGAAACGGCACGCCCGCAGCACCAAGCGCGGATTCAAGTCCGATGGACTGGGAATTGATTCGGTACAAAATGGCGATGTTCTCTGGCCGAGTCCCCGCCGCGATGTCAGCCAGAATAGCCGCTGCAATCGAACGCGCTTCGTCCACATCGGTCGGGGCGGATCGCACTTGGGGTTCCGGACCGCTCTCCACGGTCGAGACGAGTTTGAGCGGCGAGTCCGGAACAATCGCATTGGCGACGCGCACAATTTCTGGCGTTGACCGGTAGTTGCGGTCGAGAGTCACGGTGATGGCGTTCGGAAACTCCTCGCCGAATCGCAAAAGGTGTTCGCTCGTTGCGCCCGCAAATGAATAGATCGTTTGGTTGGGATCCCCGACGACGCAAATGTCCGACCGGTTTCCGCGCCACGCATCGAGAAGGGCCCGTTGAACCGGCGACACATCCTGGAATTCGTCAACCACAAAAAACCTGAATTCCTCGTGGACTCGCTCGCGAACCCACGCCTCCGATTCCAGTAAACCCAGGGTCGTGATGAGTACGTCCTCGAAGTCGAGTTCGCGGCGTTCGTCCTTAAGTTTTTCGTAGCGCTCGATGAGAGCCATCGCCTTGTCGAGGTTCAGAGACGACGGCAGCGGTCGAGTTTCCAGCGCGGTGGAATATTGATCGGGCGTCAGCAATCGAACTTTGCGCCACTCGATTTCGGCCGCCATTGAACGCAACACATCCGTCGCCGACGACAGTTTCAATTGCTCGGCCGCTTGGGTCAGCAGCGCGGCCTTTCCGGATCGCACCTTGGGGAAATCCCCACCGATGACGTCCGGCCAAAAGTACATGAGCTGCCGCATCGCAGCGGAGTGGAAGGTGCGGCACGCGACGGACTCGACATTCAGGGCGGAAAGTCGGGCGCGCATCTCGCCCGCGGCCTTCGTCGTGAAGGACAGCGCGAGCACTTTTTCGGGAGCGTAAACGCCGGTTTCGACACCAAAGGCGATTCGATGGGTGATTGCGCGAGTCTTTCCCGACCCAGCGCCGGCGAGAACACGCATCGGGCCAATCAGAGAAAGGGCGACGCGCTGCTGATTTTCGTCGAGGGCATCGATGAGCGCGCTCATGGCCCTCCTCTCGCGTGGCAACGCCGACCCCGCGGCGCTTCGCCATACAGTAGCGCTATGGCGATGTCTCCCATCATGCTAACGGCGTGGGCCGTTGCCGAAATCCCTGGTCTGCAGATTGAGGGGTACCGCGACACGTCGACCGCGGACCTCGATCGAGTGACGTGTCGAACTTCGGACGGTGCCGTTGTCTCCATCACGTCACCGCTTAACGCCGAAGCCGCGCAGATTCAGGACCGAGAACACCGCGTCGGGCAATTCCTTAGCGCTGGGGTTCGGGAACGCCTCGGTTTTGATGTGCCCCACACTCTCGGAGCCGGAGTGCTCGACAAGCGCCGCGTTGTGGTAACCGAAGAGGCACAAGGACAGCCCATGTCAAAGGTCCGCGACGTGCGACCGCTGCTCCCTTCGCTGGCGCTGGCGCTCTCGTCACTGCACTCCTTGCCGACGACAATCGTCAAGCGTGACGCTGTTCCGACCAAGACCGCACTGGATGCGGTGCGCGAGGCCGCCGGGGCCATCGACCGC
Organism: Microbacteriaceae bacterium; assembly: GCA_044338315.1. GTDB lineage: Bacteria > Actinomycetota > Actinomycetes > Actinomycetales > Microbacteriaceae > MWH-TA3. The sequence goes on along the minus strand of JBIILU010000010.1, from coordinate 19,657 downwards.
GCGCACCAAACAACTCAGGTGCCTAGTGGCCTCCTCGACCGCTGGGACGCCGCCATCGAGGACAAGGAACTCTGGCAGTTTGTCCCGACAATCACCCACGGAAACCTTGAATTCGAATCGATCTTGGTCGACGGCGAAAGCGTTGTCAGCATCATCAACTGGGCCGATGCCTGTGTCGGAGACCCTGCCGTTGACCTATCGACCGTCGTCGGGCCGCTCGCGCCCGAAGTTTCTGCCGGCTTTGTCACCGACTACATCGCTCATCGCTCGAACAACGATCGGCGCGTGGGGCATCGCGCACGATTGCTGTCCGAATTGAGCATCGCTCGGTGGCTCGTCCACTGCGTCGACGCCGGCGACGAAAAGCCGATCGCGGATGCCGTGACGATGCTCAACAATCTCCTCGTCTCTGTCGCGGATAACCCCGCGACCGCTCTCGGAGCGATGCCGGCCAAGCCCGTCAACCTCCTGGTCGACGTGCCGGCACCTGCCGCCGACTCCCCCGCCGACACTTTTGTCGATGATGCCCCGACCCTTGTGGCTCCCGCACATTCGTTCGTCGAGAGCCCGTCCGTTGAGCTAGAACCCTCCCCGGCCGAGGCGACCGTGCCTCACGAAGCCGATTCGGTCATTGTTGATGCAACCCTGGTGGAGGCGTTTTTCTCGGACGAGGCGGAGGAAAAATCCGATAACCGCGACGGTCCGCGCGAGGATGAAATTCTCTAAACCGGCTTAGTCGATGATGGGCAGCGCGTCGAGGCGCTCGAGTCGATCGGCTTCGATTAGCCACTCCCAGTCGTGTTTGACGTAATACAACACCGCGTCAACGTCCGTGACAGGGATTCCCTTCCACGCTGCAAATGCGCGGCGGTAAAGGACAAGTTGCATCGCCTTGACGTCTTTCTCGTCGTCGGTCGAGGGTTTCGCACCCGTTTTCCAGTCGACGACCGTCCACCGGCCATCCAGCGTGAACACGGCATCGATCTTGCACACGACGATGTGTCGACCCTGCGGCAGCAGAATTTCGATTTCGCGGTGTTCCGGCTTCATCCCGTTCCACCGTGACGCGATGAACGTCGCTTTGAGTTCGTCGATGTCGACGCCGTCGTCAAGAGAGTCGTTATCGCTGAACTCGAACGGACCTTCGTCGTATACGCCTTGTTCAATCCACAGGTGCATTTCGGTACCGATTCGCGCAGCGCGGTAGGGACGCGACGGAACGGGCCGGCGGTTTCCTTCTTTGACCTTCGACACATCCATTGCCCATTCCGCATATCGCGACGCCGGAATACGCACGGGAACTTCCGCCGTTTGGTTTTCTCGCTCTGCGGTGAGATGTTCAATCGATTCCGTCCAGGAATCGTCGAGCGTGCCCGAGGCGGAATTCACGAGCTCGGAGGCCGCTTCGTAGCGTGCACGGTTAGCCGGTGTGCCGAGTGGGTCGCGCGGCCAGGTGACCGTGCCCTTTTCCTTACTCGGATTCTCGGCGGGGAATTCGTCGACCACCGTTGCGCGATCAATCAGGGGGGCACCGGTTTCATCAACCGCGCGGCACAGTTCGTCGAAGTATTCGCTGGGAATCTGGTTCGTTTGACGTGACGGTTTGGTGATTGATTTGGTCACGATGAGTTGGTGGACAGTGGGCGGATTGACCCACCACGATCCGGAGATGTGCAGGCGGTGCCGAGCGCGTGTCACGGCGACGTACATGAGTCGCCGTTCTTCGGGAAGATAAATCTCTTTCTTCAGCCGTGCCGAATAGCCGTCCGTCTGCTCGCTCTTGTTGTATTTTCCCGAGAATTCCTTTTTGAGTTCGTCGAGAGTCTTTTTCCCGCTCCACTCAAATTCGGGCAGGAACTTTTTGTCCTTGCGGAATTCTCGGGGCAGAGCGCCGAGGTTGAGCCAGCCGAGTTCGTTCGCTTTGGCCGAGAGGTCGCCGCGGAACTCCAACGAGGTTTTCGGTTCGGCATCGCGCGTCCACATCGGCAGAGCGACAACGTCCCATTCAAGCCCCTTCGATGTGTGAATCGTCAGGATTTGCACGGTGCCGGGTTCGGGTTCTTCGGTGCGCGGAGAGTTTTTCTCTTTGCGCTCGACCGCAGATACCCAGTCGACGAATCCCCGTAGAGAATGCGACTGCGAAATTCCCAGGTACGACTGGACGAGTCCGTTGAACGCTTCGCGGTGGGCGGACGGGTTCTGCGTGAGAACCGCGCGTGCTTCGATGTCGAGACCGAGACGAGCAGCCGTGACACTGACCATGTCGGGGATCAACAGATCGACGTGACTGCGCAATTCGGCAAAGAATTCGGCGGCTCGGCGAAGGCGTTCCCACCCGTCGTCACTGAAACGAACTCGGCTCACTCCGCGGCCTTCATCCAGCTCGACCCGATCGCGCGGAGTGAAACGGAGGTCGTCAAGCGCGTCAACGAGGGAATCCGCTTCGTCGGGAGCGAGCGATTTGCCGAGGCGGCTGCGTTGTTCGGCGTTGGTGTAATTGCGGCTGAGGTTTCGCGCGTGGCCGTGCAGCGACCAGAGGTCGTCGACCGACACACGCCAGCGTGTGCCCCCGAGTAACCGGATCAGTCGCGCTCCCGCGGATGGGTCGGCGATGACGGAGAGCGCGCAATACAGGTCGGCCGTGAACGGGTTACTGAGGATGCCGGCCACGCCCAGAACGTGATACTTCACACCGGCTGCGTCGAACGCCGAGAGGAAGGGTTTCAGGTGTGTGCGTTTTTCGATGAGCATTGCCATCGTCGGAGGTTTTTTCTCTCCCGTCTTCGAGTCCTCGATGAGATCTGCCCCGCGGGCGGTGAACCATTCGGCGACACGCTCAGCTTCGTCGGCAATCGTCGGGGCAAAGGTTGCGTCGATGGGGAACGTGGTTGCGGTGGGCGCCGCCTTGAGCGCGGGAACATCCAGCGGAAGAGGTTGGGTTCTGTTGGCGAGGACAGTGTTCGCTGCGGCGAGAATCTTCGTCCCGTTTCGCCACGTCGTGACGAGTTGTTGAGGTTTCGCGGTGGGCAACCCGAAGTCGGAATAGAACGATGCGACGTTTGCCGGGCTCGCTCCGCGCCAGCCGTAAATCGATTGGTTGGGGTCACCGACGGCCGTGATTCGTTCCGCGCCAAACAGTTCAGCAAAGAGTTTCGTCTGGGCATACGACGTGTCTTGGTATTCGTCGAGAATGACGACACCGTAACGCGAGCGGTAGTCGTCGCGCACATCGTCAAATTGATTGATGATGTTCCTCGCGAACGTAACCTGGTCAGCAAATTCGACTCCGCGCGAACGCTTGGCCTTGGTGTATTCCAGGGCGACCGGAATCAGTTGTTCCAGCGCGGCCACCTTGGCCAATTTGTCCTTAATGTCGAGCGCCCCGGCTAGTTCGTTGGGGAAATCTGCCATTGCCGCGAACGCCTGTGCAAGGCCAGTGACGGGTGTCGTGTCCTCGATTTCAAACTCAGCGAGTTCGCTGGAGAGTCGAATGACGGCGGCCACGATTGAATCAATCGATGCATCGATCGACGCAAGATTTAGACCCTGCGTGTCCATCACGACATCACGCGCTATTCCGTACGCGGTTGCTTCGGTGATGACCGGAGTATCGGAATCCCACCCGATGCGTGCCGCGTTGTCACTGAAAATTTGAGCAGCGAACGAGTTGTACGTCGACACCGTGGGAACAGAGAAGCCGTGGGGGTCTTCACCGAGGTGACTGAGGTCGATTCCCGCGGCGGAGAAGTGCTCACGCCGCTGGATCATGAGGGAGATGTACCGGCGGAAGCGCTCGGAGAGTTCCCTGGCGGCTTTGCGCGTGAAGGTCAGCCCAAGAACCTGGTCGGGCCGCACACCCTGGGTGGCAATCAGCCAGAGGGCGCGCATCGACATCGTCTCGGTCTTTCCCGAGCCGGCACCCGCGAGGACAAGGTGGACCCCTTCGCGGGACATATCGATGACATCGCACTGTTCGGGTGTCGGTGCGTAATCGAGCCCGAGTAGGTCCTTGAGCATCACGGGGTTTTTTGGTTCACTCATCGCTGCCCACCTCTGCAATTCGGACCCACTGGCCGTCAAAGTTAATTTCACGGCCGATGCGCGTTGCGTCAGCGGGTCCTTGGAATTCCGTCGAGTTCATGACGTGTGCAACGGTGACGAGAAGCCTCTCGAACTCTTCAATCTGCTCATCCGTGAGTGTTCCCTGAAACTTGAACGTGAACAGCGGGCCGTCGTTCGGTTTGATGCGCGGGTAGAGCAGCGCGGCTCCGGCGGACGTCGTTCCCTCCGGCAATTCGGTGACAGCGTTCTTGCTCAGTGCCCACTGGTAGGCCGTGAGTTGCAGGTGGCCGTCGGCGCTTTCGGAGCTCTTGCCTGTCTTGATGTCGATGATGCGCGCCGAATCATCCTTTATCTCCACGCGGTCAATCGAACCGCTGACCACGGCGCGTAGTGACGGGTCGTCGGGGTCGGTGAACGGAACGTTGATATACCCCTCGTTCGCAACGGGTTCGAACCCATCGCGTTCGGCCGTGCGAAAAAAGTCGACCAGCCCTTCGACCATTAGCCCGACGAGGTTTCGCCAGCGCTGCGCCAGCCACGGCGATTCGAAGCCGAGTTCCGCCCAGCGTTCGTCGATGGTGGAGTTCAGTTCGGCGGCGGTCCCCTTCGGTGCGAGCTCAACCGATTTGTGCACGAGCGTGCCGACGGCAGCGTCAATGCCGGATGAACCACCGGCTGCCTGGGATACAAACCAGTCGACCTGCGATTCGGCGAATGATTTCAGCCCCGACGGGGAAAGTGACACCGTGTCACCGTCTTTCAGTGCGCGCGCCGTTCCGAGGTCGAGCCCCAACCAGTCCGACGGGTCAGCACCGTAAACACCTCGGGCGGCGAGTTCTTTTAGCGCGAGTGCAGCTTGTTTCTTGTCGGCCGCCGACGTTCGAGGGTTGAGCACGACGTGCCGCGCATGACCAACGAGTTCGGCGAGTGACGCAAATACGCTGTCGGGAACGAACAGTTGCGCCCGCGAATTTGCTGCGGGTTCGCCGGGTCCGGTGCCGTCCCCCTTGAATCGTTCGCCGGCAATTATGCGGAACAGTCCACTGGGGGATTCGTCTTCTGACGAAATGGCGGTCACGAGGACGGTAGATCGCGCACGCGACATTGCGACGAGGAAGAGCCGAACTTCATCGGCCAGGATCCCCGGGCGCTGATCGAGAGTCGCCAGGTTGACGCCTTCACCTGCGTAGGGAAGTAGCGTCGATTTGACGAGCGCGCTGCGGACGCGGAGGTTCGGCCACACTCCGTCGTTGACGCCAGCGACAATCACCGTCTCAAATTCGCGACCCATCGCCGCTGCTGGGGTGCAGACCGTTACCGAGCCGAGCGCGCCGCGAGGTGTCAGGGTGTCGTTGGGGACGCTCTGATCCAGCATGCGGGCGAGGAACACAGGAACCTTCTCGGACGGCTCGTTTTCGAGAGCGGTGGCGGCAACGGAGAACAGCGTGAGAATGGCGTCGAGTGATTCGTGGGCGCGCGCAGCGACGGGACCCGTTCCGCGCGACTCGGTCGCCCAGACATCTGCACGACCCGACTTCGACCACACCAGCCAGAGGAGCTCGTCCATCTGGCGCGATGTGTTCGCACGGACCTCGGCCAGCAGTGACACGAGTCGCGACACTCCCTTTTCGGCACGCGCAACGCTGGTCGCGAATGCGCCGGGGATGGTCAACGCATCCATCATGAGGTCGTCGGCGAGGCGGTAATCCCCCGCCGTAATCGCGTCGAGTCGCAGCGCGCGACGGAATCGTCGATAGTCAAGGGAGGACAATCGACCGAACGGCCCCGTCAACAACTGGCGCGCGACCTCAGGAGTGAAATCGGTATAGCCCGTCCCGACGCCAATGATGGTGAGCATCGACCAGACCGCCGGGTGGTCGCGCAGCGGTGATCCCGTGGTCTCGGCAAATGCAGGGATAGAACTGGCGGTGAGATAGTCGACGAGCGCCTCGGCGAGCGACCCCGATCGCACGATGACGGCAATGTCACCGCACGAGACGCCGTCCTTTATCTGGCTCTGGATGAATCGAGTTATCGTGTCGAGTTCCCCTGCCGGTGATGCAGCCGTCGCGCTGAAAAGCGAGAAGCCCGGCAGAGTCCGAACCTCCGCGGCTTCTGCCAACTCGGGGTATGAGCGATGGGCGATGGCACCCGCGCCTGGGATTGCGTCGGCAATCACCCCGAGCACGTGGGGCATCACGCCGGATTGTCGGTGGTTTGTGCGCAGGACCGAGGACGTTTTCCACAAAGTTCCGTCGACGTTCTCGGCTCCGGTGAACAGCGTGGGAGTCGAACCGCGGAAACCCGAGGTTGCGAGGTCTGGGTCGCCCAATGCGATGACCGAACCCCGATGCGCATTCCATGCGGAGAGGAAGCGCCACTGTGACACCGTGAGGTCTTGTGCATCATCGACGAACAGGGTCGTGGCCGTTAGTTCTTTATACCCACCGGCGACGATTATCTCGGTTGCGGCATCAATAATGGCCGCGGGGTCAACTTGGCTCGACCGTGCGGGAACCGCGATGCGGAGGTACCTGTCGAGGAATTGAGCCGAGGCCACCCATTCATCAACGCCGTGATCCTGACCGCGTTGAGCGAGTTCCGCCAGCAAGGGTTGGGCTGATGGCAACGACCCGACCAAGCCGGCGTCGCGGGATCGGGACAGGAGATCACGCAACTGCGTGCGGAATTCGCGTAAAGCCCGAACCTCGGGGCCGAGAGAATCGGGCCAATACCCGCCGGTTCCGTCCTCGATCTCGCCGTCGAGAAGGCTCTTGATGTCGGAATCCTGTTCGCCGCCCGAAATGAGCCGAACGGGGAAGGCGGGCCCGCGATGGGTTGCCACGATGTCGTAGGCGAAAGACGACATGCTGCGTGCGAGCGGGCCGCGCGTCGCGACACCGATCCGCAACGACAACTGATCGCGCAATCTGGTTGCGGACTGCCGGCTGGGTGTAACCACTCGGACCGAGTCACGACCGTCGCGTTCGACGACGGCGGCGAGCGCCTCAACGATGAGTGCCGTCTTGCCCGTTCCGGGCCCGCCGAACACTCGGCGACTGCCGCCCTCAAGGATCGCGTCAAGCGCGGCCTGTTGGTCTGAGTCGAGAGTGAGGGGATCCATTACCTAGAGGGTACAAGTGACCTGTGACAGCGAATACTCTTGGAGTATGGAAATTCGCATTGGAATTCAGCACGCCCCCCGTGAACTGTCGTTCGAAACAGACGTGAAGGCTGCCGACATCAACACACAACTCGTGGACGCTCTCGCCAAGGGCGGTGTCCTCAGCCTCAGCGACGACAAGGGTCAGTCCTATCTGATCCCCGCCGCGAACGTTGCGTACATCGAATTCGGGTCGACCCAGTCGCGTCCCGTCGGGTTCGTCAACTAGGCCGTAAGCCCCAGCGAATCCATTCGCTGCGAGTGTGCGCCGATGATCTCGGTGAACACGGGTTCGACGCCGTCCGATTCCGCGTCCGCGTCGGCTCGGTGTGACAGCGCCGATTCCGCCATGAGCATCGTGTCGCCGACCAGTCGTCGGCCCCACATCGCGAGCACGGGTCGCAGGCCTGGCTCCAGAACAAGCCGGCGCTCCAACTCGCGACGCAACACGTCGATCATGGTGTCATCGGCCAGCGCCGTGACGACCTGGGCGCGAATCGACTTCGGCAACCCCTCCGCCAAACGTCGCCAGAAATCTTGCAGGAACGCCATGGTGATCCAGGTGCACGCGACACGTTCGGTCCAGTTGCGTCCGCGCGTGCGCCGCTCAAACTCGCGGGTCGGCGCGATAAACGGGCTCATTGCCTCGACCCGATCAACCTTCAGTTTGTCGAGAACACCCGCGAGCGTTGAGAAACGCTGAAAACACTCCTCGGCGACAGCGGCCAGCGTTGCTTCCGATTCGAGGTCGGTTGCGTCGTGAGCGTGACGCGCGGCCGATTCCGCATAGCGAAGAAAAAGGTAGGCACTCTGTCCGAGGAAGACTTCGGGTTCCGGTGCCAGGTCGGTGAATTCGATTCGCTGCCCGGCATCGTCGTCGCGTGACCTCACCGTCGGTGCGGTCCCCGCCGGCTTGCTGCGCTTCCAAAAGAGTGATGCCACGCCACCAGCATAGGCAGTCTCACCCCACGCGTAGACTAGGAGAACCAACTGATTGGGTTATGTGTGACTTTTCGAGATCTTGGCATCGACGATGACATCGCCGATGCGCTAGCCAGCCATGGCATTACCGACCCGTTTCCGATTCAAGTGCAAACGATTCCGCTTGCGCTTGCCGGCCAAGACATCATCGGCCAGGCGAAGACGGGTACCGGGAAAACCTTCGGTTTCGGGCTGCCTCTTATCCAGCGCCTCGGAATCAACCCCGAGCCGGGTGTCAAGGCTCTCATCGTCGTGCCCACGCGCGAATTGTGTGTCCAGGTGACCGAAGACATTCAACTCGCGATTGCGAACCGTGCCACGAAGGTTGCCGCCATTTACGGTGGAAAGGCCTACGAGGATCAGGTTGACCTGATTAAGGCCGGCGCCCAAATCATTGTCGGAACTCCCGGTCGTTTGCTCGACCTCGCCAGCCAGCGACTTCTGTCGTTCAAGGCCGTCGAAGTCATGGTTCTCGACGAAGCTGACCGCATGCTCGACCTCGGCTTCCTGTCCGACGTCGAAAAACTGTTCGCGCAGACACCACCCCAACGCCACACCATGCTCTTCTCGGCGACCATGCCCGGCGCCATCGTCGCCCTCGCGCGTCGATTCATGACCAAGCCGATTCACATCCGCGCGACCGACCCGGACGAGGGGCTCACGCAGGCCAACATCAAACACGTCGTATACCGCGCCCACAACATGGACAAGGACGAAATCGTTGGCCGCATTCTGCAAGCAGAAGGCCACGAAAAGGTCGTCATCTTCTGCCGCACCAAGCGCAGCGCTTCGAGAGTGACCGACGAACTCACCGACCGTGGCTTCTCGGCTACCAGTGTCCACGGCGACATGAGCCAGGAAGCCCGCGAGCGCTCAATGGCCGCGTTCAAGGCGGGCAAGAAAGACATCCTCATCGCGACCGACGTTGCGGCCCGAGGAATCGACGTCGACGACGTCAGCCACGTCATCAACTACACCGTCCCCGAAGACGACAAGGCCTATTTGCACCGCGTCGGACGCACCGGTCGTGCAGGTCGCACGGGTGTTGCCGTTACCTTCGTCGACTGGGAAGACATGCACAAGTGGCACCTCATCGCCCGTGCGCTCGACATGCCAATGGACCCCGCCGAAACGTACTCGTCGTCGCCGCATCTCTTCAGTGAACTGAACATCCCCGAAGGAACGAAGGGGCGGCTCAAGCCGACTTCGATTCAGCGTCCCGAAAAGACGACCAGCCGCCCGCCGGCAGATCGCCGCGAAACGCGCGGGCCTCGCGCCGAATCGGCCATCGACAAGCCCGCCGGCACCGCCCGCACCCGCGAACGTCGACGTCGCCCCACGGGTGGCGCAACACCCCCCGCTTAACCCGCCGAAAGGACGACCATGTCGCGCAGTGCTCTCGAAAAGTTCCCCCGAGTAAACCTACGATTTGGACCGTCCCCGGTTCACCGGCTCGACCGCTTGACGGAACACCTCGGCGGCAAGGTCGACCTGTGGGCTAAACGTGAGGACGTCAATTCGGGAATTGCGTTCGGCGGAAACAAGACCCGCAAGCTCGAATATCTTGCGGCCGAAGCCATCGCGCAGGGTTGCGACACGCTCGTTTCCATCGGTGGTGTCCAGTCAAACCACACGCGCCAGGTCGCTGCCGTGGCGGCAAAACTCGGGCTCAAGGCGGTCCTGGTGCAAGAACACTGGGTCGATTGGGACGAAACGAACTACGAAAAGACCGGAAACATCCTGCTGAGCCGCATTCTTGGTGCCGACGTGCGCCTGGATGACGCCGGTTTCGATATCGGATTTCGGAAATCGTGGGAGGACGCCATCGCGTCGGTCGAGGAACGTGGTGGAAAACCGTATCCGATTCCCGCCGGCGCATCCGATCACGTCCTCGGCGGTCACGGTTTCGCTGGCTGGGCTTTTGAGGTGGAAGACCAAGAGAAGGAACTGGGATTCCAGTTCGACAACGTCATCGTGTGTTCGGTAACGGGGTCGACCCAGGCCGGGATGATCGCCGGATTTGCTCACTCGAATCGAGCTGCGTCGGTTCTCGGAATCGACGCATCGGCCACCGTCGAAAAAACGTGGGAACAGATTGCCCGCATTGCCCGCCGCACCGCCGCAGGAATTGAACTGGGCCGCGAAATTGCGGACGACGAGATCGTTCTGCTCGACCGCTGGCACGACGACATCTACGGAATCGCGGGGCCCCGCACCATCGAGGCAATCGAACTCGCGGCGCGTATGGACGGCATGATCACTGACCCGGTTTACGAAGGTAAGTCGATGGCGGGAATGATCGACCTCGTTCGCGAAGGGTACTTCCCCGAGGGAAGTCGCGTGCTGTACGCACACTTGGGCGGGCAACCCGCAATCAACGGGTACACCACCGCCTTCTCCTATTAGGAAATCGACGAGCCTGTTCCCAGCGCAACAATGCGCTCAAAGTTTGCCTGCGAAGTTGTGTTCGCGCCGGGTTTCACGGGTTTCGTGTCAAGCCCGTGGTAATCACTAGACCCCGTCACGATCAGGCCGAGGTGTGCGGCGATCGCGGCAAGTCGTTCTCGGCCGTACGGAGTGTTCTCTTCGTGATGGACCTCGAGCCCGGCTAACCCGAGAGCAACGAGTTCGGCGAATCGCGCCTCGACCTGTTCGTCGGTGTCGTTTTCGCCGACGAGCGTTGTTCGAGTAGACGTCCACGGATGCGCCAGTACCGGCACGCCTCCCGCCCCGCGCACGAGCTCTATGGCGTCCTCGATCGTCGGCGCGGAATGCCCCGCGTAATAACGCATATTGGACGACGACAGCAGATCATCGAACGCCTCGGAAACAGTCGACACAATGCCGAGATCGATGAGGGCCCGTGCGATGGTCGGCCGACCCAGCGTTGCGCCGTCCGCGTGAAAGGAATACGCGAACTCCAGAGTCATCCCACCAAAATCCCGGTGCAGATTGTTGACCATCTTTTCGAACCGCCACTGCCGATCATTGCGTGTGCGCTCGCAGGTCTCGGCAAACCGGGGTTCGGCCGGATCGACGAGATAACCCAGAAGATGAACGATGGACCCATTGGACGACGCCGAAAACTCGATTCCGGGAACAAACGTGAGCCCAAGGTCAGCACACGCTGCACGCGCTTCGTCCCATCCGTCCGTCGTGTCGTGGTCGGTCAGGGCGACGATGTCCAGCCCGGCCTCTTTCGCCGCTCGCATGACGACGGCCGGCGACTCGGAACCGTCAGAACGGTTCGAGTGCAAGTGCAGGTCAATTCGAGGGTCGGTCACGTCGTCAGTCTAGTTTCGAGCCGTGCCACACTTGAAGACATGAGCGAGGATGCATCGAAGCGAAATGAGAACCGGACGACGCTGCCCGCGGAAAGTGCGTTCCGCGCATACGTATCGGGCGATTGGGCAGACCGCGAGCGCCCAGTGCCTCGGGTCCGCGAGCAGGTTCCGTTCTGTGTGGAACGCCGGCGTCAATTGTCCGCCGAATTTCCCGGTAAAACGCTCGTCATTCCCGCTGGTCAGTGGCTGGTCCGTTCCTATGACACCCACCACCCGTTTAGGGCTCATTCGGCCTTCACGTATTTCACTGGGTGGGGTTCGGACACCGTCGCCGATTCGGTTCTCGTGCTCACTCCCCGTGGCACCGAGCACGACGCGACGCTGTACTACCGTTTCCCGGCCGGTCGCGGCACGGACGAGTTCTACAGCGACTCGGACATCGGTGAGTTCTGGGTCGGCCCTCGCCCGAGCCCTGAGCACGTAGCGGTCGAACTCGGTGTTGCCACCGCGCCGCGCGGCGAATTTGACGAACTAGCCGAGCACGCCGACGGAACCTGGCTCGTCATCCGTGAAGCCGACGATGACGTCACGGCGGCGGTCGATGCCGCGCGCGGATTTTTAACCGAAGCCGACGACGATTTCCTCCGGTTTGCCAGTGAACAGCGACTCGTCAAGGATTCCTTCGAGATTGCCGAGATTCGCAACGCCATCGCAGCGACAAAGCGGGGGTTTGACGATGTTCTTCGCGACCTCCCTGAGGTAATCGCCCACGAGCGCGGTGAGCGCCTGATCGAGGGCACTTTCAACCGCCGTGCGCGCGCCGAGGGGAACTTCGTCGGGTACGAAACGATTGCCGCAGCGGGCGACCACTCCTGCATCCTGCACTGGACGCGAAATGACGGAAAGGTGTCGAACGGAGACCTCGTCCTCATGGACGCCGGCGTCGAGGTGGAAAGCCTGTACACCGCCGACATCACCCGCACGTTCCCCGTGTCGGGCACCTATTCCGCCACCCAGCGTCAGGTGTACGAGGCCGTGCGCGAAGCTGCCGACGCAGCTTTTGCCGTCGTGAAACCGGGCATCGTCTTCAAAGAGGTCCACGCTGCGGCAATGGCCGTGGTGGCCCAGAAGGTTTCCGAGTGGGGATTCCTACCGGTGAGCCTCGAGGAATCTCTCGCGGAGTCGGGGCAGCACCACCGTCGCTATATGGTTCACGGAACCAGTCATCACTTGGGGCTTGACGTCCACGACTGTGGCCAGGCGCGCAAAGAGTTCTACAAGGACGGCATCGTTCGCGAGGGGATGGTTTTCACCATCGAACCGGGACTGTATTTTCAGCCCGACGACCTCACTGTTCCCGAGGAATTTCGCGGCATCGGGGTGCGCATCGAGGACAACATTCTGGTCACGGGAACGGGCGCCGAAAACATGTCCATCGACATTCCCCGCACCGCTGACGACGTCGAGTCGTGGCTAAAACGACAGCGGTAGTGAAGCTTTTCCGCGCGGCTTAGCGCTGCGCAACACGGCATCGGCAATCGCGTTGATCGCCCGCGCTGCCGGGTCGTCCGATTCCCCCGCCGCAATTGGGTCTCCCGCATTTCCCGCGGCGATAACGGCCGGTGTCAGGGGAATCGTGCCGAGCAGAGGGACTCCCAGTCGGTCGGCGACGTCCTGTCCGCCTCCCGTTCCAAACATCGCGTGATGGGTGCCATCAGCGTCGGTCCAATCCGACATGTTTTCGACGACGCCGATCACATTCTGTCCGAGCTGCCGTGCGACTAGACCCGATCGCTCGGCAACATCGCTCGCGGTCGACTGTGGGGTCGTGACAACGAGCACATCGGCGTGGGGAACCATTTGGCCCAAAGAAATCGCAACATCGCCTGTACCCGGTGGCAGATCACACACGAGGACGTCGATATCGCCGTAATACACGTCCGCGAGGAATTGCCGAACTGTTCGGTGCAACATCGGGCCGCGCCACGAGACGGGCGTGTGGGGCTCGACAAACATGCCAATCGAGATGACGGAGACGTCATAGGCGACGGGCGGCAGGATCATGTCCCCGACCTTGGTGGGCTTTTCCCCTTCAATTCCAAGTAGTCCAGGGATGGAGAAGCCAAAAACATCCGCGTCGAGCAGCCCAACCTTTTGGCCGCGCTTCGCGAGGGCCACCGCAAGGTTCGCTGCGACGGTGGATTTGCCCACGCCGCCCTTGCCGCTCGTCACGGCAATAACGCGCGTCAACGAGGTGGGGCCAAATCGGTCTTCGGGCGAACGTCCCCCGTGCAGTCGATCGGTCAGGGCCTGACGTTCCTCGTCGCTCATCACACTGAATGTGACGGCGACTGCCTCGGCACCGGCGGACTGGGCCGCCGCGCGCACGGCGTCTTCGATCTGCGACTGTTTGGGGCAGGTTGCAATCGTCAGGCGAATCTCGACGCCCGCCGCAGCACCCTCGAGCGACACAGCACCAACCATCCCCAGTTCGGCTAGGGGGCGCCGCAATTCGGGGTCGACGACCGTGCCGACCGCGGTTGCGATGGCTTCAGGGCTTGTCATTCGACGAGCCGGACGAATCCAGTTCTTCCAACAGTGCGCGCAATTCCGCGCGAATAAAGTCCTTGGTTGCAACGTCCTTGATCGCGAGACGCAGGGCAACAACTTCCCGAGCGAGGTACTCGGTGTCGGCGAGGTTCCGCTCGGCACGCTGGCGATCCTGCTCCATCGCCACGCGGTCACGGTCATCCTGGCGATTCTGCGCGAGCAGGATGAGCGGAGCCGCGTACGACGCCTGCAGTGACAGTATGAGGGTCAGTGCCGTGAAACCAATTTCGGGGGAATCGAAGCGCCAACCCGCTGGCACGAACGAGTTGTATGTCATCCAGCTGACCACGATTAACGTGAGAATGATGAGGAACAGTGGCGTTCCCATTGCGCGCGCGACGCCTTCGGTGAAGCGGCCAAAACGATCGTTCGACCGGCGCGACGAAAGCGGCCGAAGACCCTTGGGGGCGTTCAGTTGTTCGTCAATGTGCACTGCGCGACGACGCGGGGTCGTCGCACGGATGGTCTGCTTCTCCATGGCTCACGCTCCTGTCGTCCGTTCGCTTTCGTAATACGGGTTTCGCCAGTCTTCCGGCAACATGTGGTCCAGTACATCGTCGACGGTGACCACACCGAGCAGTCGACTCTGCGCATCGACGACGGGCAAAGAGACCAGGTTGTAGCTCGCGAACGTGCGAGCGATTTCGTCAAGCGGGGCCGTATCGAGCAGCGGTTCGGCTCCGGTGTCCAGGATTGTTCCCAGCTGGGTTTGTGGAGGGTGCCGCAACATCCTCTGAAAATGAACAATACCGAGAAATCGGCCCGTTGGCGATTCGAACGGTGGCAGGGTGACGCAGATTGCGGCCGCCATCGCGGGGGTCACTTCTGAGCGACGGATAAGCGCAAGGCCCTCGGCAACGGTCGTTTCCGCCGAGACGATGATCGGCTCGGTGGACATCAGCCCACCCGCCGTCTGCGGGTCGAAAGCCAAGAGGAATCGAACATCCTCCGCTTCCTCGGGGTCCATCAGGTCAAGGATTTGCTCGGTGCGGTCCTGCGGCATCTGCGCGAGCAGGTCGGCGGCGTCGTCCGGTTCCATGTTGTCGAGCACGTCGGCTACACGCTCATTGTCCATACCCTCGATGATTTCGAGTTGGTCGGTCTCGGGCATCTCTTCGAGGGCATCCGCAAGGCGTTCGTCGGAAAGCTCTTCCGCTACTTCGATGCGGCGGTCTTCGGGCAGTTCAAGAATCGACGCCGCGAGGTCAACGGGGTGAAGTTCCGAGTACGACGCGACGAGGTGTTCGGCGCTTTGCGAGTCGGTCTCAGCACTCAAATCAATGACGTCGTCCCAGCTGGCAAACACGGTCGGTCCCTTCCCGAACAAACCGGCAGTCTTGTCCTTGCGCAAATACAACTGCGAAACGGACCACTGTCCGAGCGCATCGCTTTCGATGGCAACGTCCTCAACCATCGACGTACCCGAACCATCGCGGAACGACATCGTGCGGCCGATCAGCTCCGCAAAAATACGAACCTCGCCGGCGCGCTGTTCAAAGCGACGCATGTTGAGAATCCCGGTGGTCAAAATCTGGCCGGGGTGAATGCTCGTGACACGATTTATTCCCTGAAAAACGCGTCGACGACCAGGAATTTCGACGATCAGGCCGACGACAACCGGCGCACCCTTTTGGCGATAAGCGACGACAACATCGCGCACTCGACCCACTCGGTCACCGAGCGGGTCAAAGACCGCACACCCCGAGAGCCGAGCTACGTATACGCGCGTCGAAGTCACGGTTCCAGCGTACTCGCGAGGTGAGAGAATGGTGACGTGACTATTCCATCGCTCTTCTCGCGCAACGCGAATCCGCAGTCCGTTCCCCGAGGGGACGTGCTGCAAAGCCTTGACACGTATTCCGAAGCGCAGGCCATCGTCAACCGGCTCGCGCACACCGAATTCTCCGTTGCGAACATCGCCATCGTTGGGCGTGATTTGGTCACAGTAGAACGCGTTACGGGCCGCTTGACCTACGCAAAGGTCGCACTGCGCGGCGCCCTCAACGGGTCGTGGTTCGGACTCTTCATCGGATTCATCTTCGGTGCAACGTCAACAGAAGCAACCACGCTCTTCGTTCCTGCGACTGTCGCCATCGGCGCCGGAGTCGGAATGCTGTTCAACCTGGTCATCTATTCGATGCGCCGACGCAGGCACGATTATCAATCAGTCCAGCAGGTAGTCGCGTCGCAGTACGACATCATCGTGCCCAACGGAACTGCAGACGCGGCACGCGCGGCTCTCGCCGCTGCACCGCAAACAAAACCCTAGGTTGACTCGGAATCGTGCGGCGTGCCGGCGGCGGGCTTGTTTGCCGGAGGTGACGGCTTCACCGTCGAATAGACGACTGCGGGTTCATCTCGAACGGAGAACTTTGCGCCGGGCTTCGGGTCGTCCACCAGCGCTTCGCGGATGATGCGTCGGGGGTCATACTTTCGCGGGTCGAGGTCTTTCCACTTGACCGAATCGAAATCATCACCCATTTCGTCGCGCAGTCGAGACTCGGCTCCTTGGGCCATCGATCTCAACCGCTTGACCAATCGAGCGAGTTGTGCCGAATAGGCCGGCAGACGGTCCGGTCCGACAATGAGCAGCGCGACTAATCCGATCAGGAAAAGTTTCTCTACAGTTAGACCAAAGGACACAAAATTCAGGATACCCCTCGGGACACGGTGGGCGATAGTGTGTTTTCGAGGAGGACCGATGTTCGACGCAGACCTGATCAGCACGTGGACCGAAAACTTCGTGGCCGAGCCCGAAGCGATTCGGGCCGCTCGTCATGCATCCATGGAGCACGGTGTCGAGCCGATCACCCCCGCGGTGGGAAGTTATCTCGCCTCACTCGTCGCCATCACGGGCGCTCAATCCATCGTCGAAATCGGAACCGGGTTGGGTGTCGCCAGCCAGTGGTTGCTCCACGGCAGCAGTGAGGCCAACCTGACGACCATCGAAAAGGATGTTGACCACGTTCAAACGGCCAAGGATCTCATGCTCGCTTCGGGAATCGCCTCCGCGCGCGTTCGCGTGATTTCCGGCAACGCCAGCGACATTCTTCCCCGCATGAACGAAGGCACGTATGACGTGGTTGTCATCAACGCCACGGGCAAAGGCACACTGGAGTTCGTTCGCCACGCTCTGCGACTCACCCGTCCGGGCGGTCTCGTCGTGCTGACCCACGCACTCGGTGGGGGCCTCGTCGCCAACCCGGCTAAGCGGGATGCGGCGACGACCGAGCTGCGAACCATCCTCGGTGACTACGCTGTCGACGAGCATGTTCGTGCAACTCTGGTTCCCGTCGGCGACGGGGTACTGACGTTGGTGAAAAGCTAGTTCGTCACACCGGCGAGAGCATCGCGCAGCGCAACAGCTTCTTCGTCCTTGAGTGAGAAAACCAATCGACCGCCACCTTCGGCGGGAACCTTGACGATTACGAGATCCTTCTTTTCGCGGATTGCCTCGAGGGGACCGTCGCCAGCGCGAGGTTTCTGTGCTGCCATGGGGTGACTCCTAGTTTGTTGTAACTGTTCTATTTTACCCCTCAAAAGCGACGCGTGGTTACGGTGGTGTCCAGTCCGACCCCTGCACTGACCAGCACCATTGGATCCAGAAAAACTGTCCGACGACCCCGAGCGCGATGGCCACCATCGAGGCGGGGCGCGACCGTGCAACGCTTCCCGCCAGAGGCCACATGGGCGCAAGCAGGCGAAAAACCGACGATTGCGGGAAGAGCACCAATACGAGATATCCGAGGTAACCGAAAGACCACGCGAGCGCGACTCGGCCAAGCCGACGGGTCGAGGGATGCACGGCGATTGCGAGGACGGCGACACCCAGTCCGACCAGCACCCACACCGCCAGATCGTTGAACCACCACTGTGCCGAATCCCACCAGCCCGTTCCCCAGCCATGACCGGCCTCACCGTCGTAATACGGGCGACGCCACGCCAATTCGGTTTCCAGATACGCCGACATTCGACCCGTCATCACCCACGCGGCGATCGGCCACGCGGCGGTCGAGACCGCGGCCAGCGCTGCAAGCCCGATGTGGGCTCGTCGATCGTCCGATCTCCAGCGCACCAGGATCAGGACGAGGAACAGGATGGTGAGCGGAGCGCCCAGCGGTCTCGTCAGAGCCGCGAACGGGATGGCGACGGCCACGAGCGCCCACCGTCTCTCAACGACACCGAGCAGGACCAGGGAAAGGAACACCATCCCCAACGAATCGGCGTAGCCGACTTGATAGACGGGTGAAACGGGCGAGAACGCGACCACCGCGACCGCCCACAGCGCCGCACGATCGCCCACAAGGTGACGGAAGAGACGATCGGCGATCACGATGAAGGCGGCGAACGCGAGCAGGGAAACCGCAACGGACACATACGCAAACGGTGCGCCACTGAGCGCCATCAGCCCTCTTACGAGGAACGGGAAAACCGGCATGAACGCCCACGCGTTTTCACCAACTCGGCCTTCGTCCGTCAGTGGCAATTCACTCGGGTACCCGACCTCGGCAATGATTCGGTACCAGTGCGAATCCCAAATGCGCGAGAACTCGAAGAGGTCAGGGTTGGCGCCCGTCCAGGCGTTTTCCGCCTGTTGTGCGGCGAACCACAGCATCAGTCCGGTAGAGACCGTGCGGGAAACCACGATAATCCCCAACAAAGCGACCCATCGCGGAACGCTTCCCAGCGAAACCGTTGAGTTTAGCGAGCGTCCGGCCACGACCGCACACTCTCGACACAGCCGATGGACTGCCGACTTTCACGCATAGGTTAGCGCTTGGGGAACGGGCGGTGCCCAGGGCCGATGTAGACCTGCTGCGGACGGCCAAGCTTGGTCGCAGCGTCTTCGCGTGCCTCGCGCCACTGCGCAACCCAACCGGGCAAGCGGCCGATGGCGAAGAGAACGGTAAACATGCGTGTGGGGAATCCCATCGCCTTGTAAATAACGCCGGTGTAGAAGTCGACGTTCGGGTAAAGCTGACGCTCTTGGAAGTAAGGATCCGCCAGGGCAATCTGTTCAAGTTCCTTGGCGATGTCGAGCAGCGGATCGGTGACACCCAGCTGTTCGAGGATTTCGTCGGCGCTCTCCTTGACGAGTCGTGCGCGCGGGTCGTAGTTCTTGTACACGCGGTGTCCGAAGCCCATCAGCTTCACGCCTTCGTCTTTGTTCTTGACGCGCTCCACGAACTTTTGGACGCCCTCGCCCGAATCCTTGATCTTGGCCAACATCGCGAGTACGGCCTCGTTCGCACCACCGTGCAGCGGACCGGACAGCGCCGAAATGCCCGCCGAGACGGACGAGAAGATTGTCGCTTCGGTGGATCCGACGAGTCGGACCGTCGCGGTAGACGCATTTTGTTCGTGGTCGGCGTGCAGAATCAACAGACGATCGAGCGCTTTCGCCAACAGCGGGTTGTGCTCGTACTCCTCGGCCATCAAACCGAAGTTGAGGCGCAGGAAGTTGTCGACGAACGACAGTGAATTGTCGGGATACAGGAACGCCTGACCAATCGATTTCTTGTGGGCGTAGGCGGCAATGACCGGCAGTTTCCCGAGA
>JBIILU010000072.1:0-3170 GCA_044338315.1 Microbacteriaceae bacterium | reverse complement strand
TTTGTTCCACAACTTGTCGCACTGAAAAAGGACATCGATGCCGGGGTCTTGGGGCGCCTGCTTCTCGTGCATGCGAGCCAGTGGGATCACCGTCCCCCCGCGGCGGAGTTTCGCAACACGTCGGGGGGAATCCTCACGGACATGGGCGTTCACGAAATTGACGTTATCCAATGGCTCACGGGCGCCGCGATCGTTTCGCTCACGGGGCTCGCGATGATGAGTGACGCCGAAGGAGTCGTCGATGAAGACGCCGCCGCGTATTCGATTGCGCTCTCGACGGGTGTAATCGGGATCGCGACGCTAGGTCGCTTTTACCCCGGCGCCGATGTTGTCGGGTTTGAGGTCATGGGTGACAAGGGTCACGCCCGAATCGACGTCCTCACGGAGACAGACGGAGAGCAGGTCCAAATGGACGCGCTGCGGGAACAGGCCGAAGCGTTTGCGCGCGGGGACAGCGCAAATGCCGCAACTATTGATGATGCCCTGTCGGCACTTCGAGCCGTATTACTTTCAAGAGAATCGAGTCACTGATGGCCACCACGACACCGCTCCGAATCGCCATTCTGGGTGCGGGAATCATCGCGCAATCCATTCACATCCCGTCAATACTGCGCGCGGGACTCACGCTGGTTGCCGTGTGCGACCTCTCCCCTTCTCGTGCCGCGGAAGTTGCCGAACGCTACGGCGTGCGCGGAGTGACTGACCCGCACGACGTTTTCGCCGATCCGACGGTTGATGCCGTGCTCATCGCAACACCGGGTAGCCACACCGAACTGACGATTGCCGCCCTCAACGCGGGGAAGCACGTCCTGGCCGAAAAACCGCTCGCCCTTAACCTCGACGAAGTTGACCGAATCGACGCGGCTCAGCGCGCGAGCGGAAAAGTTCTGCAGGTCGGCTACATGAAGATGTACGACCCGCTTGCCCAACGAGCAGCCGCTGCAATCGCGGAGCTGACCGATGTCCGACTCGTCCGCGTGACCGTCTCACATCCGGCCGACGCGCCCCAGATTCAGCACCTGCGACTCAAGCCCCCGGCGAACGACGCAGACCAGGCCGAGATCGCACGGGCAAACGCGTACGAGGTTGAGCAAACGAAACTCGCCCTTCCCGACGCGACACCCGAAATTGCGGCGTACTTTCGCAACATCATTCACGGCTCGGTCATCCATGAAACGAGTTTGCTTCGGGGACTCGGATTTGAACTGCCGACCACGTGGTCGGCGGACATTTTCCCGAAACTCGTCGGAACCGAGCCGTCGTCTCTGCTTGCCGTCGGCACGCTGAACGACACCCGATTTGTCATCAGTTGGAACTGGTTGCCCGAATACCCCGAATACGACGAAGAGGTCAAAGTGCTTGGATCCAACGGGCGGGTTGAGTACCACCTCGCGAAGCCCTACGTCCTCGAGGAGCGAAGCCGTTTAATCGTTCAGCGCCACGACGGCCAGGAACGCCAGGACACCACGTACACGGAAATCAACGAGACCGGGTTCCTCCGCCAGCTCGTTGCGTTCGCCGATTCCGTGCAGAACGGAACTCCCGTCCTCGCCAACCTCGGCGGGGTGCGGTCGGACATCGCGGTTTTGACCGCAATAGCGGTCGCGGCGCAACGCGCCTAGTTTTGCGGGAACCCGAGGTTGATTCCGCCGTGGCTCGGGTCGAGCCAGCGTGACGTCATCGTCTTCTCTTGGGTGAAAAAGTTGAAGCCGTAGACGCCGTGCGCCTTCGAGTCGCCGAAGAGCGACGCCTTCCACCCACCGAATGAGTAGTACGCGACCGGCACGGGAATGGGCACGTTGATTCCGATCATGCCGACCTGAATCTCGTTTTGGAATCGTCGAGCGGCTCCGCCGTCGTTCGTGAAGATCGCCGTTCCGTTTCCGAACGCACCGTTGTTGATTAGTTCGACACCTTCATCGAACGTCTTGACGCGAACGATGGAC
The DNA here is from genome assembly GCA_044338315.1 of Microbacteriaceae bacterium. Lineage (GTDB taxonomy): Bacteria > Actinomycetota > Actinomycetes > Actinomycetales > Microbacteriaceae > MWH-TA3. Next base: position 1,224 of record JBIILU010000072.1, on the reverse strand, counting down.
AGCACCGGCCCGAAGATTTCTTCGGTGTAAGCCTTTGAGGTGATCGGCACCTGGTCGAGGAGGGTCGGCCCGAGCCAGAATCCGTTCGGGTCACCGTCAACTTCGATGTCGCGGCCGTCGACGACAACCTTCGCACCGTCGGTGATGGCGATGTCGATGTACGAGGCAACCTTGTCGCGGTGCTGTTCGGTGACGAGCGGCCCCATGTCGCACGAACGGCGACCGTCTCCGATTTTCAGGCCGCGCATGCGGTCAACAATTTTTTCGATGAGCGCGTCGGCGACGGGCTCAACGGCGACGACAACCGAAATCGCCATGCATCGCTCGCCGGCGGAACCGAATCCGGCGTTGATGGCCGAGTCGGCAACGAGGTCGAGGTCGGCGTCGGGCAGAACGAGCATGTGGTTCTTCGCTCCGCCGAGCGCCTGAACGCGCTTGCCGTGCTTCGCGCCCGTCTCGTAAACATATTGAGCGATGGGCGTGGACCCGACGAACGAGATCGCGTGCACGCGGGGGTCGGTCAGAAGTCCGTCGACCGATTCCTTGTCGCCGTTGAGGACGGTGAAGACGCCGTCTGGCAGGCCCGCTTCTTTCCAGAGTTCGGCGAGCCAAATCGCGGCGGACGGGTCTTTTTCGGACGGCTTGAGGACGACCGTGTTTCCGGCGGCGATGGCGATGGGGAAGAACCACATCGGCACCATCGCGGGGAAGTTGAATGGTGAAATGATTCCGACGACACCGAGAGGCTGACGGGTCGAGTACACGTCGACACCGGTCGAGACGTTCTCGCTGAACGAGCCCTTGAGCAGGTGAGTCATGCCACACGCGAACTCGACGACTTCCTGGCCGCGCGAGATCTCTCCGAGCGCGTCCGAGAGTACCTTGCCGTGCTCCGAGGTGAGGATTTCGGCCAGTTCGCCCTTTTTGGCGTTGAGCAGTTCACGGAAGCTAAAGATGATGGACTGTCGACGCGCCAGCGACAGGTCGCGCCACTCGGGGAACGCCGCATTGGCGGAGGAAATGGCCTTGTCGATGTCCGCCTGATTCGCCAGCACAACGCGCTTGGTTTCCTTGCCGAGGGCAGGATCGTAAACAGGTGCGGTGCGGTCGGTCGTGCCGTGATCGCGCTTGCCGTCGATCCAGTGGGGAACGGTGTTCTTTGTCATGATTTTCCTTTGTGTGTGACTATCCGTGAACAAGTGTGGCAGCAGTGTCGACAGCTTT
>JBIILU010000071.1:0-3256 GCA_044338315.1 Microbacteriaceae bacterium | reverse complement strand
CCCTTTTTGGCATCTACATGCTCGCGCCGTTTGTCATCCTCGGCTGGTTTGCGCTCACTGTTTTCAACGCGTGGTGGACCTATTTCGCGTTGTGTCTGGCAATCCCGGCGGTGCTCATCACGTCGACGGCCAGGACAGCGCCCGAGTACGTTCTGGCCCTGAAACTGTCCGTGTGGACCAGCCTTGTGTTCGCGGGAACACTTGCGTGGGCTCTGGCCTTCTAGCCATTTGACTCGATAACGAGCACGGCTCAATGTGTTGTTTCACGTCCTGATGTGTGCCAACATTGTAAAGATTGTCCAACAACTCTGATGAGGATTTCATGAAGAAATTTGCCCTGTCCATTGCCGCGTTTATCGCTGCGGCCCCCCTTGTTTTTGCGTCGGAAGCGGCGTTTGCCTCGACGACGTACACTCCGGCGTTGGTGAAGCAGTTCAACACCGAGAATGATTATTCCTTCAGTGTTGAGTACATTGTTCCGGTCAACGATTCGGTTGCCGTGGTTGTGCTCGACAATGGCGATTTGTGGCGGACCGACGGAACACCGGCGGGCACGACCGCACTGGCAGCGCGTGCCGCGAGTGACGGCCTAGACGACTGGCTGTTTGACCAAAATTCGTGGAGTAATCGCGCCGTAGCTGATGGCGCTGGGACCCTCTATTTCTGGGGGAATGAGGATGGGGTTAACGAATGGAACGTCTGGACTTATGACGGAACTTCCTTTGAACAGCTCACAACGGTTGGGTTTACACATCTTTCATCGCTGTACTGGTTGAACAATGAAATTTACGCGTGGGGCAAGGACACCAATTCGTCGGTTTTGTGGGGATCTCTCTACCAAATTGACCCGTCGACCGGGGCGTACTTCGAGATCGCTGGCGGGAACAACTGGGACGAGGAATATCAGGACAACTCCTCGCAGGTTTCATTCACCAACGGCCGAATCATTTTCATGAACGATGTTGCCAACAACGGTGACAATGACCTTGTGTCGTGGAACCCGGCAAGCCCGGGGACGCCCGTTGTTAGCCTCAATGATGCGGCGAACGCGGCTGATGATTTTGCTGCGTGGGATTCGCGCGGCGTCTTCGGGGGCGAGGTCTATTTTGGTGGTCACCACGATACTCTTGGCCAAGAATTGTGGGCCACCGACGGTACAGTTGCGGGAACTCGATTCGTAAAAGACATTAACACCGGGAGCGGCGACAGCGAGCCCGGAACCATCGACGGCATGTGGTTCACGGAGTTTGCTGGTGAGCTGTATTTTGCGGCGGGCGACGGCGACGATTGGGTTCTCTACAAGACTGATGGAACTACCGAGGGCACAGTTCGCGCGGTCGATGGATTAAGGGGTCCAGGAAACTGCATTGAGGCGCCTGGCTTGGTCGTTGGAGAATCGCTATACACCAATTTTTCGTGCGACGAATTTTACATTTTGGACGGCACGACCGCCACACGGTTGACCGACGATTCGGGAGGACTCTGCTGGGAAGACTGTGTCGTCCCCGTGAACTTTGACTCGCGCGTGTTCTTCGTTTACCACGACGGCACGAACAACTCGGTGTGGGTGACGGATGGAACCACTGCGGGAACCTCGGAGGTCACCAACTTCGCGGATGACGGCGCCCTGGGAAATCAGGATTTTGATCTGGTTCGGGTCGGATCACACCTGCTGTTTGGCGTGGAAGATGAATCTGATGACGGTGGAACAGGTGAAATGGCGTTGTATTCGATTGAGGCCTCGGGCCTGGCTGATACGGGAACGAACGTTGACGGGTTGGCCGTTGCCGCCCTCGTAGCGGTTGTTGCCGGAGCCGGCGTTTACGCCGTGCGCCGCCGCCGCGCCCTTGTCTAAACCCTAGAAACGTGGTTAGGCCCCTGCCGGGAGGTGGGGGTCCAACTCGTTAAGGTGTTGAGCTCAGCACTCGACCACGTTGACGGCCAGGCCACCGGTGGACGTTTCTTTGTACTTGGACGACATGTCGACACCCGTTTGACGCATCGTTTCGATGACGGTGTCGAGCGAGATCTTGTGTGAGCCGTCACCCGCGAGCGCGAGTCGGACGGCAGCAACCGCGGTTCCCGCTGCGATAGCGTTTCGTTCGATGCACGGCATCTGAACAAAACCGCCGACGGGGTCGCACGTCAGGCCGAGGTTGTGTTCCATCGCGATTTCCGCCGCGTTCTCGATCTGTTGGGGGGTACCACCGAGGACCGCGGCAAGAGCGCCCGCCGCCATGGAACACGCCGACCCGACCTCCCCCTGGCAACCGGCCTCGGCGCCCGAAATCGACGCATTGCGCTTGTAGAGCGTGCCAATAGCACCGGCGGTCAGAAGATATTCGCGCTCGATCTTCTCGATGGGGACGCCCTTGAACATCTGGGCGTAATACCCGACAGCCGGGATGATGCCCGCCGCACCGTTCGTCGGCGCCGTCACAACCCGCATGCCAGCGGCGTTCTCCTCGTTGACCGCGATCGCGTATGCCTGCAGCCACTCGTTGGACAATTCTGCCGCTGCCGTTCCGGCCTCTGCATCGGCCAACAACTTACGACCGAGTCCCGCCGCTCGGCGGCTGACATTCAGTGTTCCGGGGAGCATTCCGTCGTGAATGAGCCCGTCTTCGATACAGCCCGTCATCGTTGACCAGATCGCGGTTAGCGCCGAGTCCACGGCAGCATCGGAACTCACCGCAACACAATTCGCGTAGGCAATTTCTGCGATCGACATGCCGGTGGATTCGCACAACGCAATCAGCTCATCGCCACTCGCGAAGTCATAGGGCAGAGTTGCGTCGGTGACCGGAGCGTCTGCGCCGAAGTCGTCCTCGGATTCAACGAAACCGCCACCGACCGAGAAGTAGATTCGCGAGAGCAGCACATTGCCGTTCGCGTCGAACGCCTCGAACTGCATCGCGTTGGAGTGTTGTGGGAGGCGGGTGAGGGGCCGGAGGGCGATGTCGCCCTCTGCGAAGGCAATGTCGCGTTCTCCGAGTTGCAGCGAACCCGTCGCAACGGCCCGGTCGAACGCTGTCGACACAACCAGGGGGTCGCACCTTTCCGGCGACGCACCGCCCAAGCCGGAAACCAGCGCGTTGGTGGTCCCGTGTCCGACTCCCGTCGCACCAAGGGATCCGAACAGGGAAATCTGAACTCGCGAAGTGTCGGCGAGGGTGTGCGATTCACGAAGCCCCGAGAGGAATCGAGCGGCGGCGCGCATCGGCCCCACGGTGTGGGAACTCGACGGGCCAATGCC
>JBIILU010000070.1:0-3285 GCA_044338315.1 Microbacteriaceae bacterium | reverse complement strand
GTCACCATCAAGAGGATTTCTGACGTTGCGACGGTGAAGATCGTCGACAACGAAGTGACCAGCATCTCTCGGGTCAACGGTGAACCGTCACTCACCGTTGCAATCACCAAAACGGCCGATGCAAACACCGTCGATGTCTCGCGGGATATTCGCGCTGCAGTTCCGGGAATTGCAAAACTCATGGGCAACGGGACCGAATTCAACGTTGTCTTCGATCAAGCACCCTTCATCGAGAGCTCCATCGAATCACTGACGACCGAGGGTCTGCTCGGTCTCGGTTTCGCCATCATCATCATTCTCATCTTCCTGTTGTCCGTTCGCTCCACCCTCGTCACCGCGGTGTCCATCCCGACGTCGCTCCTATTGACCTTCATTGGAATGTGGGCGAGCAACTTCACACTCAATCTGCTCACAATTGGTGCAGTAACCATCTCGATCGGTCGAGTGGTCGATGACTCGATTGTTGTCGTGGAAAACATCAAACGCCACATCGCAATGGGCGAAGAGAAGATGCACGCGATCAAGACGGCTGTTGCCGAGGTCGCCACCGCGGTCACCGCATCGACCATCACCACGGTTGCTGTCTTCTTGCCGCTCGCGTTTGTGTCAGGGCTCTCGGGTGAATTGTTCCGCCCGTTCGCCGTGACCGTGACCATCGCGCTGCTGTCGTCGCTGCTGGTCTCGCTGACAATCGTTCCGGTGCTGTCCTACTGGTTCCTGGGCAAGAACAAGGCGCGGAAGAATTCGACCACCGCGGACGGTGTCGAGAAATTCGACGTCGTCCAGCGTGGATATCGACCGATCGTCAAGTGGACAATCCGTCGCCCACTAACGACTGTTCTCATTGCCGTCCTCACCCTTGTGGGAACCATCGCGCTGTCTCCGCTCATGAAGACTAACTTCGTCGGCGGTAGCGGACAGACGACTGTTACCGTTCGTCACACCGTTCCAGCCGGCGAGAGCCTTGCCGACAAGGTCGATATTGCTGCCGACGCCGAGGTCGATTTGCTCGCAATTGACGGTGTGGAGACCATCCAGACGTCAATCGGCGGCTCGGGACTGAGCGCGCTGTTTGGTGGTTCTGGCGGAATCACCTATCAGATCACCATCTCGGAATCACCCGATATCGACGCCGATGCGGTGCAGGCCGAAATCACACGGCAACTGTCGACCATTCCTGCCGTCGGCGAAATGGCGCTTGCGTCGGGACCGAGTGCGTTCGGAAGTGGCACGATTGACCTCACCGTCAAGGCCCCGTCGGAAGAATCTCTCGCCGCGGTCACGTCCGAGGTTCAAACCGCCATGCAGGATTCAGGCGTTGCAGACGAAGTAACGACGACACTGTCGGACACCGAGAAGTACATTTCCGTCAGCGTTAACCGCGCGAAGGCCGCAAAGTACTTCCTGTCCGAAGCGGGAATCGGTCAAATGATGTCCGGAATCATCGATCCTCAGTCGGTTGCCCAGATTGTCATTGACGACGTCACCATGGACATGATCGTCATAACGAAGAATGCCCCGGACACGGTCAGCGAGCTGAAGAAATACAAGCTGATGACGCCGCTGGGAACGACGGTTAAGCTCTCGACGGTGGCTGCCGTTGAGGTGAAGGAAACCGCCGCGACGCGAACCACCGAACGCGGTGTGTTGTCAGCCACGGTTTCCGTGACCCCCGCGAGCGACAACCTTTCGGAGTCGACCGCGTCAGTTCAGAAGACGTTGGATGGAATTACTCTTCCGTCCGGCACCACCGTGACCGTCGGAGGTGTCGCCCAAGACCAAGCCGATTCCTTCCTCCAGTTGGGGCTCGCGCTGCTCGCCGCAATTCTGATCGTCTACGTCGTGATGGTCGCGACCTTCCGCAGCCTGCGCCAGCCGCTGCTGTTGCTCGTTTCGATCCCGTTCGCGACGACCGGTGCAATCGGGCTCCAAATCCTCTCGGGCATCCCGCTCGGGGTGTCGTCACTGATTGGACTGCTGATGCTCGTCGGAATTGTCGTGACGAACGCGATCGTTCTGATCGACCTCGTCAATCAGTACCGTGAACGCGGTTCGAAGGTTGTTGACGCCTTGCTCGAGGGAACCACTCGACGTGTTCGACCGGTCGTCATGACGGCGCTCGCGACAATCTTCGCGCTCACTCCGCTTGCCACCGGTGTGACCGGTTCGGGGGGATTCATCTCACAACCGCTAGCCATCGTCGTGATCGGTGGACTTCTGTCCAGTACTGTCCTGACGCTGGTTGTGTTGCCGGCCCTGTACTCGCTGGTCGAGGGCGCAAAGGAACGTCGCGAAGTCAAGCGAGCGGCAAAGCCGAAGAAGCCCATCGTGCGAAAGACGCGGACGGCGAAGGCCTAGGGCGTCGGCGCGAGAACCCACAGCACCTCGGCGGAAACCGTCTTTGATGGATTCCGCCAGGTGTGAGGTTCACGCCCGCGGAACGTCATCGCGTCACCCGCACCGAGCGCGTGCGTTTCGGGCCCGAGGATGATGCTGAATTCGCCCTTAAGGACGAACACAAACTCAATCTCGGCATCGAGGGCGTATAACTTGTCGCCACCGGAACCGCCCGCTTCGATGATGGAGTGCAAGACCTCGATGTGTGATTGATGGCCCGGCGATAGCAGGTATTCGCGTGTCGCGGTTCCTCCAAAATTGATGCGCGCACCTTCGCCCGCACGGACGATGTCGCTGGTCGGCGGTTCAAACAGCTCGCCGACCCGAAGCCCGATCGCTTCACACACCGCCACGAGTGACGCGACGGAAGGGGAAACCTGATCGCGCTCGAGTTTGCTGACGAAGCCTTCCGTGAGTCCCGCCGCGGCAGCAACCTGACCGAGCGTGAGTCCGCGCGCGAGCCGACTGGCACGCAAGCGGCCACCTATCGGGATCGTTCGGTCGGAGACCTGTTTCGCCGATCGCCGTATCGTGCCTGCCACGATTACCGAACGTCCATTGCGACGGCGCGAACGGGTGCACCGTCGATGCCGACAAACCGTAGGGGCAGTATCGAGATGAACGGATCCGCAAACGTGATCGATTCCAGGTTGCAGAGATTTTCACAAATAACTCCGCTCGCGGCGGCGATGAGGTGGTGGACGGGGAATCCGTCCCCGGGATGGTCGGCATCGGGCGTTTCGTCGATGTTGATCGCATCGAGCCCGAAGGTCAGGACGCCACGAACGAGAAGAGCGGCAATGAGCTTTGCGTCGATGAAGGGGTTGTCGAAATAGGTGGGCAGACCGTAGTGCGATTCCCAGCCGGTCTTGAACAGGACGACGTCGC
>JBIILU010000019.1:0-12019 GCA_044338315.1 Microbacteriaceae bacterium | reverse complement strand
TGGCTGCAATAGAAAAGCTCGCCTTACCGAAAGACGTTAGAGAAAGATTTCTCTTCGAGAACGCGTCCGGCCTCTTTAGTCTTTACAAATCTGCAAACAAACCATCGGAGAGAAAATGAATGCCAAAACATCGCTCTTAGTGTTGCACTCGGGAAGAGTCAATAGTGACGGAGGTTGGGTCGAAGCAATAGCTGTGCAAGACGGGATAATCACACATCTCGGCTCGGATTCGGAGATACTTGCGCTATTCCCGGTCACCCCCAAAACACACATCAACCTCGGAAATCAGGTTGTGCTACCCGGGTTGCACGACACACATGTGCACCCTGTCTACGCGGGCACGCGCGAACGCCGATGCAAAATTCCTCAAGGAGCAACTCTCGACCAGGTGCTGGCAATCGTCGAGGATACCGCAAGAAACACAGAACCCGGCGAGTGGATTCTCGGCGGACAATGGGATGCGTTCGCGCTGGGCGGTGCACCTGACCGCTACATGCTCGACAAAGTAGCGCCCCTCAACCCTGTTCAGCTGGAGGACACCAGCGCACACAGTTCGTGGGCTAATTCACTTGCGCTTGAAATTGCCGGCGTTACCGCTGAAACCCCTGATCCGGAATCGGGGATATTCGAACGAGACAGTAACGGAGAACCCACCGGAATCCAGCGGGAGACCGCTGCGTACTATATCTCGAGTTGTACCCCAAAACCGAGTCAACTAGAGCTTGAAGCCGCTATCACCTGGTCGTTGCACGAGATGCTCTCCTACGGAATCACGTCCTTCACGGAGGCCGCCCTAGGCTTCACTGCTGGAGCAACCAGGGAAATGGCCGCATATCACGCACTCGTGAAACGCAATGAGGTCAAGCACCGAACTCGAATTTCTGTCACCTGGGATGCGGACGACGTGGAAGCAATGGAGATTATCGCCACGCGTAACAAATTCAGTAATGAGCGAGTGCGAACCGACGGGGTCAAAGTTTTCCTCGACGGGGTTCCGACGGACGGCCACACGGCAGCGATGCTTCAGCCATACGCAGACACGATCGAAGGGCGAGACGACGACGCCAGCCGATACGGGATGCTTCGAATCCCAACGAAAACTCTGAACGAAGCAGTGGCCAAATTTGACAGTGAAGGGCTGACCGTCAAGTTTCACGCCGCCGGAGACGCCGCCGTTCGTGCAGCTCTTGATGCAATCGAATACGCCCAGACCGTCAATGGCAAGGGCCCTCTGATGCACAACGTTGGGCACTGTACGTTCGTGGCCCCCGAAGACATCCGCAGGGCGGCACAACTTGGCGCCACCCTGGAAGTTTCCCCATATCTGTGGTCACCTGCGCCCATTTGCTCTGACATTGCGGCGGCCGTCGGCGAAACAGTCATCGAGCGCGTTTGGCCCATTCGGGAGATGCTCGATGCTGGAGTGCTCGTCGTTGCCGGCTCCGATTGGTCCGTTGTGCCTTCGGTAAATCCCTGGATTGGTATCGAAACAATGGTTACCCGCGAAAAGCCAGGGGGGAGCGAGGAAACATTCGGGGCCGGGCAAGCCGTAACCATCGATGAAGCAATTCAGATTTTCACCATTAACGCTGCCCGCCAAGAAGGCATGGCTGATCGAATTGGCCGCATTGCTATCGGAATGCTCGCGGACATCATCGTTGTCGATCGGAATCCCTTCGAAATCTCCAAGTATGAGATTCATCAGGTTTCTGTGGAGCAAACGATCATTAATGGCGAGGTGGTCTTCGATCGGCGTGAAGCGACTCAGAAACCGAGCACGACCAATGGTTAACGCTCTCGGGAACTGGTAGCAGGCCAAATGCATAAAAACTCTAGGTTCCGTGGGTCGTCGGTTCGAGCCCGACGGGGCCTACAGCGACGGACCCTGACATTGCCAGCGGAATGAGCAACCCGGCTACCAGAATGGGTCGGAAAAGCACAGAAACCCGACGCCTGAATGGTGAAACAAACGTCATGATTCCTCGTTGTCCTTGCGCCGCGTGAACTATAATTTCGTTCAATCCTAGTAGGCAATGATTGACGGAAACAGACCAATCCAGACGAGGTTCATCCCTAGTTGGGGACGGCACAACCAGTGTGAGGGGGCCGCAGATGATTGATGTCACCGCGATCACCGTGGACGCTCTTAATGCTGATCCCTACCCCATCTACGACGAGCTCCGGGCGATCGCGCCAATCGTTTATCTGCCCCAAATCGACGAGTGGCTCGTCACATCGTGGGACGACTGCCGAGCAATTGGCGCACTCAAGGATTCGGTGCAGCTTGCACCCGGTCACCCCGTCGATCAGGAGTTTTTCGGCGGTGACAGCGTGCTGACGCTGTCCGGCGAAAAGCACGCCCAACTTCGTGAAGGCATCGACCGGTCACTGAAGGCCGGTCCCGTCGCGCAATTCCTCGATGACGGTGGGCGCGAAACGGCGATTCGATACATCGATGAAATTGTGCCGTTGGGGCGCGGCGACCTATCCGTCGATTTGTTCAACAAAATCAGTGTGCGCGTCGTGGGGAATCGACTGGGATTCGGCGATGTCGACGACGAGACGCTCGTTCGATGGTTTGAGGCCCTCAGTGGCGGCCTGTCGAACAAAGACGGCGAGAACGAGGCCAGCTTCCGAGCGCAATCGACGCTACAAGAAATTGACGGGTACATGGGTGACAAAATCGCGCATCTGCGTCAGAACCCCGACGACAGCCTGCTGTCACACATGCTGCATGTGGGAGTGCCGGAGGGCGAGGGGCCGCGCACCTTTGACGCCGTGATGCCGTCCATTCGCGTCATCATTTTGGGGGCCTTCCAAGAACCCGGGCATTCCGTCGCGACCACGTTCTGGGGGCTACTGAATGAGCCCGAACAACTTCGCGAGTTGCAAGCGTCGCCACACGAATTCGCTCCCCCAGCGCTTCGCGAAGGCTTCCGCTGGATTGCCCCGATCGGCGTCGTCGCCGCGCACCCCCGCACGGATTTCACGTACGGCGGAGTTACCGTTCCTGCCGGTGCCCCGCTTTCACTTGTGGTTGCCGCCGCCAACCGAGACCCCGCCAAGTTCGACGACCCTCACCGCTTTAACATGCACCGCGAGCGAACCGTCAACGCAACGTTCGGCTACGGTGTGCACCACTGCTCGGGCCATCAACTGGCGAAAGGTCTCGGCGAGATCATGGTCGAAGAAACCGCTCGGCGCCTTCCGAACCTGCGCCTCGACCCCGATTCCCCCGCCACGGTTTCGGGTTACCTTTTCCGAGGTGCGAAATCACTTCCGGTCGTCTGGAACTAGGTCATCAACTGGTCGTTGATGACGAACCCGAGGCATGCGAGTCCGGCGGCCACGAGAATCGCGGCAAGAACGACGGAGCGGCTTTTACCGAGTGAGACGGCTAGCCCGCCCCACCCCGACTCACGGTCGATGGCGATGTCGGGGATCGCGTTGAGCAGATGTGCGGTTACCCCGACCAGAACGCTGAGCAGAACCACCGGAATGGTTGGCCACAGCAACGGGGAAGCCGCTTGCGTAATGAACAAAGGCATGAGCGCAAACGACACGGCATACGGCAACCACGACCACACGGTGCGGGCAAGAAAAAAGTTGTAGACCAGCGCGCTGGCGACGGCGGCGATGTGGACCGCACCGCCCACCCATCCTGCGGCGAGAAACGACAGCGGAATCGTCAAGGTCGCGCTGACCAGAATCGGCACGCGGAGGTCTTCCGGTCGCAGCTCTCCGCGAACGGTGGGCTTGTTGGAGCGTCCCGCCGCGTGATCGGCCGCCGCGTCGTGCACGTCGTTCGTCCAGCCAACCGTCGCCTGACCCGCCGCACTGGCAAGAAACACGAGGGCGACGCTCGACCAGGAGCCACCGCAAATTGCCGTAGTCACCGTCATGAGCAGAACCATCGCGAGCGCCTGCGGAAAGTGTGTCGCCGCGATAAACGCGCGAATCCGGTTGCCGAGAAGTGTCTCGTTGTTCATTGTCGGCAGACTAACAGTTCGCGAAAACTATGGCCCAGGGGGCGCGACGAAGAAAATCGGCAACCACGCCGGATGATGCGCATAAACGAGCACGAGGAAAACAACCACATCAAAAAGCAGGTGCACGGTGATGATGTACCAGACCGACCGGCTCTTCTCAAAAATCCAGCCTTGAATCAACGCAAAGGGCAGCGTAAGCGCGGGGCCCCACGACCGATATCCCAGTTCCCACAAAAACGAGACGAAAACAATCGCCTGCAATATGTTCGCTGTCCAGAAAGGGAAGTGCCGGCGCAAGAGCGCGAACACAATGCAGATGAAGAAGAGTTCGTCCCAAATGCCCACGAATCCCACGCCCACGAACAGGCGGGCGATTTCACTGGGCGTTTCGACCGGAGGCCAGTTCTGGTAACTGCCTGACGTGATGAAATACACCGGCAGGATGAGGTAGCCGAGCACGAGAACAGCGCCCAACCACGCCCACTCCCCCCGCGACCAGGGTTCGCCCGGCCGGCCGGGGAACCGCACGACGTGATCCCGAAAAACCCATCGGCTCATCACATAGGGATAAGCCACACACAGAGTGAGCACCGTGCCCATTAGTGCGACGTTGCCCCACTCGAGATTCGCCTCGACCGAAATGAAGCTGATGGCAACGAGGGGTGCAGCGATGAGCGACAGGTCTCGTCCAAGAGCGCGGTCGCTCACAAACGCGATCACCAAACCTGCGGCGAGAGCCGCGTACCCAATTCCCATGAACACCGGTAACCCCCGGGCGACAAAAAGCGCGGGAGCCGCCACGACAACCAGAATCGCGGCGACGAGCGCGCCACGGCTCAGGCTCCGCGGGGCAATCATGCCAGAGAGTCCCGCCACGCGCGGTGAAGAGTGGCAAAACGACCGGAGCCTTTTAGCAGTTCCGCCGTCGGCCCGTCCTCCACGATCAGTCCTCCGTCAACCACCAAAACTCTGTCCGCGATTTCGACGGTTGACAGTCGGTGGGCGATGATGATCGCCGTTCGATCCTTCAAAAGTTTTTGCAGTGCGCTCTGAATCAGACGCTCGCTGGGGATGTCGAGGGACGCGGTTGCCTCGTCGAGAATTAATACCCGAGGATTGGCGATGAATGCCCGGCAGAACGACACCAATTGTCGTTGTCCGGCCGAGATTCGACTGCCTCGCTTGTTGACGTCCGTGTCATAACCGTCGGGAAGCGCCGTGATGAAATCGTGCGCACCGACGGCACGCGCAGCAGCCACCACCTCGTCGTCGGTCGCATCCGTCTTGCCCAGTCGAATGTTGTCGGCGATGCTCCCCGAAAACAGATACGCCTCCTGGGTAACGAGAGTGACGGCTCGTCGGAAATCAACATCGCTGATGGTTGTTATGTCGCGCCCGTCGAGCGTGATGACCCCCTCGCTGGGATCGTAAAAACGGGCGATGAGCTTCGCGAGTGTCGATTTCCCTGCACCCGTAGCGCCCACGAGTGCGACTGTCTGTCCCCCGGCAATCGCCAGCGAGAACTGCGGCAAAACCGGATTTCCCGCGGAATAGGCGAAGGACACGTCGGTCGCCACGATGTCCCCCCGGCTGGCCTCGAACGGCTCGGGGTTGACTGGCTCGACGACCGAGGGTTGTTCTTCCAAGAAACCAGAAATCTTTTCCAGCGCGGAGGACGCGGATTGGAACGAGTTGTAGAACATAGCGAGATCTTCTATCGGGCCAAAGAATCGGCGTGTGTAAAGAACAACCGCAAGAAGCGCGCCGACCTCGAGGGTTCCGTCAATCACGCGGAAAGAACCAAGCAACAGGACCACGGCGACCGTGAGCGTGCCGATGACCTTGAGTGCCGGGTCGTAAATTCCGAAGACGTGAATCGTGCGACGGGTTGCCTCGCGATAATCCTCGACCTTCGCCGCATACGTTGCGCGATCGACCGCTTCCCGTCGGAAAGCCTTGACGGCTCGAATTCCGGTCATGCTTTCAACAAATTGAATGATGAGCCTCGTGGAATAGATGCGTGACGCTCGGAATTCGCGGCGGGACGCGTTCGAGAACCACCAGGTGACGGCGACAATCGGAATCAACGCAACGGCAAGTGCAATCCCGCTGGGCGGATCAATCGAGACCAGGGCGATGGCGGTGAACACGAGAAACAGCAGTCCCGCTACGAGGTTGCTCAGTCCACCGCTGAGGAGTTCGCCGAGCGTGTCAATGTCGCTCGTCTGACGGGCGATGATCCGGCCCGAGGTGTACCGTTCGTGGAATTCAAGGCTGAGCCTTTGGGTGTGGGCAAAAATTCGTCGGCGCAATTCGCTGAGAATGTCCTGGCTGATCGCGATCGACCAGCGCGTGTATGCCGCTAGGAATCCCGCTGCACTGATTCCAGTAGCGAGGAACGCCGCCACGATGGTGAAAATCGGCGCGAAGTTCCCGTCGTCCACCGCCGCAGGCAGCCCAATGTCGATTCCCCACGCAATCAACAGAGGACCGGCGACCTGGGCGGCTGTGCTGGCAACGACCATGATGGCGGTCCACCCGAAACGCGCGCGATGAGGGCGCACCAACACCCGCAGGAGCGCGATGGACCGGGCGCGAATCGCCCTATTCTCGCGGTTGCTGAAATCTTGACGGTCTTCGCCCGAGACGCCGGTTGTGCTCACGATGCACTCCCCTCTTCGTCGGCGTCGATGGGCTCGTCCGACAGCGACGAAATGAGATGGCGATACGTCGCGGACGTCGCCAAGAGTTCGCTGTGAGTTCCGACAGCCGTGATGCGCCCGTCGTCCAAGAGGGCAACCCGATCGGCCAGCATGACGGTTGACGGTCGGTGGGCGACCACCAGCGCCGTCGTCGTCGAGAGCACCTTTCGCAGGGCACCTTCGACACGCGCTTCCGTTTCGACGTCGAGGGCGGACAGCGGGTCGTCGAGGACCAACACCGCGGGTGCGGCGGCAATCGCACGCGCGAGGGCGAGCCTCTGTCGCTGACCACCCGAGAGGCTCAATCCCTGTTCGCCGATGATGGTGTTAACACCGTCTGGCAGGTCGTAGACGAATTCGGCCTCTGCGATCGACAACGCTTGCGTCAGCACCGCGTCGGACTCGGAAGCGGGGGCGTCCACGAGGTCGTGTCGGCCCAGCAACACATTGTTGCGAACGGTGTCCGAAAATAACGTCGCGTCTTCGAACGCCATGGCGATGCGTGTTCGCAGAGTATCCAGACTCAGGTCGCGAACATCGACTCCGTCCAACAGGATTCGGCCGGCCGTGACGTCGTACAACCGGGCCGGCAACGCCGTCAGGACCGTCTTGCCGCTGCCCGTTGCCCCAACCACCGCCATCGTTTCGCCCGGCAGAATTTCGAGAGTGACGCCATTGAGGACATCGCGCACACGTCCGTCGCTGCCCTCGTGTCGATAGTGGACATCCTCGAAAACTAATGACCCGGCCGACTTTTTCGGAACGATTGGCGCAGCCGGACTTGTGATGGTGTTCTCGCGGTCAAAGATGTCAAAGATGCGGTCGAGACCGCTCTGCGCTTCGAGAGTCAGGGCCAATAGGTACCCGACCGATTCGATCGGGCCGGCGAGCACGGCCGCGGTGGCAAAGAACGCAAAGAGCTGTCCCGTGGTCAGGTCGCCCTGGCTCGCAAGCCACACACCGGCGAGCAAGCAGGCCGCCAAAGCAAAATCGGGAATCCACTCCAGCCAAAAACCGAGCGTCGCTCGTGCGTTGCCTTTGGCGATTTCGAGGTTTCGCCCTTTCGTCGCACGTTCAGCGAACCGTGACAGAGAGTCGTCGCCGCGACCGAACGACCGCAACACGCGAATCCCGTGAACCGACTCCTCTACCGACGTCGCAACGTCGCCCCACTGGTCTTGGGCGGCTCTCGACAGTCCCGTAAATCGGTTCCGAAAACGGGACCCGAATATAACCATCGGAATCGAACAGATGAGGAACAGAATGGCGAGGGTTGGACTCCACGTGAACAGGATTGCAATTCCGAGCACGATGGCGATGGAGTTTCCCACCAACATCACCACACCGTACGACAGCCAGCGTCGCATGAGACTGACGTCTGAGTTAGCACGCGACAACAACTGACCGCTCTGCCACTTGTCGTGGAACGCGACGGGTAGGTTTTGCAGGTGGTCATAAATCGCGTTGCGGATTCGTGAATCGATTCGGGTTCCCGGCGTGAGAACCGCGACCCGTCGCAGGTAAATGAAGAGGGCCTCGAGCAATCCGAGAATCGCAATGAGACCGACCGCGGGCCACACGAGCGCCGGGTCATCGCCGCGCAGAGGGCCATCAACGAGAGCCTCGAGGGCAATCGGAATCCCCAGCGCCAACCCGTTCGAAATGAGCGAGATGACCATCCCTGCAATGAGCCCGTAGACGTCTCGGCCAGCGAAGGGCAGAACCCGCGCCAGTCCGCGAATCGCCCCGGTTCGGGGCGTGGATTCGGTGTCGGATGTTGGCATGTGTATCAAGTCAGTCTATGCGTGGCAGAATTGCGCCGTGACGGAAAAAGAACTCCTCGATCTGTGGAATCGGGCTCGAACCCATCTTGTGTTCGCTCAATTGGCTCCCACGTTCCTGTTGATAACCACCGTCGGGCTCGTCCCCGGAATTCGCGAAGCAGGTCCATTCGCCGTCTGGGCGACCCTCGGGATTTTGGTGGCGTCGGGGATTCTTGGCGCCCTCGTTGAGTTTGCAGCGGCACACGAAGCCCAAGCCGTTGCGCGTGACCTTGCCGCAATCGCGAAGCCCAGCCACACGACGCGCACGATTATTCGGTTCGCTCCGTGGCTTCACGTTGCGAAATTCGTGACCCCGGCCATTTTCGTCGGAATCTTTGTCGCCCTCGCCGGGGCGCTTCTCGGGTTCTAGTCCGGGAAAAGAGCCGGAAGGACCCCCTCGGCGGCGGTGCTAACTTTCGGCGTCGATGAACGAGAACGCGAGCATGTGGCAGAGTGCCAGGTGCGCGTCTTCGATTCGACCCATGTGCTCTTCCGGAACATTGATGTGCAGTGCGGCGGCCATGCCCAACTTGCCGCCGTCGCGCCCGGTGAGGGCTACCGCGTGTGCCCCCTCCGACGATGCGAAGGTCAGCGCGCGCACAACGTTTTCGGAATTTCCCGAACCGCTGATGGCGATAACAATGTCATCCGGTTGGATGAAATTTTTCAGTTGCTCCTCGTAAACCACGTCGTAGCTCACGTCGTTGCTATAAGCCGAAACGGTCGAGGTCGCATCGGTCAACGCAATCACCCGAAACTTCGCGACCTGGCCGTAACTTGCGCCTTTCAGCAAGTCGGTCGCAAAGTGCGATGCCGTCGACGCACTGCCCCCGTTTCCACAGGTGAAAATTGTGCGGCCGGCGGCTCGAGCGGTGGCCAACATCTCGCGTAATTGAGCGACCTTTTCCAGATCGACGGCCGACAACGCGTCAATCAACGACGAACGGTAGGAATCAAAATAGGTCACGGGTTAGCTCCTTTGCGCCACGGTGAACACCGTCACGGTCAAAACGCGAGGTGGTGAGGATGGGAAGCAAATGCTGCCAACTCGCAAGTTCACTTCTCAGGGTATCCGTCACGCTGTCCGTCAACCGCGAACCGACCCGTGAGACACCCCCGCCGAGAACAATCACGGACGGGTTGTAGAGCAGAACGGCGTTCGTGAGTCCCCTGGCCAGGTTGTGCGAATAGTCGGCAAGGAATCGATCGTCGGCGAATAACTCGGCGGCCGGTCTGCCGTTGTCCTGTTCAATCCAATACCCGCTGCAGAGCCGTTCAAGGCAGCCCGTTCTGCCACACGAGCAGATGCGTGGATCGTCGCGCACCCGTGTGTGTCCCAGTTCTCCCGCTTCATTCGCAACGCCGCGAACAAGTCGGCCATCGCTGATGACTCCGGCGCCCACCCCCGTCGACAAGGTCACGTAGATGAGGTCCCGCGAGTTGTGCCCGCCGTGGTGAAATTCGGCGAGGGCTCCGACTTTCGCGTCATTGTCAACGGCCACCGGCAGGTTGAATGCCTCGCGTGACCAGACGGAAAAGTCGAAATCCTGCCAACCCGAAACATGAACGGAACGTTTCACCGTGGACGAGCGATAGTCAACCGGCCCGCCAAAGCAGACACCGACTGCAACAGCAGGACTGCCCCCGTTAGCGAGGTATTCCGCATAATACGAGCGCACGTGGTCGAGGTTTTCGAGTGAACCGACCGTCGGCCACGCTCTGAGGTCGTGGACACCATCGTCATCGGTGATGGCAACAGAACACTTGGTTCCGCCAATGTCGACGGTCAGGGCAGTTGCCAACGTCCTACTCCCCTCGATTTGTCCCATTGTATGGCTTCACCGGAGTCTCAATCGGTGAACTGCAAACATGCCCGGAGTCGGGTCTGGGCGTTGGGATTCATAGAGTCTCATAGGAACACTGTGTGCTGATTTCGGACTGTGCAATATAAAGTTGTTTCAAATGATTCGTGGAGGCAACACATGGTGAAGCGGTTCCCCGCAGCAGTGTCAGCGAGTCTGGCACTGGTCATGGCGCTTGTGCCACTATCGGCACAGGCAACCGCGCCTGTGCCGACGCCCGCGGCGGAAGAATGCACGATCACGGGCACGGCTCGCGCCGACAAACTTGTCGGGACAGCCGGCGATGACGTGATCTGCGGCCTCGGCGGAAATGACACGATCACCGGCGGAGCAGGCGACGACACAATCCGTGGCGGGGCCGGCAACGACAAAGTCACCGGCGGAACGGGCGATGACGTCATCAGCGGCGGCCCAGGAACTGACTCGCTCACGGGCGGTGCGGGTGACGACGCACTGGCGGGTGACACCGGTCGTGACAGTCTGTCGGGCGGGAACGGCGATGATGCCCTCAGCGGCGGCTCCGGCACCGATTCTCTCCGGTCTGGATTAGGCGACGATACTTGCGCCCAAGATGCAGCGGATCGGCGATTAGATTCGTGTCCGATTGATACCGATGCTCCCGTAGTGACCTTTGTCCCCAGTGTTCTCGAATATCAAGCCGGCACGACCGCTGTTTTCCGCTGGGACGTTGAAGATCCGTCTGGCGTCACCTGGACATGGGCCGCAATCGGTGGCCCTTCGGGTTGGGTGACCGAGTGGTGTGGCTTTGGAGAACGCGCTCAGCAGATTGCCGGGACCGCGTCGGCAGGAACGTACGAGTTGCGGTGTGACATTCCCGCCAACGCGGTGAACGAGAGCTACACTCTCTTCGTCATGGCCGCTGACGCACTCGGAAACTCGAATTCACTTGGCTGGGGGCAGCGCGGATTTACCGTATACGGCGGGTCCAACGACAACCGTGTTCCCGACATTAACGCAGTGCGACTGCCGGAAACCGTTCGCGTCGGCGAAACCTTTACCGTCGACATCGACGTCACCGACGAATCAGGAACCCTGGGGGTTTATTCATGGTTTGTCGGCGCCGCACCGTATTACTATTCAGACCAAATAAACGGGCTGTTTATCCGAGCAGTCGATGAAGCCAGCGTTGTTTCGGGCGATTCGACTAACGGGACGTTCCGGCAAACCCTAGTCGTATCCGATTGGGCACCGCCGGGGCAGTACTCGCTGCTGGTGAGCATCCGTGACACGGTTGGTAACCGCGGGTTTATTCCGATCGGCTACACCATCACAGTCACCGAGTAGCGGCAAAAACTACGCCGTGTAAACGACGTAGATCTTGCGAAGCTTTTCGTGCACAGTCCACACACCCGTCCATCCGACGGGGAAGTACGCGGTATCCCCGGGGACGAGCTTCACGGGGTCTGCGCCGTCTTGAGCGACGGTCATGCTCCCTTCGACGACCGTGATGACTTCGCCGCGGTCGAGGAACTCCCAGCGCGCCTCACCGGGCTCTGACTCCCATGAACCGGAGTAAATCCCGCGGGCATCGTCAGCAAGATAGCTGCAATCACGAACCACGATGTCGCCCGCGAGCGGGGTTGCGGTGGGGGGCGCCAGCAACTCTTCGGTGAATTTGCTGG
>JBIILU010000069.1:0-3323 GCA_044338315.1 Microbacteriaceae bacterium | reverse complement strand
CCGGAAATCGTGTCACGAAGAACTTGACAGAAAGGTAAATCGAATGTATGTTCGAAACAAAGATGCGAGCCCGGCCCTCCCGGCCGAGGGTCGGACTCCCATCCCACACACCGAAGGAGACACCATGAGCACCATCGCAATCCACCCCACCGTGGCTTTCTCGCGTACTGCTGCGGCAACCCGCCCCGCCCCGATGCGTTTGACGCGTCGCGGTCGCATCCTCGTCGGAACACTCGTCGCACTGCCGATCATCGTTGGTGCGTACTTCATCGGACTGGGCTCATCGTCCGCCGGTGCCGATTCGGTCCAGTCGACCGTCTCGTTCGAAACCGTCACGGTCATGCCCGGCGACACGCTGTGGTCGATCGCTCAGAGCGTCGCACCCAACGCCGACGCCCAAGCCGTCATCGCGGCAATCGAAGAACTGAACCAGCTCGAGACGCTCACGGTGCAGCCGGGCCAGAAGCTGGCGATTCCCGCCGACCTCTCGAACTAACTAAGCGCGAACGAGTTCCCCGCGCAAGTACGACTCGATCTCGGGCACGAGAAACAGCGGCTTGAGCGAAGGCAACTTGGGCGCAATTCCGACCCCGGCGTGAGTGCGACGCAATCTGCGGTGAATAAAGGGGAGGACATCGCGATAGAGCCACGCAACGGTTTCCCGCAACGGCCGGTCGGCGGCGAAACTCGGGTCGTAATCCTGAGTGACGTAACGATTGCGCGTGTTGACCACGTCGGCCGCCGCGTTGGCAATCTGTGTGTGCCCGATCTCGGAGAAGTGCACCATGTCACGATGCCAAAACTCAAGGTGCCGCAATTCCGCCATGCCGTAAAGGTCAATCACCGGGAAATCCAGTTCGCGGGCGACCTTCTCAATCATCTCGGTCATGCGGCGCGCGTTGACCCGAATAGGTCCGAAAAATTTCAGATGACAGGGGTTGATGGTGTTCGCAACGACCACCGTAATTCCCGCAATCTTGAGGCGCTGAAGTCCGGCGCGATACACACCCTCGAGCCTGCCCACCATTTCGGCGTCGCAGAAAAAGTTGTTGCTGCCGGCGAGGATTGTCACCAGGTCGGGCCGCAGTGCCAGAGCGTGCTCCAGCTGGTCCTCCATGATGACTTCCAACCGGCTGCCACGAATCGCGAGGTTAGCGTATTCAAACTCGACGCCGTCTTCAGCGGCATCAATGGCGAGGAGGTTCGCCAGCCGATCGGTCCAGCCACTGCCGATGCGGTGTGAGTGAAAGAAGCGGTCGCCAATCCCCTCCGACAACGAATCCCCGATTGCGACGTACGACCTGATGCTCACACACAAATAGTCCCAACCGCGCGTATCGGTGAAGGAATCACACGGTTAATGTCGAGTGAACACCGAGTGAAGATTGGTGGGCCGGTGACACCTACGATTAACGCATGAGTCGTGAGAACCTGCCCGCGCGTGACGTTCGAGTGTCCGTGACGTCGGGCCGAGCCTAGGTGGCGCGGCCTACCGTCGCCCTGCTCGACCTTGGGTCGGGTGATTTTTCGTCGCTGACGGCAGTGCTGGAGGTGGCGGGGGCTATCGTGTCGCACGGCATGGACCGCGACAGCCTGATGAACGCGCATGGGCTGATTGTGGTTGGCGAGGGCAGTGTGACCGATGCCATGCTGCGCCTGCGCGAATTGCGCGGCGACGAAATCATCGAACGCCGGCTTTCAGGCGGCCGACCCGTGTGGGGGATTGGCGCAGGAATGCACATCCTGTTCGACAGCTTTGAGCAAGGAGGCGGGACAACCGATGGGCTGGGCCAGTGGCCGGGAATCGTGCGCGAGGGCAGTGTTGCGGGCGTTCCCGAGTGGGTGGCCGTCGACACCCCTGCCGATTCGGTGCTGTTCGCCCGTGTTGCGCACGAGCGGTTCCTCGTTGACAGCGCGATGGCGGCTACAGCATGGACCCTCGAGGTTTATGGCGCGTTCCAGCCACCCCGGGTCACGTGGGCGACCCACACGAATCGTTTCGTTGCCGCGGTCGAGAACGGCCCGCTGTCGGCGACACAGTTTCACCCCGAACGATCGGGCGACGCGGGCGCGCGATTACTGAGAAACTGGCTGAACACCCTCTAGCCCCGGAAAGCGTGATGAGCCCACTAATCCTGCTACCTGCCGTCGATGTTGCCGACGGTCAGGCAGTTCGTCTGTCGCAGGGGGATGCCGGAACCGAAAAATCGTTCGGTGACCCGCTCGAGGCGGCGGAATCGTTTGTTGAACAGGGCGCCGAGTGGTTGCACCTCGTCGACCTGGATGCCGCGTTCGGCCGGGGTGAGAACACCGTCGTTCTGCGCCGCGTTGTCGATGCGCTGGCGGGAACGATCAACATTCAACTGTCCGGCGGAATTCGCGATGACAAGAGCCTCAACCGTGCTCTCGATGCGGGGGCACACCGAGTGAACCTGGGAACAGCCGCTCTTGCCGACTTGGACTGGGTGACACGGGCAATCCGGCAACACGGCGACAAGGTGGTCGTCGGGCTGGATGTGCGGGGAACGACACTCACGGCGCGCGGTGGCGCGGGAACAGTCGGCGAACTGTTCGATGTACTGCCGCAACTGGGCGGTGCCGCCCGCTTGATCGTCACCGACGTTGACACCGACGGCATGATGACCGGCCCCAACCTGCAACTACTCAGTGACGTGTGTGCCCGCACGAACACCCCCGTCATCGCATCGGGCGGAATATCGACCCTTGACGACATCGCCGCCATCCGCGACCTCGTCCCCCTGGGCGTCGAAGCCGCCATCCTGGGTAAGGCGCTGTACGAAGGCGCCTTTACCCTGCGCGAGGCGCTCGCGGTCGCGAACGGACAGTAATGGCGCACGACCACAGCGCCGATTCATCCGGAATCCCGTGGGAGGGGCGCGAATTCCAACCCAACGCCCACGCCGGTGATGACGGAATAACGCCCGAGTCCGTTGCGGCGGCAATCCTCGCGTTTCGCGACGGAACGGGTTCACTGACCGAACTGGCTGCGGCGCTCGCCGAATCGCGCGCGCTCATCCCGCTCATCACGCGTGCGGGGGATGACTTTGACGCCGACAATCCCGTGATGGAAGACAAAGTCCAGGAACTTGCCGTCGTCACTCTGGCCGGCCCGAACGGCGAGGCGGTCTATCCCGCATTCACCTCGGTCGAGGCGATGCGCGCGTGGAACTCCGACGCCCGCCCGATTCCCATCGAACTGCGACGAGTCTGCCTCGCCGCCGCGGGGGAGGGCGCCGACCGAGTCGTCATCAACCCCGGCACCGACCAAATCGTGCTGCGTCGGCCGGTGGTGTGGGCGATCG
>JBIILU010000002.1:0-103251 GCA_044338315.1 Microbacteriaceae bacterium | reverse complement strand
ACGGAAGCGACATGGTCTTTCGGGTACCGGAGGGTTTCGAGGTAAAAGCCACTGATAAAGAGAAGGCGGAACGCCTCGGCTATGTCGGCGATTACACGCGGCTTGGAAACTCTTGTTGGTTCACAAACATTGAACACGGTCGACGACACCAGGCCCTCGCCCTAATGGATGAAGCTGACAACATCAAATTCAGCAAACACAGGGAATTGAAAGGAGTCGGTTACAGCACTTATGAAAACTACGATGCAATCGAGGTGCCGTTCACTGATTCCATTCCCGCCGATTTTCTAGGAGTGATGGGTGTGCCGATCAGTTTTCTGTCAAAGTACAATCCTGAGCAATTCGAAATCCTTGGCATGGCAAAGCGCGGGGCGGGCGATCCGGCTCTTAAAACAAAGGTTTATACAATCGCGGATTCCCCCAATTACAGCGATTTGAATGCGGGGCCTGTCCTCGCGACACCTTCTGGACTCATCAATACCTATCCCAGAATCTTGATTCGACATGTGAAGGGCCCTCGATGAAAACAATTCTGAAGGAATATTTAATTCGCGAGATTAGCGAAGGATTTCTGTACAACGAATTTGAGGGAAAAGGGGTTCACGGGCTTTCGGGCCGCCTCACGATTCAGCCCGAGTACCAGCGCAACTACATCTATGCCGATGGCAAGCGCGATGTCGCTGTCATCGAATCACTCCTTAAGGGTTACCCGCTCGGCCTCATTTACTTCAACAAGGTCAGCGATGACAACCTCGAGGTACTCGATGGTCAGCAACGCATCACCAGCTTCGGTCGTTTCGTAACAGGTAAGTTCGCGATCAAGGATGAAAATGGCATGGAGCAGTATTTCTCTGGACTCGCAAAAGATAAGCAAGACCTGATTATGGATTCGTCTCTCCTCATTTACGAATGTGAAGGCACCGAAACCGAAATCAAGGAATGGTTCAAGACCATCAACATCGCAGGTGTTCCACTCAACAACCAGGAACTCTTGAACGCCGTTTACTCTGGCCCGTTTGTCACGGCCGGCAAAGAAGAATTCAGCAATTCCCAGAATGCGAACATCCAGAAGTGGAGCACTTTCATCAGTGGCGCGGTGAACCGCCAAGATTTCTGGGAACGCGCCCTCGAATGGACCGCCAAGGGTAAAGAAAACATCGGCGGTTACATGAGCAAGCACCGCACCGACACTTCAATCGAGCCCGTGAAGAAGTATTTCGATACCGTCATCGATTGGGTTTCCGCAGTTTTCAGCAGCACCGAGAGCGAGGTGCGCGGTCTTGAGTGGGGGCGCCTCTACGAGGAACACCACAAGACCGCATACAACCCGGCTCGAGTTACCGAACAAGTTCAGGCGCTTTACGGCGACTCCTACGTCAAGAATCGCAAAGGCATCTGGGAATACGTGCTCGGTGGGTCAACGGACACAAAACTGCTCGAGATCCGAGTGTTTGACGACGCGACCAAGAAATCGGTTTTCGCGAAGCAAACTAAAGCAGCCGAATCGGCTGGCGCATCGAACTGCCCACTTTGCGCACTCGGACACGACGCAAACAAAGCGAAGGTTTGGAAACTAGACGAAATGGATGCAGACCACGTTGCTGCATGGTCAAAGGGCGGCGCAACCTCCGCCGAAAACTGTCAGCTGCTGTGCAAGACGCACAATCGCGCCAAAGGCAACAAGTAACAGCTAGCGCTCGATGAACTGCCCAAGGCGGGCGGCCATCTCAACAGAGACTCGGGCGTGAATGCGTGTTCCTGACTCAACGTAGTCGGTGTCAAGGACGTGGCCGGACTTGTGGATCAGGCTGACCAGTTCCCCGTGCCCGTAGGGGATGACAGCGGTGACTTCAACATCGGGTTCCGGGATTGTGTCCGCGATGAGCTGCTGAAGTTCGTCGATCCCCTCCCCCGTCTTGGCTGATACAAATACTCCGTCCGGCTCCATGATTCGCAGTACCATCCGCCGGTCCTTGTCGATGAGGTCGGCCTTGTTGAAGACGACAATCTCCGGAATGCCCCGGGCGTCTACTTCTTCGACCACTTCGCGAACAGTCTTGATTTGCTGGGCAGGGTCTTCGTGGGCCGCGTCGACAACGTGAACGATTACGTCACTCATGGTGACTTCTTCGAATGTTGAACGGAAGGCCTCCACCAGTTGGTGAGGTAGTTGGCGCACAAACCCGACGGTGTCGGCGAGCGTGTAGGGGCGGCCATCCGGCGTTGCCGTCTTGCGGACCGTCGGGTCAAGCGTCGCGAACAGCGCGTTCTCGACCAGCACACCCGCCTTGGTGATTCGGTTCAGTAGCGACGACTTGCCGGCATTGGTGTAGCCCATGATGGCGACCGACGGAATGGCGTTACGGATGCGGTTGGCGCGTTTTGCCTCGCGGGCCGGTTCGAATCCTTTAATCTGAGTGCGAAGTTTGGACATCTGAGTGCGAATGCGGCGACGGTCGATTTCGATCTTCGTTTCACCCGGTCCGCGCGAACCCATACCGGCGCCCTGTCCCCCGACCTGGCCACCGGCCTGGCGAGACATGGAGTCACCCCAACCGCGCAGGCGTGGCAGGAGGTATTGCAGTTGGGCCAGCTCGACTTGGGCCTTACCCTCCCGCGACTTCGCGTGCTGGGCGAAGATGTCGAGGATGACGGCAGTGCGGTCGATGACCTTCACCTTGATGGCGTCTTCGAGTGCGCGGCGCTGACTGGGGGCAAGTTCAGTATCGGCGACGACCGTGTCGGCACCTTCGGCGCGGACGATTGCGAGGAGTTCCTCAACCTTTCCGCGGCCTAGGTATGTTGCCGGGTCTGGGTGTGGTTTGCGCTGGAGGAGCCCATCCAGCACCTGGGCGCCCGCAGTTTCACACAACGCCGCAAGTTCCTTCAGCGAGTTCTCCGCGTCCTTCTCTTGGCCACGCGGATAAACCCCGATGATGACGACCTTCTCCAGACGCACCTGGCGATATTCAACCTCAGTGATGTCCTCGAGTTCCGTTCGCAACCCGTCGACGCGTTTGAGGGTCGTCCGGTCCTCAAGGTCCATCTGGCCGACGGTGGGACCGTCGAGCTCGTCGTATTCGTTTGTCATGTGGTTCAAGGTTAGCGCGGAGTTGTGAGCATTAGCAGCCTGTATCTCGCAGTAAGCCCTCCTGCCCAAATTGCCGTTGACGGGCGCCCAGCGAGACGAATTTGGCGACAAAAGTTATCTGGACCAATCCGTCCTGACGCCTTCCAACTTAATCAGTAGATGTGATGCCCACAGCCCTCAGGATTACAGGAATCAACGCGCTAAATCGTGATTCGCAAAACCCGGTGTACACATCCTTGGTGAGGTTCTGTGATTGTTTCAACGAGTGAATATCCGGCGAAACAACATATGTGCGAGTTTCTTGAGTTCTTCCGATGATGTCGCGCGCCTCGACGTTGGGTCATCACCGAGAACAACTTTTACACGCGCTACGATAACGCCGTTCGGGGAATCATGACGCATTCCAAGTTGCCGCTCCGCATGCATGCCCTAGCGGGGTTGGAAGTTTCGGGGGTGTGTATTTTCTCCGTCCGACTATTGATTCATTAGCTCGTTTACTAAGTTAACCTCCACGCTGCCATTGCGCCGTTGATGACAGTGGTCTGCTTACTTGCTTGAGTTCAGTTCATGTTCGTCGGGATTATCGTTGAAGATTTCAGGAACATTTAGACTAATAGGTCAAATTTGCCCCCGATTACTGAACAAGCACCCATCAACATCGTCCATGAGCCTATCCCAACTCGACGAGGTCCTCGATGGCTTCTGAGAGATTGATTCTCGGAGAAAAGCCGAGGTGTTCATGAGCTAGTGACATGTCTGGCACGTACCAGTCGGCAGGGGAATCAGACAGTTCAGATGCCTCTACTGCTACGTTGAATCTCTTGGCGACCATATCCGCGACTTCGCGCAAAGTGACAGAATCCGCTGAACCAAGGTTAACCGCGAGGCCACTTGAATCAGCTGCGAGGACATAAGTGATAAGTGCCCTGGCCAGGTCGTCAGCGTGAAGGTAGCTTCGTACTACAGGTCGGATGCTTTTGATTCGGACTGGTTTTCCAAACTGCGCGGACCTCACAAACTCGCTAATGGCGTAATGCTGGTTAATCGGAAGATACCGACCGACGAATGAGAAAGCCCGCGCGATTGAGACATCGAACCCTTCGGTGGCCAGATTCCGCAAGTGTTCCTCCGCAATTTGCTTACCTCGCCCGTATGCGGCTTTGTACCCGTCATCAGGGCCAAAGGGCGACATCGGGTCGCTCTCTCGAATCGGCTTTGATCGTCCCAGAGTGCTGCCGTAGGCCGCGCCACTACTTATATAGAGGAGCTTGGTCGGAGTTCGGGCGGACCTAACTAACGCACAGAGATTCTCGGCAGCTGCAGCAATGAGTGCGCACTGCGCCTCCGGGTCATCCTGGTAGTCGACAACATTCGTCGATGCTGCAGCATCGATAGTAAGGTCTGCCTCTGGTAACACCTTAAGTTTTGTGATGTCGCCGTCTAAGAGAGTTACGCTCTGGTCAAGCAATTCGGGATGTGCCGACTCCAGCCTTGTTGCCGAGCGCGACAGAATGGTCACCCTGTCAACCTCAGTACCTGCTACGCCGCGGCGGCGCGCATCCAAAAACGACTTTCCAAAGAATCCCGAACCACCAATGAGTAGAAGTGACTTCCCCACAGCAGTCACAAATTCATGAGGTCGTAGGCGATTTCACGGAGCATAGATTCTTGCCCGGCGACAAGCTTGCGTTTGCCGATTTCGCTCCACAAGTCACCGGCAGGAATCCCAAATTCGCTGACTAACTGCCGAACCTGTGGTGCGTATCCACTGAACACTCCAGCGAGCCCACTTTGAATACTTGACGGAGATATCCGCGGCAGAAAGTCGACGTATTCTGTTTCAACCAAGTGCGCCATTGCCAAATGAGCATCGAAGGCCTCGGGCGCAGCCTCCGGAATTCCTAGGTTGGCTGCGATGAGTTCCAGCTGGGCATTTCCAGCACCGGCTCCGAGGCCCATGGAAGAGCCGTCCACGAATTGTGCGCCTGCCTCGACAGCTGCGAGAGCGTTAGATACCCCAAATCCGAGGTTGTTGTGCGCGTGGAAACCGATGTCGAGCCCGACCTCGGCTACCAGTGCAGCGATCCGGTCGAAAACATCCGCAGGCCGAAAGTATCCTGCCGAGTCCATGATGATCAGGGCTTGAGCCCCGTATTGCTCAAATAATTTGGCTTGACCCACCAGCGTGGGAATGTCAGCCATGTGACTCATCATTAATACACCTTGGAAGTATTTGCCCTGTTCGCTCAAGAACTCCGCGTGTTTCTCGCAGACATCAGCCTCAGTCACGTGCGCAGCGAGGCGAAACACATCGACGCCAGCGCCGATAGCTGGCTTGACGTCACGGTCAACAGTTGCGAAGCCGGGGATCACATGGACAGCTAGTTTGGCTCGCGTGAGATTCGAACGGACGGCTGAAAGCAATTCTTCGTCTTGATACGAAGATTCGCCTACAAGAAATGATGAAGCACCTATCCCATTTCCGTGTCCAATTTCAACGGCCCAAGCGGCAGACACATCCGCTAACTTCGCGTAGCGCGCTGCAAATTGAGGCGAGAGAGAATGGCGAAGTGCGTGGTTTCCATCGCGCAGCGTTACATCGTAGATATGTGCCATCTGCGCTATCCCTTGAACTGTCGTGCGTGAGCACGCGCCGTTTCTACCGCTGCGGCATTGATGATGTCGAGGTTCCCCGAGTAAGTGGGCAAGTAGTAGCCAGCCCCCGTAACCTTAGCGGTTGCAGAGATGTTTCCCGCGGGGTCAACGTGTGCATCTACGACCAGGTCGTAGCCGGGGACATATGCCTTTACATTGTCCACTAGGCCATGCAAAGTTGCCTGCGTTGCTTCAATATCGCACTCGTCCGCCTTCAGTGTGACCGTTGTGCGCATCATGACCGGAGGATCGGTGGGATTTAGAACAATAATTGCCTTGGTATCGCCACAGCCCGAAACCAGGCTGAGGAAACTCTCCGTCGTGACAACGTAATTATCGATGTTTCTGCGAGTTGCCGGACCGGCTGAGCGAGAAGCAATGCTTGAGGAAACTTCCACTCGGTCGACCCGGGTAGAATTAGCGGCCATCGAGTACACAAGAGCGGCTGACGACTGCCCACCACACGTAATCATTGAATAGTTTGCAACTTTATCTGGAATGAGCCGCATAGATTCCGCCTTGCCAATCAACACCGGGACCATCGGCGTGCCAATCTTTGAAGGTGTGAGGTCGATAGCCCACTTACCAGCTGCACTCAGTAAGTCCCAATGGGCACGATGGTCAAAGGCAGAGGTCGCATCAAAAACGCCGTCGACTTCGTCGATAATCTGCGCGAGGCCGTCGATGCCATCGCTGAGCAGGTGCGGAATCCTGCCCTCCATCCTGATCAGGCCGGGGCTGTCGGCGCGCCTACCAGCCAGAGCTACTAGCTCAAACTCGTCTTCAAGTAACAGACGCTCAGCGAGGTCCGCTCCGATGTTGCCCGTGCCAATAATTGCTACACGAATCTTCGCCCGAGTCATCTGAGACCGCGGACCTCAAAGGATGCCACCGCCGGCTCGTATCCGAGCAAATCAGCAAGCAATTCTATAGAAATGAGGGGGTTGAGATCCTCAATCGGCGGTGAGACAAGGCTACCGTCGGCTTTCTTACCGGTTCCAAGCCTGGGGAAGTATGCCTGATCCGGTGCCATAACAATTTCGATTAACTCGGCTTGTGAAGATTTGAGTAGCGCTCCGAGCTCGCTCTTGACGGAGTCGATTGAAGAAAACAAAGTGTGGCGGAATCCAAAAGTGTGCGCAATGTCCGCGAAATTTGGGAAAGAGATTCCCGTGGATTTGTCCGAGCCAGCTAGCCGTCCGTTAAATAGGTTATTCTGGCTGATTCGGATCATGCTGTATCCGGAGTTGTTGAAGATGAAGAGCTTCATGGGGATTTTGTAATGACGCACAACCTGGAGTTCCTGCAGGTTGAACATGATTGCACCGTCAGTATCGAGACACAGCAGCTGCCTATCCTTTCCACCAAAGTGGGCCCCGATCGCGCCCGGAAGCCCAAATCCCATTTCGCCAAGACCTTGCGACGTAAAAATAGAACGATGAGTGCCAGGGTCAAGCGCGTAGTGTCCGTTGATTAGGGGTGCGCCCACATCAGTGCAGATAATTGCGTTCTCATCCGCTAGTTCGTTGATGGCAAGGATGACATCCAGTGAGTGCACGTAACCGTTCGCAACGTCCGGGCCGCATTGCTTGTCGCGCGGCAGCTCTTCCCATACTCGGGAGATTTCGCTTATCCAACCTGAAAAGTCTCTGAACGTGACGTTGCGGCTCGCAGCCACGAGTCCCGTTACAAACTCACTTGCTGATGCATGAATCGGGCACCACTTCTCATTAGGGAACTTCTCTAACTCAGTTGCATCGATGTCCACGACCCACTTGGTTGCATTTCGACCAAAATCGTTCTTGTCATAACCAACCTGCGGGATAGCAAGTCGCGTTCCAATGGCCAAAACGAGATCAGCTTTTTGGAGGAGGATGTTGGCCGCGCGGTCTCCGTAAATGCCAATCCTGCCCATGTTAAGGGGGTGGCTGTTTGGTACAAGGTCCAGGGCCGACCAAGACAAGGCGAAAGGAATCCCGCGCTGTTCTGCAAAACGCAGCACTTGTTCGATGCTGGAATCAATTCGCGCACCGTTACCGATGTAAAGAATGGGTCGCTCTGCTAAAGATAACGCGGAGATGAAGTCCTTGAGTGCAGCATCAAGATTTTTGGACTTCACGGTGGCAGGGACCGAGTATCCAAATTCGCCAGCCAAGTTCAGGGACGATTTAGCGGGCTGCCGTTGAATATCCATCGGAATTTCAACAAAAATGGGGCCAGGCCGACCCGCTTGGGCTTCGGCGAAGGCATTGACGATTACATGCCCAACCTCATTCGGGTCGGTTACGCGAAGAGCATGCTTGACGACCGGCATTGCTACAGCTACGGAGTCAAAACCCTGGACGCCGAATGCGCGCATCCCTGCCATTGCTTGGATATTGACCGAACTTTCGTTGCCCGCGATTACGACAACAGCGATTGAATCCAAGTACGCGCTCAAGAGGCCTGTGGTTGTGTTGGAAGCCCCACCACCTGTCGTGACAAGCGCCACCCCCACTTTCCCGCTCGAACGGGCGTAGCCATTGGCCTCCATCACAGCCGCTTGCTCGTGGTGCGAATAGACGATTTTAATCTTGGTTGAATGGGCGATGGCGTCGACAAGCGCAAGGTCTCCGGCCCCGGTGATGCCAAATATTATTTCCACACCCATGGCTTCCAATGCCATGGCCGCCTGCTCTGCACCTGTCGTAATTTTCAAAGCACGCCCTTCACTAATTCCTGTAAATACCTGACTTGACGGAGAGCCTGAGCAATGCCCAGCACATCGCCTTCACCCTATCACTCGGCGTTTGACATGCCAATGACCTCTTAACCACAATCTCCGCGGTGCAAATTTCACGCCACCACACCCTATTTGCCAATTGCAAAGGCAGACTGTCATCAAAAAATTTTGTTGAAATATTGCTGAAAACTTCCAACGGGGGTCCGAACAACATGAGCATATTTGTATCTCCCCCTAATTGGGTGAGCCTTATGAACCCCAAATAAGACTGAAATGTTAAACGCCGGTGAGACAACCTAACCGAAACCACAATTCAACCGGTGCTTGGAATTCTTCGTGGCGATCTGGGTATCCACAAGTTCTATTTCGTCAAGAATGGAGCGGGTGTCGTTGAGATTCTGCTGTGTTGGGCGTATGTCCCAGCCGTTGTCGGCTTGATTGAAAGAATCATGTAAATGACACAGGATGACCAAACCTTCCTGCGGAACGCCAGTAACGGAACACATTCCAAAAAAAAATCACTTCGCGCCCTCGCTGTCTGCAACACTCAAATGGCAAATAAGACGGCGTGCACGCTGGTGAGGTTGTAAACGCTCGTCTTCTCGGCGCGTGGCGACAACGGGCAATACGGAGGGGCACTGGCCAACTCTGATCACGGCTCAGCGACCCTTCACGGCATTCAGATCAACCAAGAACTAACCGGTGTGATCGCCGTTCCCGAGGGAACAGGGCCGTGGCCCGCGGTCATGATGGTGCACGAAGTCTTTTGCATTGACGAAGCGATGCGCGCACAAATCGCCAGACTTGCACAAGCAGGCTATGTGGTTCTCATGCCCGATCTATTCAGCCGGGGCGGCATCCGCAAGCGCTGGAGGGAGCGTGCCCAATCGTGGGCAGCTTCGGTGGCAAAGACAATCAGCTGGCCGGCGCAACGGCAACCCTGCAGCGGGTGCTGACCACCAAGCGCATCGAACACGACATCAAGGAATACCCCGAAGCCGCGTCACACGCGTGGAATCGAATTGAAGCGTTTTTTTGCGAGCAACTCTCCGCCGACTCTCAATAAACGCGGCGCGACGAGCGGCAGCTAGTCGCGGAACTGCATCTTCTTGGCGTCCATAATCTGCCGCAGACGGGCGATTGTTGATTTGCCCATCCCTGGTATGGCGGCAAGTTCCGTCACCGACACGTTTCGCAGGTCAGAGACTCGAAACAGTTTCGCGGCGACGAGTGCCCGCCGGGCGGCACCGCCCAGCCCAATCTTGACCCATTCGGCGTCGGGTGGCGCGGTCACGACGAGGTTCGTTGGCGCGGCCACCAGAACAGCACAACCGCAATGCCGAGGGCGATGAGCGGGGGGAAACCGAACGCGGGCAGAATCGTCAACGCCCACACGGTCTCGACCGCCAGCAGAACCAAGAGAACGATCGCGGTGCGACGAAAACGACCGCGGAACCGGGCGAGTGCGGCGAAGACGATGGCGGCGAGCCCGAAAACCAGTTCGGCCAACAACATGAGCGATACGACCAGCGCGAGGGATTCCATGCCGCTCACATTACTCCGAGGACGCGAGGCCGTCACGCCGATAGTCTGGAGGTGTGCTGAAACGCCTGCTCATCATCTCGCGGCCGGTCCTGTGGGTGAACACCATCGGAACGACGATCGTCGGAATGTGGCTGGCGGGGCATTTGTGGACGTGGGAGATTCTGCCGATCCTGATCTGGGTCACGTTCCCGTTCAACATCCTGATTTACGGCATCAACGACATCTTCGACCAGGAAACCGACAACATCAACGCACGCAAGGGCGGGTACGAGGGCGCGAAGATTTACCCGAACGAGGTCGTGCCCATCTGGGTCACGGTCATCGCCACAAACCTGCCGTTCCTCGTCTATTTCTGGTTCACCGTCCCCGCCTCCGCGTTCTGGTGGATGGTGGCTTACTCGGCGTTCTTCTGGTTCTATTCAATGCCACCGCTACGGTTCAAGGCGCGCAAATACCTCGACGCGCTGTCGAACACCGACTATGCGTTCCCGTTGGCGTTCGTGCCGTTGGCGCTGGGCGCCGAGCCCGTCTGGCTTGCCGTCATCGGACTCATGGCGTGGTCGATCGCCAAGCACGCGTATGACGCGATTCAAGACATTCCGCAGGATTCCGACACGGGAATCATCACGACCGCCGTGCACCTGGGGCCGAAGGGCACCGCGTGGTGGTCTGCCATCTGGTGGGCGATTTCGACGGTGTGCTTTGCGTTGGTCAACATTCCCGTTGCCATCGCCAACGCGATCATCGCGGGAATCCTCGTCGCCGGAGTCTTCAAAGACCCGACCCCCGAAGGCGCGCACCGCCTGTATAAGTATTCGATCGCATTCCCGTATGTGGCGGGAGCGGTCGCTGGGGTTCAGCTGGTCGTCTGGCTGACTTTCGGTTTCTGGAACTAACGTGGCCCGCGTCGTCGTTCTCGGTGCGGGAATTAGCGGGTTGGCGTCCGCCGCCCTGCTGGCACAAGCCGGTCACGACGTCACCGTGCTGGAGCGCCACGACTGGGTGGGTGGCAAGAGCCGCCGGGTCGAGGTCGCCGGCCAACGAATGGACACCGGCCCCGCCTTGGTCACGTTCCCCGGGGTGTGGGAGTCGTTCGTGCGGGAATACAACTCGGTCGGTGCGCCCGCGGCTGCCGCCGAGACCGACCTGCACCTGCAGCGCCTGCCCGAACTGGGCGAGTATTTTTATCGCGACACCCGCACGATGCTGCCCGTCGCGGCGGACCACGAATGGTTCGAGGCGTGGCAAAGGTTTGCCGACAACAACGCCGACCTAGCCGGGCCGATCACCGATCTATTGACGATGGACCCCGCGTCCCCCGCCACCCTGCCGGCGGTGCGGCGGATCCTGTCGCGATTCGGCCGCCACCTGACCACCCAGTCGTATGTCGAAGCGATGGCGTGGATGCCGAAAGAGCTGCGAGACATCATCGCCATTCACACGCTAAACGCGGGCGTTTCCCCGAAAGACACCCTGGCGCTGTTCGCCGCGATGACCGCGGTGATGGCGGTCGACGGCATTCGCGTGCCCGAGGGCGGGGTGAACGAGATCCCCCAGACGCTTGCTCGGCTTGCGACCAGAGCCGGCGCAGAGATTCGCCTCAGCGAGAGGGTGACAAAGGTTTCGGCTCGTCGCGTCACGACCGAAGCGGGCGAGTACTCTGCTGATTACATTGTCAGCAGTCTCGACCCGGGCGTGCTGCGCCAGTTGATGACCGGCCGCGCAGCGCGCTGGACCAAGCGTTCGTGCTCGGGAGTCGCGATTTATGGCGTTCTGCGTCAGCCCCTGCCCGACCACGTCGTCACCCACTCGGTCGTCATGCCCGACGATGTGAATGACCTGTATGCCGCGATCGGCGCTGGGCGAATCCCGAAACAGACGATGGCGTTCGTCAACTATTACAAGGCCGGGCACGTCTACCCCAACACCAAGGCGACGGTTGCCGTGCTGCTGACCGCGCCAGCCGACGGCAAACGGTACGACATCGATTCGCCGTGGGTGCGCGCCGAGGTCGACCGTGTGTCTGCCGCCATCGGGCTGGATCGACCCATCGACGAGTTGTTCGAAGACCACATCGTGCTGGACCCGGAATACTTCGGGTCGTGGGGCGGCCTGGGCGGTGCGCTGTACGGCGCGACCCACCCCGCGTGGCGATCGGGGCCGTTCCACTCCCCCGCGTACAACAACCCGTTGCGGCCGTGGTTGTGGCGCGTGGGCGCATCGGTGCACCCCGGTGGCGGAATCCCCGCTGTTTTGGGCGGGGCGCTCAGTTCGACCAAGCGCCTGCTGGCTCGTCTGGGTTAGAGCTCGGGCGTGCGCGGGGGTGCCGTGCGACGGGGGCGAAGTGCCTCGAACGCGGTCGCCAGGTGAATAAGCGCGCTGTCGGAATAGGCAGCGCCGGCGAAAGTCAGGCCAAACGGCATGTGAATGTCGGCGGCGGTACCCATCGGCACGGTGACGGTCGGGATTCCCAGGTGGCGAATCGCGAGGTTGCCGGTCGCGACCCAGACACCGTTGCGCCAGGCAATTTCCGACGACACCGGGTTCTGGTCGGCGTCGGACGGAGCGATGTCGGACAGGGTTGGGAAGATTGCCGCGTCGAAGTTGTTGTCACGCAACCAGTCGTCCATGTCGATGCGCCGCGTTTCTTCGAGCCCCTCGAGCCCCGCGCGAACCACGGGCGCGATGTCGCTCGTGAACGGGTCCGGGACTCCATCGGTCTGGGCGCGAGTGACGTACTCGGCAATGTCGACGTCGATTTCCGTCGTCAACTGGTCGAGCGTGTCTTCGGGGTGGCGGGGGAAAATGTTCGGGCCGTCAACCTGCGCGAGGCGGTCGAGGCCCGCCTGACCGTTGAGCGCCAGGAACGTGTCCCACCCCCACATCGACAGTTCCCAAGCCTCGACGTCAATGAATTCGTTCGAAACGATTCCGCGGGTCAGCACGCTGGGTGCACCAACCCGATCGGCCTCGTAATTCGTGACGACGGGAAAATCCGTTTCGATGACCTCGGCTCCGGCGGCCTCGAGGTCGGCGCGGGCGGATTTCCACAGCGCAAGCATCGACGGGCGGGCGTCGATGCGCTTGCCCGTCGAGGCGCCCATCCCCTCGCCCGTGCCCTGGTCGGGGTCTTTATCGATGAACATGCGGGGGACGGCGAAGCGCTTCCCGGCGAGAGGTGTGTCGGCCGCGCGCACGTCGGAATACAGGGCGGCGAAGGATTCGGGGCAAACGTCCGCCGGGGCGGGCAGGTCGACCCACGGCTGCAGTCGCCAGAAATCGCCGGAGGTGTCGGCATCGGCCGCGACGAGAACGTCGAGCACCTCGCACATGTCCTCCATCGTCCGCGTGTGGGGAACGACGACGTCCATGGTCGGCACGAGCGGCCAGTTTCCGCGAATCGAAATCAGTCCGCGCGACGGTGTGTACGCGCAGAGCGCGTTGCACGACGCCGGCGCCCGCCCGCTGGACCAGGTTTCCTCGCCCAACCCGAACGCGGCGAAACTTGCCGCGGTGGCGGTGCCCGAACCGTTCGACGACCCGGATGCCCACGCTGACGTGAGGAAGTCCTCGTTGTAGGGCGATTCGGCCCGACCGTATAGTCCGCGCTGCATTCCGCCGTTCGCCATCGGGGGCATGTTGGTCAGGCCGATAAACACACACCCCGCCTCGCGCAGGGCGTGAATCGAAAAGGCGTCGCGCGTGGCGACGAGGTTCTTGAACGCGGGCGAACCAGCGGCGACCGTCATCCCCTCGACCATGTAGGAATCTTTGGCGGTGTAGGGGATGCCGTCGAGCGGGCCCAACACGGCGCCGTTAGCGCGGCGTAGATCCGAAGCCTGCGCCTCGGAAAGCGCGTTCGGGTTCAGTTCGATAACCGAATTCAGGTGGATTCCCCCGCGATCGTAAACATCGATTCGGTTCAGGTACGACCGCACCAGTTCGACCGCGGTCGTCTGCCCCGATTCCAGCGCCGCGCGCAGCTGAGCGATGGACTTCTCGACGACGGGAAAGAACTCGCTCACAGATAAACCCTACCCAGCGGGCGGCAGTTTGCAGGCGGGCGTGCCACCGGGCAAACGGTGACGAAAGCGCGCGACGAGAGAGTAACCGATTGACGCGAGCCAGCAGAGTGGCGGAACCGTCATCAGCCAGCCAAGGGCTTTGAGCGCCCAATTGCGTTGGATGAACAGCAGGTACGCGAAAGCGAGGTGCCCACCGAATGTCTCGTCGCCGAGAACGAGATACACGCGCTCAGCGGTTTGCGTCTCGGTCAACCCGAACCGTGTCACATCGGTCAATTGCCACGCGTGTGCGGTGATCGGAACAGACGAGTGGCGAACGACGACGTTTGCTACTGACGTGCAGAACCCGCAATCCCCGTCGAAGATGAGGGTTGCCGTGGATGCCTGGTTGGCCACCGAAACCTAGCGCGGAGCCAGCGGCCCGCGGTGCAGCTTGTGCTGGGCGGCTTGCGCAACGGGTCGCACGACGATTCGGTCAAAGTTGACGTGCGACGGCACTTCGAGTGCGTGAACAATGACCTCGGCAACGTCCTCGGCGCTGAGCGGGTTTTGCACATCTTTATAGAGCGCGTCGACCCGAGACTGGTCCCCGCCGAAACGGCCCAGTGCGAACTCTTCGGTCTTGACCTGCCCGGGTGCGATATCAATGACTCGAATCGGCTCACCGGAAAGTTCCAGGCGCAAGACATCCATGAGCGCCTGTGCACCGAACTTGGCAACGTTGTACCCGCCACCCGTTTCGTACGCCCTTGAACCGGCCGTCGAGGTGACCGTGAGGATGTCGGCTGATCCGTGAGCGCGGGCAGCATCCCGCAGTAACGGGATGAAGTGGGCGATCATTTGCTGAACGCCAAGCACATTGACCTCGAACATGCGTCGCCACGAATCGGGGTCTGCACTTTCGACGGGCGATGCGTCGGTGGCGCCTCCCGCTATGTTGAGAATCGCGTCGATTCCGTCGGCCTTGAGTTCGGCGGCGAGGGCGCGAATCGCCTCGTGGTCCGTGACGTCAAGTTGGTAGACGGTGATACCGGTTTCCTTCGCGAGTGCTTCCAGACGGTCAAGGCGGCGAGCAACGGCGACGACCTCGAACCCGCGCTGTGCGAGCAGTCGCGCGGTCGCCGCACCAATTCCACTGGAAGCACCGGTGACGAGGACGCGGCGAGAACGAGTTGCTGTCATACGGCAAGCGTACCCGCCGGACCACCCGCGCGACGCGGGTATTCTGGTCACATGCGTTCGATTCTCACCGCCCTGTCCATCGCCTCCGTCGTCGCCCTCACGGGGTGTGCGGGTGTTGCGGCCGACCCCGGCGACCAAAAAGCCTGCGAAATCTGGTCGAAGGCGGAACAGGCGATGGTGCAGACCGTCGCCATCATCGTCGAGCTTGCCAAGGATCCCGCAAAGATGACCGACGACGTCGTCGCAGAATTCGACACAAAACGCAACGAGCTGCTCGCCGCATACGACGAAGCGAAAAAGGTTGCGACGAGCAAAGATCTCAAAGCGGCTCTCGAAACCGGAATCGCCAAAGATTCGGCCGTTTACTACGACCTGGCTGGCGCCACAAATGAGCGCATCCAGGAGTCGTTGGCTGCCGTCACCACGCTCGTCGCAACGTGCACGACGATCGGTGTCGACGTCTCCGGCGTTCTCGGCACCAAGTAGATGAACCACTACTTCGACCCGGGCGACGGCGAGTGGTCGTCACGCGAGATTACCGTTCGGTTGGCGGGTCGTGATTTCATCGTCGAAACGGCAGGTGGCACATTCAGCCCCGAGCACGTCGACCTGGGCACACGAGTCCTGTTGGACACCGTGTCACCGGCCGAGGGCACGATTCTGGATGTCGGGTGCGGGTGGGGTCCGATTGCGATGGAGGCGGCGATGCAGAACCCCGGGGCCGAAGTGTGGGCGATAGATGTGAATGTTCGCGCGCTTGAGTTGACCCGGCGGAACGCCGAGCGCCACGGTTTGACCAACGTTCATGTGGCGACACCCGATGCGGTTCCCGCCGGCGTCGAATTCGACGCGATTTGGTCAAACCCACCGATTCGCGTCGGCAAGGCCGAACTTCACGCGATTCTCGAGACCTGGATTCCTCGGCTGAGGCCTGGCGGTTCGGCGTGGCTCGTTGTTGCCAAACACCTAGGGGCGGATTCATTGATGAAGTGGCTGCGCGAAACCTCGCCGGCGGCGACCGTCTCAAAAGCCGAAACCTCAAAGGGCTTCTGGGTTATCGAGCTCGTCGCCGCGTAATCAAACCGCGATGATTCCGCTGTACACCAGTTCGGCGGGCCCGCTGAGCGAGACATGCTCGCCCTCCTCGGTGGGGAACATCTGTATGCCGAGTATTCCGCCGGCCATCTCGACCCGCCAGTTGTGTGGTGCGATCGGACCAGCCCAGTGGCGAGTGGCCAGAGCCGCCGCGACAGCACCCGTTCCGGAGGACAGGGTTTCACCGACTCCGCGCTCGTGCACTCGCATCGAGATGCGTCCGATTCCATCGTCGACGAGTGGGTCAGCGGGAACGACAAATTCAACAGTCACCCCCGGTGCGAATCGCGGCTCGAGAACAGGGTCGACGGTCAGGTCGAGTGCGGCGAGTTCGTCGGTGTTCGCGAGAGCGACAACCGCGTGTGGGTTTCCAACCGAGATGCCGAGTGCAGGTCGCGGAACGTCTAGCCCGCGTCCACTGATGTCGGTTTCAACGGGCGCAACCGTGCCATCACCCATCGCCCAGCGTCCAAGGTCGACTCGGAAAGTTCCGTTCGCTCCGAGTTGCAAATCCTTGACGCCCGCGCGCGTGCTGATCGCGATCCGGTCGCCCTGTTTCAGCGACACCAGCCCTTCGGCGAGCAGGTATGCGAGGTACACCCGGAGCCCGTTTGCGCTCATGTCAGCGTCGGTGCCATCGCTGTTTCGGGAATCCATAAACCACTCGGCGTCGGGGTCTGCTTCCAGCAGGTGCGACCATTCGGGCATGTGTGCGGACTTCACCGCCCGAATCACACCGTCACCACCGACACCAACGCGGCGATCGGCGAGGAACGCAAAATCCTTGGGCGCCAGGTCGAGTTCACCCTCGGCGTCACCGATCAGAACAAAATCGTTTCCGGTCTCGTGGCCCTTCGTGAACTTCAGTGCCCGCGTCATGACGTTATCCGCGCGAGGACGGCGGCGGGGTCTGCTGGCGCATCAAACCAATGGGTAGCTGGGTTGCGCGTGAACCACGACACCTGGCGCCGGGCGAACCGACGGGTTAGAGCGGCGGTCTCGTCGATGGCCTCGTCCACGGTGGCCGTTCCGTTGATGACGGCGAGGGCTTGGGAATATCCGATCGAACGGCTCGCGGTCA
This sequence comes from Microbacteriaceae bacterium, assembly GCA_044338315.1. Lineage (GTDB taxonomy): Bacteria > Actinomycetota > Actinomycetes > Actinomycetales > Microbacteriaceae > MWH-TA3. The sequence continues at coordinate 85,855 of JBIILU010000002.1, read as the reverse complement.
CGCCGTCCTCGAGGCCGATCGGGATAAGTCCCCGGACCTCATCGACGAGCCCGTTGTCAAACATTGCGCGGGCGCGAGCATCCAGTCGTTCCGTCAGCTCGTCGCGCGGCACCTGCAGACCAATCATGATGTGTTCGCGCCACGGGCGGTTTTCGGCGCCAAGCCCAGCCCCGAACGGCTTGCCCGTCATTTCGATTACCTCGAGCGCGCGGATGAGCCTGCGACCGTTGCGCACGTCGATCCCCTCAAACGCATCAGGGTCTTTCTCGCGCAGTTCCGCCGCGAGCACGCCAGTGCCCTCGGTCTCGAGCCGCCGTTCGAGTCGTTCCCGAATCGCGGGGTCGGTGCCGGGGAACTCGAAATCGAACAGAACCGACCACACATACAGACCGGATCCCCCGACCAGGATGGCCGTTGCTCCGCGCGATTCGATGTCGTCGATGACGGCGCGCGCTTCGGTCTGGTATCGCGCGACGGAGGCGTCTTCGGTCACATCGAGCACATCGAATAGGTGATGTGGAATTCCGCGCCGTTCGGCAACCGGAACCTTGGCTGTGCCGATGTCCATTCCCCGATACAACTGACTCGCGTCGGCGTTGACGATTTCGACCGATTGACCGCGGGCGATGAGAAGTTCGGCGAGGTCGAGGGCTAGGTCGGACTTGCCTGTACCCGTCGCGCCGACGATGGCGACGATCACGACTAACTCAGCAGACTCGTGCGAATTCCCGGGAGTCCGAGAGGAACGGTGCCGTCGCCAACGTGCCCTTCGGCACCGGGTGCCGCACAGGATTCCTCTTCGGCGCGGTCCCAGGCATCCCCCGCGCGGGTGCGACGAATCTTTAGCGGGGCGCCGTCGGATGAGTCAGCGAGCAGGTGGAACGGAGCCGCCGCCGTGAGCGTCACCATCACGACGTCTCCGGGTCGCGGCACGGCCGAGCCAGCGGGCACGTCGAAGTGCACGAGCCGGTTGTCTTCCGCACGACCCGACAAGCGCTGTGTTGCTTCGTTCTTCCGGCCTTCGCCAACAGAAACGAGCACGTTAACCTCTCGACCAATCTGTTTCACGTTCTCTTCGAGCGAGATCCGGTTCTGGAGTTCGGTCAAACGCACATAGCGTTCCTGAACAATGTCCTTGGGGACCTGGTTCGGCATTTCGGCGGCGGGTGTTCCGGGTCGAATTGAATACTGGAACGTGAAAGCAGTAACGAAGCGGGCCGCTTCGACGACACGGAGTGTTTCCTGGAAGTCCTCTTCGGTCTCGCCCGGGAACCCAACAATAATGTCGGTTGTGATTGCGGCGTTCGGCATTTTTTCGCGCACTCGGTCAAGGATTCCCAGATACTTATCGCTGCGATACGAGCGGCGCATCGCCTTGAGGATTGCGCCGGAGCCCGACTGCAACGGCATGTGCAGGCTGGGCATCACGGCCGCGGTCTCGGCCATTGCATCAATAACGTCGTCGGTGAAGGCGGCGGGGTGCGGACTGGTGAAACGAATGCGCTCAAGTCCCTCGATCTGACCAGCGGCGCGCAACAACTTGCCGAACGCGAGCTTGTCACCGAACTCAACCCCGTAGGTATTGACGTTTTGCCCCAGCAGGGTGACTTCAATGGCACCGTCGTCGACAAGCGCTTGAACTTCGCCGAGGACCTCGCCCGGACGGCGATCTTTCTCTTTACCGCGCAGGCTGGGGACGATGCAGAACGTGCAGGTGTTGTTGCACCCGACAGAGATGGAAACCCAACCAGAATAGGTTGATTCGCGCTTGGTCGGCAGTGTCGAGGGGAATACTTCGAGTGATTCCAGGATTTCAATTTCCGCGTGCCCGTTGTGGCGTGCGCGCTCGAGCAGCGCGGGCAGCGAACCCATGTTGTGAGTGCCGAAAACGACGTCAACCCACGGCGCCTTCTCGATGATGACGCCCTTGTCCTTTTGAGCCAGGCACCCACCGACAGCGATCTGCATTCCGTCGCGTTCGCGCTTGATCGAGGCGAGGTGTCCGAGGGTTCCGTAAAGGCGGTTTCCCGCGTTTTCGCGGACGGCACAGGTGTTGATGACGACCACGTCGGCGTCGGTTCCCTCGATAAACGGGATGTATCCGGCCGCTTCGAGGCTGCCCGACAGGCGCTCGGAATCGTGAACGTTCATCTGACACCCCAATGTACGCACCTCGTAGGTGCGCGGGATATCAGTCACAACGCTCATAGCGTTCGATTTTACCGCGGAAAGTCAGTCGGCGTCGCGAAAGGAGACGGTGATGACGTTGTCGGCCGTTGGGGCACTGCCGCCACGTGAGTTTCCGAGGACTTCGCGCAGGGCCGCGGTGATGTCGGAACCCCGAAATCCACGTCGGGCAAGGTATGACTGGAGGCGCCGGTACTGAACTTCGCGGTCAAGTCCGCGCAGGCGCTCGAGTCGTTGGCGGGCCTGTTCCATGCACAGGTCTTCTTGCTCCCCGGGAAGGGTTTCGATGGCCTGTTCGATTGCGCTGGGGCGGATTAACCGCTTGACGAGCTCGGTCTTGATGGCGTTTGCGCCCATGCCCTTGCGACGTTGCAGCCGCTCGGCGAGGTCGGTCGCGAGGTCGTCGTCGTTGAGTAGGCCGACCGATTCGAGCCGCGCGACCTCGACGGCGATGTCGTCGGGGTTGGCGTCGCGTTCGCGCAGCAGTTTTTCCATCTCGCGCACCGACATGCCTTTGCGGGCGAGAGCGCGCACGGCAATGGTCTGAACGTCGACGTCGTTGCTGTCGTCGGAGTCGAACCCGACATCCTCAGAGTCGTCGACCGATTCGACGGACCCTCGGTGGAGTGGCGTGACCGGAGCCAGCCACTCCCCCGAGCGTTCGAGTGACATGTGTTATTCGGCGTTCGTGGTTGCGGGTGCTTCAGCTTCTGCTTCGGCCTTGCGGGCCGCGAGCTTTGGCTCGATGGAGTCGACGGGTGCACCGTCGGTTCCGGTCGCGGCGACAACCTCTTCGACGCCGTCGACGATCTTGAGTGCGACGAGGATTCGCTGTTCGATTTCGTCGGCGAGGTGCGCGTGTTCGATCAGGTACTTGCGCGAGTTTTCCTTGCCCTGACCCAGCTGGTCACCCTCGTAGGTGTACCAGGCGCCGGACTTGCGAACGATGTTGTGTTCGACACCGAAGTCGAGCAGGCTGCCCTCGCGCGAGATGCCGGTTCCGAACAGGATGTCGAATTCCGCCTGCTTGAAGGGCGGCGCCATCTTGTTCTTGACGACCTTGACGCGCGTGCGGTTTCCGACGGCGTCGGATCCTTCTTTGAGGGTCTCGATTCGACGGATGTCGAGGCGAACCGACGCGTAGAACTTGAGCGCCTTTCCACCCGACGTGGTTTCGGGGCTTCCGAAGAAGACACCGATCTTTTCGCGCAACTGGTTGATGAAGATCATCGTCGTACCGGTCTGGTTCAACCCACCGGTCAGCTTGCGAAGTGCCTGTGACATGAGTCTGGCCTGGAGTCCGACGTGGGCGTCACCCATCTCGCCTTCGATTTCAGCGCGAGGCACCAGAGCGGCGACGGAGTCGATGACGATGAGGTCGATCGAACCGGACCGCACGAGCATGTCGGCGATTTCGAGGGCCTGTTCACCCGTGTCGGGCTGCGAGACGAGGAGCTGGTCGATGTCGACACCGAGCTTTGCAGCGTATTCGGGGTCGAGTGCGTGTTCCGCGTCGATGAACGCGGCAGTTCCGCCGGCCGACTGAACGTTGGCGATGGCGTGAAGTGTGAGGGTCGTCTTACCCGATGATTCCGGGCCGTAGATTTCGATGATTCGCCCCCGGGGCAGCCCACCGACGCCAAGTGCGACATCGAGGGCGATGGAACCGGTCGGAATGACGGCCACTTTGGCGCGTTCTTCCGATCCGAGGCGCATGATTGCACCTTTACCGAATTGACGGTCGATTTGTGCGAGCGCTGTTTCCAGCGCTTTTTCGCGATCAGCTGTACTGGCCACGATGTCTCCTTTTCTAGGTGGGTTGCTGCCTATCGACTGTCGATCCGCTGTGAGCCGGTGATGCTGGGCCCGCAGCCTCTCGACAAGGCTGAACTGTGATTGCTTTCCACGGTAGGTGTGAGCTGCGACATGATTGCCGAGGTTCGCCCCGACCGTGGATAACGCCCTTTTCAGTTCTTATGTGGAGACTCTACCGCTGTTCGAACGTTTGTTCGATAGCGGGTCGCACGGCGTGTCGGGCTATTCCTTCGGGTCGCGAAGGCCCGCGCCATGAATCCGCGATTCGGGCACGTCCATCGCCTGGCAGAGTGCAACCCACACCTCGCGCGGTCGCAACCCCGACTTCAGTGCGTCGGCGGCCGTCAAATCGAAAACGTCGAGCACGAGATCGCGGACGAGGGCTTGGCCCATCGCCTGACCAAATTCAGCCTCAACCGCGCGGGCGAACTCGGAGTGCTTCATACCGTCGAGCGTAACGCTCGAGAAGACGCCGCGTTACTGGGCGTTGTGATCGGCGTCGACGGAACGGTTTTCGAAAATGTCGTCCGGCACGTGGTCGGGCACAACCGGCATGACGTGGCGAATATCGGGCATCTCGTCCGACATCGAACCAGCCGCACCGGCGATGACGTAGTCGTCGCCAAAGAGGACCGTTTCGAGATCGCGCTTGGACTTGATGCCGTGAACCGAATCACTGGCGGCCATGCGGGTTGCAACCTCAGAAAACAGAGCAGCCTGCGAGATCATGTAAAAGTTGGCGAGCGTGCGAATGATTTCGCTCGACGGCTCGGTCTTTCCGCGTTCGAGTTCGGAGAGGTGCGCCGGGGAAACTCGGGCGCCGTCTCGGACATCGCCGAGGGTCATGCCGAGGCTGGTGCGGATATCACGAAGGACTCCGCCAAGCTGTTCACGAATCAACATAAGTGGGACTCCTTTCCTCTTGGATGTTTAGTGTACAACTGTCCTAACCCGCGCAACACTGGTTTTATTCCATTCAAATGGAATTCTCAAGAAGTTTTATTGCGGCGCTGACCGTGTGCCGGCGAATCTCATCCCTGGACCCCGCGAACTCGAACCGTTGCACAACATCGTCGCGGTCACTGACCAACGCAACAAAGACCGTGCCGACCGAAACGCCGTCCTGCTGGTCGGGACCAGCAACCCCGGTGGTCGCCAAACCGATAGTTGCGCCGAATTTCGCGCGCACGTGACGCGCCATTTCACGAGCGACGTCGGGGTCGACGGCACCGCGCTCGGCCAGCAGTGACTCGGAAACCCCGAGGACCGTTGCCTTGACGTCGGTTTGATACGCGACGATTCCGCCGACGATGACACGAGACGCCCCGGCCGGGGTGATGAGCGTCGAACACACCAGCCCTCCCGTCAGTGATTCCGCGACGGCGACAGTCTCCCCCGAGGCGGCGAGGCGGTCGAGCACATCGGCGACTGCCTCCACAGAGAAGTCGGGCGATTCGGTCATGACCGGATGGCCTTCCAGACGTATTCGATTCCGCTCCACACCGTCAGCACAAACGCACTCGCCATGAGGGTGATGTTGACCCAGTTGATCCAGTCGCCGATGAGCGGTGCGAACGGTGCCATGGCGAATGCGACGGCGAACGACTGCACGAACGTCTTTGTCTTGCCCAACCAGGATGCTCCGTGAACCTCGCGGTGGACAATCACCATGCGGTACACGGTGATGCCAAATTCCCGAACGAGGATGACGATGGTGACCCACCACGGCAGTTCACCGATGAGGGACAGCACGACGAGTCCGGACCCGATCAGCACCTTGTCGGCAATGGGGTCGAGCAGCACGCCGAGGGGCGTGCCGAGATTTCGCGAACGAGCGAGATACCCGTCGAGCCCGTCGAGAGCGGTCGCCGCGATAAACAGGACGAGCGCCAGCCAGCGCCACGGCCCGCTCGGGTCGATCACAATCAGCCAGACAAATATCGGGGCGAACAGGATTCGACCGATCGTGATGAGGTTGGCGATGTTCCAATTCGAAACGAGCGAGTCGCCGGGGCGAGCCACGCGGCGCGATTCGGTCACGGTCTACTCCCGGTCAGTCAGGTTCCAGGCGTCCTCGTCGGATTCGCCCTCAACCTCAGGATACCCATCCGTCTGCGACGCGATGGGGTCGTCCACCTTCTTGCTGGACCGCTTGGTTCGTTTTGTCGGTGTGTCATCGACGTTGAGGGTGAAGTCGTGCTCATAGTTGGCGTTCTCTTTCGCCGGCTTCGGTGCGGGAAGGTCGTCCTCGTCGCCAAACGAAACCTTCGGCTGGTTGTCGGCCGGTTCCTCAAAGCGGACGGGAGATTCCACGGCGGGCGGGGTTGCCGCCACATCGCCACGAAGCGACCCCAGGACGGTTGCCAACTGGTCGGCCAACACGAGCACCTCGCGCGCCTTTGACCCTTCGGACGGGCCAACGATGCCACGGGATTCCATGAGGTCCATCAAGCGACCGGCCTTTGCGAAACCAACACGCAGTTTGCGCTGCAGCATCGACGTCGACCCGAACTGGCTGCCAACAACCAGCTCGACGGCCTGCAACAGGATGTCGAGGTCGTCACCGATGTCGGCGTCCACCTCACGCTTGGCGACAGTGGCCTGCACGTCATCGCGATAGTCGGGGTCTGCTTGCTTCTTGACGTGTTCGACGACCGCGCGAATCTCGTCCTCTGAAACCCACGCGCCCTGAACACGAATCGGCTTCGCCGCACCCATCGGCAAGAAAAGCCCGTCACCCTGGCCGATGAGCTTCTCGGCACCCTGAGTGTCGAGGATGACACGCGAGTCGGTCATCGACGACACCGCGAACGCGAGTCGCGACGGAACGTTCGCCTTGATCAGCCCGGTGACGACGTCGACGGACGGGCGCTGTGTGGCCAACACGAGGTGGATGCCGGCAGCGCGCGCGAGCTGGGTGATGCGAACCACGGATTCTTCGACGTCACGCGGTGCGACCATCATCAGGTCGGCGAGCTCGTCGACAACGACGAGGAGGTAGGGGTAGGCGCGCAGCACGCGCTCGGAGCCGGGAAGGGGTTTCAGTGTTCCGTCCGCAACGCCCTTGTTGAAATCATCGACGTGCTTGAACCCGAACGAGTGCAGGTCGTCGTAGCGCATGTCCATCTCTTTGACGACCCACTGCAACGCTTCGGCGGCTTTCTTGGCGTTCGTGATGATCGGCGTGATGAGGTGCGGGACACCCTGGTACGCCGACAGCTCGACGCGCTTGGGGTCGACGAGGATTAGCCGAACCTCGGCGGGGGTCGACCGCATGAGGATGGACGTGATCATCGAATTGACGAACGACGACTTTCCGGCGCCCGTCGCACCCGCGACAAGTAGGTGGGGCATCTTGGCGAGGTTGGCGACGACGAACTGACCTTCGACGTCCTTACCGACACCGATTGACATCGGGTGGGTTGCCGCGATGGCGGCGGGCGACCGCAGAACGTCACCGAGGGTCACGATGTCACGGTCGAGGTTGGGAATTTCGATTCCGATGGCCGATTTGCCCGGAATAGGAGTGAGGAAAGTGACCTCGTTGGACGCGACCGCGTACTCGATGTTTCGGGTCAGCGCGGTGACACGTTCCACCTTGACGCCGGGGGCAAGTTCGACCTCGTACCGAGTGACGGACGGGCCGCGCGTGAAACCGGTGACGGCCGCGTTGACCTCGAACTGTTTGAGGACTTCGGTGATGGCGGCGATGACGGTGTCGTTGACGGGCGATGATCCCTTCGGCGGTGCGCCCTTGCCGAGGATCGCGTCTTTGGGAAGTGCGTAGGGGCGGCCGCTGCGGATGGGGGTGACCCGGGTTCCCGTGGCAACGTCGTTGCCGGGTTCGGTCGCGGCCGGCGCGATAACCTCGGTCGGCGCTTCGTCGTCGGGCACATCGCCGGTTCCGTTGAACTGACGGGCGGCCTCTTCAGCGCGGAACATATCCGCAATGATTCCCGTCGCCGATTTGTCTGGTTCGACCGGAGAGTCAAAGGGCTTGTCTTTGTTCTTGCGAATCGTCCACCACGGCTTGCCATCGCCCAGGTCGCTGTGGCTCGACATTCCCGACAGGTCACTCGTCGATGCGGAAGCCGGCTCGGGGCGCGGTCGGTGCGGGAACAGGTGAGCCCACAGTTCGCGGATTCGGTCGAGGATGCGCGACGGCGGCGTCTTGGTGACAATAAGTGCAGCCAGACCGATGAGGAGCACGAAGAGGGGAACGCTTGTCCACGGAGTGGCCGCGTGCGTCAACCAGTCGGCGGCGACCCAACCGAGCAGACCGCCAGCACCGGCGAGCGCCTTCGCGCCGTCGGACGGTTGAGGCGTGGACCCGGCGATGTGCGCCAGTGCCGACGCCGACAACACAAACACGCTGAGCCCGAGTGCGATCCGTCGGTTGTCGACTTCCTCGACCGGGTGGCGGAACAACCGCGCGGCCAGCAACACGAGCAGAATGGGCATGCCATACGCGATTCGACCGAGGAATCCGCCAATGGTGTAGTTCTCGACCGTCTGCAACCATTCGACGGCGGGCATGAACCATTCGGTCAGGGCACCGACGATGGCGAACACAATGAGCGCGAACGGCAGGCCGTCGCGTCGCTCATCCGGGGCAACCGTGTTGGTCATAAAAATTCGGAAAGTCGCTCCCGCTCCGTGGGCAAGACCCATCCAGATGCGCGAGAGAATGCTCGGTCCGCGGGGTTTGGGGTTCGCCGAAACGCGAGGCATCGGGCGTGTTCCGCCGGAGCCTCTCGAATTACCCGCCTTGGGGCGCGTTGGACGAGCCATGCCCCGAGATTACCCGCGAACTACCCCGCCAATACGGCGCGACACAGGTGTTACGCCTGTTTCGGGGCGGGCAAACCTACGCTTCGATGACGACGGGCACGATCATGGGGCGTCGACGGTGTTGCGTGTTGACCCAGCGCCCGACGACTCGGCGAACCGCTTGTTGGTACTGCTGGGTGTCGCGCACCCCGCTGGCGGCCGCTTCGGCGAGCGCCTGCACGATCTGCGGTTTGACGTCGTCGAACACGGAGTCGTCTTCGGCGAATCCGCGCGCGTGAATTTCGGGGCCGACAACTACGCCACCCGTGTTCTTGTCGACCGCGAGGAAGATGGAGATGAATCCTTCTTCGGCGAGGATGAGTCGGTCTTTCAGGTCGGCTTCGGTGATTTCGCCAACACTGGACCCGTCAACGTAGACGAATCCCAGGTCGAGTTGACCGGCAACCGTCATTACGCCCCCGGCAAGGTCGACGACGGTACCGTTTTCGGCGATGATCGTGTTCTGCTTGGGAACCCCCGTTTGCATCGCCAGTTCGGCGTTGGCGTACAGGTGGCGCGTCTCGCCGTGGATGGGGAACACGTTGCGCGGCTTGACGATGTTGTAGCAGTACAGCAACTCCCCCGCGGCGGCGTGCCCGGAAACGTGCACCTTGGCGTTGCCCTTGTGGACGACGTGCGCGCCGATGGCGATGAGTCCGTTGATCACGCGATACACCGCGTTCTCGTTCCCGGGAATCAGCGAGGACGCGAGGATGACCGTGTCACTTTCGCCTATTTCAATCTGGTGTTCCTTGTTGGCGATGCGCGAGAGGACGGCCATCGGCTCGCCCTGTGACCCCGTCGACATGAAGACAACGCGGTCGTCGGGCATTTCGAGGGCTTGTTTGAGGTCGACGATGACACCGTCGGGGATGGTTAGGTATCCGAGCTCTTTGGCAATGCCCATGTTGCGAACCATCGATCGGCCGACGAACACGACGTGACGACCGTTGGCTACCGACGCATCGATGACCTGCTGCACGCGGTGCACGTGACTGGCGAAGGAGGCGACCACGACCTTGCCCTTGGTGCGGTGCATCACCTGTTCGATGACGGGACCGATGTCTTTTTCCAGTGGCGTGAACCCGGGGACGTCAGCATTGGTCGAGTCGGTCATGAAGACGTCGACGCCCTCTTCACCCAAACGAGCGAAGGCGCGCAGGTCGGTCAGTCGCCCATCCATCGGCAACTGGTCCATCTTGAAGTCGCCCGTGCCAATGACCAGACCGGCCGGCGTGCGAATTGCGACGGCCAGCGCATCGGGGATGGAGTGGTTGACGGCGATGAATTCCAGGTCGAACGGGCCAACGTTGAGTCGCTGACCGTCTTCGACGCGTTTGAGGTCGGGGCGAATCTTGTGCTCGGCCAATTTCGCCTCGATGAGGGCGAGGGTCAGGCGTGAGCCGTACAGCGTGATGTCACTGCGCAGGCGAAGCAGGTACGGCACAGCGCCGATGTGGTCTTCGTGGCCGTGGGTGAGGACTATACCGACGATGTCGTCGAGACGGTCTTTGATGGGCGAGAAGTCGGGGAGGATGAGGTCGACACCGGGTTGGGTCTCTTCGGGGAAGAGCACCCCGCAGTCGACGATCAGAAGCCGACCGTCGAACTCGAATACGGTCATGTTGCGACCAATTTCGCCGAGTCCGCCAAGCGGGATGATGCGAAGTGAGCCCGATTCCAGCGGGCGAGGTTCACTGATAAAACGAGGCATTGCGCCTCCTTCTGGCTAGGGGGCTACGCGACCGTTCGCGTTGAACGTCTCGGCCGTCATCGGCATAAGTTCTTCCCAGAACTTTTCCATTTTCTCGGCGACCATTTCGATTTCGCGCTGCGGGAACGACGGAAAGTGTGTTCCTTCGCGCATGGTCCGCAGCGACAGGAAGTTCATCAGTGCGCGGGAGTTCATTGTGACGTACATCGAGGAATAGATGGTGACGGGAAGCACAACGCGGGCAACCTCGCGAGCGATTCCGGCCTCGAGCATGCGTTGGTAAGACTCGTAGGCGTTTTCACACGACTGGCGAACTTCGCGATCGACCAGCTCGTATTGTTCCGGGCTGCCGGGAATGAACTCGTAGTGACCGGTCTTGCCGATTTGCACGAGGTTGCGGTCGGTGTTGGGAACATAGAAAACGGGACGCAGTTCGCGGTATCGGCCCGACTCTTCGTTGTAGGACGCCATGCGGTGGCGCATGAACTCGCGGAAAACAAAGATCGGCGCCTGCACATAAAACGTCATCGAGTTGTGCTCGAAGGGCGAACCGTGGCGGTCGCGCATGAGGTAGTTGATGAGCCCTCTGTCGCGTTCGCCGGCTTCGTCCTCGGCGCCGGCGAGCGACTGCTCGCCCTGGGTGGACACGCGGGCGGCAAACAGAACATCGCTGTCGTGGGCGGACGAACGAACGAGCTCAACAGTGACATCACTGCGGAATTGAACATCGGTCATGCCCCTAGCCTACCGATTCGACGGCGTTAGATTCTGGGGGCACACGGGCGCTGTAACACTGTGAAACGGAATGTGCGCACGGAGGCCGTGACGCATACCGTGGAGTCATGGAGTTCGCTATTGTCGCCGGTCTCGTCGCTGTTGCGACGGTGTTCGGGCTGTTATGGAGGCGCGGCCAGGGTCGCGTCGTCGGTGTGGCGGGCCAAACGATCTCGTTGAACTACCGCGCTGCTGGCAAAACGACTCTCCTGCAATTCACGACGGAGCTGTGCGCTCCGTGCGCACAACTGAAACCGCGCCTCGAAAAAATCGCACTGTTTCGCAGTGACGTTGCGCACGTGGTTGTCGACGCCGTCGAGCACCTCGATCTGGCGAACAACCTGTCGGTGCGGTCGACGCCAACCACGTTTATCGTCGACCCCGACGGCCACATTCTTGCGCGCATCCACGGCGTTGCCCCCGCCGAAGTTTTCATCAACGCGATCGACGGAAAGACCGTCAAACCGACCGAGGAGATCACCATATGAGTGCCACAGCAGGAATCGACCCACGCGGCCCGCGTTTCGGCGCAGCTATCACCGCAGTACTTTTGCTCGTCGCCGTCTGGCTGGGCATCGGACTCGCATCAGCGCCCATAGACTTGGAGGCACCGGGGTATCTGTTGCTCGTCATCATTTCCGCGATCTTCCTGTGGGGCTTCCTCGGCGGAGTCCAGAATCACCCCTACGCGCTGTTCTTCCGCAGATTTATTCAACCGCGACTGAAGGCTCCCGAGTACGTTGAGTCACCCGCCGGGCCCACCTTCGCCCAGGGAGTCGGATTCGTCGTCACCATCGTCGGTGTGCTGCTGTACCTGGCTGGCGTCGCCATCGCGTTGCCCATCGCAGCGGCCGCAGCGTTCATCGCCGCGTTCCTCAACGCGGCTTTCGGGTATTGCCTAGGCTGCGAGATCTACCTGCTCTTCGCTCGGCGCGGAATCACGTTCGGCCTTGAAAAGCGCGGAGACGCTGCACCGAGCCGTCCCGGCATCGACCCGAGCATCTAGACTTCGAAGCACCGAAGCGGGAGGTGCACATGTCAGTCAGGCACGCAGTTGTTGCGGGTGGTTCGGGGTTCATCGGACGAGCACTGGTTCACGACCTTCGCGCCCTCGGTTGGTCGGTGACGACACTGGTCCGACGGTCGCCCACGAGCGAAACCGAAGTTCAGTGGAATCCGACGACGGGCGACCTGGATCCCGCGGTGCTGTCGGGTGCCGACGCCGTCATCAACCTTGCGGGATCAAGCATTTCGCGGATGCCGTGGACCACGGCGATTAGGGCCGACATCGTCGAATCCCGTCGAGCGGCCACGACCACGATCGTCGACGCCGTTAATCAGGCGGGCACTGCCCCGAAGGTTCTCATCAACGCATCGGCGGTTGGGTTTTACGGGGACCGCGGCGACGAAGCCCTGACCGAGAAGTCGCCTCGCGGGACAGGTTTTCTTGCCGATGTCACGGTTGACTGGGAAAAATGGACGAGTAGCTCGACGGTTCGAACCGTGCTCGTGCGCACCGGGCTGGTGCTGGGTCGCGGCGGCGCGCTCACGCCACTGCTGCTGTCGACCATGTTGTTCGCCGGTGGACGAGTCGGCACGGGAACTCAGTGGTGGCCGTGGGTTTCCCTGCGCGACGAGGTTCGCGCCATCATTCACCTCATCGATTCCAGGGTCAGCGGGCCGGTCAACCTGGTCGGGCCCGAACCTGCGACGTCACTCACCATCACGACAACGCTTGCGCGAATTGTTCGCCGGCCGCACCTGATCGGAATTCCGTCACTGGCGCTCAAGCTCTTGGGCGACGCTGGTCAGGAACTGTTGCAATCGTCGCAGCGAATCGAACCGACCGCGCTGGTGAACGACGGTTTCGTGTTCGAACACGCAACAGCGGAAGCCGCCCTGCGCTGGGCGATCAGTAGCCGATAACGAACCGGAACCCGTTCGCGCCGAAACGACGAGGGTTTCGCGCCCACACCAGCAGGCGCGGCACGGGTGCGAACCAGCCGAAGACGCGGTCAAACACGCGCGACCGGGCACGGGCATCGGCCGCGGTGCCGAACGCCGTTCCCGACGATTCGCGCGGGTGGCGTGAAATCGTGATGGGAAAATACTCACACCTAAGGCCCGCGCGATTGGCATCGGCCACCAGGATGTATTCGTCCCCGAGGTAGTTGTCGGTTCCCGCGCCAAACTTTTCGTCGAACAGGACTCCCGCCTTGATGAGCATCGCGGGGCGAACCGCCAGTTCGATGGTTCCCACTCGCGCCGAATTCCACATCGTCGCGGGTTCACGGAATTCCGGGTATCGCTTGCGCAGGGCGCCCGATTCGTCCTCGGCACGACCGAGGAAAACCGCCAGCCGCGGGTTGTCGGCAAAGAGCGCGACGACCTCGTCGAGTCCCCCGCGAATCCACTCGGCGGTTTCTTCGCCAAAGACGAGTACCTCGCCACGCGCCTGACGAATGGCGTCGTTGCGACTACGCGTGACCCCGGTCGAATCGAGTCGGATTTCGCGCACGTCCTCGCGGCGAGGCACCGAACCGCCGCTGCCCTGCACGAGCACGAGGATTTCCGTGTCGTCGCGCTGTTCGGGCAGGACGACACTACCCAACCCGCCGGCGAGCACCGAGTAAGCGATCGTCAGCTTCGGGCTAGCGGCCATTGACCCGAGCGCGCGTGAACCGCATGAGACCGCTGGAGATTCCCGAATACATCTGACCGATCATGCGCACGGCGAGGAAGAGCACCAGGGCATCGCCCGCGGCGACGGCACCGGTCACGGCAAGAACGATGAGCAACCCCATCAGCACCATCACGCCGAGGCTGGCCAACAGCGAGGATGCCTCGCCCGCCCGGATGCGTGCGCGAACCTTCTCGGCGGGAGACGCGGGCGCTTTCGCCTTTTGACGATCGCGGAACCCCTGCTGAGTCAGGAACTGGCGTCGAACAGCCGCCCCAAAGATTTCGGCGATGAGCAAGAAGAGGACCACGTTGGCCAACCCGAACAGCGGCGAGAGGATGAATAGGATGGCCGCAATGACAGCGATACGGGCGGTCATGGTGAGGATGGTGGTCAGTTCCATCGCGGTCGCCCAGCGCCACGATTCTTCGGAACCGGACTTGTCATTGCGACCGTTGAATGCCTTTTCGAACACGTTGACCCGATACAAGTTTTGCCCGTAGTTCACCACGCGCAGACCGCCGAAAACGACGAGGAAAAGAACGGCGAGTGCGATGGTGTCGGACATCGGGCGTGCCGACGATTCACCGGGCAGGATGATGTCGGAAAACAGTTTCGCGGTGAGCATCTCGGCCGCCGAAACAACCGCACCGAACATAACAAGTCCGGCGACGATGAGCCCGTCGCGCCTCGTCGGAAAGAGCTCGGTCAGCGCCGCCCTGAGTTCCCGGATGAGAGTCCACATGATCGCGCCTAGCGTCGACTTTCCAGGTTGGAAAGGCCGAGGCGAATCGCATCGACGATCTCGTCCTTCTTCTTTTCGCTCACCGCGTCGCCGCGTTCGATGCTGGCGAACGAGAACTTCAGGAGGTCCAGCGGCACGACGGAGGGGTTGATGGTATCGAGGCCGACACCCAGCGCGTAGTCGCCGTACTTGAGGCCGGTTCCGTGGACGTTGTCTTCGAAACCTTCGAACGTGACGAGGGAACACGGAATGCCGTAGGACTGGCAGACGATGAAGACGTGCATCGCGCTGGTGACGACTCGGTCATACGTGACGAGCGCGCCGAGGAACTCGGCGATCTGCGCCGGAGCGGACATCAGCACCGACAGTTCTTCGAAGTGGTCGGGCAGGCGCATCGGGATTTGGGCGTGCGTGAAGTGTCGAACGAACGCCGTCTTGCCGTTGGTTTTGCCGCGGTTCAGCGGGAAAATGCGCGACATGATCGCGCCGGGGTCACCGAACGATTCGACGTCGGGGCCGCCGCACGCGACAACGTGCTGTGCCGTCAACGGACCGCGCACCGACACGTAGTCGGCCTTTGGGTGAAGTTCGACGTCGTCGGCCGAAATTCCCGTGCCGACAACGATCGAGGACGGCGTGATGAATCGCCCGATGGACCCCGTCGAAATGAGGTGCGGTTCGACAATCGGGGCGGTCGGCGAATGGAAGACGATTCGGTCGTCCGTGTAATTGCCGATGATGAGCGGACTGAGCCAGTCGCCGAAGTTTCCGGGGAACGGCCGGGCCCACCACGTCAGTGTGACGGTGTTCGCGCTGTCACGGCTGGAGTAGTGGGCAAACGTTCGGGCCGCCGCGATCGTGGCGCGCTCTTCCGACGTGGTAACGCCGGACGTGTTCAGTCGGCTGGAGAAGGTTTCCAATTCGGGCAGGTTGCCGTCGAACCCGGCGCGCAGAACTTTGTGAACAAGTGCGCGACGCGAGAGCGACTCCCCGACCGACCCCTTGCCCGTCAGGATGGCGGTCACGCCGGTGCGGTCGGCAATGTTGACGACGCGACGAGCGACGGGCGGGGGAAGGCGACGAAGGACGCTCTTGCCCAGGTTGGTGATCCGCTGACGACCCGTTGGCTTGGTCATACCCTTGTGCTGCTCGACCTTGCCCTTGAAGTCGGCGACGTTTCCCGACGATCCAAAGACAAAGAACGATTCGAGGTTGAGTGACGCGTCGCCTTTGCCCACGACGCACGCGCCGGGGATCAACTGGAACGTCAGCGAGTCGGCGTTGTGGCGCCACGCGTCCTCGAAGAAGTAATCGTCGGTGGCTTTGAGCGAGCTCGTCGATTCGAGTGCGGCGGCATCCGCCATCATCTTGCGCGCGTTCGCCCCGGTGCCGACACCCCAAAAGCACGGTTCCCAGAAACGAGTCCGGTTTTGATATCCGATCGTCAACGACGAGCCGAATCCACGCTGGAAACCGATGATGTCGGCGCTCGATTCGCGCACGAAATCGGGAAGGCTCAGCAGTCGGCAATCGACGTCGATCCAGAAAACCTTTTTGTCCGGGAAACGCTGGCAGACGGAATTAAGGAACGGAACCTTCTGACGGCACATGTCCGCCCAGTCCTGACCGTCGACCTTGTGAATTTCTTCGAGAACGTATTCGACACCGAGCTTGTCAAGGTCCGCTCGAAGGGCTTTGGCCTCTTTACGGTAATACGCGTCGTCGGTGTAAAACGAACACACGACAATATCGCTCATGATGGCCTTCCCCTGGGACTCAGGGAGAGTTTATCGGTCACGGGTTTAGGAATGGACCGAGATGGCTGCTGTGTTGAGCACGACGTCGTCGCCACGGTTTGAGAACGTGAAGATGCCCTTCCAGAATCCGGCGCCCCACGACAGGTGCATTGTTGGCAACACCGCCATCAACGCGATCCGCGACTTGAGGCTGAGCCCCTTTGCGGTGAGCGCGCCACCGAGGACGAGCGCACTGTAGGCGTAACCCGGGAGCAGCATCCACCAGTTCCCCGAGACCGCGAGGGCGACGGCCCCGATGAGGAGCGACGCGAGAAACGTGGGCGGCACGAGGTACTTGATGCGCGTCCGCTTCGGGTTCGCCATGAGGATGTAGGCGCGAAAGACGCCGGTGCCAAAGAACTGCGTTGCGAGCGAGGCGATGTCTCGGCGCGGGTAATACCCGACCCGCAGCGAGGGGTCGAACCAGACGGTTCGGCCGTTTTCGCGCAGGCGGGCGTTGAGTTCCCAGTCCTGTCCGCGAATCAGTTGTTCGTTGAATCCACCGATTTCCAATACGTCGAGTCGACGAAACACCCCGAGATAGACAGTGTCGGCGGGTCCGGGGGTTCCACCCGTGTGAATCGGGCCACCGCCGAGGCCGATGAAGTTTCCGTAGGCCCACGCGACGGCTTTCTGAATGTTGGTGCGGCCGCGTGCCTCCATGATTCCGCCAACGTTCGACGCGCCCGTTTCGGCGAGAATGCGAACGGCGTTTTGCGCGTAGCCGGGTGACAGTTCCGAGTGGGCATCGACGCGAACAGCGACGTCGGCGTCAGTAGCGAGCAGGGCGATGTTCAGAGCCGCGGGCGTGTTGCCCTGCGGGTTGTCGACCACGGTGACGCCGTATTCCTGCGCCAACTCGTCCGCGACTTCGCGGGTGTTGTCGAGAGACGGACCGACCGACAACACGATCGCCGTTTTGGGCGGGTTTTCTTGAGCGATGATGCTTTCGACCGCTGCGCGCAAATACGATGCATCATTTCGAACGGGCATTACGTAGGCGACGGTGAGCTTGGATGCATGCGCCTTCGTCATGGAATCGAGTTTACCTTTGCGAGGACAATCGCTCGGCGAACGGCAGCACGCGCCTCGCGTCGTTTGCCGACCGAGTCGAGGGTGAGCCCGTGAATGAGCATGTCGTCCCACGTCGGGTCGGCGGGTTCGGGAACGTCGGAACCCTTGTCCAGCACGGGAATCGCGATCGGGCCGAACTCGGCGACGAACCGATTCATCAGTGCACCGGCGTCCCGCCCGAATTTCAGTTCGCGAAAGAGCGACCAGATACCGATCGCGGGGGCGACAAAAAGCGCGAGCCCGAAGACCAGGGCGATGGGTTCGCCCGTCGAGATGAGCAGAACCGCCTCGTACCCCGCGAAGGCGATGTACAGAACCAGCAGCACCGCCATGACGGCGACACCGATAATCGTGCGGGTCTGTTTCATCGGATTCCTATCGTGTGGTCGAGGCCGCTGCGCGCGGCATCAGTTAACCCTACGCGCTGGCGTAGCCTGCGACCTGCTCGGCACTGACCGCGCCAACAGCCGAAATCACGAGCGGGCCGGCAGCGAGTTCGGTCGCGAGTGCGCCGACGGATTCGACGGTGACGAGGTCGAGCAGGCGCTCGGTTTCGTCAAGGTCACGGTATTCGCCGAGAAATTCGGCGCGGGCGAGGCGGTTCATGCGCGAATCCATCGATTCGAGGGCGAGCGTCGCCGAACCGAGAATCTGACCGCGGGCGCGGCTCAGTTCGTGCGGGGTGATCGTTGACATTCCCGCCATGCCTTCCCGGATGAGCCCGAGGACGTCACCCAGCGCCTTGGGCGAACATCCCGCACCAACTCCGAAGGCTCCCGCGTCGGAATACGTCACGGGGAATGCATCAACGGAATAGGCGAGACCACGCTTTTCGCGGATTTCCTGGAACAGGCGGGAAGACGAGCCGCCACCGAGGATTGCCGTCAACACACCGAGGTCGGTGCGACGGTCGTCGTTGGCGATGACCCCGGGAACCCCGACGATCAGGGCGACCTGTTCGAGGTCGCGCGTGGTGACCGCGACCGGCGTTCGACCCGAAACGGGTGCTTCTACTTGAGCTCGGCGGGCTTCGGGTTCGCCGTCGACGATGTCCCACCCGACGAGCGAGTCGAGGACCATTCGCACCAGCTCGTCGTGGTCGACGTCCCCCGCGGCGGTGACGATCAGGTCGCGCGGCTGGTACCGGTCGCGATAGTGCTCGATGACCGACGTCCGGTCGGCGCCCTCGATGTCGGCGACGGTTCCGCCGATGGGTCGGGCGAGCGCAGAATCGCCAAACATCGCCGTGAAGAACTGTTCACCGCACACGTCGTCGGGGTCGTCGGCGGCCATGGCCAATTCTTCGAGAATGACGGTGCGTTCCATATCGAAATCTTTGGCGCGCAGCAACGAGTTCGATACCTGGTCCCCCAGCACACGGACGGCGGTCGGCAGGTCGGCCGCGCGAACGCGCGACAAGTAACACGTGTTCTCTTTTGCGGTGAGCGCGTTGTGGAAAGCGCCCATCGCGTCGAACGTCTCGGAAATTTCAAACGCCGACATCGTCGACGTGCCCTTGAACAACAAGTGCTCGAGGAAGTGGGTCGACCCGTGGTGACCGGCGTCCTCGTCGCGCGAACCCGCGCCGATCCAGAACCCGATCGTGACGGTACGTGAGCCGGGGACTCGTTCCGTCAGAACCCGCAAACCGCTCGAGTGAACGGTGCGGCGAACGATGCACTCCCCCGTTGACTGGAACGAAACGTCGGGTGCGGTGAGCGGAAGGGGCATATACGTCATGAGAGTTTGAGCCTACCTACGGCAACGTGCACTGAAGCGCGACTTCCGCGTAGGCGCGGAGGTTTTGTCTCAGCTCGGCTCGATCGACGGTCATGCCGATGATGGGATAAAAGTCGTACGTGTCTTCAATCGCCAGCAGATTTCGCGAAACCGTTGGCACATCGGGTAACGGACGGAAGTCTCCCGTCAGCACGCCCTGTGCGATCACCTCTCGGTACATTTCGAGTTGTTCGTCGTGAATAGCCCGAAGTCTCGGACCGAATTGCGGAAACTGGGCGAGCGAGACCGAAATCTCGTACAAGAGTCGCATGTCTTCCGTCACTTCGTCCGGGACTCCCAACCGAATAAGCTCGGCGATTTTCTGCGGCGGGCTTTGCAGATCCTGTATCTGAATGCGTCGGTCAACATAAAACTGGTCCATGACGTGCTCGAGTGCTCGATTCATCAACTCGTCCATCGAATTGAAGTAGTACAAGACCGATGCCGGTGATGTTCCCGCTTCGTGCGCGACCGCGCGCACGTTGGCAGAACGAAGTCCACCCTCGCGCGCAACCTTGGTTGCTGCCGCGAGGATGGACTCCTTCTTTTGACCGTGTGTCTTGTGAGTCGACATGGGTTCGACTCTATCTCCGTGACGGTTTAGTGCGTGACAATTAAGCCGTCATAGCGCTTCGGGTCACGGCCCTTGATCACCAGAGCCCACACCGCACCCGCGGCGAGAAGCACTGGTGCAGCGGCGATGAGCCACATGTTGCCCGACTCACCCCAACCGGTAAGGATATCGAAGTTGGTGACGATGCTGACCCAGCCGAAGATGAGTCCGGCGGCACCGAGAATCGGGAACACCAACACGCGCCAGACGCTGTGCCCGCGACGGTCGCGAAGGAAGAATGCGACGACAGATACCGACGCAATTGCCTGGGCAAAGACAAGACCCGAGGTTCCTGAGGCGTATGGTGCAATTGCCAGAACCGCGTACGGGTCCCCGTTCATGACGACGGTCGCAAGGATTGCCGCTCCGGCGATTGCAACGAGTACAGAGTTCGCAACAACGGGTGCACCTGAAGGGGCAACCTTTGCCAACGAATTGGGAAGAATTCGTTCACGTCCGAGCGAGAACATGTATCGAGCACTCGCGTTGTGGAACGCGAGCAGACAGGCAAAGAACGACGTGACGAGGAGGATGAAGATCGCGTTGACAAGCCAGTCTCCAACGAATGTGCTGGCGACGGCATAAGGCAAGGATGTGAAATCTTCCGTTGTCACGAATCCGATGATTCCTTCAACCCCGAATCCATACACGAAGGCGAAAGCCGCGATGGCGTAGAACACCGCGAGGAATGCGACCGCACCGTAGGTTGCGCGCGGGATGGAGCGCTCTGCGTCTCGCGCCTCTTCGGCATAGACCGCGGTTCCCTCAAACCCGAGGAACGCACCGAATGCGAAAACCAAGAGGATTCCGGCGCCGGGCGCGAGGAGAGCATTCGACGGGTCGAGTGGCGCGAACGAGAGCGGCTCGGGCCCGCCCTGAACAAGGATGGCAACGATGAGAACGAGTACCACGGTGACCTCTGCCGTGAGCAAGACCGCGAGGACCTTCGCTCCAACTTCTACTTGACGTCGTCCCAGCAGGAAGATTGCTACGAGGGCAACAACCGAGTAAACCCACCAGGGGACATCGGTTGCGAAAACGATGTTGCCGGTGAGGTTTCCGAAGAATCCGATCAGCCCATAGAAGCTAATGGACAATACGAGGTACGAAATGATTGTGACGAACGAGACGCCAACACCGAGCGGCTTGCCTAAGCCTTTACCTGCGTACGCATAAAACGCACCGGCATTTTTGACGTATTTTCCCATGGCGGTGAATCCCGAGGCGAACGCCATCAAAACCAGCCCAGCAAAAACCATCGCGCCGGCAACGCCGATGCCACCGAACGCGAATGCCGGCGGGAATGAGCCTGCGACGACGGTGAGTGGTGCGGCAGCTGAGATGACCATGAAGAAAATTCCCCACGTACCAATCTGCCCTGATTTGAGTGCGCGTTGTTCCGTTGAACTGCGAGACATAGTTGGCTCCTTTCGTGACATCGATCTCCGTTGATTGACGTCTTGCGACAAGAGTAGGGCGAAATCGAGAATTATCAAACATTTGTTCAGAAAAAGTTGACTAGTGCACACCGCTCAGACACAATGAACACATGACGACCAGAGCTCGCGACCTCAACATCCCCTTCGACGGTGTTCCCGGTCAATGGAATGCCATAACGGACGTCCCGGGTGTCGAAGTCGGATACGTCACCCTCATCTCGGAGGACGGGCAATCGGTTCCTCGCTCTGGTTCAATCCGAACAGGCGTCACCGCGATTCTTCCGCGCGGCCGAGACGGCGTCGGAATTCCGTGCGCGGCCGCAACCCACACGCTCAACGGGAACGGCGAAATGACGGGCCGCGCGTGGATCGAAGAATCAGGTTCATTGTCAATGCCAATCGCCATCACGAATACCCACTCGGTTGGGCGAGTCCACGCCGGGCTCTTGAGTTGGGTTCACCACAACTCCCCCGGAACACTGGCGCAGTGGGCCCTGCCGGTTGTGGCCGAGACCTGGGACGGCTACCTCAACGACATCAACGGCTTCCACGTCACCGAACAGCACGGATTCGAGGCGTTCGAGAACGCATCGTCCGGACCTCTTGCTGAAGGCAACGTTGGCGGAGGAACCGGAATGAATTGTTACGGCTTCAAAGGCGGAACAGGCACTTCGTCGCGAATCGTCTCGTTCGGTTCCGAAACATACACGGTGGGCATTCTCGTTCAGGCGAATCACGGCAGCCGACACGAGTTTCAGATTCGTGGCCACAACCTTGGCCAGGCGTCGAGCGCACCCTGCCCAATTGCTGACACCGCGTGGCTCGATAAAGACCGTGCGAACGTGACCGTGCCGGGCGGCGCCGGGTCGGTCATCGTCGTCATCGCCACCGATGCTCCACTTTTGTCAACACAACTCGAATCGATGACTCGCCGAATCCCCCTCGGCCTCGCCCGCAACGGGACAACGGGAAGTCATTTCTCAGGCGACATCTTCCTCGGGTTCAGCACCGCAAACACTGGCTCGATTACGTCGGAATTTCCAGCCCACGATTTTTCGACGGACGATCTAGAAACACTCGCGTTCGTTCCCTGGGGATTTATGGATCCGCTATTCGACGCAGTGGTCCACGCAACGGAAGAAGCGGTCGTCAACGCGATGGTCGCAGCTGAAGATATGACTGGTCGCGATGGACATCAATCATTCGCGATTCCGCACGACGAAATTCGTCCCGCATTTTCTGCCTAGCCCCTTTAACGAAGAAAGGGGCGGACCCGAAGGCCCGCCCCCAACTTGTGCGATTTAGTCGCGGAATTCAGCCTTGGCGAATTCCTTGTCATCCTCGGCCGACTTGATGCGGGCGATCGAGAAGATGACGAGACCGAAGAGGCACTTCGCGAGGATGTCGGCAATGGAGTAACCGATTTCGCGAGCAACAACCTCGTCAGCGTTGAACCCGGTGCTGTTCATCGCGAGGATGAACGTGATGGGGTAAACGCCCCATGTTGCGAGGAGCAACAGGCGGAGCTGCTTGATCTTCTTCTGGACCGGTGCGGACTGACGCGAGAGGCTCTTGCCCATCTCAACGAAGAGCACGTACAGGATGTAGAGGAAAGGAATCGTCGACAGTGCGCCCCAAATGCTGGGTGCAAGGCCGAAGATGTCGAGCTTTGCGTCTCCGGGGTAACCCAGGAGGATCATCGCAGCAGCGGCAGGAACGAGGCGGTTCAGCAACGATGCTTGAATCGCACGGGCCAGGCCGAGAACGGCAACGATTTCGACGAGAAGCAGCGGCACCGTGAGGAGCCAGTCGACGTAACGGTATCCAACGTTGTAGGCGTCAGCGTTGTTTCCTTCGAGGCCAGCGAATGCGTGGTTAAAGGAATCGAACATGCGGAAGTAGTGGTACGCAGCAATTGCGGTAACCGTTCCCGACACCATAACGGCCATGCGGTAGCGGGGTGCTACACGCTCACGCGCGACGAAGAGGAAAACCGTCGTGAAGAGCATGCTCGCGATACCCAGCGACAACATGTTGTAGACAAGGTTGAACTGGTTGTTGTCCAACAGTGATGACAGAGTGTTCACAAATAACCTTTCGGTTTAGCGGAGCAGGTCGCCTGGTGGCGTCAAGCCCAGCGGGGTGACCCCCTAACACGGAAACCTTTCCCCGTGCATTCCGAACATAGCGCAAACATTTCGAAAACTAAATATCGCGCGCAAAAAAAAATTTGGGGCGAGTCCGAAGACCCGCCCCAAACTCTTTGAGCATTACTTAAGCGTCTTCGCCTTCGCCGTCATCGTCGGCTGCAGCGCCCTCGTCGCCTTCGACGACTGGAACAAGCGAGAGCTTGCCACGGTCATCGATTTTGGCGATTTCGACGAGCACCTTCTGGCCGACCGAGAGGACGTCCTCGGCGTTTTCGACGCGCTTGCCACCGGCGAGCTTGCGCAGCTCGGAGATGTGCAGCAGGCCGTCCTTGCCCGGGAGCAGGGAGACGAACGCACCGAACGTCGCGAGCTTGACGACGGTTCCGAGGAACTGCTCACCAACCTCGGGGTTGATCGGGTTGGCGATCTGGTTGACGCGATCACGAGCGGCTTCGGCCGAGGGGCCGTCGTTCGAACCGATGTAAACGGTTCCGTCTTCCTCGATCGAAATCTGGGCACCGGTCTCGTCCTGGATGGAGTTGATCGTCTTGCCCTTCGGTCCGATGAGTTCACCGATCTTGTCGACGGGGATCTGCACCGAGATCACGCGGGGCGCGGTCGGGGCCATCTCGTCGGGTCCGTCGATTGCTTCGTTGAGGACGTCGAGGATCTCGAGGCGAGCATCGCGCGCCTGAGTCAACGCACCGGCCAGAACCGATGCCGGGATTCCGTCGAGCTTGGTGTCGAGCTGAATCGCGGTGATGAAGTCCTTCGTTCCGGCGACCTTGAAGTCCATGTCGCCGAGGGCGTCTTCGGCTCCGAGGATGTCGGTCAGCGTTGCGTAACGGGTTTCGCCGTCGACCTCGTCAGAGACGAGACCCATCGCGATTCCGGCAACTGGTGCGCGCAGCGGCACACCGGCGTTAAGCAGCGCGAGCGTTGACGCACACACCGAACCCATCGACGTCGAACCGTTGGAGCTCAGAGCTTCCGAGACCTGACGAATCGCGTAGGGGAACTCTTCACGCGTGGGCAGAACGGGGACGAGTGCGCGCTCGGCGAGGAAGCCGTGCCCGATCTCGCGACGCTTCGGCGAACCGACGCGACCCGTTTCACCGGTCGAATATGGCGGGAAGTTGTAGTGGTGCATGTAGCGCTTGGACGTGATGGGGTTCAGCGAATCGATCTGCTGTTCCATCTTGAGCATGTTCAGTGTGGTGATTCCCAGGATCTGGGTTTCTCCGCGCTGGAAGATCGCCGAGCCGTGGACGCGCGGGATGACCGAAACTTCGGCGTCGAGCGAACGGATCTGCGTCTTGTTGCGGCCGTCGATGCGAATGCCGTCGGTGAGGATGCGGTTTCGCACAATCTTCTTGGTGACTGACTTGTACGCTGCGGAAACCTGACCGTTGGATTCGGCGGGCAAGTCGCCAGCCTCGACCTTGGCGGCGACGGCAACCTTGACGCGGTCCTTCAGTGCGTCGTCGGCGTTCTGTCGTTCGACCTTGTCGGCGATCTGGTAAACCGCGGTCAGTTCCTTTTCCGCGAGTTCCTTGACGGCGGCAAGCGTTGCGTCGCTGTAGTCCGAGAACACGGGGTACGGCTGGATTTCCTTCGCCGACTGTGCGGCGAGCTTCTCCTGGGCGCGAACGAGTTCGGTGATGTACTTCTTCGACGCTTCGAGGCCCTGCTCGACGATTGCCTCGTCGGGCTTGATGCCACCGGCCTGGATGAGGTTCCACGACCCTTCGGTCGCTTCCGCTTCCACCATCATGATGGCGACGTCTTCGACGCCGTTCTTGTCCTTGACCAAACGGCCGGCGACGACGAGGTCGAAGACGGCTTCGGACACCTGCGTGGCGTTGGGGAATGCGACCCAGTTTCCGTCGATGAGAACCATGCGGACACCGGCGATCGGTCCCGAGAACGGGAGGCCCGAAATCTGGGTCGATGCCGACGCGGCGTTGATTGCAAGGGCGTCGTAGTACTCACCCGGTGCAATCGACAAAACGGTGATGACGATCTGGACCTCGTTACGCAGGCCGTCGACGAACGACGGACGCAACGGGCGGTCGATCAGACGGCAGACGAGGATCGCTTCGGTCGACGGGCGACCTTCGCGACGGAAGAACGAGCCCGGGATTTTTCCCGCGGCGTATGAACGCTCTTCGACGTCCACCGTGAGCGGGAAGAAGTCAAACCCTTCGCGCGGCTGCTTGCTGGCGCTCGTTGCGCTCAGGATCATTGTTTCCTCATCGAGGTAGGCGGCAACGGCACCCTGTGCCTGCTGCGCCAAACGGCCCGTTTCAAAACGGACGATTCGCTTACCGAACTTGCCGTTATCGATAACGGCCTCGGCGAACTTGATTTCAGGACCTTCCATAGGTCTTTACTCCTCTACATATACATACCTGCAACCCGCACCCCGTGTGGGCGTGGGTTTTTACTTCACTTCGAGCAAACGGACCAACATACATAGCGCACACTCCCCATGTGGGAGTCCGGCTAGCTGGCCACCAGTAGAAATTCACCGACCGAAACGTTCGGGAAATCACCACCGGAAACCAACGCATATGCGCCGTGCTCACTTAAAGGGTAACAGACGGGTCGACTTTTCGTCGGTAAATGCGAAAAGGCCCGGCGAACCGGACCTTTTCGGGTGAAAACTTAGCGTCGGATGCCGAGGCGCTCGATGAGCGCACGGTAACGGCTGATGTCGACACCGGAAAGGTAGCCGAGCAGACGACGACGACGACCGACGAGCAGCAGAAGTCCACGACGCGAGTGGTGGTCGTGCTTGTGCTCCTTGAGGTGCTCGGTCAAGTCTTGGATGCGCTTGGTGAGCATGGCAACCTGAACCTCGGGTGAACCGGTGTCACCGTCGTGAGTTGCGTACTCTTTGATGATTTCGTTCTTGATAGCAAGATCAAGTGCCATTGTTCAGTCCCTTCGGTTCGCTGCGCGGCGTCCAACCGGTGTGGTCGAACTCTCTCAATCCGCGGCCGATTCACGGCAACTTCACAACCTTAGCAGATTCAGAGCAAACGCCCTAGTCAAGCAGCGTCTCTCCGATGTAGCCACCGCGAAGGCAGCCGGGCGGGATGACAAATTCGGATGATCCGATGGGGGTTGTCCACACATTGAGTATGTCCATGTCGGCAAGTCGTTGTTGCAGAGGAACGAATCGTGTCGCGATGTTGGTCGTGTAAGCCGCGAAAATGAGGCCTGCATCGGGTGAACCGTCAGGCTTAAAACCGTCGTTGTAGTTGAGCGGGCGTCGCAGTATCTTGAACGCTTCGTCGGGTGAATGTGCGCGACGAATGTGGGAAAAGTCGGGAATCACCGGCAACCCGTTGTCGAGACTTGCTGAGAAATCCGGTGCATCAAATTCTTTGTTTCCGGTCAACGGTGCGCCTGACTCAAGCCGTCTACCAATTGCCGCTTCTTTATCCGAGGGCCCTAGAAGATCCCACGTGTCCAGCGCCATGGCGATTCGACGAATAACGAGCTGAGTTCCGCCTTCGAACCACCCCGCATCGGAACCTGCCCAGACCCGGGAATCGAATGCGACATCGTCGCGTGGGTTTTCTGTGCCGTCTTTTTGCCCCATAAGGTTGCGAGGCGTTTCGCCGCGAGGGGATGAACCGTTCGCTCGGACGAATCCCACCTGCGAGTAGTGAGGCACAGCGACCGATGCGACAACTCTGCTCATATGGCGTAGAGCGTGTGCCATTGTCATTGGATCGTCTGTTCCAATGTGTATGAGCAAGTCGCCACCGCTGTATTCAGGCACAAGTTCGTCGATCCTGAAGGCGGGCAGTTTTTCAAAACCTGCGGGCGTGAGACTCGTCAGTCCTGCACGCTCGAAAAATCCATGTCCAAAGCCGAACGTAATTGTGAGACGTGCCGGGTGCCCAGCGAGAGTTGGGTCGGTGTCGGACATTCCCGCTTGACCTTTACACAACCGTGACGCTTCAATTGTGGCGACCTTCATGACCCCCGCGAGTGAGTTTCGATTAGCTTCGTCGGTGAGCGTAAACGCTGCGAAAGTGCCGTGCGATTGATGGTCGGTGCGGATACCCGCCTGATTCGGACCGTAAAAGGGTTCGGTTGCGTCACCGACGGAAGTTGCTGCCATCCGGGCAGTCTCGGCAGCAATTGCGGATGCGGATGCGGCGGTTACGGCGGTCGCCCCGACGGCAACACCGGCCCCCACGAAAAGATCGCGTCGCGAAATTCCTGCGTGAGAGCCGGTGTCGTTTGTCACGAGTTTTAGCCGTCCATGCCTTCGCCCTCGGGCACGTATTCTTCTACGCCGCCTTCGAGGGTCATCGCGATTGCACTAAGTTCCAGGGTGCTTCCGTCGCTGACATTGAGCGTAAAGGTGATTGTGTCGCCTACTGCAATGGGCTTCATCATCATGAGATACATGATGTGGTAGCCACCTGGCATTAGTTGGACGCTTTCGCCAGCGGGAATCTTGATGCCTCCGTCGACAACCTGCATCACCATCTCACCAGAGTCGTCCATCACAACTTCGTGTGCTTCAAGGGGCATCTCGGTGATTCCCGATGAATCGGTTCCACCGGTGATGTAGAGGTCTTCGTCGCTCGTGTTTTCGATGACCATGAAAGCTCCGGTCATGGGCATCTCACCGAGGTCGGGGACTGCCTTCACCCAGACATCGGTGACGGTCAACGCTGAGGCGTGGTCGTGGCCCGCGTGATCGTCGACTGGGGCAGCACACGCTGTCAGCGTTGCGATGAGTGCGACAGCAGCAACACCGCTGGCGATGAGTTTACGAAACATAGCATTCCTATTCTGACTATTGTGTAGAATTTCTACATCACGTAGAGAATACACTCATTCTACGGAATGTAGAAACAGGAGGCACGCGTGGCCCAACGAAAGCGCGGCGAACTCGAAGCCGAACTTATGGACATCATTTGGGACAACCCCGCTGGGTTGACGTCCACCGAGATTAGAGGTTGTTTCAACGAACCCATTCCGGTGGCTACGACAGTTGTTACGGTCCTTGAACGCATGCGCGAGAAGGGAATGGTCATTCGGGAAAAGAACGACGGTAGAGGGTACCGGTATGAGGCTGCGTATCCGCGAGAAGAGACCCTTGCAGGAGCGATGTCCCGCTCGTTACATAACGCTAGCAACCGCGAATTGCTTCTCCTGAACTTCGCGGGGAACCTCACTGACGAGGACCGTGCACTTCTCCGCGCGGCACTTGACAGCTAACTAGACCGTGCTAGACATCGAATGGGGCGGGATCGCCTTACTCGTGCTCTACTTTGCAATCACTGTTACAGCACCGAGGATTCTCAACTCACCTCACCTCATCTCAAGATATCCGAGGTTCCACATTTTTATCTGGCTCGATGCACTCGTCACCGCATTGTTCACGCTGACTGTCGGCTCTGGACTACTAATTGCAGATGGACTAACGGGATACGGCTCGACTACACGCTCCGATGAATGGCTCAGTAGCGTCACACAAACACTGCTCGCGTGGGCCGCTGTCGCTTTTCTCGGAATCATCATTTTCCGGCTCGGTGCCGGGGTTTCAGCAATTCAAGGAGAACAGCGAGAAGGCCAACGAGCGCTCTCCAAATTCCTGGAAACAAGTGCATCAGGTATCGTCGCTGGTCGACCCGTCAATATCGTCGACGAACCGTCGATCGTCGTGACCGCAATCCCCCACACTAACGACATCATTGTCAGCACGGGTTTCGTCAACTCCGTCCCCGAACGACTTCAACGAGCAGCACTGTCGCACGAGCAATCACACATTTCCAATCGACACCACGCACTGCTCGCGGCAGCTCACTTGGCTATGGTGGCGGCCGCAGGAATCCCCGCGAGCCGAAAGTTTGCTCAAGCGATGAGAATTAGCACAGAACTCGCCGCTGACGACGACGCTGCTCGAACCCACGGTGCTTCAACCGTGGCTGATGCACTCGATGCCTGTTTTGGCGATTCGGCTGACGTGAACGAGCGTTCTCGCCGACTTCGAGAGCGCAGCCCTTAGATTTTTGAGTTGCTGAGTTTCTCGGGGGCGAGAGCAGCATCGACCTCGTCTGCCGACATCAAGCCTGCGTCGACAACCAAATCGCGAATCGGTGCGCCGGTTTCGAGGGCCTTCTTCGCTAGCTTGGCGGCCTCTTCGTATCCGATAACCGGAATCAATGCGGTGATGACACCAACGCTCGAGGCGACCATGGCGGCGAGGCGATCTTCGTTCGCTTCGATGCCGTCAACACAGTTGATGCGCAGGGTGCGGCAGGCGTTCGTCATCCACGCGAGTGACTGCAGAATGCTGGAGGCGATGACGGGCTCGAACGCGTTCAACTGCAACTGGCCAGCTTCGGAAGCGGCGGTCACCGTCGCGTCGGCACCGATGACGGCGTAGGCGACCTGGTTGACGACCTCGGGGATGACGGGGTTGACCTTGCCGGGCATGATGCTGGACCCGGCCTGCTTGGCGGGCAGACGAATCTCGCCGAAGCCCGCCTGCGGGCCGGACGACAGCAGGCGCAGGTCGTTACAGATTTTTGACAGTTTGACCGCTGCGCGCTTCAGCGTTCCGGACACGGTCATGAAGATTCCCGTGTCGCTGGTGGCCTCGATGAGGTCGGGTGCTGTTACGACAGGAAGGCCGGTGATGGCCGCAAGGTGCTTCGCGGCGGCTTTGGTGTAGCCGGGGTCGGCGGTGATACCTGTGCCGATGGCGGTTGCGCCCAGGTTCGTTTCGCACAGCCACGGGATGATTTCCGACAGTCGGTCTTGGTCTTCGCGCATGGTCGTTCCCCAGCCGTGGAATTCCTGACCGAGGGTCATGGGCACGGCGTCTTGCATCTGGGTGCGGCCGATCTTCATGATGTGTGCGAACTCGGTGCCCTTGGCGTCGAAGGCTTTGGTCAGCAGGTCGTGTTCGACCAGCAGTTTTTGCAGTCCGTACACCATCGCCAGTTTGATCGATGTGGGGTAGGTGTCGTTGGTCGACTGTGACCGGTTGACGTCGTCGATGGGGTGCATGTGTTGGTAGTCGCCCTTGACGTGACCCATCTTTTCGAGGCAGCGGTTGGCGATGATTTCGTTGGTCGACATGTTGGTCGATGTTCCGGCACCACCCTGAAGGACCCCCAGCACGAATTGGTCGTGCAACATTCCGCCATAAATTTCTTCGCAGACCTCGACGATGAGGTCGGCCTTCGCGGCATCGAGAACACCGATTTCTTTGTTGGCGAGGGCCGCCGCGTGCTTGACGCGCACCAGCGCGCGCACGAGGTCGGGATAGTTCGAGAGGGCGCGGCGGGTGATGGGAAAGTTGTGCAGCGCGCGAGCGGTGTGGATTCCCCAGTACGCGTCGGCCGGAACTTCCATCGTGCCGAGTGAGTCGTGTTCGGTGCGGGTCGGCCCATCGTATCCGCGGTTCGCATCGAGCCCGAAAGCCGTCGGGTCGTCGTCATTGAATCCAAAGGAGGGCGCTGGCCCCGTCGTTTGCACCATGTTGTTCACATTACTCTGGCGAAATCGTTTGACCCCAAAGGGTTTTGTGCGTGTTTGCGCAGTTTTTGTGCGGAAAACGGTTACGGCGTGAAGTCGTCGTGCAAACCGACCCGTGACAGTTCGATCGACCCGTCGCGCAGGCGCCAATAGTGCAGACGGCGCGACTGGGCGGTGTGCGATTCGATGTACGCGCGCCTCGACGCGGCGCCGTCGTCGCGGACGACTTCGGGTTTGCTCGTTTCGTCGCCTTCGCGAAGCGGGTGGTCTTCGAAAATGTGTTCGACAGCGTTGCGTCCGGTGACGATGTGGGTCGCGGTCTTGATTGCCTTGTCCATGCCGTCGTCGGTCAGGGCCTCGAACGTCGTGGCAAACGATGGCAGCACGCGCCACTGGTCGACGTTGAGCGGGAAGGACGCGCGGTCGGCGGGGGTGTAGTTGTCGAGCCAGAACCGGCGAACCTCTTCGATGATCCATTCCGTGGCGGTCGTGAAGTGGTGTCGGCGGTCGGGCATCGAATCGGACCCGCGTGCACTGCCCAGTTGTTTGTCGAGTTCCTGGATGCGCTGGCGGGCGGTTGACAGTTCGGCGCGTAGCGTGCGGTCGTTCTCGGTCTTCTCTTCGACGTCGGCGACGAGCGCCTTGTTCTGGGTAATCAGCGTCGTGATCTGGCTCTTGTAGGCCAACAGCACCTTGGTGATGTGCGAGGTCGCCATGTCGCGAACGGCGTCGGCAACCTTCTCTTTTTCGCTCTTGGGGGCGGTGGTCGTAGCGACCGGGATTTCGCCCGTGCCCGTGCCGATTCCGGCCAGCACTTCGCGCAGTTCGTGAATGTCGGTGTCCAGCTGCGCGGCGAGTTTCTCCATCGCGTCGTTGAATTCGTCGCGCTGGCGTTTCTCGGCCAGGTAGCGCTCGCGAATCTCGTCGACTGTCGTCAGCGACATCGCGGCCAACCACGGCCCTCGGCCGGGGAACAACTCGGGGGCGGCCAGAACCGTTTCGTCGTCGTTGATATCGTGCGCGCGCAGCCTGACAGCGCCTTTGGCGTTGTGCGCGATGCGCACCGGGATGACATCGCCGTCGGTCAGCAGGCGGTCGACGACGTCCTTCGCGTTCGACGAGAAATCTTCGCGGTTCATGACGATGGGCATCGTCGGGTGGATGAACACGGTGGCGCTCTGTCGTGTGACGGTCTGAACCAGAGCCAGCGTGACCGTGCCCTCCGGATACGCATGAAGCAGGTCAGCATCGAGCCACCGATCGACGGGGAACATGATGTGCTTTGCGGCGGTGTCGTAATCGACGGTGACTGTTTCCCCCAGTGGCGCAACCAGTTCGGGTGCGACCCCGGGGAACTGACGGAAACCAGACAACATGACGGTTGGCGGAACCGACGACGGCGCGTTGCGATCGGGAACGAACCCGACGACGCCATCGCTGACGCTCTTGAACGTGCCCGTTACCGAAACCATGTCGCCGCCGCCTCCCGTTGTTGAGCCAATTTTACGGGCGAGGACAGACACGGATTTCCCTCAACTGAAATAGACTGAAAACATGACTATTGATGTTTACGGAGCCGACTGGTGCGGCGACTGCACACGAGCAAAAATGCTTCTCGACCGCCACGGGGTCGCCTATGAATGGCACGACACCGACGCATCTGAGGAGGACCAGGCGAAAGCTCGCGAAATCAGCGGCCTGGCCAAGATCCCCGTGATCGTCTTCCCCGACGGTTCGTTCCTCTCAGAGCCGTCCAACCCGCAGTTGGAAGAGCGCCTCACCGCGAACAACCTCCTTTAACGAGGTGACGACCGCCCCGCGGAACGGCCGTCACCGGTGATTCGTTGAGGCTTAGGGGTACATCATGCCGGGCATGTCCCGCCAGCTGCCGCCTTCGTCGAAGAACAACTGCGCGACTCCGTCGAACCCGAGGGTGACGAACGCGAGGATGATCAAGCCGATGAACAGGATGGCAATCGCGATGCCGGTGTACCCGGTCGCGAGACCGGCGATGGCATAACCACGGCCCGTGCCCTGACCGCGCTTGAGTTGGGAGAGCCCGATGTGTCCGAGGACGACGGCCGCGATACTAAACGGCAGTGGCACCATCCATCCGACGGTTAGTCCGGCGATGCCGGTGATCATCGCCCAGAGGGCGACCTGGTTGATTGGTTGCGTCGCCGCGGGCGTGCCCGCGGCCTTTGTTGTTTCTGTCATGTACTCAGTTTAGGAAATGTTTCTTGGGTTTCGCTATGGGTTACCCCGTGGGGCATCGACCATCAATTGCTTATATTGAGCATTATGCCCTTGCCCAAACTCGCTTTAGCTGGTAGCCAGGACACATGGCACTTACGCAGATGGAGCAAGACCTGCTCCGCGAAAAAATTTTCGCCAAGGTTCGCGAGATGGCGACGGAGTTCGGTGGGGCACTCACCTACAACCAACTCATGAATTTCGAGATTGATGGTCAGCGAATTGCGCTGGTTGGTCAACGCGGAATTATCAACCCACAGTTGTTTGACGCGACACTCACGGTGACCAGTGCGGCCGAAGGCCCCTATGACGACCACTTCGACGAGAACGGGATCCTGCGCTACAAGTTTGAGGCGGGAGATCCACGAGCCGGCTCGAATAGAAAAATGTTGGTTGCGATGGAGACCCGGACTCCCATAATTCTTTTTGAACGCCCCATCTCGAACCTTTATGTGCCATACGTTGGGGCTTTCCTCCTCAAAGCGGACTTCGAAGCCGGGCACGTCGAAATCGCCGTGGACGCAACGATCAAGGCACAGGTCGAAGTGGGGATGTCCGAGGTTGAAAGGCGATACGCAACTGTTGAAGTTCGCCGCCGTGTCCACCAGCCCCTCTTTCGCGCAAGGGTTTTGAGCGCATACGACCGTCGGTGCGCAATCTGTCGCCTCAACCACGCGGATCTGCTTGATGCGGCACACATCATCCCCGACGCGGACGAGGGCGGATCGGCCTCTGTCCCCAACGGTCTGTCGCTTTGCAAGATTCACCATGCCGCGTACGACCGGAACCTTCTGGGCATCGATCCCGATTACACGGTTCATATCGATGCAGCATTGCTCGAGGAAATCGACGGGCCGATGCTTCAACACGGACTCAAAGACATGCACCTGACTGAAATCACGACACCGACATCGAAGGCCAACAAACCCGACCGAGACAAGCTGGCCCAACGGTTTGAATTGTTTATGGCGTCATAACGTCTACGTCGCAGGCCGCTCATAGGCTGTGAGCATGGCTCGCAAGTTCACCCTCACGCCCATTGGGCTTGGAGTTATCTTCGTGTTGTGGGTGATCGGGTCGATTAACAGCGCGTTCGCGCCGGACAACGAGCAGACGCCGGATGCGCGGCCGACGTACTCGGCCAGCGCCCAGCCTTCCCCCGCCGCGACCGAAACGCCCACGCCGACGCCCACCCCGACCGAGGACGTCACGGCACCGGCGGGAACAGCCCTTGCGCTGTTGAACACGTTGCCGGTGAAGGCGTTGGGGCCGCAGTCGGGGTATGACCGCGAAGGCGGTTTCGGGCCGAGTTGGTATGACGTGGACGGCAACGGGTGCGACACTCGCAACGATATTTTGCGCCGCGACTTTGAGGACATCACCCGTGCGGATTGGTGTCTGGTGTACACGGGGGTCATCGACGACCCGTACACGGGCGAGACCATCTCGTTCAAACGCGGCAGGGGCACGTCGAACGCGGTGCAGATCGACCACATCGTCGCCCTGTCGAATGCCTGGAAGACGGGGGCTCGGAAAATCAGTTACGATTTGCGGGTTGCGTTAGCGAACGACCCGCTCAACCTGGTCGCAGTGGACGGCCCGACGAACAGTTCGAAGGGTGACGACAGCGCCGATTGGTGGTTGCCCCCGCGCCGGAAGGTGTGGTGTTGGTATGTGTCACGCCAGGTTTCGGTGAAGGCCGCTTACAAGTTGTGGGTCACCCCCGACGAGAAGGTGGCGATGAAGGAAGTGCTGGCGACCTGCCCCAAGCAGAAGGCGTACCCGACGGATTACCCGAAACGGGTGAAAAACGGTTCGCTGGATCTGCCGTGAGTGCAACTGCGGTTGGATAGAGACGTGAACCCCGTCGTCCAATTCTTTGAGTGCGCCGACCGCACGCCCGACTCACCGGCGGTCGTCAGCGTCGGTGGCACGCTGAAGTTTGGGGACATTGCCGACACGGTCAGGCGCATGGCGAGCAAGCTGGAGCAATCCGGTGTGCGGCAAGGTTCCGTTGTGGGCGTGAATGCTCGGCCAGAGATGGAGGCTGTGGCAATGCTCGCGCTGCTGCAACTGGGTGCCGTGTCGATGCGCGTTTCCGAAACAATTCTGCGCGGATACCGCGACTCGATTGACCTGGTCCTGACGGATGGAATGGCGCGCGGTGCGGGCGACCTTCCCGTCGTCGAACTGTCGCTCGATTTTGTGCGGTCGTTGGCTGGGGCGGCGCCTCGGGCCGGAATTGTGGAGCTCGGTGGCGACGATGTCGTGCGGGTCGTTTTCTCCAGCGGCACAACCGGCACACCCAAAGGGGTGCCGTTCACCAGCGACTACTTGACGGCGCGAGTCGACTCCGCCCACCGCAACTGGATTCCCCGCGTCCCGTTCATGTCTCTTCTGGGGCTCGACACGGTGACCGGATACCAAACATTTATGTGGGCGATGATGAACGGTGAAACCTACTTCGCCGTGGCGGGGGCGGCTGAGAACTTCAGCCTCATTTCACAGAATCGCGTGGCGGCGATCAAGACCTCACCCGCACGACTGGCGGATGTGCTGGTCGAAGCGGAGCGCGCGGGCAAACCACAAACGGCACTCGAAATCGTCGAAGTGGCCGGCAGCCTCATCCCGTCAAAGACGGTGACCGAATGCCAGATGTTCTTCGGTGTGACCCCCACCTACCTTTACGGATCCACCGAAGTCGGCACCGTCACGCGCGGGACGGTCGACACGCTCAGCCCGTCCATGGTGGGCGAGATTGTGGACGAAATCGACGCGGAAATTGTGGATGAGAACGGCGCGGCCCTGCCCGCCCACACCGAAGGAATTCTGCGCTTCCGGAAAGACGGCATGCCCAGCGGTTATTGGAAAAACCCCGTCACCACCGGATTCTCCGGATTTCGAGACGGCTGGTTCTATCCCGGAGATTACGGGCGAATCGATGACCAGAACCGATTGTGGTTGGCGGGGCGCCGCGACGACCTGGTGAATGCGGGTGGGGCAAAATTCAACCTGCTGGACCTGGACCAGTGGCTTGTGGAATCGGGCTTGTTTCTGGACGCGGCAAGTTTCCAATTCACCAACGCCACCGGCGCAACATCGGTCGGAATCGCATTTGTCACCAAGCACCCGCCCGAACCGGCGATTTTGGCCGCCCGCGTCAAGGAATTCCTACCCGACCTGGCCTTCGGTGCGCTCGTTCGAATGGCGGAGATTCCGCGCAATCAACTTGGTAAAGTAGACCGAACAATTATTTCCAACAACATCACCCCCTCGAAAGGCAAATCATGACGAACAAAATTCTTGCAGCCGGATCCGTTGCCCTGATGGGTGCAGGCTCGCTGCTTGGCGCAACCGCAGCACAGGCCGCAACGGCCGCAGACTGCGGAACGCACACAGGCGCAACCGTCAGCCTCATCAACGGCAGCATTTGTCAGGTCATTTACGGAACTGCCGGTGATTACTCGTTCGATGCACCTGCGGGCGTGACCGCATTTGAAGCAGTGCTCATCGGTGGTGGCGCTGGGTCAGAAAAAGAGACCGTGACAGAAGACCCAACCTCCTTAAGGAAGTTCTTCGGCTACGGAGCCTACATGGAACACTATTCCTATGAGGACGTCACGGGCGCGCTAGCCGTCACCGTTGGTGAAGGAGGGACCTACGAGGAACTCCTCTGGACAAACTCAATCGTCGATACGGTGATCGACGGATTAGACGGCGAAGCTTCGGAGCTCGGAGAGGACTCAGCCGACGGATTAGGTTCCGGATTTGACGACAACATCATGGCTTACGCTGGCTTTCCGCTGAGTGATGTCAACGTGGCTGGTGCGAACAATCCACTCTTCCCCGTGACTGACGGCGAGCCACTTTATGCTCCCAGCGGCAGAATCTATGCCACCGCAGGTGAATGCCCAACACCCACGTACGGTGCAGGTGGCAGTGTCTGCGGGACGACCTACCAAGACGGCGCGTCCGGTGCCGTCATCATTCGTTGGAGCCTCGGCAACCTGGCCTCGACCGGTGTTGACGCATCCGCGATCGGCGTCGGTGCTGGTGCACTGCTCGCCGGTGGAGTTGCACTAGGTGCAGTTGCCGCTGTGCGACGCGCACGAGCCAAGAACTAGTCAGTTCTAACGAGGAAGGGTCGGGCGAAAGCTCGGCCCTTCCTCGTTTAACCAACCATCGTGCCGTTGGGGCGGTACGGAAGTGTTGCGCCAACTGATTAAGTGCTGCGCGTTGCCTTGAGTCAGCTCACATGAATTCGATAGAGTAGCAGAAACTGATTCGCGTCGACGAATCAAACTTCGAGAGGTAAACATGTTTTCAAAGAAACTCCTGACCGTCGCAGGGATCACCCTTCCGGTTGCGCTCATCGCTGGTTGTGGTGAACTCATCGTCGCCGAGGCCGGTGGCGCTGGCTCGTGCGATAGCTCCCCGTTCACTATTGCGGCAACAGTTTCAGAGGATGCCTCAACCTACACAGTCGACTACACAGGCCCTTCAGATGTGTCATTGGTTTTGTCACCTGGTTTTTATCTCGAAGACGCAACTGAGGAAGTCACAAATGTGTTTAGCGGCATGGATCTTGTTCCTGAAGGCTCGGCTTATTTTGCCGCATTTACGCCAAGTGGTGACAGTAATGAGATGGGTTTGCTCAAATTCGACACAACCGGTGACGGCTGGGCCACTAGCGGTTCTGGCGCTGCCACGACCTACTCGTTCGAGGGCTCATTCCGTATGCTCCTTGGCGATGCTTGGCTAGATGACTACGTGTTTGAATCGATCATGCCGCACCTCGTTGGTGTCGTTTGTGACGCGACGTTCACTACTAGCTATGTGGAGGACACCACACCCACTGCCGACGGATTCATTGACGACATCACTATCCAGGCAGCCGTCGAACTGATCCCCAACCACGTCCTGCTGGAGCCGTTTGAAATTTCCAACCAGGAAACGTTTGGTAACGGTTTTGCAGGCGATGCACGATTTGCTGCGGGTAGTGATTCGTTGTTCGGTGACTTCGTACCCTTAGATGTAAGCAGCGGTGGAGCGTTTATGTTCCCTGACGATCCTTCGATACCTAACAATTCGTTCAGGGAATTGTGGTTCCAGGCAATTCCGGCTCTTGGCCCAGTTGAGCCTTTGTTTGAGGTCACTTTTCCGAATGGAGTATCTCTCGATGGCGACTTCCCCTTCATCATCGAACCCGCGTCTGACAATCCAGCGGATGCCCCTGAAGCAGGGAACTACCTGATCCTCATGCTCATGCTTGACGATGTCGACGATCCAACAGACGCTCGTCTCGTCTTCATGAACACCTACTACGACCCCGAATCGGGAGTCACGTTCCTCGACCCGCTCGGTGAACCCGTGAACTCGTTAGCAACCGACCTTGGTAACACTGGTGTCGACGCAACCGCGATCGGCATCGGCGCTGGCGCGCTGCTCGCCGGTGGAGTGGCACTCGGTGCAGTGGCCGCTGTGCGACGCGCACGAGCCAAGAACTAGTCAGTTCTGCAGCGAAGGGTCGGGCGAAAGCTCGGCCCTTCGCTCGTTAACCGACGAGTGTGCCGTCGGCGCGGAACGAAAAAGTCTCCTCAATGAATTCACCGTTGAGGGCCCGCGGCAACCACAACTCAGCATCGGCCCACATTCGGTGGAACGGAATGCGACGAGTGTCGAACCACCGCGGAGCGAGTTCGTCGCTGGCTCGAGGTGTGCCCGTCCACTGTCGGGCAACGAATCCGAAGCTGCGTTGACTCCACTCGTCGCGATCGACGAACGGGTAGGTGATGACGCTGATGGGTTCGAGGTCGGCGGGGGCAACTAGCACCCCGAGCTCTTCAGCGACTTCTCGAACCGCTGCATCCACCGCGCTCTCCCCCGATTCGAGTTTGCCGCCGGCGCCGACGAACTTTCCAGTGCCGAGGCCGGTCAGTTTTTCGCCGAGCAAGATCTCAGTACGGGTGCCGAACAGCGTTTGGCGGCTTCGCACCAAATAAACCACACACACGTCGTACACGTATCCCACCGTACGCCCAGCACGCCAGTAGTCTGGGGTTTGCCGCCGTCGCGTTGACGGCCCGATATGTCAAGGACGACACATGAACGCCCTCTTCGAACCCGCAACAACTACGCGCACGGGCGCTCGACCGATTCGGTTGGCCGTCGTGCTTCGCCGAACTTTTGGTTTCCTCAACCTTGCTGCCGCGGCCGCGGTTGTTGTTGCGCTGTCGGTCAACATTTCTGACCGCCTTGTTCAAGGCATTTTCGACCCGAGCCACTACTTCCAGTACTTCACTATCCAGACGTGCATCATCAACATTGTTGTACTCACGATGGGCGGACTGTTCGGGCTGATGCGCGATGTCGATGCGCGCTGGTACACCGTCGTTCGCGCGTGTACCGTGTCGTACGCGATTGTTGTCGGTGTTGTTTACAACCTGCTTCTCGCCGGCCTTTCGTCGAACGACGGTTATGTCGCCTCGTTCGAGTTCCCGAATCTCATCCAACACGTGTGGATGCCCATCTTCATCGCGATCGAGTGGTTGTTGATGCCCGGCCGTTCGCGTCTTCGCTGGAGCGTGCTGTGGATTGCCGCCGTCTACCCGCTTCTGTGGGTCGCTGGCTCGCTGGTTCGTGGTCTCGCCGGAGACGGCTGGTTCCCCTACTTCTTCCTCAATCCGGGTGAGATGGGCGTCGGTGGGGTCGTTGCCTACGTGCTGGCGATTGCGGCGTTCATCATTGGGCTTTGTGCACTTGCCGTCGGCGTTGAACGAGTTCACGCTCGCATTTTCGTCGGTGTCGGGTTGGATCGCCCCCGCCTCTAGGGTTCCGTGTCGGTGGTGTCTCATAACCTGAGAAAAATCCACCCTTGGCCGGAAGGAACCCTATGAACCTGTTTGACGACCCCTCGTCGATTGCGTGCCCTGAATGCGGGACGCCAGAACCCGTCGAGATCATCTACGGACTGCCGAGCGCCGAAATGTCGAGTGCTCAGGCGGAAGGTTTGATCGAACTCGGTGGTTGCATCATCGAACCCGAATCGCCCGCTTACCGTTGCAGCAACGGTGAGTGCGGCACCTCGTTTGGGTCGCTCTAGGCGTCGATGCGGGCTTTGAGCGCGTCGGACAACAACGCCATCAACGCAGCCATCTGCACCGTTTCGCTCTGATCGACTTCTGAGTCGCTGCCGTCCAGTGCTCGTGCGGCAATACCGGCCTTGGAATCGATGAGGTCAGCGATGCGTGAATCGATTGTTTGCGCCGCGAGAATTCTCCACGCCGTGACGGGTAGTTCCTGACCGATGCGGTGAACACGGTCAATTGCTTGGGTCTGTTCGGCGCTGGTCCACGACAGTTCGGCGAGCACGACGTTGGACGCGACCTGCAGGTTGATGCCCACACCCGCGGCGGTCAGTGAACAGACGATGACCTTGACGTCGGGGTCGTTGGTGAAGTCGTCGATGGCCGCGGTTCGTGCCGTCGCCGACTGATCCCCGCGGATCGACCTCGTCGTGATTCCCGCCTTGGCGAAGAACGCCTCGGCGGTGTCCATCACGTCGATGTGCTTGGCGAAGAACACGACCTTGCCGACGTTCGCCGCCAACTGGGCGGTGTAGTCGGCAGCGAGAGTTGCCTTTGCCTGGCCAATTCGGCGAACCATGGCGAACACGTTGTCGCCGGTGTCCGACGACTTTGATTCCTCGACCTCGCTGTGCGCAACAAGGCGCACGATGTCCTCGTCAATTCCCGCGGCGCGATCGCCGCGCCCGGCGATGATGCGGTCATACCGTTCGACGAGTCGTTGCATAAGCAGCGCCTCGGATTGGCGAATCGACCGTCCGTATTCGTCGTCGAGCTCGACGGGGATGTCGGCGACGCGACGTGCGGGGATGTCTTTGGCGACATCGGCCTTGCGTCGGCGCACGATTCCCATGTCGATGACACACTGGCGCGCTTCGGGGAAGAACCCGCTGTCGGCGGGCGACAGCCCCAGTGACTCGAGTTTCGCCATCAGAGCGGTGGTCGGCTTGTCGTCGTCGATCCAGCCCAGGAACTTCCAAATCATGCGGAAGTCTTCGACCTCGTTGATAAGGGGTGTTCCCGTGAGCGCGATGAGCAACGGGTTTCCGTGGCGCGTGCGAATCGCGGTGGCAATCTTTTGAACGTTCAGCGACCGCTGCGAATCACGGTTTTTGATGAAGTGTGCCTCGTCGACGACCATGCCGGCAAAGCCGAACCGACTCGCCCATCCTGCGTGTCGTTCGAGAATGTCGTAATTGACGATGATGACATCGGCAAACGCGTCGAGATCGTCGCCGTCGCCGTGAACCACCGACGAGATGCGGTGAGGGATCCAGCGGTCAACCTCGCGCTCCCAGTTGCGCTTGACCACGTTGGGAACGACGACGAGCAGCGGGAATGATTTGGTTGCCTCGGCTGCAAGAAGCGCCTGGGCGGTCTTGCCCAGACCGGGCTCGTCGGCCAGGAGGTACGAGCGGTGTCCGGCCTTCGCCGATTCAACGAACCGCGCCTGGTGGCGCATCAAATCCATGCCGCCGGGGGTGTGCAGGCTGCGGGCCTCGGGCAAATCCATGCTGGCCGCCTGACCGCCCTGTTCAAAGGCACGGAACAGCGGGTCGATCAGTTCCCAGTTCTGAAGGCGGCCCGTCACGCGGGCACCCGGCGCAAACACGGGAGTCAGAAACGGGTTCGCCAATTCGGCACGCCGAACACTGGGCGGCAACACCGACTTCGACTTGTCGGCAACCTCGGCGGGCGACTCGTCGACAATCAGGATTTCGTCAATGTCCAATTCCTGGCCACTGGC
This sequence comes from Microbacteriaceae bacterium, assembly GCA_044338315.1. Lineage (GTDB taxonomy): Bacteria > Actinomycetota > Actinomycetes > Actinomycetales > Microbacteriaceae > MWH-TA3. The sequence goes on along the minus strand of JBIILU010000002.1, from coordinate 43,656 downwards.
CAGCAACATGTCGCGGCGCAGCTTCTGGGTCGCCGCCGACACCGGGGCATTCGCGTCGAGCAGGCTGCCGAGCGACTGATCCTTGGCCAGGCACTTGACCATGATCATGGCGAGTCCGTCCAAACGCTTGTTGACGTCTTCGCGATCCTTCTGCGGAATCGACCGATCCTCGGACATGCGCTGCTTCTCTTCACGAATCAGCAGGCCAGCAGCGTGAAACTTTGTCCGGTTTGTCGCGTTAACCTTGCCATCGCGGTTCACCGCGTTCTCGACCTCGCGCACCGCACGGGCCAAGATCGGGATGATGCCTTCCTCGTCAAGAGGTCGACGACGCTTCGTCCGAGCGTTCGAATTGTTGCGGCCGGTTTGGGCCATGGTTCTCCTTGACTAATCAACCACCCCGTTCGATTCGACAAGAGGCCGATTCGTTGCGGTGGAGATGTGCCCTCACTGCGCTATTCGCGGCGGGCGTTGCTTCAGTTTACCGCACTTTTACTAGTAGGCTTTACTAAACTCATCACCCCTCCGAAAAGGAACCTTAGACATGCATAAAGCACTCAAATCCGCCCTAGCACTTCTCGCGGTCTCGGCACTCCCCCTCATCGCGGTTGCCCCGGCATCTGCCGCAATCCCACGTAATGCTTTCACGTTCGACTGCGACCTGGGAAACGCTGGTGAAGAAGATCACGCGCTCGCGCCCGGCGAATCCGTCACCATTACGCTCCTCAATTGTGATGATCCCGCATGGGAAATCAGTGATTCCTACGGCACCGGTAATGCGACCCTGGGGGCAACTGAAATCACCGCGACCCCGTTGGCCATCACCACCGACCCTGCAACGATTGTCGTCGATGAATTTGCCTGGTTGGATTTTGAAGACACGAACAGCATCACCGAAGACATCATCATCAACCTCGCGACTGTGACGGCTGATCCGGCCGGTGAACTGCTTGCAACAACTTCGGCCACTCTCACGTCGGACCCGGAATTCTTCACTACTCCTGACGATGCAGCGATTCTCGACGAGGACGCCCTCATTGGCGGGATCGTTCAGTGTGATGTTGAAGTTGGGTCTCACCCTTACGCCACCGTTGACCTCACGATAACCGAGGCTGGCACGTACACCTTCCGCTTAGTCGACACCGACCCGGTCGAAGAAGACATGTACTTTGGAATCGGCAGCGACTTCTCGCCGGTCGGCGATAATTTCCTCGCGCTGTATTCCGAGTTTGACCCAACAGACATCGATTCGGGTGTCATCGGTTGCAATGACGACGCCGACGACGCAGGCGCCGTAGCAGGTGACCTTTGGGCTATTGCCCGAACCGCGGCAGATTTGCGTGGCCAGAACGATGCAAACATCCACACGACGACCGGCTACATGCTCGACGACCAGTTTGCCTGGTTCACGGCGACTCTGCAGCCTGGGCAGTACACGATGGTGGGTACCCTTTACGAAGAATACAGCGAGAGCGAATGGCTGACTAACCTCGACGATGCCGAAGTAACTGAGGCCAGCATGACCTACGAAATGTGGGGCCCAGAAGGCGGCCTGGTTCTCGGTTTGGCTGACACCGGTGTTGACCCAGCCTTCGGTCTGTGGACCGGACTCGCACTAGCCGGAACGGGTGTGGCGATCACCGTCGCACGCCGCCGCGCACAGCGCGCCTAGACACCACCGCCGCCCCCGCCACCACCTCCGCCACCCGCTGAGCCTCCTCCGTCGGAACCACCGGCGGAGGAAGCGGATGCGGCCGACGTGAGCGACGACAGGGATGAACTGAAGCTGGAAGCGGTGAAGGGGACAGAGCCGGCGTACCACGTCGGGGAATCGCCGGAGTACGCGATCTCCATCACGCGCGCCCAGTCCTTTTCGCGCCCCAATAGGATTGCCCACGGCAAAACCAACTCGTAAAGGTGAATGACCGTTCGCGGGTTCGATGTGTCGATCGGTTTCTTGAGCGCGCCGTCGGGAGATTGCAGAACGCGCAACCGGTCGGCTTCGGCGACGCGGATGTACAGATCGAGGCCGGCCACGTGATCGCGCACCTCGGCGCCCTCCGCCGTGAGGGGAGTGTGCATCGACAGCATCAGGCTCACGATGCCGGCGATGAACCCCGTGAACAGCGTGACGGCGGGAATCCAACCGCCGCGCGAGTCGGACAGCATTCCGACGCTGGCAACGGTGTTGGCGATAGTGACGAGGATCGCCAGCGCGCCGAACAGGCGGCGACCGGGTGGCGTCCGCTTCAAGCCGAGGGAAACGAGGGCGGTTCCCGCACGGCGCGCGAGAGCGACGACGCGTTGCGTCACACCCCTGGACGGGTCCGACACGGTTGCGCGGGCACCGACCGCCGCATCGACGCCGAGCAGTGCCGAAACGAATTCCTTGTCCGCTGCCGTCGGCAGTGTGATCAACCGCACCGCCCAGGCGCGCTTGCCGAAACCGGGCGGGTTGAATTCTTCGATGACGATGACTCCCCGAACGGCCAAATCAACGATGGCGGCCGCAAAGACGCGCTGGGGCTTGGCCAACAGGGCCGAGACCGTGTAGAGCGAGACCCCAGGTGGTGGGCCGTACTCGGCGATGATCGTCGGCCGGCCGGGGGCGCTGCGCGCAACGGTGAATCGACGGGTAACGCTGATCAGCAGCAGGGCGGTGACGGCAAGAACGGCGCCCGAATGGAACGGCCACAACACCGACGCCCAGTAGGAATTGTCGCGAGGAGTGAAGGTGCCGGCTGTGAATTGCGCCGCAACCGTCAGGGTCTGGTTCGCGCCCAGGTTGTCGTGCGCGGCGGTGACGGCGGTTGCCGTCGAGTTCAGTTCGGAACACGAGGTCGAATTACCCGACACCCCTGCGTAACAGGAGACTTGGCCGGTGAATGCGCTGGCGATGCTGGCATCGAATCTCACCTCGGCGGACACACGGCCAAAGGGTTGTGACCATCCGTCGCCGTTGATATCCCAATAGAACTCTTGCGCGCCATTCGCCGTGTCGTCGAGGATGACGTTGTGGGCAACGTACGTGATTTCATACGTCTGAACGCCCCGAACGAACTCGCCTTCGGGGACGGCAATCGTCACAACCATGAACGCGCCGTCCGACTCGGTTTCGAAAGGTCGATCTGCTCCCGACTCGTCGGTCACGCTGACGATCTCGATTTCGAGCGGACTGTCGAGATACCGCTCGGGGATTGCGCGTTTGATGCCGCGATTCTGGTCAAAATCCGGGAATCGCGCGACGAGCACTTCGTGAACCGTAAGGACGGAGTGCCCCCGATCATCGCGCGACAACTCGTACACGCCATCGAAGCGGTCAAAGGTGAAATCATCGACGGACGCGCTGGCGATTGTGGGCGACCAGAAAGCGAAAAGCAAGACGAATAGACCGAGAATCTTCTTCACGTTGCCAGCGTAACTCGTGCGGACACGCGATTGGGGTGTTCCGGGTTCAGGATTCCGGTAACCCAAAGCCCTGCTCGGTATTGACGAGAAGCCCGTCCGACAACAGACCCTCTAACGCGCGGTCCCGTTTCGCGGTATCGGGGACGGCGATTGCGATGTCGCTGGACGACACGGTACTGCGTGTTCGAGCGAGCGCGAGGATCGCGCCGCGCGCCTGGCGAACCGACCCTTCGTATTTTGCCTGCGGAGTGCGCGTACGGCCCGCATTAGCGGGGAACCCCGCTAGCGCCCACGCGCAGTGTTGGGCGATAGGACACTCCGCACAGTTCGGCGTTCGCGCGGTGCACATGACCGCACCGAGCTCCATGATTCCCGCGTTGACGGCGACCGACTCCTTCGCCGACGACGGCAGGACCGACTCCATCAGGTCCATGTCGGCCTTGACGCGAGGTGGTTCCGGTTCGGCAATGCCGAGAACGGCACGGGCCAGCACCCGGCGGATGTTGGTGTCGACCACGGGAACGCGCTGTCCGAGGGCAAAGGCGGCGACCGCGCGGGCGGTGTAGGAACCGATTCCCGGCAACGATTCGAGCTCGTCGACGGTGGTGGGCACCTCTCCCCCGAAATCATCACGAATGCGGGTGGCGGCGGCGTGCAGATTCAGCGCGCGACGCGGATAACCGAGCCGGCCCCACGCGCGCACAACATCAGCAGGGCTCGCGTCCGCCAGGTGTGTCGCGGTCGGCCAGCGTTCGATCCATTCGAGCCACATCGGTGCAACGCGAGCGACGGGTGTCTGTTGCGCCATGACCTCGGAAAGCAGGACTCCCCAGGGTGTCGTCTCGGAATTCCGCCACGGGAGCGGACGCGCGGTGCGGCGAAACCAGCGCGCGACGGTCGAAACCAGCGCCCGCTCGCGGCCACTATTCCTCGTCGTCATCCTCGTCTTCACGCGGGCGAACATACGGGTCTTCGTCGCCGGCGTACTCCGCACCGGCGGAGGCTTTGGTGACCTCGTCGTCGTGCATTTTTGCCTTGATGAGCAAGTCTTCAAGGTGCGCGGATGTTTCCGGCAGTGCGTCGAGCACGAACTCGAGCGACGGGGTCAAGCGGGCGGTGATGTTGCGTCCGACTTCCGAACGCAACATTCCCGTCGCTGATTTGAGGGCATCCCACGAATTCTGACGCTCTTCGTCAGAGCCGTACACCGTGAAGAAGACGGTCGCGTGTTGCAGGTCACCGGTCATGCGCACGTCAGTGATGGTGACGAAACCAATTCGGTCGTCACGCATACCTTTTTCTAGACGGCGAGCAACGATCTCTTTGATTCGTTCCGCCATCTTGCGAGCGCGATCGGGTGCCGACATTAGGCGCGGATCTTCTCCTTCATTTCAATCGTTTCGATTTCGTCGCCCAACTGGAGGTCGTTGAACTTGCCCAGACCGATACCGCACTCGAAGTCGGTCTTGACTTCGGTGACGTCGTCCTTGAAGCGGCGCAGCGACTCGATGGCCAAACCATCCGCGATGACAACGCCTTCGCGAATGACGCGGGCCTTCGAGTTGCGGGTGATGGTTCCCGAGCGCACGATACAACCGGCGATGTTTCCGAGCTTGCTCGAGCGGAAGATCTCGCGGATTTCCGCGACACCGCTCTGAATCTCTTCGAATTCCGGCTTGAGCATTCCCTTGAGGCTCTGTTCGATCTCCTCGAGGGCGCTGTAGATGACGTTGTAGAAACGCACGTCGACGCCTTCACGCTGCGCGCGTTCGCGCGCCTTCGTGTCGGGGCGAACGTTGAATCCGACGACGATCGCGTTGTCGATGGTCGCGAGGTTGATGTCGCTCTCGGTGATCGCACCAACACCGCGGTGGATGATGCGCAGTTGCACGCTGTCGTCCACCTCGATCTTGAGAACCGACTCTTCGAGCGCCTCGACGGCACCGGAAACGTCACCCTTGAGGATGAGGTTGAGCGACTGGACCTTGCCGTCTTCGATTGCCTTCGAGAAGTCTTCGAGCGAGATGCGCTTGCGGGCCTTGGCCAGCAGGGCGTTACGTTCGGCGGCTTCACGCTTTTCGGCGATCTGACGGGCGGTACGGTCATCGTCGGTGACGATGAACGAGTCACCGGCGCGAGGAACCGATGAGAGCCCCTGAACCTGAACCGGGCGGCTCGGGTAGGCCTCGTCGACCTTTTCGCCGTGCTCGTCCACCATCGCGCGGACGCGACCGTAGGCGGTACCGGCAACGATGGCGTCTCCGACGCGCAGCGTTCCCGACTGGATGAGAACGGTCGCAACCGAACCGCGTCCCTTGTCGAGCTTCGCTTCGATGGCGATACCGCGAGCATCCTTGTTTGGGTTGGCGGTGAGGTCGAGACCGGCGTCTGCGGTGAGCAGAACGGCCTCGAGCAATTCGGCGACACCGACGCCCGTGAGCGCGGAGACGTTGACAAACAGCGTGTCTCCGCCGTACTCCTCGGTGACGAGTCCGTACTCGGTCAGCTGCTGACGGACCTTGTCAGGGTTGGCACCTTCCTTGTCAATCTTGTTGACGGCGACGACAATCGGAACCCCGGCGGCCTGGGCGTGGTTCAACGCCTCGATCGTCTGGGGCATGATTCCGTCATCGGCGGCGACCACGAGGATCGCGATGTCGGTGACCTGTGCACCACGGGCACGCATGGCAGTAAACGCCTCGTGGCCCGGGGTGTCAATGAAGGTGATGGCACGTTCGTTACCGTCGTGTTCGGTCCACACCTGGTAGGCACCAATCGCCTGGGTAATTCCACCGGCTTCGCCCGCGGCGACATCGGCGCGACGAATCGCGTCAAGAAGGCGGGTCTTACCGTGGTCAACGTGACCCATGACCGTGACAACGGGGGGTCGAATGACGAGGTCGGCTTCGTCGTCTTCCTCGTCGAGGTCGATCGAGAACGAGCCGAGGATTTCCTTGTCCTCGTCCTCGGGGCTGACGATGTCGATGGTGTAACCGAGTTCCGCGCCGAGCACCTCGAACGTTGCGGCGTCGAGCGATTCGGTTGCGGTCGCCATCTCGCCCAACTGGAAGAGAACGGTGACGAGGTTTCCGGGGGGAACCGGGATGCCCCACATTGTTTCGATCTTGTCGGCGAAGTCCGCGATCGATGAACCCTGTCGGAGGCGAATGACGGTTGCGCCGTCACCACGGGGAATCTTAACGCCACCGAGTGACGGCGCCTCGCGCATTTCAAACTCTTGGCGCTTCGTGCGCTTCGACTTGCGGGCCTTGTTCTTGCCCCCGCCCTTACCGAACGCACCAGCGGTGTTTCCGCCACGGCCGCGAGCACCCGACGGGCCTCCGCCGGGTCGGCTGGGTCCGCCACCGGGCGTACCGGGTGCGCCACCGGGACCGCCGGGACGCTGGAATCCACCTGTAGCGGGTCGTCCGCCGGGACCACCCGTGCGGGATTGGAACGGAGCAGTGGGGCGTCCGCCCGGGCCGCCCGCTGGGCGACCGGGACCACCGGGACCGCCGACGGGTCGAGGCCCGCCGGTCGTGCGCTGAGCACCTGTTGTCATGAACGGGTTGTTACCCGGACGCGGAGGACGCGGCATCGACGGAGTCGTCTGGAACGGGTTGTTACCACCCGGGCGCGGAGGCGCGGTTGCCGGAGGTGCGTCGGGGTCATCCGGGTCTGACGACACGGGAGGAGCAGGTGGGGCAGCGGCCCGGGCTGCCGCTTCGGCCGCGGAGGGAATCGTCGGCAAATCAACCTGAGCGGTCGTGCGCGGCCTGGCGGGCGCCTTCGCCGTTGCGGCGGACGCTTCCTGACGGGTCAGACCGTCTTTTTCCAGCGCTGTGCGCAGTTTGCGAGCTACGGGCGGTTCGATCGTCGAAGACGACGACTTGACGAATTCGCCGAGGCTACCGAGTTTCTCGATAACCTGCTTGCTTTCGATACCGTACTCCGAGGCAATCTCGTGTACGCGTGGTTTTCCAGCCACAATTCTCCTGTCCGGGGCGAACCCCCAAAACAGGGCACGCCACTAGTGCGAGGTACTCATTTCGAGCCGCTCATTAGTAGTCCATCAGCCTTCAACCTTTTCCGTGATGATGTGGGCAGTGAGCCCGTCTGTATCGAACGATCCGCTGCGACGAAAAGACCGAGCCAATCCGCCCCGCGAAATCGCGTTGTTGACGCAATTCGCTGTGGGGTGGACCCACGCCCCGCGACCGGATGCGGTTGCCGACGAATCGACCACCACCGTGTTTCCAGTCAGGACAACTCTCAGGAGAGAGGCCCGATCATCGCGTGCGCGACAACCGATACAGGTTCTTACGGGTTCCATTCTACCCCGACAATCCGATTACTCGTCCAGCAGGGTGTCGCTCTTGACGTCAATCTTGGCGCGCGTGAGCATTGCCGCGAGTCGAGCGTTCTGACCGTCCTTGCCGATCGCCAACGAGAGCTGGTATTCGGGGACGTAGGCGCGGACCGCGTTGGTTGCTTCGTCCACAAGAATCGCCTTGGTGACCTTCGCGGGCGAGAGTGCGTGGGCGACGAACTGCGCGATGTCGGTTGAGTAGTCGACGATGTCGATTTTCTCGTCACCGAGTTCCTTGGAGACGTTGCGAACGCGCGCACCGAGCTCGCCGATGAACGCACCCTTGGCGTTGAACCCGGGTTCCATCGAGAACACCGCAATCTTGGTGCGGTGACCCTGGTGGCGCGAAATTGCGGCGATCTTGACGAGTCCCTGATTGATTTCGGGAACTTCGAGTTCGAACAGGCGCTTGACGAGGTCGGGGTGGTGGCGGCTGACCGTGATCGACGGGCCCTTGAGCCCCTTTTTCACGTCGGTGATGACAACGCGGATTCGCTTGCCGTGCGCGTATTCTTCGCCGGCAACCTGCTCGGCCGAGGGCATGACGGCTTCGAGGTTCTTGCCGATGAGCACCTGAACCATCTTCGAGTTCGACGACTGCTGGATGATTCCCGAAATGAGGTCTCCCTTTTTGTGGCTGAACTCCCCCAGAATCTTCTCGTCGTCAATCGCACGGATTCGCTGAATGAGAACCCGCTTAGCCTCGTTCGCGGCGATGTACCCAAAATCGGTGTCGACGATTTCCTCTTCACCGGTCAGTTCGTCGTCGTCATTGTAGGTCGGCGCAAAAATTGTCACGTCACCCGTTTTGCGGTCAAGAGTCGCCCGCGCACGCTTGTTACCGTGGTCGTCCTCCATCTTGGGGGGAACGGGTCGATCGCCGAGTTCTGCGGGCACCGGGGTGATGTGTTTCACATACGCGCGCTCAATAGCGTCCTCCACAATGTCGACGAGTTCGTCGAACGGGATTTCCTTTTCGGCTTCAACATCGCGCAGATTCTTAATCTCGATGTGCATGGGGTGCCCCTATTCAGATATCGGTATTCGGTTATCGGCGCCCGAGTGAAAGCTCCGTACGTTCTAGGTTAGCGAAGCGCCGACTATTTTGCGACTGAGCGCAGCCACGTGAGCGCCTCGGTGGCGGGCACTTCGTTCCGCTCCCCCGTTCGGCGGTCCCAGACTTCGACTACACCGTCGGCCGCGCCGCGACCCGCGATGACGATGAGGGGAACACCAATGAGTTCGGCATCACCGAACTTGACACCCGGCGAAACCTTCGGACGATCGTCGAGTGCGACCTCGAACCCCGCCGTCTCGAATTCGGCGGCGAGACCTTCGGCAAGGGCGAGGGCCGCATCTTCTTTGCCCGTTGCGACGACGTGAACGTGGAATGGCGCAACGTGAATCGGCCAAATCAGCCCGCGGTCGTCGTTGTTTGTTTCGGCGATAACGGCGAGGATTCGAGTGACACCAATTCCGTAGGACCCCATCGTGACGGTGACGAGCTTGCCGTTTTCGTCGAGCACCTGCAGACCCAGCGCCTCGGCGTATTTGCGACCCAGTTGGAAAACGTGTCCGATTTCCATTCCGCGGGCCGCGTGAATCGGGCCGGACCCGTCGGGGGCGGGATCGCCGTCGCGAACCTCGGCAATGTCGGCGACACCGTCGGCGGTGAAATCACGGCCGGCAACAAGATTGAACACGTGCTTCTGGTCTTCGTTGGCACCGGTCACCCAGTCGGTGCCCTCGACAACGCGAGGGTCGACGAGGAATCGGACCTTTGACGCGGACTTCTCGCCCAAAACCGCACCTGCGGGACTCCACGGGCCGATGTATCCCTTCACCAGCGCCTTGTTCGTGGCGAAATCGGCTTCGGTGGCGGGCTCGACCGCGTTGGGCGAAAACCACGCTTCCGCGCGTTTCATGTCGACTTCGCGGTCACCGGGAATTCCGACAGCGACCAGTGTGCGGTCACCCGTCGGGCTAGTCAAGGCGAGCACAACGTTCTTGAGCGTGTCGGCCGCCGTCCAGGGGCGGTCGGTGCGGGGGTGGCGGTCATTGGCCAGCGCGACGAGTGTGTCAATTGTCGGAGTGTTCGGGGAATCGAACACCGTCGCGGTGGGTTGCCCGTCGATCGCGATCGCGTCGGGGGCGGTCGTTCGATACGCCTCGACGTTCGCCGCATACCCGCCGTCCGACTGAACAAAGGTGTCTTCACCGATCGGGGTCGGGTGCAGGAATTCTTCCGACTTGCTGCCGCCCATCGCACCCGCGTCGGCAGACACGATCACGTAATCAAGACCGAGGCGCGTAAAGATGCGCTCGTACGCGTCACGCTGCGACTGGTACGACGCGTCCAACCCCTCGTCGGTGTAATCGAACGAATACGCGTCCTTCATCGAGAACTCGCGTCCGCGCAAGAGGCCGGCACGCGGGCGAGCTTCGTCGCGGTATTTGTCCTGGATTTGATACAGCGTGACGGGAAGGTCTTTATACGACGAGTACAGGTCCTTCACCAGCAGGGTGAAAACCTCTTCGTGGGTCGGTGCCAACAGGTAATCCGCGTCCTTGCGGTCTTTGAGGCGGAAGATTCCGTCACCGTATTCGGTCCAACGACCGGTCGTTTCGTAGGGTTCACGCGGCAAGAGGGCCGGGAAATGAACGTTCTGCGCGCCGGCGCGTTCCATCTCCTCGTGGATGACCTGTTCGATCTTGCGGCGAACCCTAAGCCCCAGCGGCAACCACGCAAACACCCCGGGGGCCTGGCGACGGATGTAACCGGCGCGAACCAGCAGGCGGTGCGATGTCACTTCCGCATCGGAGGGGTCCTCGCGAAGCGTGCGGACAAACAGTTGAGAAAGTCGGGTCACCACGCGTCAACCCTACCGTTTCGGCGGGTTAGGAGACGGTGACCTCGGGGCTGCCCGTGGTGCTGGCGGGCATCGAGGCGGCCAAACGATTCGCTTCCTCGATGAGGGTCTTGACGATGTCGGCTTCGGGGACGGTCTTGATGACCTCGCCCTTGACGAAAATCTGGCCCTTGCCGTTACCCGATGCGACACCGAGGTCTGCTTCGCGGGCCTCGCCCGGTCCGTTGACGACACAGCCCATGACAGCGACGCGCAGCGGAACGGTCATGCCCTCGAGCCCCTTGGTGACGTCTTCGGCCAGCGTGTAAACGTCGACCTGAGCGCGACCACACGATGGGCACGAAACGATTTCCAACTTGCGTTCGCGCAGGTTGAGCGATTCGAGAATCTTGAGCCCGACCTTGATTTCTTCGGCGGGCGGCGCGGACAGCGAGACACGGATGGTGTCGCCGATTCCCTCGGCGAGCAGAATTCCAAAGGCCGTTGCCGACTTGATGGTTCCCTGGAATGCCGGGCCGGCTTCGGTTACCCCGAGGTGCAGCGGCCAGTCACCGCGTTCGGCGAGCTGACGGTACGCCTTGACCATGACGACCGGGTCGTTGTGCTTCACCGAGATCTTGAAGTCGTGAAAGTCGTGTTCCTCGAAGAGGCCCGCCTCCCAGACTGCCGATTCGACCAGCGCCTCGGGCGACGGGCGACCGTACTTTTGCAGCAGGCGAGGGTCAAGCGAACCGGCGTTGACGCCGATGCGAATGGAAACCCCGGCGGCCTTGGCGGCCTTTGCAATTTCGCCGACCTTGTCATCGAACTGCTTGATGTTGCCCGGGTTCACGCGAACCGCGGCACACCCGGCGTCGATTGCCTGGAAAACGTATTTGGGCTGGAAGTGGATGTCCGCGATGACGGGAATCTGGCTCTTTTTCGCGATGATGTGCAGCACATCGGCATCGTCCTGTGTCGGAACGGCGACACGAACAATGTCACAACCGGTCGCGGTGAGTTCGGCGATCTGTTGCAGAGTGCCGTTGATGTCCGTTGTCTTTGTCGTCGTCATCGACTGAACGGAAACGGGAGCGTCACCCCCGACGAGAACCTTGCCGACCTTGATCTGGCGGGACTTACGACGCGGGGCGAGTGTCTCAACTACTCGCGGAGTTCCAATATTGACTGCGGCCACGGTTCCAGCGTACCTCGCTACGGACCGAGAGTAATCGGTTTGACGATGTCCGCGTAAATGAGCAATGCACTCATCGCGATGAGAAGTACAGTCGCGATAACCGTGATGGGAACAAGCCGTGCTGTGTCAATTGGCGCGGGTGCTGGTCGCCCGAACAGTCGGGCGATTCTGAGGCGAATCCAGTCAATGAGGGCGACCGCGACGTGACCGCCATCCAGTGGCAACAGTGGGATGAGGTTGAATACGAACAGCGCGACGTTGAGCGACGCGAGGATTCCGATTAGCGCCGAAATGCGGGAAACGACATCGATTCCGTCGAGGCTGGCGACCTCCCCCGCAATGCGACCGACGCCGACGACGGAGACGGGACCGTTCATATCGCGCTCGGCGGTGCCGAAGGCGGCGTCCCAGACCTGCCCCAGACGGTTGGGCAGATCGATGATGATGCGGCCGACGTCGACGACGTTTGTGCCGAGGCTGCTGAGCGCGACACCCGGTGACTGCTGCTGACGGGCGTATTCCGGCCCGATACCGACGTAACCGACGGGCGCTGTCTCATAGGTACCGTCTGCGTTTTTCACGGGGGCGCCCGTCGCATCAATGACATACCGCTCGGTCTCGATGGGGGTTACGGTCAGGGTGATGGTTTTGCCGCCACGGTCGACCACAAAGTCAATCGGGTCGTTCGCGTGGTCGCGGATGATGGAAATCTGGCTGGTCCAGTCGGTGAACGGGGTTCCATCGATCGACACAATCGTGTCGTCGAGTTGGAGCCCGTCTGCGGTAGCCGGGGCATCTGGGTCGGACGCCGCGCAGGTTTGGTCGGCCGCTGCAATCGGCTTGACGCATTCGGCGATGGACCCGATTGTGGTTGTGGGTGCCTGAATGCCCAGACCGGAAAACAGGAATAGGTACAGCACCGCTGCGATGAGCAGATTCATCACGGGACCGCCGAGCATGATGACGATTCGCTTGAAGGTGCCGAGTCGGTAGAACGTGCGGCTTTCGTCGGTGATGGTTTCGGCCGATGCGTCCCGGGCGTCCTGAACGAGCGAGCGGAAAAGTCGGAACCCGCGGTTCGGGGTCGCCGTGGGCGGGTACATGCCAGACAACGACACGTAACCACCCAGTGGAATGGCCTTGATTCCGAATTCCGTCTCGCCGAATTTGCGTGACCAGAGAGTTGGTCCGAAACCGACCATGAACTTGCCGACGTACACGCCGAATTTACGGGCGGGATAGAAGTGCCCGAGTTCGTGAAGACCGATCGACACCCCGATACCGAGAGCGACGAAGAGAATCCCGAGAATCGACAGCACTACATCCATGTGTCTAAGGGTACCCGCGAGGTCTGACGGTCCGAGCGCGAACGGCTACTTGCTCAGGAACTTCATAGCGGCGGTGCGCGCCCAGGCATCGGCTTCGAGCACGGATTCCAGAGTGATCGATGGCGGCGCAGCGTGTTCCCCGACGACCCGCTCGATGGTGTCGACGATGTCGAGGAACCCGATCGCACCCGAGGCGAAGGCGTCGACCGCAACCTCGTTCGCCGCGTTGTATACGGCCGGGAATGTCGCCCCGGCCATTCCGACCTGACGAGCGAGTCGAATGGCGCCGAAGACGTCCTCGTCGAGCGGGGCAAACGTCCATTCGTGGGCCTTCGACCAATCGACGGGAGTCGTTGCGCCGTGCACACGGTTCGGCCAGTCGAGTCCCAACGCAATCGGCAGGTGCATGTCGGGCGGGGAACACTGGGCGATGGTCGACCCGTCAACGAACTCGACCATCGAATGAATCACGGACTGCGGGTGAACCGTAACCTCGATGCGGTCGAACGGGATGTCGAACAGCAGGTGCGCCTCGATGACCTCAAGCCCTTTGTTCACGAGTGTCGACGAGTTCGTCGTGATGACCGGTCCCATGTTCCACGTCGGGTGCTTCGACGCCTGCTCGGGGGTGACGGTCGCGAGTTGTTCGCGGGTGAACCCGCGGAACGGTCCGCCACTGGCGGTCAGCACAAGTTTTGCGACCTCGGTGTGCGCGCCGCCGAGCAGCGCCTGGGCGATTGCGGAGTGTTCCGAATCGACGGGGACAATCTGGCCCGGCGCCGCAACCGAGGTAACGAGCGACCCGCCGATGATGAGCGACTCTTTATTAGCGAGCGCCAGCGTCGAGCCCGTGGCGAGCGCCGCGAGGGTTGGTTCGAGGCCGACCGCACCGGTGATTCCGTTGAGAATGACGTCTGCGCGGACCGATTGGACGAGCGTGACGGCGTCGGCAGCACCGTAGGCAACCTCGGACACCCCGAATTCGGCCGCTTGCGCTTCGGCGAGTTCACGGTTGCGTCCTGCGGAAAGCCCAACGACCCGGAAACGGTCGGGGTTGTCGCGAATGACGTCGAGCGCCTGGGTTCCGATGGACCCGGTGCTGCCGAGGACGATGACGTCGCGCATGGACTCAGTCTGCCAGCCGTGTTCGTTAGACGAGCGCGGTAGCGCCGACGGTCCGGTCAATCGTGAATTGTCCGAGCACACGCGTGCCGACATACAGCACAGCGGTTTGCCCGGTGGCAACGCCGCTGAGCGGCACGTTCGGTCGAACGATGATTTCGCCGTCGATGTTTTCGGCGATTGCGGGTACGGGGTCCGCGTGTGCGCGGATTTGCACCTCGCAGTCAAACGAGGTGAATCCACCATCCGTGGTCTCGGCGATTCCGCTGATCACGGGGTCGTTTCCGGCCCACGAGAATCGCGCACCAGCAATTTCCACAATGTCGAGATCGGCCCGCGAACCAACGACCACCTGATTTGTCGCGGGCTTTACCGTGACCACGAATCGTGGGCGACCGTCCGCCGCCGGGACTCCGAGGTTGAGCCCCTTGCGCTGTCCGACCGTATACGCCAGAGCGCCATCGTGCTGGCCGATAACCTGACCATCCGTGTCAACGATCTCGCCCGGCTCCATCTCAATGCGGTCAGCCAACCAATCGCGCGTATCGCCTTCGGGAATGAAACAGATGTCGTGGCTGTCGGGTTTGTTTGCCACCGAAAGCCCGCGGCGCTCGGCCTCGGCACGAACGAGATCCTTGGAAGGGGTGTCCCCCAGCGGGAAGATTGCGTGACGTAACTGCTCGGTCGTCAACACTCCCAGCACATACGACTGGTCTTTAGCCCACGCGCTAGCGCGATGCAGCTCGGGAGTGCCATCCGCTGCCCACTCGACATTCGCATAGTGGCCGGTTGCGACGGCATCAAACCCCAGTTCGAGGGCGCGATCGAGCAGAGCGGCGAACTTGATTCGCTCATTGCAGCGCATACACGGGTTCGGTGTGCGACCCGCCGCATATTCGGCGACGAAGTCATCCACGACCGCTTCGGTGAACTGTGCGCTGAAGTCCCAGACGTAAAACGGGATTCCCAGCAATCCGGCGGCACGGCGAGCATCGAGTGAATCTTCGACGGTGCAGCACCCGCGAGAGCCCGAGCGGAACAATCCCGGCATGCGCGACAGTGCAAGATGAACCCCGGTGACGTCGTGGCCCGCTTCAACAGCGCGCGCAGCAGCAACCGCGGAGTCCACTCCGCCGCTCATCGCTGCCAAAACCTTCATGGCTTAAGTCTAGGCGAGCCGTCAGCGAGTTGTGCGGGCGACGATAGCCGGCAAGACGTCGAGCAGAGCATCTATCTCGTCCTCGGTGTTAGACAGCCCGAGCGTGAACCGCAACGGCCCGTCCTTCTCCGACAACCCCATCGCGAGAAGGACGTGAGATGGAGCTTCAACCCCGGCCTCGCACGCGCTGCCGGCGCTGACGGCGAACCCGGCTTCGTCCAGCAGAAAAAGGGCCGACGCCGATTCGAGCCCCGGCACCGTGACGTGCACGTTTCCGGGGGAACGCTGTTCGAGGTGTCCTCGAATCGACGCGCCGGGAACTGTCGCGAGAATTCCGTCGGCGAGTCGGTCTCGCAACGTTCTCAGCCGGGCAGCCTTCGCCGTGATGTCGGCGGTTGCGATTTCGACCGCACACCCAGCGGCAAACACCCCCGCCGCATCGAGTGAACCGCTGCGCAGGCGCTGCTGGGAACCACCGTGAATCATCGGAACGATCGGTGCGGTGCGCGAAACGGCGAGTGCGCCGACGCCTACCGGCCCGCCAACCTTGTGCGCCGAGATGGACAGCGCGGCGAGCCCGCTGGTTCGGAAATCAATGACGGTGTACCCGAGCGTCGCAACAGCATCGAGGTGCACGGGAACGTCGTGAACGGCCGCCGCCGCGACGATCTCGGCGACCGGCTGAATCGTTCCGACCTCGTTGTTCGTCCACAGTGCGGTCACAAGTGCAACATCCGGCCCCAACCTGGCGGCAAGGTCATCGAGGTCGATCGTTCCCCGCTCATCGACGCGAACAAACTCGACGATTGCGCCCTCGGACGCCCCCAACCAGTGAACGGCGTCCAGAGCCGCCTGGTGTTCCGCGCGAGTCAACAGGATTCGCGGAAACGGAAGCGGGGTGTCTTTATCCCGTGTGGCGCGCGGCCCGTTGCGTCCCTCGAACAAACCCTTGATGGCGAGGTTGATCGCTTCGGTCCCGCTACCGGTCAACGTCACATCGAAAGGCGCCGCACCGATGGCGGCGGCGATCTTGTCCCGACCCGCCTCCCACACAAGCCGAGATTTTTGCCCGTCACGGTGAGTGGCCGAGGCGTTTCCGCGCTGATGGACGGCCTCGGTCCAGGCGTCGATTACCGCGGCCGGCATTGGTGCGGTGGCCGCAAAATCAAAATATGGCACGGATTAGCGAACTTCTTTTGCCGAGACGAGCGCGTAGGAATAGCCGAGAAGGCGCAGCTTCTCGGACGAACCAATCGCGGGAACGTAAAAGAGCAGTTGGTATTGATAATTGGCGACGATTCCCCGGAGAGAACTGGGACGCCCCGACAAAATCTTGACGGCACCCTCGGTGGAAATTGCGGAACTGCCCCGCGCGGGCTTGACCGTTTCCGCTTCGTTGATTGTCAAGCCAACCAGTGCCCCCGCATCGGTGGTCGCAAAAACGATGGGTGCGTCATCGGTGAGCGTGTCAACCCAGGAAAACGCCATCGAGCCCTTCATGTCCGCGACGCGTTTCGCTTTGGCCGTGGCTCCAATCTGCTCTTGAAGAGTGTCGGTCTCGAAAAGCGAAGCAAAGGGGCTCTGGTCGCCATTGATGAGAAGATCGCCGTACTGTTCGGCAACCTGCGAGGGTGTCGACGACAGCAACTCGGTCTCACCCGCCAGAACCGCGGTTCCGTAATCGGCGGACGGAACTTCGGGCATGACGACACCGGGCTCCAGCGCAAACGTGTAGTCCACCAAATAGTTAGAGCGGGGACCGTCCTGAGTCAAGACGATGGCGACCGAAGACGCGTCAGCATTGGTGGTGTCATCGATGATCGCAAACACCGACCGAGGCCAACCCGTTGTCTGTTGGGGCAGCATGAGGCTAACGGTTCCGTTGGGAATTTCGAACAGCGTGCCGAGCTTCGGGTTGGCAGCTTTGATGCGGTACGTCGAGGTCCGGAAGCGCAGCGCGGCACCCTGGAGCCGGGTCGCCGCAACGTTTTCCGCCCGTTTTTCATCGGCAGCTTCAAGCGCTCCGACGATTCGGGTAAGAATTTTCTCAAACTGCTGATTCGAGACGGCAACGAACGGGAGCTTCTCCGGTGCCACAGGAGTCGGTGTGGGCTGAACGGTTGCGGCGCCGGTGCAGCCGACGAGCAGCGCGGGAATTACCGCGAAACCAGCGATGACCGCCGTCATTCGGCGTCCACGACGACGGGCCGGCCGGCCGGCCCCCAAGACCGGACGCGTCGGCCGCCACCTGCGTGGCTTGGGAACGCGGGGCATGGGCCGCTGGCGGTGCCGGCGAAGTCGCCGCTCGCGCCACACCCCCCATGCGAAAACGATGAGACCGGCGAAGCCGGTGAAGGCCGCGAGATACAGCAGGACCGTCGGAATGGTCCGGTCGACGGCAATTTTCCAAATCACCGTGACCGAGGCGGGCGCCGGCAGTGTGCCGTCCGTCGCGATGATGATCGACTGACCCTTGCGCAACGAGAAATCCGCGCTCGCGGTGCCGTCCCCGCTCCATTCCTCAAGCCACAGGTCGGATCCAACCGGGCTTGGCACACTCGGTTCGAGCCCCGAGACCGGAGACGCGGTGAGCTCGCCCGTCGTCGCGTTCACGGTGAGGAGCTGGTAGGGGGCACTGCCCACCCACGCAAGCACATCCGGGGTGCGTCCCCAGGCCATCGTGACGGGAGTGGCCTCTGCTCCATCCGTCTGCGCCTCCGTGACCGAGGCGACAATTGTCTCCGAGCCAGAAATTCGACGAAGTTCTTTCGCGTCGATGACCGTGACGGGGGCCGTGCCATCCAGCGTGATTGTTTGTGTCAGCGTGTCCGGGGCCGAAAATCCGTAGCGGATGGCGATGCTGCCCGCAAACAGTGCAAGAGAGATGACGAAGATGACGATGGCATAGAAGAATCGCATTCAGACCCCCTCACAACGGCAAGGCTCCAGTTTAGCCGACGCACCAGAGCCCGTGCACTCAGTTGTCGCCTGTCCGCCCCTACGGGTAAACTGAGCGAGCAACCTTCAAGGAGAGATTTTATGGCTAACGACGGACAGTTCCCCTTGGCGATACGTGGCTATGCGCGCGAGGACGTCGATAAAGCCATAAACAACCTGCGCCGCGAGATTATCGCCGCGAACGCTGAACGCAACGAGCTGGCCGCGGAGCTCGCCCGTCTTTCCGGAACCAACCCGGACGTCACGGCAGCCGAATCGGGATCGCCGTCATACGCCGTCCTGGGAACCAAACTCGAAATGGTTTTACGCACCGCCGAGGAACAAGCAACAGCACTCGTATCCACGTCAGATGTCAACTCCCAGCGAATTCTGACCGACGCCCGCATCGAGGCCGACCAGATCGTGTCCGATGCAACAGCCCGAGCCGACGCAATTTTGGCATCCGCCAACGAACGGGCTACGTACGCAACAAATTCCGCAACAATCGACTCCGGAAACATGATGACGATTGCGGAGCGCGACATCAAGTCAATGAATGACGAAGCGGTTCGCGAAGGCGTTCGAATTCGCGGCAGCGCGTCCACCGAAGCGGCCGAATTGCGCGCAACGACCCGGCGCGAGCTCGCGGAAAAGCAAGCTGCATTCGACCGTGAAATGGCCGAGGCGCGACTCGTGATGGACAAAGAGTTTCAGGAAAAGCGGGCGGAAATCGCAAAACTTCTCGCCGAGGCCGACCGTGCCAAGCTTGATCTCGCCGCTGAGGTGACCGCGCGTCGCCACGAAGAAGAAGAAAAGCTCCTCGATCACCACCGCGACGCCGTGGCTCAGAACGAAATGTATCTTAAGAAGGCAAACGAGGAATTCACGGCACTTCAGAAGTCGCTGGGGTCGCTAAAGAAGGAACACCACCGCCTCGAATCCGAAATCCTCAAGACGCGTGAACGTGTCGAGATCGCGGCGAAAGAACAATCACGCCACCTCGTAACCGACGCCGAGGCCCGCGCGAGGAAGATTCTTGTGCGCGCCCGCTCGGAAGCGAAGTCCATCGTCGAAGATTCGGAAAAGCGACTATTGCATCTCCAATCCGAACGCGATGTCATTGCCGCGTACATCGGTGATCTCAACAAGCACTTCTCGTCGGCGATTCGAGCATCCAACGGACCCAAGGTCAAGGCCGCGCCAACCGCCAACGTCGTCAAGCGCGATGCTGACCCCTCGAAACCAGCACCCGCAAAACCTGCAGCTGCAGCGCCAACCAAGCCAGCACCCAAAGCAACACCGGCGAAGCCCGCATCTGCTGCGCCAGCCAAACCGGCACCAGCTAAACCAGCACCCAAAGCTGCACCCGCGAAGCCCGCAACTGCAGCGCCCGCCAAACCGGCACAGGGAGCAAAACAAACACGTAAATCCGCGGGCAAGTAGTGACTGTCCACGGTGCGTTCCGAATCGGCCTGCTCGGCGGACTCGGTGTTCTCACCGCGATTCTGATCGGCGGAGCCGTCGTCACCCTCGGTTCGGTCATCACCTATGTTGGGTTTGCGCTGTTCCTCGCCCTCGGCCTTGACCCGATCGTTCGGTACCTGGTTACGAAGGCGTTTCCGCGCTGGCTCGCCGTCGTCACCGTCGTTGTCGCCTTGCTCGGCGTGTTCGCAGGATTTGCTCTCGCAATTGTGCCCGTGCTCGTTGAACAGATGACGCTTCTGTACGACACGGTTCTGACGTTCCTGACGTCCTACGGCTCTCTCACCGAGTTGGAAACCGCGATTCAATCGATCATCCCGCTGGAATCACTCGATGTTCACGCGACCGTTCAGGGCATCATCGACTTCCTGTCGAACCCCGCCAACATCGGCAGCATCGGTGGCGGCGTGCTCTCGGTCGGAGCCGGGTTCGCCAATGCTGCGCTCGGTGCGTTTCTTACGGTCATGCTGACCATCTATTTGGTTGTGTCGCTCCCGTCCATCACCTCTGCCGTCTACTCCGTCGTTCCCGCCTCGAAGCGCGACACCTTCATTCGGTTAGCTGAGCAGGTCATCAAAGCTGTGGGCCAATACGTGATTGGCCAGGGCTCGCAGGGAATGACGAACGGAATTCTCAGTTTCGTCGCGCTGTCGCTGATCGGCGCGCAATACCCTGCACTATTCGCGATCATCGCCCTGATGTTCTCGCTCATCCCGTTGGTGGGAACAATCACAGGGTCGATCATCATCGTCCTCACTCAATTTTTGATTGCGCCCGACAATCCAGGGCTGACACTGACCGTGGCGATTTACTACCTTGTCTACACACAGATCGAGGCGTACGTGATCGGCCCGATGATCATGAATCGCGCCGTCAAGGTGCCCGGCGTCGTCGTGATTATTTCGGCACTAGCGGGCGGCGCGCTCATGGGTGTCCTCGGCGCAATCGTCGCGATTCCGGTCGCCGCATCCGTGCTCATCATCCTGCGCGAAGTGATCGTCCCCGCACAGGAAAAGCGTTAGGCGAAGTGCGTCGGTAACGGAAGCGCCGCCGGGTTTAGCCGTTTGACGATTTCACTGAGCACCCGGAACGTTTGCTGCTCGCCGACCCACAGGTGTTTTCCGTCCTCGACCTCGACCACCTCGACGCGCGGAACCGTGGCAAATCTGTCGCGCGCCTCTGCTGGCTTCAGATAGTCGTCGTGCTCGGGCACTAGCGCAACGATCGGAACATCGTGTGCGTTCCACCGCGCCAACGCCTCGGCAGACGTGCGGTGCAGCGGGGGTGACAACAGAATCAGCCCCGCAACGTCGTGGCCAGCCGCGTGTTGAAGCGCGACTTCGGTTCCGAACGACCACCCGATGACCCACGGGGTTGGCAGCCCGCGTTCACGGATGAAGGCCAGCGCTGCCTCGAAGTCGAGACGTTCGTCGATGCCCTCACCGAATTGACCCTCGGAGGTTCCTCGCGGGCTGGACACGCCGCGAAAGTTGAAGCGAAGTACCGCGATGTTGGCCAAAGCGGGCAATCGGTTGGCCGCCTTGCGGAGGATGTGCGAATCCATAAAGCCGCCGGCGGTGGGCAGCGGATGAAGAAAAAGAATTGTCGCCACGGGGTGCCCGGATTCGGGGAGCGCGAGTTCACCGACCAGCGTCAGACCATCCGTCGTCAGGAATTCAACGTCTTGACGGATTGCCGGCAGGACCGACATCGAGCGGATCTCGTTCATCGACCCGACTTCCAACACGGGATGTGCCAGTGGCGACGGTCGCGCAACGCTGCCTCTTCGCCGAAAAGACCCTCTTCGCGCCACGCCACGAGGTGCACCATTCCGATTGCAATGGGGATGACGCAACCGGGACAGGAATATTCCTTCTGCGCATTTGCCGCGGGAATGTCCTGCACGATGTACGCCTCGCCACGGCGTGTTTCAACGCGGCGGGAACCCATCGTCCGGTTGAGGTCAAGCGGCACGTGCTCCTCGCGCTTCGGCTTGTTTCGTCGAGCCATCAGTACCACCCGTTGTCTTCGGAGTGCTTCCAGGCACGGCACGGGGTCTTGTAACGCTGTTTGATGTAGCCCAGTCCCCAGTCAATCTGGGTTTCAGGGTTCGTTTCCCAATCCGCGCCGGCCGACGCCATCTTCTTGCCCGGCAACGACTGCGGGATCCCGTAAGCACCGCTGCTCTTGTTCAGAGCTCGATGATTCCAGCGGGATTCTCGTGTCCACAGATCGACGAGGCACTGAAATTCGCCCTCTCCGGCACCCGCGTCCTGCAGTTGAGTGCGCGCGTATTCTTGGGCGGCGCCAACGTCTGTCGATGCGAGGAAGCCCGACTTGATGCCCCAGGCGTCTCGCTCGACCTTTACCCCCGCGCCGTCAATCGCGGTGAAGTTCTGGCCGTCTGCACCCTCCGCCGAGGACGAACCCCCCAATGCGTTCACCGCAAACGGGGCAATCAGCGGACCGAGAACGAGAGCGGAGATTCCAACCACTGCGGCGATCGACACCACCGCGCGTGTCAGAGAACGCGCGGAAGTTTTCACTACCTCACAGCGAGCATGACGCGAACCAGCTCGTCGAGCAGGAAGTCGACTTGTGCTTCGTCATACCCGCGTAGTTGAGGTCGGAACACCGTGGCTCGCACGTCGTTGCGCGACAGGTTCCCACCCTCGGTGAAGTAGCCGTGAATTTGCTGGGTAAAAGCGTCCACATCGGAGACGTTGTAGCCGTACGCAAACAAACCGGAACGACGGAAACGTGTTCCCTTGGGGCGAGCAATTCTGTTGAGAATGTCTTGAGCGATTTCGCGGGCTTCCGCGTTCCACGCGTCAATTCCGACTTCGGCAATGCGCGCATCGCGTTCACGTTCGGCAAAAGTGTCTTCGAGCCGGTCGATAGCGGAATCGACCTCGGCGGGGGCGTAGCCACTCTTGACGAGCGGAAACACGACCGACCGCACACTAGCGCTGGTTACGGTCTTGTCGCCGGACTGAAACGACTCTCGGGCGCTGGCAAGAAATGAGTCGACCACTCCCTGGTCGTAACCGAGGGACTTGGATTCTGCGAGAGGGAAAGTCACCTCTCTATTGTGCCCTAGGAAAAGAGGATGGCGAAAACCGAAGCGGCAAACATCGATGGCAGAACCGAATCGAGCCGGTCAAGGAACCCGCCGTGACCGGGAATCAATTGCGATGCGTCTTTGGTTCCCAGGTCCCGCTTAATCAGTGACTCAATGAGGTCACCGACCGTCGCAACGCCGAGGATGATGAGGCCGAGAAGGACTCCCCACCACCAGTCGATGTGCACCGCGAGAGTGGCAACGAAATAGCCCGCCAGTAACGCAAAGATTGCCGAACCGACGAAGCCCTCCCACGTTTTCTTCGGCGAAATCTTCGGTGCCATCGGCGTCTTTCCGAACAGAACCCCTGTGGCGAAAGCACCGGTGTCGACGCTCGCGATGATGATCATCGTTCCCAGGGTCCACCACTCACCGCCGTCGCGAGCGGTCATGAGGACAGCAAACGACGCGAGGAAAGGAACGTAGGCAAGCGTGAATGCCGACATGAGTACGTCGCGGTCGGTGATGTCGGACCGCGACAGCCAGCGCTGCACCACGTGCCACACGATTGCGAAGATGATTCCAGCGGCGAGCGTTAGCACTTGCCCGAGATAACCGAAATAGTACGTTGCGGGCAGCATTGCTAAAGCAGAAATGAGTACGGGGATTCTCGGTACGTGGCGCTTTGCGGTGCGCGAAATGGTGGCAAGTTCCCAGGTTCCGAAACCAACGAACAACCCGAGGAACAGGATGAACCACTGCTTGTCAAAAATCAGGCTGAAAATGAAGACGACGCCGAGGCCAATACCAATTGTGAGCGCGGCGAAAAGATTGCGACCCGTGCGGGCCTCCACCTTGGCGCCCGCGTCGCGAATGACGTGGTCGATGTCCATCTAGACCTCGAGAAGCTCGGCTTCCTTCTTTTTCAGCGCGTCATCGAGCGCCTCAATGTGCTGTTTGGTCAAGTGCTCGATTTCCTTCTCCGCGCGCGAAACCTCGTCTTCGGAGGTGTCTTTCAGCGCTTCGACGTCGGAAATGCCCTTGCGACGAATGTTGCGAATCGCCACTCGGCCATCCTCGGCCTTCGCTTTCACAATCTTGACGTATTCCTTGCGGCGCTCCTCGGTCAATTCCGGCATGGTCACACGGATAATGTCGCCATCGTTCGTGGGGGTTGCGCCAAGGTTGGGAAAGTTGACAATCGCCTTTTCGATCTCTTTGAGAGCACCCTTGTCGTAGGGCTGAATGACGAGAGTCCGCGCCTCTGGATTTTGCAAACCGGCAAGTTGACCGAGCGGGGTTGGGGTTCCGTAATAATCCACCAAGATTTTTTGGAACAGCGCGGGGTTTGCGCGACCCGTTCGCACCGTTTGGAAGTCATCCTTGATGATGTCCACGGCCTTGTTCATTTTTTCCGATACTTCGGCAATGGTCTCGGCAATCACAGGGTCCTCCTCGGTTTTCCTTGAGTCTATCCGTCAACCGACCGCGAGCAGTGCGACTCCCGACACGACAATGGCGGAACCGATTACGCGCTGAACGACGTGCTTCTCGCCGAAAAAGAACGCGCCACCCAGCGCAACGAGGATGACCGAGACTTCACGCGCCGGCGCAACGAGCGAGACCGAACTCAGTTGAATCGCGGTCAGTGCGAGCATGTACGACGCCGGTCCAAGGAGTGCAATGGCGACGATGGAGATCGGGTTGGTGCGAATCGATGCCCCGATATTGTGTCCACGCAACGCCATCGGCGTGAACAGAATTGCCTGGACGACGATGGCCATCCAGAAATACCCGATGGGGGGCAGCTCGAGCGTGCCGACCGCCCAACCGTCCCACACGGTAAAGCACGCGATCATCACGCCGACGCCCAGTCCGTAGAGCACGGAACTCAGCGGTGCCCGCGTTCCCGTTCTGGATCCGGCCGTCGAGATGACGGCGATCCCGGTCACGATGACGGCGACGCCGACGAGCGCGAGCGCAGAAGGCCGCTCACCGAGGATGACGATGGAACCGAGAACAGAAAGTGTCGGGCCGGTTCCCCGCGCGAGCGGATAGACGAGTGAGACGTCTCCGTCGCGATAGCCGCGCTGCAGCAAGAGAAAATAGACAACCTCGAACGCTCCGCAGACCGCCGCGATAATAATCCAGTGCCACTCAAACCCGGCAGCAGCGAGAGTGGAAACGCCGAGTGGCGCGATGAGCACTGCCCCGACAACGTGGACCCACCAGAGGAGCGTCGGAGTGGACGAGCCCAACCGCTTGAGGATGAGGTTCCAGCTGGCGTGCGCGACGGCACCTCCCGCAATAAGCAGCAGGACCAGCGAACTAATTGCTGACGACCGTTCCGATGTTCTCGCCGAGAATTGCTCTGGTGATGTTGCCGCCCGGTTCCATACCGAACACGCGCATCGGAAGATTGTTGTCACGACAAAGCGCGAAGGCCGTCGCGTCGATTACCTTGAGCCCCTTTTCGAGAGCCGCCGAGTACGTGACCGTGTCGAGCAGGACGGCCTTGGGATTCTTTTTCGGGTCGTCGTCGTAGATGCCGTCGACACCGTTCTTCGCGACGAGAACCTCCGTCGCACCGATTTCGAGAGCGCGCTGAGCGGAAACCGTGTCGGTTGAGAAGTATGGAAGACCCGCGCCCGCTCCGAAGATGACAACACGACCCTTTTCGAGGTGGCGGATCGCGCGCAGCGGGATGTAGGGCTCGGCGACCTGGGTCATCTCGATCGCCGACTGCACCCGCACCGGCTGACCAGCCTGCTCGAGAAAGTCCTGGAGGGCGAGGGCGTTCATCATCGTGCCCAGCATTCCCATGTAGTCAGCGCGCGAGCGGTCCATGCCGCGTTGGCTCAACTCGGCGCCGCGGAAGAAGTTACCGCCACCAACCACGATGGCGACCTGCACGTCCTTCGCCGCATCGGCAATTTCACGAGCGATGGCGCTGACGATGTCGGGGTTGACCCCGAGGGTTCCTCCGCCAAACGCTTCACCGGACAGTTTCAGAAGGACGCGGCGCGTAGTCATGGAACCTCACTTTCGAGTTCCAGAGTACCGAGAAACCACGGGAAACAGCGAAGGGCGGCTCGCGTGTAGCGAACCGCCCTTCAACTACGGTTTTTAGGCGCCGACCTTGTACCGAACAAAGCCACTGACGGCGAGTCCGGCCTGGTCAAGAACCTGCTGCACGGTCAACTTGTTATCGCGCGCGTAATCCTGCTCGAGCAGGGCAACCTGCTTGAAGAATCCGCCGAGGCGCCCTTCAACGATTTTCGGCAGAGCCGCGTCGGGCTTGCCTTCGCCGCGAGAAATTTCCTCGACGATACGACGCTCGTTGTCGACCTCCGACTGGGGTACATCCGACTTGGCGAGGTACTGGGGGTCGGCGAACGAGATGTGCTGCGCGATTGCGCGAGCGGTCTCTTCGTCGGAACCCGTGTACGCAACGACAACGCCGACCTGCGGGGGAAGATCCTTCGAGGTGCGGTGCAGGTAGACGGCGAACTTCTCGCCGGCAACCTTGGCCACGCGGCGAAGTTCAACCTTCTCGCCGATGATGGCGGCGTCGTCCGAAATGCGGTCGGCAACGGACTGGCTGCCAACCGAAGCGGCGAGGGCCGCGTCGAGTGAATCGGCGCCTGCAGCAGCAATCGCATCGGCGACGACCTCGGCAAGGGCGATGAACTTCTCGTTCTTGGCGACAAAGTCGGTCTCGCACGCGAGTTCGATGAGGTAGACCGCTCCAGCGGTCTCCTTAGCGACAACAAGTCCCTCACTGGTGGAACGGTCGGCACGCTTCGCGTTGCCCTTTGCTCCCTTAAGTCGGAGAATCTCGACTGCCTTCTCCATGTCACCATCGGCCTCAACGAGCGCGTTCTTGGTGTCGATCATTCCGGTGCCGAGGCGCTCACGGAGCACCTTGACATCCTCGAGCGAAAAGTTTGCCATGAGTGATTACTTTCGTGATTGGTGTGGTGGGTGTTATTCGGCTGCTGGCTTCTTGACCGCTGGCTTCTTAGCGGCTGCTGGCTTCTTTGCAGCAGGAGCCTTTGCGGGCTTTTCTGCGTCGGCGTCGGACTTCTTGGCCGGAGCCTTCTTTGCCGCGGGGGCCTTCTTGGCCGCGGGTGCCTTCTCTTCTGTCGCGCTCTCGTCGGCAGGAGTCTCGTCGGCAGGAGTCTTGTCAGCAGCTGCGACAGCAGCCTCTCCGAGAAGTTCCTTCTCCCATGCGGCGAGCGGCTCGACGGCAGACACGTTTCCACCCTCGGCGGGCTTGTCGTGGCGAATGACGAGACCTTCGGCAACGGCGTCCGCGATGACACGAGTCAGCAGTCCGACCGAACGAATTGCATCGTCATTACCCGCAATCGGGTAAGCGATGTCATCCGGGTCCGCGTTGGTGTCGAGAATTCCGACGACGGGGATGCCGAGCTTGGCTGCTTCGCTCATCGCGAGGTGTTCGCGCTTGGCGTCGACAACCCACAGCGCGCTGGGGGTCTTGGTGAGGTTACGGATTCCACCGAGCGACTTGTGGAGCTTGATGAGCTCGCGGCGCTTCATGAGCAGTTCTTTCTTGGTGAAGCCCTTGGTCGTGTCGTCGAAGTCGACCTGTTCCAGTTCCTTCATGCGCTCGAGGCGGCCGAGGACGGTCTGGAAGTTCGTGAGAAGTCCACCGAGCCAACGCTGGTTGACGTAGGGCTGGCCGACGCGGCCGGCTTCTGACGCAATCGCTTCCTGGGCCTGCTTCTTGGTTCCGACGAACAAGACTGTGCCGCCACGAGCGACAGTCTCACGAACGAATTCGTAAGCGGTGTCGATGTGACCGAGCGACTGCTGCAGGTCGATGATGTGGATGCCGGACCGTTCGGTCAGGATGAAGCGCTTGACTTTTGGATTCCAACGCTGAGTCTGGTGTCCAAAGTGAACACCGCTGTCCAGTAGCTGGCGAATTGTTACAACGGCCATTGCCGTTCTCCTTACCTGTGGTTTTATGCAGTGACGGATGTCAGTTGCCCTGGTGTTCGGATCGATGCCACCCACTTGGGGACCAACGGATTCGATCGCTGATGAACACGCGAATTCGTCCACCGAAATGGACGTCCCTCCAGTTTACACGCGGATTGCTCCGTCGTGCACACGGGTTGTGGACGAGGAGTTCTCCACCGACAGCGCTCGTGGCGGCTTTTGTTGGGCCGAATCGTGCGACGGTGTCGTTGTGTCGATTTCCCGTCGTTTACCGCCGCCCGTGTGGGTTGCGGTCGCCGTTGCTCTTTCCCTGTTCGCCATCCCCCGGGCCGACGCCACAACGTCGTGGTCGTGGCCGCTCGTGGGGCCCATCGTGCGTCCGTTCGATAAACCCGAAAACGATTATTCGGAGGGTCATCGCGGAATCGACATCGGTGCAATCCGCGGTCGCGAAGTACGCTCCCCCGTCGACGGCGTTGTGTGGTTTGCCGGAGTGGTGGCGGGCCGGTCAGTGCTGTCTATCGATACGGCCGACGGTTCGATCGTGTCGATGGAACCGGTTGAGGCGAGCGTTTCCCGAGGTGATGTCGTTCGGGCGCGTGAACCGGTCGGACTGATTTCCGGTCAGCACGACGGCATGAACGCCCTGCACTTCGGCGTCCGCGTCAACGGCGTGTATGTCGACCCTCTGCGATATCTGGGCAATCCGCCGCGAATTGTGGTCTACGACTCGTGGGTGGACAGTTACGCTCTGGGATGAGCCGTCTTGTAGGCCGCCTTGAGCCGCTCACTCGAGACGTGGGTGTAAATCTGAGTGGTTCCGACGCTGGCGTGACCGAGTATCTCTTGCACGCTGCGCAGGTCGGCACCGCCATCCAACAAGTGGGTCGCCGCCGAATGCCGCAAAGTATGGGGGCCTTTCGGTCCTTGACCGGGAATGTCACCGATGATCTCGGAGACAAGTTGGTAGACCGTCCGGGTTGTCAATTTTTTTCCGCGGGCACCGACGAAAAAAGCCGTCGTGTCGGCCGAGACGGGCAGAGCGGGACGTGCACGGTCGCGATACGCAATCAGCGCGGCGCGGGCAGGGGTGCCGAATGGCACGATTCGCTCCTTTGAACCCTTTCCCATCACGCGGACGGTTCGGTCGGCCCAGTCGAAATCGGATTCGGTGATGCCCACCACTTCACTGACACGAAGGGCGCTGGCGTACATGAGTTCCCAGAGGGCGAGGTCACGCGCGGCGATGGGGTCGCCCGTCGCGGCGAGAGTCGTCAAATTGTCGAGCAGGTCGGACATCACCGACTTGGACACGACCCGGGGAAGATGCTGGGGTTTCTTCGGCGCCGCCAATCTCACGGCGATGTCAGTCGGGGTGTCCCCGCGGGCGTGAAGCCAGTGAAACAGGCTCTTCACCGCCGAAACACGGCGGGCGATGGAACTCGCGGAATCGCCCTTCGTCGACATCCCCCATACCCACGAGCGACAATCCTCGAGAGAGATTGCGTCGAGCTCAGTTATGTCAGCACGCGGCAACGACTGGACGAAAAGTTCTAAATCGCCGCGATAGGCCCGAAGCGTGTGCGTGCTCGCGCCACGCGCCGCCTCCATTTCGTGGAGGAAGCGCGCAACCGATGCGTCGATTCTCACCGTTACAGTGTGAACCCCACGTGCCTACTTCGAGGTCAACACGCCCGTCTTGCGCGGCCACCACATCTTTTCGCCGATGAGGAAGGTCAGCGACGGAACGACGACGGTGCGGATGAGGAGTGTGTCGAGCAGAACACCGACGCAGACGATGACACCGATCTGCGTGAGCGTGATGAGCGGCAGGACCCCGAGCACGGCGAAGACCGCGGCCAGCAGCACACCGGCACTCGTGATGACTCCACCCGTTGCGCCCAGCGCGTTCACCATGCCGGCGATGATTCCCGCCGGCTTGCCGTTGATCAACACTTCGGATTCTTCCTTGACGCGCGTCATGAGGAACATGTTGTAGTCGATACCCAACGCCACAAGGAACAAGAACGTCTGTACGAAAACGATCGAGTCGAGCGCGGGGAATCCCCAGATGCCCTGAAAGAGCAGCCACGATGTGCCGACGGCGGTGAAGTAGGACGCGACGACGGTTGCGAGAAGCAACAGCGGCGCGACCAGAGCCCGCAGCACGATGACCAACATGAGCAACACGACCGCGAGGACGGAGGGGAAGATCAGTCGCTCGTCGGCGACGATTGCGTCCTTCGTGTCGACCACTGCGGCGTCGGACCCGCCGAGGACGGCTTCACCGTCGCCAATGGAATCGAGATCGCCTCGGATTTCCCGAATCGCCGTCCCGGTCTCTTCCGATTCGGTCGGATAGTCGAGCTTGGCAGAAATCTCGGTCCAACCGGCGTGAGAATCTCCCGCGGTTGAGAAGGTCGGTTCTGCAGGTCCTGGTGCAATAACGGGCGGGCCGACGGGAAGTTCTCCTCCAACGCCGGCGGGAATTACCGGAGCGGGGATTTCGACGATGTCGCTGCGTTCAGCCAGGTATTCCTGGACTTTGTCCACGTCAGCGTCGTGGGCGAGGACAGTTATGGACGAGCCCTGGAACGACTCAAACTTGTCGACGAGAACCTCGATACCCGTGACCGCGCCGGGCTTCGTGAGGAAGCGCTCGTTAGCGGTGAGTCCGACCTGGACGGTCAGGGCGGGAGCCGCAAGACCGAGGGCTAGGAGCGCCGAAGCAACACCCGCAATGACAGGGCGCTTTGCGATGGCCAGTCCTGCGCGCTTCCACATGCTCTCCCGCTTGGCAACCATGCCGAACTTCGGCGTTACGGGCCAGAAGATTCCGCGGGGGAACACGACAAGGGCGAACGGCAGAACGCCGATCCCGAAGATCATCGCGATCGCGATTCCGACGAGTCCCGCGATTCCGAGAAGGCGACTGCCGTCGACCTGTGCGAACGTCAGTACCGCCATAACGATGAGAACAGTGCCACCGGACGCAAGAATCGCGCCGGCCGTGCCTCGAACGGCGTTCGCCATCGCATCGGACCGCTTCTCGGTCTTGATGAGCTCTTCGCGGTAACGGGAAATGATGAGTAGCGCATAGTTCGTCCCCGCACCAAACACAAGGACGGAGAGAATTCCCCCGACCGAAGCGTCGAGCTGGGTTCCGAGCATGTCGGCGGCCTTCTTCGAGACGGTTCCGGCCAGTGCATCGGCAAGACCGACGACGACGAGCGGGACAACCCAAAGAATGGGCGAGCGATAGGTGACGAGCAGGAGGATGACGACGACACTGGCGGTGGTTGCGAGGAGTGTGATGTCGGCACCCGCGAAGACGTTGGAAATGTCTTCCGCGAAGCCTTCGGGTCCCGTCAGATACAGGTCAACGCCGCTGAGTCCGGCCGCAGCGGCATCCTTGATGTCGCTGTAGCGCTCGCTTCGCTCGTCCACGACGTTGGTCTTTGACAGCGGAACGATTGCACCGGCGGTTGTTCCGTCATCGGACACCTCCGCTTGCGGTGCAAACGGGATATCGGTGTACTCGGAATAAATGTCCGCGAGGTTTCCGTTGATGGTGTCGAGTTCAGCGGTCGAAAGCTCGGCGTCACCCGTGAACACAAGGAACAACGCCGTTCCCGATTCGACCGGGAAATCGGCCTTGAGGCGGGCGACTTCGGCGGCCTCGGACTGACTGGGCGCTCCGGTTTCGGGGGCCGTCTCGACCGAGTCGAGCTGCGACAGCACGAACGCAGCGCCCGACAGTGCAAAGGAAATGACGAGGGCGATAATGGACGACCAGAGTCGGTAGGTCTTGTTAAGGAACATCAGTACTCTCCTGCTGAGGATTTGGATTCGGCTTGATTAAATTCTGAGGCCTTGTTTGAGACCATCTCGATGATTTGTGTTTCGTCCATGGTATCGGCGAGAGCGCGAAGTGCCGACGGGTATGCCGCGAGCTGCGGGAACTCGTCGACGGGCACGACCGTGTGCACCACGGTGTCGTCGTAAACGTGAACGAGTTGAATCGACTGGCCTCCGTCGACGGCGGTCATCAGGCTGTCCTTCGAGGTGCCCATATCGACGGTGTAACAGGTCGCACTGGCCACCGCGACGGGGATTCCGGCGAACGTGCCGAACGTCGAATAGTGCAGGTGCCCGCCCAAAATGGTGCGAACGTCACTGCCGCGAAGAACCTTTTCGAGTTTGTCCTGGCGGAACAGTTCGATCATGCGCACAAGCGGGTTGTGGCTGCGGATGGGCGGATGATGAAGAGCCAGGACGGTCCCGTGCTTGGCGGGAGTCGACAGCTCGGCCGTGAGCCAGTCGAGTTGCGAGTCCTCGAGTTCCCCGTGGTGATAACCCGGGACGGTCGAGTCGAGCGAAATGATTCGAAGCCCGTTGATGTCGTAGACCCGATCGTGGGGTGAACCGTCGGATTCTTCGTCGAAGAGTTCTCGCGCATAGGGCTCGCGCTCGTCGTGGTTGCCCATCACCCAAATCACCCGCGCGCCCAGTTCCTGTGCAATGGGCTCGACCTGTCCTCGAATCCAGCGATACGCCTCGGGTTCAGCAACGTCAGCGAGGTCGCCCGTGAACACAAGCGCGTCAAACGTCATCCCGGTGGCGCGCAGCCGTTCCAGCAATTCGGTGAGATTTTTCTTGACATCAACCCGTGAAAACAGCTTTCGTCCGCCGCCCAACAGGTGGGTGTCCGAGATGTGCGCGATGACGTGCGTCGGGGTCGGTTCCTCAAAGAACATGACAGCAGACTATCGCCAGGGCACTAGGTCCGACGCGACCACCCTTTCTCGGATTGGGCGACGCGACCCTCGGCATCGAGCAGCCGAAGTTGGGATAAAACATCTGTTTCGGCGAGGCCGGATCGTTTCGCAATCGATTTCGCGGTTCGCGGTGAGTTGGACAGCGCAGCAAGCGGTGGCTTCCGGCTGATTGACCGCACATGATCGGACCGGGAACCACCCCCAGCGGGCGGTCGAGGTCGCGGGCGTGTGTCGAACCGTCGGATTCCTCGTCGAACAATTCCCGCGCATAGGGCGCGCGATCGTCATGGTTGCCCATGACCCAACACACCCCTGCACCGAGTTCCTTCGAAATGGGTTCGACCTGTCCGCGAATCCAGTGACACGCCTCGGGTTCGGCAACGTCAGCGAGGTAGCCAGTGAACACAAACGCGTCAAACGTCATCTCGGTGGCACGGAGCCGTTCAAGCAAATCGGTGAGGTTTTACTTCACTTCAACCCGTGAAAACCCCTTTCGTCCCCCGTCCAACAAAGTGGGTGTCCGAGAAATGCGCGATCACGTGCGACGGCTGTGGTTCGGAAATGCTCATTAACGCAGACCTTCGACACCCCGAGTTGAACCAGCCCGATAATTGCCAGTAAGTTAAATAAATGTTGTAAAATTTAATACATCAACTAAACCCTTTGTTATTCCTTAGGAGCTCAAATGAACATGAAAAACACCGCCATTCGCTCAATCGCCGGGGCGACGCTCGCGCTCACTGGCACGACAATATTCGGACTCGGAGCATTACCTGCCAACGCAAGCGTGAGCCTCCCCGCCGACAACCACTTGTACGCGATCGGCTGCGACACCGCTTACGACTTTCAACTTTACGAAATTGACTCCGCTGGCGGGCTGACGGCGGTCGGCGACGGGGCCGGCGACGACGACTTCTTCGACTGCGTCAATCAAGCCGCCTGGGACTGGGAAACTGAACTCGCATATTTCTCGTACCAGGGTGTCCTGTACTCGATGGACGTTGCCACGGGAAACGCGACACAAATTGGAGCAATCACTGGTGACCTCGCCGACGGTCAGGTTTCGATTGCAATCGGCCGTGACGGCGAGAGTTACGCCTCTTACGACTGCAAAATTGCGACGATTGACCTTGGTACTGGCGCCACGGAGTACCTCCCCGGTTGGCAAGAGAACTGTGACGGCGGCTTTTACTATCTCGCGCCTTTCGCATATAACTTGGAAGACGACACTTTTTACGTCATCAACAACGACAACACCGCGGATGACACCCCTCCCATTGACAACATGATTTATCCGATGACCAGAGGATCTAGCGTCATTTACGATACATCGGGTGCTGTAATGGCAGGAGTGGGGTTCACGCTGGACGACATGCTCGTCAATGACTTCCAGACAATTTCTTTTGATAGCAACGGAGTTGGATGGATGGTTTGGGATGACGGGACGATGGGGGCGTTGTACTCGTTCGATGCCGCGACGGGAGAAATTACCCTTGCTGGATTGATTTCGGAAAGTGGCACGTGGAGGAGCACACGGTCGACTTTTCTCATGTCCCCTGCGCCCGCCGCTCTGGCAGAAACGGGAATCGGCTTCCACACCGTATCGACGGTTGCAGGCGGAGCCATGGCCCTCCTCTCGGGGGCGGTGCTTCTTCGCCTTCGACGCCGCGCAACCAGCGCTTAAACGCGACCCCCGGAGAGGCCTCGGCGTCGATACGCCGGGGCCTCTCCTCTGAGCCACGCGGGTGTAAAATATAAATATGCTGGAAAGTATAAATACGGAAAAACGGAGACGTCCGGGAAGACCGTCAAAGAGCCACCCTGGGCTATCGCTCCGCAGTCAACTACTCGACAAGACCATCGAACTGATAGCGCTACAAGGGGCGACTGATGTCAGTGCTCGCCAAGTCTGTGATGAGGTTGGCGTCACTTATGCGTCGGTAAACTACAATTTTGGCACATGGAATGGATTGATTGCCGAGGCCGGTGCGACTGTTTATTCCAACTACGTTGATTTGCTCTGGAACGCTGTCAATGCAGCCCCACGCGAACCCGACGCCAGACTTCTTGCCTACATTCGCGCGCAAATCGAATGGTCCGCGTCATACTCTGGGTGGGGAGCCGTCTTCAACTATCCGTTCTCGGCACGAACCGCGACGACCATTATGCAAGAAAAGTTTGGGCAGGCGCACAACGCGAAGTTTCAACTCAACCACGCGCGGCTTACTCGTTTGACAATCGATGTTCGTGACGGGGTTGTGACGCCTTTTGACTTTGACGAGTCCACATATCCCCACGCAGAACTTCTTTCAGACGCTATCGGGTTGGCCCGCGCAACGCTCACGGGCTGGTCGACTCTCGGGATGATGGTGTGGTTGTCACGTGGTCCAACACTCGAAACACAAATCCCCGACATCAAGGCCCGTCAAGACGCAATTGTCGATTTCGCAATACGTCAAATTATTTCCGCAATCCGGTCAGACGCGGCGCCAACCGTTGCCTGAACTGCTGATTCGGCCCTCCGCATCGAGCAGCCGAAGTTGGGATGAAACATCTGCTTCGGCGAGGCCGGATCGTTTCGCAATCGATTTCGCGGTTCGCGGTGAGTTGGACAGCGCGTCGAGCACGCGAACGGTGTTGTCCGCATCACGTGACGCGAATTCATCATCAGCCAGACTGCCCGTCATGAGTTCGACGACATCCGCCACCGATGTCACGAGTGTCGTCGCGGGGTTGGTGCGAAGTAGCCGATGACACCCCGCGCTCGCGCCGCTCGTCACCGGACCCGGCACGACGCCAATCGGGCGGTCGAGGTCGCGCGCATGGGTCGCCGTGTTCAGCGACCCGCTTCGGTACCCCGCCTCGATCACGACGGTTGCGCCCGCCATTGCGGCGATGAGCCGATTACGTTGAAGAAAGCGCCAACGAGTGGGGGCGCCGCCCGGAGAAACCTCGGATACGACCGCACCCGTATTCATGATGCGTTTGAGCAGTTCCTCGTGACCAGACGGATACAGGTTGTCCAGCCCACCGGCCATCACGGCGATGGTGGTTCCGCCACACGCCAGGGTTGCGCGATGCGCCATCCCGTCGATGCCGTAAGCCCCGCCCGATACGACCGAATACCCGCGGGAGACGAAACCCGCCGCGAAATCCATTGCAACGTGTTCGCCGTATCCGGTTGAGGCTCGGGCGCCGACGATCGCGACGCTGGTCGATGTCGACGGCAGTGCATCGATTTGACCGCGCACCCACAGCACGCGGGGACCGTTGTCCCCCAGGTCGACGAGCCCGTCCGGCCACGCATCGTCGGAATCGCAGACGAGAGTGATCCCCAGAGTTGCCGCACTCGTCAGCGCGCGAAAAAGGGCCGGAGTTTCGAGGCGCGGTTCCCATCGCGCGAGTGCCTCGGCGACATCGGTTGGCGACAGGTCATCGTCGGCCAGTGTCGACGCCGCTGCCCGTGCGACGATTCGCGCCAGTGCCTCAGACGAGCCAAACCGGCGAACCAGCGCCCCTGCCACCCTGTCCCCCGGCTCCACGAGAAAACTCCAGGCCGCATCTGCGAATGCAGCCAAACGGTCCTCTGCTGTCGATTCCGGTCGAAGTGGCGCAATCGCGCGATCGATGTCCGCGACGGGCACGTTCCACATCATGGTCATGCGGTGAGTCCTTTCCTCAGTGCGAACGCGCGACCGACGTGGTCGAGCGTGGGAGTCGTAGCGCCCTCAAGGTCGGCGAGTGTCCAGGCGATGCGCAGGGCGCGGTCGTAGCCCCTCATAGAGACGGCACCGCGGTCGAGGGCCATGTCGAGCGGCGCGGTCACCACTGCGGCCAGCCGGAATCGTCCTGCGCGCATTTCCTGAGACGTCGGCGCAGTTCCCGACCATCGCTCGTGAGCAGTCGCGCGCGCGGTGACGACTCGGGCACGGGCCTGCGCCGTGGTGACCCGAGGCTCCGAGTCATCGAGCAGTCGGGCACGCGCCACGCGCCGAACCGGCAGGTGAATGTCGATGCGGTCGAGAACGGGCCCCGAGAGCCGCGAGCGATACCGCCGGCGCCGATCGGGCGTGCACACGCAATCGGAATCAGACAATCCCGCCTGACCGCACGGGCAGGGGTTTGCTGCGAGAACGAGCTGAACGTGTGCGGGGAACTGCGCAACCTGGTGTGCACGGTGGATCGTGATGTGCCCAGATTCCAGCGGTTGGCGCAGCGCGTCGATCACCGCCGGCGAAAATTCGGGGGCTTCGTCGAGGAACAGCACACCCCTGCTGGCCCGCGAGAGTGCCCCGGGCCGAATGACCCCTGACCCACCGCCGACAATCGACACCGCCGTCGCGGTGTGGTGGGGTGATTCGAACGGCGGTCGTGTTGCCAATCGGGAGGTCTGGGCAACGTGGGCAAGCGACGCGATGCTCGTCACCTCGAGTGACTGTTCGGGGGTGAGGTCGGGAAGGATGTCGACCAGCCGCTCGGCCAACATTGTTTTTCCCGCGCCGGGTGAGCCCAGCATGTATACGTGGTGCCCGCCCGCAGCAGCGACAATGAGCGCCTCGACCACTTCGGGCTGGCCGACAACGTCGGCGAGATCCCGCTCGCTCACCGTGTCGGTGGATGCATCGGGCGCGCTGAGCACGTCAACGTCGACCGCATCAACGTCGGCACCGTGCGCGACCAGCGCGTGACGAATCGACGCGACGGGAATCACCGTGATGCCCGACACGAGTTCCGCTTCGGCGCGGTTACCCGCCGGCACCACAACACGATTGAACCCAGCCTCCCTCGCGGCAACGACCGCGGGCAGGACCCCCGCGATTGGTCGCACCCGTCCGTCGAGGGCTAATTCCCCCAAATGGATCGCTGCCGCGACGGATTCGGCTGGCACCTCGCCGGTTCCCGCCAAAATCGCCATCGCGATCCCTAAATCAAACGCGCTGCCCTGTTTGGGCAGTGACGCCGGCGAGAGGTTCACCGTTACGCGCGTGGGTGGCATGGCGCATCCCGAGTTGGTGATGGCGCTGCGCACGCGGTCCTTTGCCTCGCCCAATGATGTGTCGGGCAAGCCGATGAGGACGAGGGCTGGCAACCCCGATGCGATGTCCACCTCGATGTCGACGACGTTCCCCGTCAAACCCATCAGTGAAATGGACCGGGTGCGGCCGATGCTCACGCGATGACGTCCGTGCGGTGATCGAGCGATTCGATTCGCACACCGTCGCCGACGATTCCGATGCCATCGATACGGATCCGCCCCCGCGAATGATCGGTTGAACGGCACCATTCCCCTGCCAGCAGTCGCAACCGCGACATTTTGGCCGGAGTGATGGACTCTAAAGGGTGCCCAAAGCGCAGCGTTCGACGCGTCTTGACTTCGACAAATGCGGTGCAGTCCTCGCGGCGCACGATGAGGTCAATCTCGCCGCGAGGACAGCGCCACCCGCGGTCGACGATGGAATACCCTTCGGACTCGAGGTATTCAGCCGCAACGCGTTCGCCCCACCGCCCGAGGTCGTCTTTGTGTGCCATAGAGACACTGTCGCGCGACCGACGCGGTTACGGCCCGCCGCGGCAGGCATCAGTGCAGAAAGTGGAACCGGGGGCAGTTGTGGAGAGTTACGCGTCGCCGATGGCCATGTCGCGCGGAAGCTTGAGTTCCTTCTTGCCCGTCTCTTCGATGTTGACGTCCTTGAACGTCATAATCTTCACCGACTTGACGAAACGATCGGCCCGGTAAACATCCCACACCCAAACATCGGTCAGCGTTAGGTCGAAATAGAAATCCTTGCCCGTTTCCTTGACGACCTGCTGAACGTCGTTGGCAAGGTAAAAGCGTCGTTCCGTCTCGACGACATAGGAGAATTGCCCAACGATGTCCTTATATTCGCGAAACAGGTTGAGTTCCGCGTCACGGTCGTAGGCCTCGAGGTCGTCGTCATTCATCGTGGTCAGTCTATTCGCCCGAGGCGTCGGGCGAAACCGAGCGCAGCCAGGTTGTGCGGTGGAACGGGGTGGCGCCGTGCACTCGAATCGCCTCGAAATGCCCCTCACTGCCGTACCCCTTGTTCGACGCCCAGCCATAGGTGTCGGCGTCGCCGGCCGCAATCACCATGAGCCCATCGCGGTAAACCTTGGCGCACACGGAGGCGGCCGCCACCACAGCGCAGTCGCGGTCGGCCTTTGCGCGCACGCGAATATCGAGCGCCGGAATCAATCCCGCTTTGAGCCAGTTGTGTGTGCCATCCAACAGGACGACGGCACCGTTCAGGTCGTGGTCGGCGATGGCGAGTTTGGCGAACGCCCGCTCGCCCGCACGGGTCAACGAAGCGACGATTCCGAACTCGTCAATTTCGGCCGCTGATGCCTCGCCCATTTCCGTCGCCTCGACCCACTCGAGAACAGGCTCGACGAGGGCTTCGCGACGTTTCGCAGAAATCAGCTTCGAATCGCGCAGGCCCGCCGGAAAATCAGTGATCGAACGAATCAGTGAGACGCCAACGACGACGGGTCCCGCAATTGCGCCGCGCCCCACCTCGTCTACCCCGACGACGCACGTGGCACCGGCAGCGAACAGTTCCCGCTCGACGTCAAGAGTCGGGTCAGTGGGCATTCGAAAAATGGCCGGTGTAGTTATCGAGCCACGCCCAATGGTCGAAGGGCCACGAGACGACAACCGCTCGGCCAACGACCTTGTCAATGGGCACGAAGCCCTTACCCGGCTGCTCTTGGTTGTAGCGCGAATCCGCCGAGTTGTAGCGGTTATCGCCCATCACCCACAACGACTTTTCGGGGACGACGATGTCAAACTCCATGCCGCTCGAGGCCGAATCCGCCGACGGCAACTTGATGTAGGGCTCGTCGACGGGTTCGCCGTTGACCTCAATGTAACCCTGTGGTGAACAGCAGACAACGTGGTCACCGGGCAAACCGATGAGTCGCTTGACAAGGTGTTCTTCGGAATCGGAACCGCCCAGTCCGGCGAACGTGAAAATCGAGTCAATCACCTGGGTGAGAATGTCCGGTTCGGATTTCGGTGCCATCGACAGCCACCCACCCGGGTCGGCAAAGACCACGACGTCACCGTTCTCAAGCGGGAACACGTCGGGAACGAGCTCGTTGACGATGATGCGGTCGTTGATGAGGAGCGTGTCCTCCATCGACGCCGAGGGGATGTAGAACGAGCGGAAAAGGAACGTCTTGATGACGAATGAGATCAGCAGTGCCGAACCGACGATGATGACCAAATCCTTGAGAAATGTCAGCGTGCTCTTGAGCAGCGGATTGGTCATGGGTTCCTTGTCACCGAGCGAGATATCTCCGCCATTCTACGGGCAAAGACTAAGGCCGCCCACGTGACGCGGACGACCTCAGTCGGAAAACAGTGAGCGGACTTAAGCGTCGCGCTTCTCACGAATCTTGGCGGCCTTACCGCGCAGGTTGCGCAAGTAGTAGAGCTTGGCGCGGCGAACGTCTCCGCGGCTGACGATTTCAATGTGGTCGATGACCGGCGAGTGAACCGGGAACTTGCGCTCGACGCCCACCTGGAAAGAAATCTTGCGAACGGCGAACGTTTCGCTCACTCCGTGGCCAGCACGTCCAATGACGACACCCTGGAAAACCTGGATTCGGCTGCGGGTACCTTCGGTGATGTTGACGTGAACCTTGACGTTGTCGCCGATACGGAAATCGGGGATGTCGCTGCGCATCGACGCTGCGTCGATGTCATCAAACTTCTGCATGATGTTTCGCTTTCTGCATTCGCTTCGGGACGACTGCGGGAATTTTCGGTCGCGATGCCTCACGTGGATGCTCCCCCGAAGCAGAGAACCCGTGAATCGCGTTGTGCAAGTAGCACAAAGACTTATCTTGCCATATGCCGCCCTCGTTTACCAATTAGGGTGGAACGGTTGA
Source organism: Microbacteriaceae bacterium (assembly GCA_044338315.1). Classification (GTDB taxonomy): domain Bacteria; phylum Actinomycetota; class Actinomycetes; order Actinomycetales; family Microbacteriaceae; genus MWH-TA3. Next base: position 3,086 of record JBIILU010000002.1, on the reverse strand, counting down.
CGCGTAAAGGACACCAGTCGTGATTGAGCTTCGCACCCCCGCCGAAATTGAGGCGATGCGCCCGGCCGGCCGGTTTGTCGGCAGCGTCCTGTTAGCGGTTAAGGAAGCCACCTCGGTGGGCACAAACTTGCTCGAACTTGATGAAGTTGCGCACAAGCTGATTCGCGATGCCGGTGCCGAATCGTGTTACATCGACTACCACCCATCTTTCGGCGCTTCCCCGTTCGGCAAGGTGATTTGTACGAGCATCAACGACGCCGTTCTGCACGGGCTCCCCCACGACTACGTGATTCAGGACGGCGACATCGTCTCCATCGACTTTGCGGCGAGCGTCGACGGGTGGGTGTCCGATTCCGCAATTTCGTATATCGTCGGGACCGCCGACCCCGAGGACCTGCGGGTAATCGAGTCAACCGAAAAGGCGCTCGATGCCGGGATTGCCCAGGCCGTTGCCGGAAACGCTATCGGTGATATCGCCGCGGCGATCGGCGACGTTGCCGCGAGTTATGGGTATGGCGTCAACATGGACTTCGGCGGGCACGGTGTCGGCCGCGAAATGCACGGAGACCCACACGTTCCGAATGACGGCCGTCCCGGTCGCGGTTACCGATTGCGCGAAGGGCTCGTCATCGCGATTGAACCCTGGTTCATGCGCGGCACGGACGAAATCTTTACGGATGACGACGGTTGGACCCTGCGATCGGCCGACGGATCACGCGGAGCTCACACCGAGCATACGGTCGCCATCACTGCTGATGGCCCGGTCATCCTGACGGACCGAACCGGTCTCTAGTCGAGCAAATCGGGACGACGCTCGCGCGTGCGTTCCAGTTGTTGCTCGCGGCGCCATTCGACGATCTTGGCGTGATGACCGGACAAGAGGACTTCGGGAACAACCAACCCGCGCCACTCCTGCGGCTTCGTGTACGAAGGGTATTCCAGCAGCCCGTCCTCGTGGCTTTCCTCCGTCAACGAATCGGGGTTGCCGACCATTCCCGGAATCAATCGCGTGACCGCCTCGATCATCGCCATCGTCGCAACCTCGCCGCCATTCAACACGTAATCACCGAGCGACAGTTCGCGAACCGTGGTGCGCGTCCGATAGTGGTCGATGACCCGCTGGTCGATACCTTCGTAGCGACCGCAGGCGAATACCAGGTGACCCCCAGTGGACAGTTCGCGCGCGATGGACTGCGTGAACACTTCGCCGGCGGGAGACGGAACAATCAGGACGGTGTCGTCCGTCACGAGTGAATCGAGCGCCTCACCCCAGGGCTCGGGGCGCATGACCATCCCGGCGCCACCACCGTAAGGGGAATCGTCCACCGTTTTGTGCACGTCGTGGGTGAAGTCCCGCAGGTTGGTCGCCTCGATGGAGACGAGTCCCGACTCACGCGCCTTGCCCACGAGCGACACGTCGAGCACATCAAAGAACTCGGGAAAGATTGTGACGATGTCGATGCGCATGACGTCAGTCTATGAATCGGTGGTGGCCGCGTCATCCTCGACGGGTTCTTCAAACAAACCGAACGGAGGGGTGACATCCATCGTTCCGGCTGCGATGTCGACGCTCGAGACGATGGCCTTGACAAACGGAACCATCACTTCGCCGTCGCCCGTGTCGACGATAAGCAGATCCTGCGCGGGCATGTGGTCGACGCGCGCGATCGTTCCCACCGCGACGCCGTCGCGACGAACGGTCAACCCGACGAGCTGATAGTCGTACCACGCGTCGTCCTCGGCCGGGCGAGAGTCGGAGTCCTCGTCGATCCACAGAATCGCTTTGATGAGGGATTCAGCGCCGGTTCGGTCGGTGATGCCCTCAAAGAACGCGACGGGGGAATCGTTGTACCACTTCAGTTCGATGAGGGTCAGCGTCTTTCCCAGCCACTCCGATTCATCGGGGACCTGCAGTGTGTAGACCGAACCGGGCACGAAACGTGCCGCCGGGTCGTCGGTGTACATCTCGACCTTGATAGCGCCCTTGAGTCCGTGCGCCTTAAGCAAACGACCAACGCGCAGACCCGATTCGGGCCGCTTTGCGTTGGCCATTATTCTGCGGAGTCGACGATGTCGACGCGAACGCGCTTACCCTCAGCAATTGCCAGAATGAGGGTTCGCAGGGCCTTAGCCGTGCGACCACCCTTCCCGATAACACGACCGAGGTCGTCCGGGTGCACCGAAACCTCGAGGAGGTCGCCACGCGGAGAGGATTTCGCCACGACCGTGACGCTCTCCGGGTGATCGACAATCCCCGAGACGAGGTGCTTGAGGGCGGCCGCCAGCATCAGACTTATTCGGCCTTGTCCTCGGCAGGTGCTTCGTCGGCAGGAGCCTCTTCAGCAGCAGGAGCTTCCTCGGCAGGTGCCTCTTCAGCAGCAGGAGCCTCTTCAGCAGCAGGAGCCTCTTCAGCAGGTGCGTCTTCGACAGCAGGTGCGTCATCCGAAACGGCTTCCGCAACTTCTTCAACGACGTCAGCGACAACTTCCGAAACCGATTCAGTAACCTCGGCGGCGACGGCGGCAACAGTCTCGACGACCTCTTCCACCTTCTTCTCGACGCGGGGACGGATGACCGACTTCTTCTTGGTGTCCTCTTCGAACGCGACCTTCGAATCCTTGGTCAGGATCATGTTCTTGGCATCCTTGTCGCCCTTGAACTTGCCCCAGTCGCCCGAAAGCTTGAGGATTGCGAGCACCTGCGGCGACGGCTGAGCGCCGACCGACAGCCAGTACTGAGCGCGGTCCGAGTTGATCTCGATGAACGAGGGGTGCTCGGTGGGGTGGTACTTACCGATTTCTTCGATCGAACGACCGTCACGCTTGGTGCGGGAATCGGCAACGACGATGCGGTAGCGGGGCGAACGGATTTTCCCGAGTCGCTTGAGGCGGATCTTGACAGCCACGGTTCTCCAATGAATGTTTGCGATGGTTACGCGCCGAGATTCAGGCGTGGGGACACCCGTTTCCGGAAGCAGGACGCCACTTCGCAGGTTTAGAGGGTCCTACGAGATGGACACAAGGGTCAAGTCTGCCAGAAAAAGCCCGTCCGCGCCAATCAGGAGCGGCGCGACCACCACACACCGA